>NZ_ASXX01000001.1:0-558235 GCF_001526505.1 Agrobacterium sp. D14
ACCGAGCTCGGCGCTCTGCGCGGCTACATTGGTCTGCGTGGTCAGGCTAACAACGACTCCAGCCGTGGCGTCAACGTCGACCAGGCGTTCATCGAACTCGGCGGCCTGAAGGTCGGTTACATGTACACCTGGTGGGATGACGATCTCTCCGGCGAAACCGATATCCTGTCTTCGAACACCACCCGTGGCAACGCTCTGCGTTACACCTACGACGCTGGTTCGTTCTACGCAGGTATCAGCGTTGAAGAACTGGATGCCGGCCGTGATGTTTCCAACATCTCCGCTGAAATCACAAAGGGCGGTTCGTTCGAAGGCCCGAACAACGTTGGCGTAAGCGGTATCATCGGCGCCAAGTTCGGTGCAGTCACTGCTAACCTGCTCGGCTCTTACGACACCGACCAGGAAAACGGCGCAATCCGCGCTATCGTGTATGCTGACATCGGTCCCGGCACCTTCGGCCTCTCCGGCGTTTGGGCTTCTGGCGCAAACTACTACTACGAAGAATCCGAATGGGCAGTTGCTGCTGAATACGCAATCAAGGCAACTGACAAGCTGACCATCACCCCTGCTGCTCAGTACCTCGGCACGATCGACATCGCTCCTGACAACGACTTCACTGGCGACCGCGATGCATGGCGCGCTGGTGTAACGGTTGACTACAAGATCACCCAGGGTCTGGATGCCAAGGTTGCTGTTAACTACCAGGACGTCGACGGCACCGATGGTGTTAACGGCGCTGGCGACAGCTGGACCGGTTTCGTTCGCCTTCAGCGCACGTTCTAATCTGATCTGACATTGTCAGTGATGGAAACCCCGGCAGAAATGCCGGGGTTTTTCTTTTGGAAGACTAGCTGGGACTATAGGTCGTCGGACACCGCGTCGGCTTTGAAGCATAGACCAGCCGGCCTCTTGCTTATCGGCAAATCTTCCCAAGCCGTCGGTGTCATTCCTGGGCTTGTCCCAGTGATCCAATCACGTCGCATGAAATCTAATGCAGCTGCTCGGGACAGGCTCGAGCATGATGCAAGGGAACTTTAGGCTTCGCAACGGTCTGGAGCGCTCGCCGGCCAGTGCTTGAATGCTCCGCTCGTCAGCCGGGGAATCCGGCTTTACCCCGCACGCCCATGGCGCAGGTCGTCAACGATATCGGCCTGTTGCCCGAGCCTCGTCTTGTAGACCTGATAATTCTCCATCACCCGCTGCACGTAATTGCGGGTTTCGGGGAAGGGGATGCGCTCGATCCAGTCGACCACCTCGTCGATCGGCTTGCCACGCGGGTCGCCATAGCGGGCGATCCATTCCGGCACGCGCTTTGGCCCGGCATTATAGGCAATGAAGGTGAGGATATAGGAGCCGCCAAAGCTGTCGATCTGCTCGCCGAGATAATGCGCGCCGAGCGTGGCGTTATAGCCGGCATCGGTGGTCAGCCGTGCCTGGGTGTAGGGCAGGCCATGGCGTCCGGCCACGCCCTTGGCGGTTCCGGGCAGCAGTTGCAGCAGGCCGCGCGCATTGGCGGCGGAGACGGCGGCCGGGTTGAAGGCGCTTTCCTGCCGGGCAATCGCGTAAGCAAGCGCCTTGCCGGAGCCGGCAATATTGGCGCTGGCGGGAATGACGCCGAGCGGATAGGCGAGTGCGGCCGCATCGATGCCGCGACTGAAAGCCGTCTTGCCGATTTGCAGCGAGACCTGATGATTGCCGTTGCCCTCCGCCCTTGCCGCCAGAATGGCAAGTTCGCCGGGACTGTCGAGCTGTTCGGCTAGGGACCGGTAAAGGCTGTCGGCCCGCCAGCCGTAACCGGCGGCCTCCAGCCGGTCGATGGCACGCACGGCTTCGCGGCCGGCGAAACGTTCACGGTCGCCGCTGCTGGGGCTCGGATAGGTGACATTCAGTGTCTTGGCGCCGATTCGCGCGGCTGCGAGTTGGCCATAGAATGTGCCGGGGTGGGCAGCCGCTTTGGTGAAGAAATCACGGGCATCCCCCGGTCCGCCCGCTTCCGCCGCCCGCCCGAGCCAATAATAGGCGCGCGACGCCGAAAGCGGCCGGTTCGAAGTTTGAAGCAGCGTGTTGAAGTGACGTGAAGCCGTGGCGGGATCGCGCAGCGCTCTTAGCGCATACCAGCCGGCATGGAATTCCGCATCGGCGGTATCGACGGCGGAGGTGGCCGAATGATTGGCGACGATGCGATAGGCCTCGGCGAAATCGCCGAGATCGGCGACGCCGCGCGCGATGATGCGCCGCTCGTTCCACCATTCGCCCGGATTGATGAGCTTGGCCGCTTCCTTCGGCGCCTGCCGCAAAAGCACGGCGGCTTCGGGATATTTCTGCTGGTTGCGCAGGTTTTCCACCCGCGCGAAAAGATAGGCGGGGTCGCTGCGCCAGGAGGCGTCGACCTTGCCGAGCAGCGCAGTCGCAGTAGTGGATCGCTGCAACACGGCCGCCCAGGCATTGTAAAGCGACTGCGCCTTGCCGAGATCGCCGAAACGTTTCGCCTGGCCGATGCGGCTGCGATACATCAGATAATCCATGCGCGCCTTATGATCGGCGGGCGTCAGATAGGTGGGAAACTCGGCAAGAACACGGTCTTCCATGTCCTTGTCCATGCCTTCGCTCACCCAGAGCTGGCGAATGAGGCGCTGCGATTCCACCGCCTTGCCGGAGGAAGCGAGCGCTTTGGCGAGCACCACGCTGCCTTCCGCGGTCTCCGGCCGGCTATTGCCGAAGGCGGCAAGCACCTGCGACGCCGGCGGATCTTCGCGGTAAAGCGCTTTTTCGGAATTGGCGCGCAGGGTGGCAGCACCCGGCCAGCCGGAGAGCTCGCGCTGGGCGGCGGCGATTTCGGCGGAGGCGACGTCCTTCTGGCCGGAAACGGCGATAGCCCAGGTGAGGATATGGCGGTCGAGACTGCCGGTCGGCATGGTGTTGCGCAACGCAATCGCCCGCGCCGCATCGCGGCTGGAAAGCGCGTCGAGACCGGCCTTCAACTGGCTTGTATCGTCGGGGCGGTCGAGGCGCGGTATGGCGCCGGTGATCTCGGGCGAGGCCGGCATGAAGGCCGGAACGGTCGGTGCATTCGGCTTGACATAGGGAAGCGGCGCCGCACCTTCCGGCAGCGGCCCGGCCAATGCGTTCCAAACGGTTGCGGCAAGGCCCGCCGCCATCAATCCCCAGACTGTCTTTTTCATGCCGTTCTTCATCGTGTAACGGAGTTGCCGACTTTCTTGTAATATCATTTCATTGCAGCGGGATTGCCGAAAACGGTCTGATGTCCCACCCGGAAATCTTGGGATTTCAGGCTTAATGAAATGTTAATCGCCGCCCTGCAATTCAATCAACTTTTATTCACCGTCCCGCGAGCGGCGTCTCATTTCGACGCCTGCTTTTTATGCTTGCCGATTGCAGCCCGGAGACTGTCACACTTCCGACAATTTCGGACAAAATACCCTGCCTTTGCGCTTGTCGGCGCCAAGGGCTGGCACTAATGTGTGCCGGTTTTAACCATCGAATGCGGCCGAAGCATGAACCGGCTCGGCGCCAGGAGCTTTGCATGTTCAAGGGATCAATTCCCGCCCTCATTACCCCGTTCACGGACAATGGCGCCGTGGACGAACAGGCATTTGCCGCCCATGTGGAATGGCAGATCGCCGAAGGCAGCAACGGACTTGTGCCGGTGGGCACGACGGGGGAATCTCCAACCCTCTCCCACGACGAGCACAAACGTGTCGTTGAGCTGTGCATCGAGGTAGCGGCGAAACGGGTTCCGGTCATTGCGGGCGCTGGCTCCAACAATACCGATGAGGCGATCGAGCTTGCGCTGCACGCGCAGGAAGCCGGCGCGGATGCGCTGCTGGTGGTCACCCCTTATTACAACAAGCCGACCCAGAAGGGCCTGTTCGCGCATTTTTCCGCCGTTGCCGAAGCGGTGAAGCTGCCGATCGTCATCTACAATATCCCGCCGCGCTCGGTGGTGGATATGTCGCCGGAAACCATGGGCGCACTGGTCAAGGCGCACAGGAACATCGTCGGCGTCAAGGATGCGACCGGCAAGATCGACCGCGTTTCCGAGCAGCGCATTTCCTGCGGCAAGGACTTCATCCAGCTTTCGGGTGAGGATGGCACGGCGCTCGGTTTCAACGCCCATGGCGGCGTCGGCTGCATTTCCGTCACTGCCAATGTCGCGCCGCGCCTCTGTTCGGAGTTCCAGGCGGCGATGCTCGCCGGCGATTATGCCAAGGCGCTGGACTATCAGGATCGCCTGATGCCGCTGCACAAGGCGATCTTCATGGAGCCCGGCGTCTGCGGCACCAAATATGCGCTGTCTAAGACGCGCGGCGGCAACCGTCGGGTCCGCTCGCCCTTGATGAGCACGCTGGAACCGGCGACGGAAGCGGCCATCGACGCGGCGCTGAAGCACGCCGGCCTGATGAACTGAGACAGGCCTGAAAGCGTTTAAGGCGCGCCATGAACCGCTTCGCAACAGAAGCCGTTCGGCGCGCCTTTTCTTTTCGCGGCGACAACATTAAATAGGGGTTCGAAAACCGCTCTCGGCGGTAAGCCGAAGGCGCAATAAGAAAAACAAGGGATTGAAATATCATGGCCCCCAAAGGCAGCCAGCGCGTGGTGAACAAGATCGTTGCGGAAAACCGCAAGGCTCGTTTCAACTACGAAATCATCGACACCTATGAGGCAGGGCTCGTGCTGACCGGCACCGAGGTCAAGTCGCTGCGCGAAGGCAAGGCGAATATCGCCGAATCCTACGCATCGGACGAGGGCGATGAAATCTGGCTCATCAATTCCCACCTGCCGGAATATCTGCAGGCCAACCGCTTCAACCACGAGCCGCGCCGCCGCCGCAAGTTGCTTTTGAGCAAGCGCGAGATCAACCGCCTGCGCGCCGGCATCAACCGTGAAGGCATGACGCTGGTGCCCTTGAAGATCTATTTCAACGACAGGGGCCGTGCGAAGCTGGAGCTGGCGCTCGCCAAGGGCAAGAAGCTGCACGACAAGCGCGAGACGGAGAAGGAACGCGACTGGAACCGGCAGAAATCGCGGTTGCTGAAGGGTGGCAACGCCTGAGCGGCAGGAGATTTCGCGGCGTAGAGGGTAGCGGCCTTTCGCCACTTGTTCTTCCGTCATGCCGGACTTGATCCGGCATCCAGCCACGGCGCGTCTGCGCCGTGGAAAGAGTCCTTTCAGCCCAAGGACTTGGGCTGGCTGGATCCCGGCGCAAGGCCGGGATGACGGGAGTGTGTTGCTGCCCGCTGCGCCCGTCACGCCGCCCGGTATGTCCGCTCCACATGCGCCTTCGTCGTCGAAACGCTGAACCGGCTGACAAGCGCCGCCAGATTGGCGCTGACATCGCTCAGATTATGCGTTGCCGCATTCGTCTCTTCCACCATGGCCGCATTCTTCTGGGTCAGGTTGTCCATGCTGTTGATGGCGGCATTGATTTCCTGAATGCCGACGGACTGTTCCTGCGCCGCCTTGGTTAGCGAGGCGATATGTTCCTGGATGTGATCCACCTTGTTGCCGATCGTATTCAAGGATTCGCCCGTCTTGTTGACCAGCGAAACACCCTGCATCACGTCTTCGGAAGACTTGGCGATCAGCGTCTTGATTTCCTTAGCGGCGGTGGCGGAGCGCTGTGCGAGTTCACGCACTTCCTGGGCGACGACGGCGAACCCCTTGCCGGCCTCGCCGGCGCGCGCGGCTTCCACACCTGCATTCAGCGCCAGAAGGTTGGTCTGGAAGGAAATCTCATCGATGACGGAGATGATCTGGGTGATCTTCTGCGATGAGTCCTCGATGGCTCCCATTGCTTTCACCGCTTCCGTCACCACATCGCGCGAGCGCGCGGCTTCAACGGCCGAGCTTTCGACGATGGTCTTGGCCTCTTCGGAACGCTGCGCCGACAATTTGGAAATGGTGGTGATTTCCTCGACGGCGGCGGCGGTTTCCTCAAGGGCAGCGGCCTGCTGCTCCGTGCGGCGGGCCATGTCGTCGGTCGCGGAAGTCAGTTCGCGCGTATTGCCGGAAATCTTGTTCGCCTCTTCGACGATCTGCGCAAATGCGCCGGAGAGATTGCCGACCGCAGCGTTGAAATTGGCGACCAGCCCTTCGAATTGCGGTGCGGTCTTTTCGCCGATGCTGGAAGTGAGGTCGCCATTGGCCAGCCTGTCGAGGGCGCTGTTGAGCAGTGCGAGAACGTGCTCCTGTTCCTTCTTCATCTGCGCCTGTTCGGCTTCCACCTTCTGCCGCTCGGCGGCCAGCACGTCGAGATAGACGGAGATCGAATAATCCATGTCGAGAAGGGCGGCCTTGATGGTGGCCGACAGGGCGTCCTTCACCTTCTTGGCCTTCTTCTCCATGAAAAAGCCCTTCAACTCGGACTCGATCAGGGCCTTGACGATGCCGTCGAGCATCAGCGCATAACCGCCGATGTACCATCTCGGTTCCAGCCCCAGTCTCGCATGGGTGCGGCCGATGGCGGTTACGGCATCGGTATAATCCGCGTTGAATGTGCCGGAAGCGATCCTTGCCCAGTGTTTGAGCTGCATGCCCTTGGCGTGCTGCACATGCACGTCGTTGGCGAAGAATTTCGCCGTCTCCGGCACTGAGCGAACCTTCGCGTAAAAACGATCCAGAGACGCATCGAGAGAGCCGGTGATGACGCCCTTCATGTCTGAAAGATTTTGCCGTTGCTCGTGGCCGAGCCCCAGAAAATTCAGTCTTTCATCGAGCTGTCGGTCGGTTTTTGTCTGGCCATGCATGTCTAGTCATCCTGCTTTGACACCCAAATCACGTCGCTGGTGCCGTTGCGTGATTTAGACACGTCTAAAATTAACCAAGATATAATTTCGATTGGCCGGATTTGACGGTTGTTAATTCCAAAGGGAATTTTTGCCCTGCCGACAGGGTGTCAAACAAAAACGCGCCCGTCTTTGCGACGGGCGCGTTTCCGAAATATCAGCGATGAGAAAGCCGGGATCAGATCGTTTCCGGGCTTTCGGCGTGCCGGGCAGGGCGCTCGTTCGGGTCGCGCCCGATCTCGGCCTTCAGCGTCATCAGATCGATGAAGTGATCGGCCTGGCGACGCAGGTCGTCGGCGATCATGGCGGGCTGCGTGGCCATGGTGGAAACCACGGAAACCTTGCGGCCCTTGCGCTGCAGCGCATCTACCAGCGTGGTGAAATCGCCGTCGCCGGAGAAGAGCACCAGATGATCCACCGTCTCGGACTGTTCCATGGCATCGACTGCCAGTTCGATATCCATGTTGCCCTTGATCTTGCGGCGGCCGAGAGCGTCGGTGAATTCCTTCGCCGGCTTCGTCACGACCTTGTAGCCGTTATAATCCAGCCAGTCGATCAGCGGGCGGATCGAGGAATATTCCTGATCCTCGATGAGCGCGGTGTAATAATAGGCGCGCAGCAGGTATCCACGCTTTTGAAACGCCTTCAGGAGCTTGCGGTAGTCGATATCGAATCCCAGGCTTTTCGATGCTGCATAAAGATTGGCTCCGTCTATGAAGAGCGCAATTTTCTCCCGTGGATCGAACATTCCATCCCATTCCTTTTTTTGGAAAGGCCATTATCTGGCTTTTATATCCGGTCGATAACGCAAAAAAACATGTCGTATCAACGAGCTTTGCGTATCGCCGTTGCGTTTTAAGTAAGCTACCTTCCCCCTTATTCCAAGACAATTCTTCTAGACATTTTGTTCATCAGACGCCAAAGGTGGGCAATAAGGTGCCAAAAGACGCCAAAGACAGGAAAAACTTGAATTCCGCGGCCAATGGCTGTATCGGAAGCTGGAAAGCATCGTCGCGAGAAATCTTGAATGTTTTTCGCAAGGCACGAAGCGCAGATTCAATAGGTTAGAGCAACCCTTGTGCACCCCGAACATCGCACGGCGCTCTGATCCACGACATTACGACCCGCAAAGGACAGGCAATGGCCCGCGTCACAGTTGAAGATTGCATTGATAAAGTAGACAACCGTTTTGAGCTGGTGCTTCTCGCCAGCCACCGTGCGCGCCAGATTTCTCAAGGGTCCTCCATCACGGTTGACCGAGACAACGACAAGAACCCGGTTGTGGCGCTGCGCGAAATCGCCGACGAGACGCTGTCTCCCGACGATCTGAAGGAAGACCTGATCCATTCGCTGCAGAAGCATGTGGAAGTGGACGAGCCCGAGCCCGATCCGGTCACGCTCGCCGCCTCCGCCATTGCCGATGGCGAAGAAGACGACCAGCCGGAAACCGTTACTTTCGACCAGATGTCGGAAGAAGAACTGCTGGCCGGTATCGAAGGCCTTGTGCCGCCGGAAAAAAATGACGACTATTGATAGGATTTTATGATGCCTTTGGCAGGCGGCGGTTACCGTCTGTCAATAGTTGCCGTCATAATCTGATCCCTATTGATGCAGCATTGTGCGCCGACCCTCAGGTTGGCGCGCTTTCTTTTTGTGGAATATCGCATGATGCGGCAATACGAACTCGTTGAGCGGGTTCAAAAATATAAACCGGATGCGAATGAGGCCCTGCTGAACAAGGCCTATGTTTACGCCATGCAGAAACACGGCCAGCAGAAGCGGGCCAATGGCGACCCCTATATTTCGCATCCGCTCGAAGTTGCCGCGATCCTCACCGAAATGCATCTCGACGAATCGACCATCGCGGTGGCGCTGCTACACGATACGATCGAGGATACCACCGCCACCCGCGCCGAAATCGACGAGTTGTTCGGCGAGGATATTGGTAGGCTGGTGGAGGGGCTGACCAAGCTCAAGAAGCTCGACCTCGTTACCCGCAAGGCCAAGCAGGCCGAAAACCTGCGCAAGCTGCTGCTCGCGATTTCCGATGACGTGCGCGTCCTTCTGGTGAAGCTCGCCGACCGCCTGCACAACATGCGCACCATGGAATATATGCCGGCCGACAAGCGCAGCCGCATTTCCGAAGAAACCATGGAAATCTATGCGCCGCTCGCCGGCCGCATGGGCATGCAGGATATGCGCGACGAGCTGGAGGACCTGTCCTTCCGTTATCTCAACCCGGAAGCCTATGAGACGGTGACCAACCGTCTTCAGGAGCTGGAAACGCGCAATGAAGGGCTGATCAAGAAGATCGAGGACGAGTTGCGCGAGCTTCTCGTGGCGAACGGCCTCATCGGGGCCAATGTCAAAGGGCGGCAGAAAAAGCCCTATTCGGTGTTCCGCAAGATGCAGTCGAAGTCGCTCTCTTTCGAGCAGCTTTCCGATGTCTACGGTTTCCGCATTCTGGTCGACGACATTCCCTCCTGCTACCGGGCGCTGGGCATCGTGCACACCCGCTGGCGCGTGGTGCCGGGCCGCTTCAAGGATTACATCTCCACGCCGAAGCAGAACGACTATCGCTCCATCCACACCACCATCGTCGGCCCATCGCGCCAGCGTATCGAGCTGCAGATCCGCACCAAGCGCATGCATGAGATCGCCGAATTCGGCATCGCCGCCCATGCGCTTTACAAGGATGGCGAAAACGGGGAGGGCGATCTGCTCTCGCCGGAGAGCAACGCCTATTCCTGGCTGCGCCACACCATCGAATCGCTGGCCGAAGGCGACAGCCCGGAAGAATTCCTCGAGCACACCAAGCTCGAGCTTTTCCAGGACCAGGTGTTCTGCTTCACGCCCAAGGGCAAGCTGATTGCGCTGCCGCGCGGCGCGACGCCCATCGATTTCGCCTATGCCGTTCACACCAATATCGGTGACACCACCGTTGGCGCGAAGATCAACGGGCGTATCATGCCGCTCGTCACCCGCCTGAACAACGGCGACGAGGTGGAGATTATCCGCTCCGGCGTGCAGGTGCCGCCCGCCGCATGGGAAGAGGTGGTGGTGACGGGCAAAGCCCGCTCGGCCATCCGCCGCGCCACCCGCATGGCCATCCGCAAGCAATATTCTGGCCTCGGTTATCGCATTCTGGAGCGCACCTTCGAGCGCGCCGGCAAGGCCTTTTCGCGGGAAGCGCTGAAGCCCGTACTGCATCGTCTGGCGCAGAAGGATGTGGAAGACGCCATTGCCGCCGTCGGTCGCGGCGAGGTCTCCTCGCTGGATGTGTTGCGGGCGGTCTATCCGGATTATCAGGATGAGCGCGTGACGGTGAAGATGACCGGCGACGATGGCTGGTTCAACATGCGCAGCGCTTCCGGCATGGTCTTCAAGATCCCCGGCAAGTCGCGCTCCGTTCTCGAGGACGATGGTGCGGCCGAGATGCTGGATGGACCAGACCCGCTGCCCATCCGTGGCCTTTCCGGCAATGTCGACGTGCATTTCGGTGCCGCCGGCGCGGTTCCGGGTGACCGCATCGTCGGCATCATGGAAAAGGGCAAGGGCATCACCATCTATCCGATTCAGGCGCCGGCGCTGCAACGCTTCGATGACGAGCCGGAGCGCTGGATCGATGTGCGCTGGGATCTCGATGAGGCGAACAAGTCGCGCTTCATGGCGCGGGTGATGATCAATGCGCTGAACGAGCCGGGCACGCTCGCTTCGGTGGCGCAGTCGATCGCCACGCTCGACGTCAATATTCGCGGCCTCAACATGGTCCGCATCGGCACGGATTTCTCCGAGCTGGCGCTGGATGTCGAAGTCTGGGATCTCAGGCAGCTGAACCAGCTTCTGTCGCAGCTCAAGGATCTCGATTGCGTCTCGACCGTGACGCGTGCCTTCGATTGAGGCATTTTTGATCCTTTACAATCACTCAAAGGCCGCTGTTATGCATTGAATGCATGGCAGCGGCCTTTTCCTGTCTCTGGTGGTGGAGGCGGTTTGCGACTATTTTCTTCTCAGAAATTGAAGAGAAGGAAACGCGGCGTGCCGGTGGATGAACACCGATGAGAAACGCCAGTTCCAAACCGAAAGGACCGAAAATCATGTTTACTCCGCTTCGCAAGATCGCCCGCGCCGTTCGTGGCAAGACCACCCAGGAACGCGAATTCGAATATCTCAGCGGCTCGGTATCGAATGTCGATCTGGAATTCCGCCAGCGCGAAATCGACCGCGGCCTGTTCCGCCGGTAATGCACTCAGCGCATGGCAGCCCATCGCCATGCGTATGAGACTCGGAGGGTGCGCGGCCGTTGTTGGCACGCTCGCCCCTGTATCTTGCAAATTATGTGAATGCGCGCTTCAAGCGGTTGTCCACTGCTGTCCGGTCTAAATGACAGGACACGTTGCTTTTGAAGCGAAGTTGACGGCGAGAGGGTGCGTATTTCCCCGACGTCATCCTTGGGCTTGTCCCAAGAATCTAATCACGTCGAATTAAATCAATCGGTTGCAGATCCTCGGGACAAGCCCGAGGATGACGTCAGAGTGTCCGGCAAGGTTCGTATTAATCTGGTGACGCCGCGCAGTATCGGTGGAATGCCAGCTCAAGGCCGGAATGACGGAAGAAAATACGCCTGTAAAAGATCTCCGCGCCGTTTAGGATGCTCTTGGCGCGGCCGGGGCGATGAAATAGACTGCCCCCATGCCGTTTCGCCGCCGTGAACCCGTTGGTTTTTCAGAGAAGATTCGCGACCTCTTCTGGCCGCGCACGGGTTTTTCCCGTTCGTTGCGCTATATGAAGCTGCGCCTTCTGCGGCTTTCCGCTTCTCCGCATTCGGTTGCCGCCGGTGTCGCTCTCGGTGTCGGCGTGGCGTGGACGCCGTTTCTCGGCGTACATATCATCATCGCCATGGCGCTCGGTTTTCTCATGCGCGTCAATCTCGTGGCGGCGGCGCTTGGCACCACCTTTGCCAATCCGCTGACATTTCCGTTCATCTGGGCATCCACCTGGGAACTGGGGCATTTCATCCTCGGCCGGCAGAAGACGGAAAGCGCTGCGCATGTGGATTTCGTGGCGCTGTTCAGCCATCTCGAATTCCGGCAGATATGGACGCCGGTGCTGGAACCCATGACCATCGGCGCGTTTTTCCCCGCCCTTGTCAGCGCGGTCATCGCCTATATCGCCGTCTATGGTCTCATCAGCGGTTTCCAGCGCCGCAAGATGGAAAATCTCGCGCATCGCGCCGCCAACAAGAATGCTTCTCTGGAGATGTTGAAATGATCATTGGATTGGGCAGCGACCTGATCGACATCCGCCGCGTTGAAAAGTCGATCGAACGTTTCGGCGAGCGCTTCACCCATCGCTGTTTCACCGATATCGAGCGCGCCAAGTCCGATGGCCGCAAGAACCGCGCCGCTTCCTATGCCAAGCGTTTCGCCGCCAAGGAAGCCTGTTCCAAGGCGCTGGGGACCGGCCTTGCGAACGGCGTTTTCTGGAAGGATATGGGCGTCGTCAATCTGCCGGGCGGCAAGCCGACCATGGTGTTGACCAATGGGGCAGGGGAAAGGCTGGCGGCGCTGCTGCCCGCCGGCCACCGCGCCAATATTCACCTGACGATCACGGACGATTTTCCTTACGCTCAGGCATTTGTGATTATCGAGGCGCTTCCCGTGAACGGGTAAGACCCGGTGAAGCCGCATTGGCGTCCTATTTGCGGACGTGTCACAGAAGCGCTTCCCTTCGGGCTGGAAAGGTTCTAGAGAAGTCGCAGAAATATGAAAGCGTTGCTGGCTGCGTGAAACCGCTTCACCCGCCGCAGGCGCGACAAACAACGGCCCGGAAGCCTTCGTGAAGCCGAAGAAGCCGGGAAACAATCAGGCAGGTCTTTAAGTGTCGGAAAAAGCTGAAAAGAAGCAGAACGCCCTCTGGGAGAACGTCAAGGTCATCATTCAGGCGCTGCTGCTGGCCATGGTCATCCGCACCGTGCTGTTTCAGCCCTTCACGATCCCGTCCGGCTCGATGATGCCGACGCTTCTGGTTGGCGACTATCTTTTCGTCAACAAGTTCTCCTACGGCTATTCGAAATATTCGCTGCCCTTTTCGCCGAACCTGTTTTCGGGCCGCATTCTCGAATTCAGCAAGCCGAAGCGCGGCGATGTCGTGGTCTTTCGCCTGCCGCCCAATCCTGAAGTCGATTACATCAAGCGTCTCGTCGGCTTGCCGGGCGACCGCATCCAGGTGACGAACGGCGTGCTGTTCATCAACGGCCAGCCGGTGCCGAAGCAGCCCGATGGCACCTTCACTTCCGATTACCGCGCCGATCCGGGCGCTAACGTGCCTGTCTTCCGCGAAACGCTCGACAATGGCGTCACCTACGACACGCTCGATCAATCGCCCGACTCGCGCGGCGACAACACCCGCGAATTCGTGGTGCCGGAAGGCCATTATTTCATGATGGGCGACAATCGCGACAATTCGCTCGATAGCCGTTTCGACGTCGGTTTCGTACCGGAAGAAAACCTGATCGGCCGCGCCAGCGTCATCTTCTTCTCGCTGGGCAATGACACGCCGTTCAGCCGCATTTGGGAATGGCCGGCCAACATGCGTTGGGACCGCCTCTTCAAGGTTGTGGAATGAGCAAGACCAAGCCGCTTTCGGCGGACGAGATTTCCCGTCTGGAAGCGTTGATCGGATATGAGTTCAAGGAAAAGGCCCGGCTCGACCGGGCCTTGACCCATGCCAGCGCCCGCTCGGCGGCGGCCGGCAATTACGAGCGGCTGGAATTTCTAGGCGATCGTGTTCTCGGTCTCTGCGTCGCCGAATTGCTGTTCTCCACCTTCCGCAACGCCACCGAAGGCGAGCTTTCGGTTCGTCTGAACCAGCTCGTCAGCGCCGAATCCTGCGCCGCGATCGGCGACGAGATGGGCCTGCATAATTTCATCCGCACCGGCTCGGATGTGAAGAAGCTGACCGGCAAGGCGATGCTGAACGTCCGCGCCGATGTGGTCGAAAGCCTGATCGCCACCATCTATCTGGATGGCGGGCTGGAAGCATCGCGCAAATTCATTCTGAAATACTGGCAGGGCCGCGCCACCAGCGTGGATGCCGGGCGGCGCGACGCCAAGACCGAGTTGCAGGAATGGGCGCATGCCAGATTTGCGACCACGCCCTCTTACCGGGTTGACGATCGCTCCGGACCGGATCACGATCCCCGCTTTACGGTGACTGTCGAAATTCCCGGCGTGAAGCCGGAAACCGGCGTCGAGCGCTCCAAGCGCGCGGCCGAGCAGGTGGCGGCAACAAGATTGCTGGAACGCGAAGGCGTCTGGCAGAAGACCTCCACCCGGAACTGAGCGCCCGGCGAACCGGGTGCTGAACATCGAGCGCATGGCGGACCCTTTGGCCGCATGTTGAATACCTCTGACCTTGAATGGATATCATGACCGATCACGAAAACCCCGCCATGACTGGCGAAGATGCAACCCTTCCGACCCGCTCCGGCTTTGTCGCCCTCATCGGCCCCACAAATGCCGGCAAGTCGACGCTGGTGAACCGTCTGGTGGGCGCCAAGGTTTCGATCGTCAGCCACAAGGTGCAGACGACGCGCGCTGTGATGCGCGGCATCGCCATTCACGACAATGCCCAGATCGTTTTCATGGACACGCCCGGCATCTTCAAGCCGCGCCGCCGGCTGGACCGCGCCATGGTCACCTCCGCCTGGGGCGGCGCGAAGGACGCAGACCTCATCCTGCTGCTGATCGACAGCGAACGCGGCCTGAAGGGCGATGCGGAAACCATCCTCGAAGGTCTGAAGGATGTTCCGCAGAAGAAAATCCTCTGCCTCAACAAGATCGATCAGGTAAAGCGCGAAGACCTGCTGAAGCTCGCCGCCGCCGCCAATGAGACGGTCGCCTTCGACCGCACCTTCATGATCTCGGCGACCAACGGTTCGGGCTGCGAGGACCTGATGAACTATCTGGCTGCCGAGCTGCCGGAAGGCCCGTGGTATTATCCGGAAGACCAGATTTCCGATCTGCCGATGCGCCAGCTCGCCGCCGAAATCACCCGCGAAAAACTGTTCCTGCGCTTGCATCAGGAGCTTCCCTACGCCTCACACGTCGAAACCGAAAAGTGGGAAGAACGCAAGGACGGCTCCGTGCGCATCGAGCAGGTGATCTATGTCGAGCGCGACAGCCAGAAGAAGATCGCACTCGGCAAGAACGGCGATGCGATCAAGGCCATCTCCACCGCCTCGCGCAAGGAGCTGTCGGAAATCCTCGAGCAGCCGGTGCATCTCTTCCTGTTCGTCAAGGTGCGCGAGAACTGGGGCGACGACCCCGAGCGCTTCCGTGAAATGGGACTGGAGTTCCCGCGGGGCTAGTTACCAGGCATCCTACCTCATCCCTGTGCCTGTCACAGGGATCCAGCCAACCCAAGTCCTTGGGCTGGAAAGACTCTCTCGCCGCGCAGACGCGCGTCGGCTGGATTCCTGTGATGAGCACAGGAATGAGGGAGAGTGGGGGAAACGGAGCGACGCACAAAGCACGAACTGAATATCTTCACTCACCATCGGGAACCGAATACGTTCGGGCGGGTTGTTCCAAAACAATTGGGCGCAACCTTTTTCGATGACGGATATTCATGTCGCCAAAAAAACCGAACGGAATTTCCACCACCCCGTGCCAGCAATGTCCCCTGCGCGACCTGCCGCATTTCCGGGATTTTTCCTCTTCCGAACTGGATTTCGTCTCGCGTTTCAAGACGGGGGAACTTGCGGTGGAGAGCGGCTCCGTCATCCTGATGGAAGGCTCGCACAGCGCCCATCTTTACACCGTTTTGCAGGGCTGGGCTTTCCGTTACAAGACGCTGGAGGACGGCCGGCGGCAAATCCTCAACTATGTCATGCCCGGCGATCTCGTCGGTCTGCAGGGCACGGTGATGGGGGAAATGCAGCATTCGGTGGAAGCTCTGTCGCCGGTGACGCTCTGCGTCTTCGAGCGCTCCCGCCTCAACAACCTCTTCACCGATCATCCGACGCTTGCCTATGACCTCACCTGGATCGCGGCGAGCGAGGAACGCATGCTCGACAGTCACCTCCTCAGCATCGGCCGCCGCACCGCGCTGGAACGCGCCGCCTATCTGATCGCGTTTCTCTATCGCAAGGCGAAAGCGGTCAATCTCATCCCCGGCGAAACACCGATCCCGGTCACCCAGCAACACGTTGCCGACACGCTTGGCCTGTCCATCGTTCACACCAACAAGACCTTGAGAAAGCTCGTCGATCGCGGTCTCATCCGCTGGACGGACAAGGGCTGTCTGGTGCTTGACGATGCCGGCTTGACCAACGTGGCGGGCTGGGAAAGCGATGAAAAGCGGCAAAGACCCTTCATCTGATCTTCCTTTGACATGTCTTTTTTAAATGACGGTGGAGCCGTAATTTGCGACTCCTGTCGTGATATCTCACGGGAGAATCATGTCGGAAACCGCAGCTTCGAGCCGTGCGGTCGTCTTTTTTTGGGAAGAAGAAAACATATGGTGCCACAACGGGTTATCATCGTTGAGGATGAATATCTGGTGGCGCTCGATGTCGAAGCGGTTCTCCAGTCCATGGGGGTGGAATCCGTCGCCATCGCCACCACGCTTGCGCAGGCGAGGCAGGCCGTCGAAGAGGATGGCGCCGATTGCGTGCTTCTCGATGTCAGCCTCACCGACGGCAAGAGCTACGATTTCGCGCGCGGGCTGCGCGATGCGGGCATTCCCTTCGGTTTCGTCAGCGGTTATGGCGACACGACGGGTTTTCCGGAAGATCTCATGCACGCGCCGTTGCTCGGCAAACCCTTCGGGGAAAACGAAATTATCGATTTCGTTCTCAACCTCGTCGGCGCGGTCGACGATACCGTAAAAGAATAACGTTTTGCCGCCAGATCGGGTATGATCGGGCCTGAATCGAAATCCTGAATCGAAATTCGGACGCGTTTCATGCAGTGGCAGGAAGAGGCAATCATTCTCGGCGTCAAACGCCATGGCGAGACGAGTGTCATCGCCGAGGTGATGACCCCTTCGCGTGGCCGCCATCTGGGGCTGGTGCGTTCCGGCCGTTCCCGCAGCATGCAGCCCGTGCTTCAGGCGGGCAACCGGGTGGATGTCATCTGGCGGGCGCGCCTTCACGATCATCTGGGTGAATTCCGCATTGAGCCGCTGCAATTGCGCGCTGCGCAGCTGATGGAAACGGCGACCGCCGTTTATGGCGTACAGGCCATGGGCGCTCTGCTCAGGCTTCTGCCGGAGCGCGATCCGCACCCGCATCTCTATCAGGCGCTGGATATCATTCTCGACAATCTGCATGACCCCGTCGATGCCGGGGAATTGTTCGTGCGCTTCGAACTGGCGGTGCTGAACGAACTCGGTTTCGGGCTCGATCTTACCGAATGCGCGGCGACGGGGCTGCGCACCGATCTCATCTATGTATCGCCGAAAACGGGCAGGGCGGTTTGCCGCACGGCAGGTGCGCCCTATGCGGAGCGGATGCTGTCGCTTCCGGCTTTCTTAAGCGAAGGCCAGTCGAAGGCCGCCGATCCTGACAGCCTCGCGGCGGCTTTCCGCCTCACCGCTCATTTCCTCAACCGGCATGTCTACGATCCGCGTGGCCTCAACGAAAACGCCGCCCGCGACGGTTTCGTGCAGGCGGCGCTGAAGGCGCTTGAGCGCAGGGCGACGGAGGGCAGGGCGATGCCGCCCGCCCTCGATAAGGCTGTCTGACTAGGCCATTGCAGGCCGCGGAGCCGGTCGCTCCTGAATGGGCCAATGCACGATGGCCGCGAAAATCCCCATGCCGACGCCCAGCCACCAGACGAGATCATAGGAACCCAGCCTGTCGTAAAGGAAGCCGCCGAGCCAGACGCCGAGGAATGAGCCGATCTGGTGCGACAGGAATACGACGCCGCCGAGCATGCCGAGATGGCGCGTGCCGAACATGATCGCCACCAGCGCATTGGTCGGCGGCACGGTGGAAAGCCAGAGGATGCCCATCACGGCCGCAAAGATGATGACCGAAAGCGGCGATTGCGGCAGAAGCAGGAAAGCGGTGACGGCAACCGAACGGGCGAGATAGATATAGGCTAGCAGATAGGGCTTCGAATAACGCTGGGCGATGACGCCGGCGGCAAGCGACCCGATGATGTTGAAGAAGCCGATCAGCGCCATGGCGATGACGGCGTAGCGCGGTTCGATGCCGATATCGCCGAGATAGGCCGGGAAATGCGCGGTGATGAAGGCCACCTGAAAACCGCAGACGAAAAAGCCCGTGGTCAAAAGCAGGTAGCTTTTATGGCCGAGCGCTTCTCTCAGCGCCTCGCCCGCCGTCTGCTGGAACTGCGCCTGCGACTGGCTGCCGGAAGAGGAATTGCCGCGCATCGGAAAGGCGAGCAGCGGCACGAGCATCATCATCGCGGCAAGCCAGACGAGGCTATCCGACCAGCCATAGGTGGAAATCAGGCCCTGGCTGATCGGCGCAAACAGGAACATGCCGGCTGAGCCCGCCGCCGTGCCGATGCCGAAGGCGAGCGAACGCTGCTGCGGCGTGACATGGCGTGCAAAGGCCGAAAGGATGACGCTGAAGGAACCGGCGGCGATGCCGAGCCCGACCAGCACGCCGCCGCCGAAATGCAGCCAGAAGGGTGAGGTGCCGAAGGACATGCAGATGAGGCCGGCGGCATAAAGCAGGCCGGAAAGCACGAGTACGCGGCCGGTGCCGTATTTATCGGCGATGGCGCCGAAGAAGGGCTGGCCGAGCCCCCAGAAGAGGTTCTGCAGAGCCATGGCGAGACCGAAGGTGGAGCGGTCCCAGCCGGTATCGGCGAGCATCGGCAGCTGGAAAAAGCCCATGGCCGAACGGGGCCCGAAGGTCATGACCGCGATCAGCGACCCGGCGGCGATAATCAGCCAGGGCATGGTCTGGCGTGTGGCTTGCGACATGAATATTCCCCCATCGCGGCGCCTCACCCCCAAAAAAAGAGGGGCATGGCTTGCCGCGGATTCCGCTACGATGGGATGAATATTATCTTTTGTCAGCCGGTCCCACTAGCGACTTTTCTTGACGGCCACTATTCATGCCATTGATGGAACGCCCTCGCATGCCGGCCACCGGAGAGACGACGATGAAACAGAATATCTACGACGATCCCGGGTTTTTCGAGCGTTACAGCGCCATGCCGCGCTCCGTGGAAGGTCTGCGTCAGGCCGGCGAGTGGCATGAATTGCGCGCCATGCTGCCGGGCCTGAAAGGCACGGAGTTTCTTGATCTCGGCTGTGGTTTCGGCTGGCATTGTCGTTATGCCGCAGAGCAGGGGGCGGCCCATATCGTTGGCGTCGATCTGTCGGAGAATATGCTGCGCCGCGCCGCCGAGATAAATGGCGGGCCCGGCATCGAATACCGTCGCGCCGCTATCGAAGACATCGATTTTCCGCAGGAAAGTTTCGATGTGGTGCTGAGTTCTCTCGCCCTGCATTACGTCCGCGATCTCGACATGGCATTCGAAAAGATTTTCGCCGTGCTGAAATCCGGCGGCGATTTCATCTTTTCCATCGAACATCCCGTTTTCACGGCGCTGGAAAAACAGGACTGGTTTTATGGCGAGGATGGCGAAATCCTGCACTGGCCGCTCGATAATTATCAAAGCGAGGGCGTGCGCCATTCCAACTGGATGGCGGACGATGTGGTCAAATATCACCGCACGGTGTCAGGCATTCTCAACGGTCTCCTGGCCGCCGGATTCGTTTTGAAGCGGCTGGCGGAACCGAGGCCGGATCCCGCTTTGATGGCCGAGCGGCCGGAACTCAGGCACGAAGATCGCCGCCCGATTTTCCTGATCGTCGGGGCGCGCAAGCCGTGAGGCGATGAACCCTCCGTGTACTCATTCCTGTGACGAGCACAGGAATGAGGGAGAGAGGTGCGCCAGCCTATGAAACTTTTCGCCGTGGGCTGTGGGTTCGGTTTGACCGAACCAGTCGCTTACCGACGCTTGATCGCCCAGCCCTCCGGCCTTTCCTCGATCACCTTCGCCACATCACCGACGGACAGCCTGCCTTCGCCGCGCGGCGTCACGTTCCAGCCGAACAGCGGGCCGGGCACGCGCCGGTCTCCGGACATGCGGATGCGGCCCATGGCCTTCATGGGGGAGGGCACATCGCGGGAGCCGGTCGTCTGGTCCTGCGTGGTCATGATGCAACGGGCGCAGGGTTTGACGAGATCGAAGCGAATGCCGCCGATCTCGATGGCCGCCCAGCGGTCCTCGGCCCATGGCTCGTCCGTATCAAGCACGATATTGGGCCGGAAGCGCTCCATGCCGACCGCGTCCTCGCCATTGGCGCGCATATTGTCGTTCAGCGCGGCAAGCGAGGCGGTGGTGGTGACGAGGATCTGGTAACCGTCCGCAAAGGTGACGGGCGTTTCGTTGCCGGTCCATTCGAGGCTTGCAATGCGTTTGGAGGCGTCGTCGAAGAACACCAGCTTCACCTCGCGCCCCAGCCATGCCGAGAGCGTATCGTTGGTCTCACCATCGGCGATATTGGCGCTGACGATCGATTTCCACACCGCCACATCCATGCGCTCCCCGGAAGGCCTTGCGAGAACCTCGCCGCCCTTTTCCCGAGAAAGCGCCATGCCGCCATCCTCGTGCCGCGCCAGAACTGCGGCGATGGCCGGCAATTCGCGCTGGGTGATGAAATGGCCGGTGGGATCGATGAGCATGGCGCGACGGTCGCCCGGCAGGCCTTCTGCCGAAACAGTGCTTTCGGAGAGGGGAATGCCGCGCGCGCTTTTCAGCGGATAGATGTTGAGTTCGGTCACACGCATCTCGGGTCTCCTCAAATCTCGTCGAGAAACAGGTCCAGCACCTGTTTCAGCCGCTCATGGCGGGCCTTGGCCATCTGCCGGCCCGTCTCGGTGCGAAAGCCGTCGGCCAGCTTGAACAGCTTGGTTTCGAAATGGTCGATGGCAAAGGCGCGGTCGTCAAGCGGCCGCTCCTTCGCCAGCGGGTCGACCGGGTCGTAGAGAGCCGAGCCCATTCGTCCGGCAATATAAAAGCAGCGCGCCGCCCCCACCATACCGATGGCGTCCAGCCGGTCGGCGTCCTGAAGGATTTTTGCCTCCAGCGTTTGCGGCTCGATATTGGCGGAAAAGCTGTGGGTGGTGATGGCATGGGCGGCGGCGTCGATATCGCTGCGTCGCCAGCCAAGGGCTTCAAGAATGCCCGAGGCTTTTTCCGCCGCGAGCCGTGAGGCCTGCGCGCGGAGCGGCGAGTTCTTCTCCACCGCCACGCAATCATGCAACAGCACGCTGGCGGCCAGCACGGTGCCATCGCCGCCTTCGCCCGCATGGATGCGCATGGCGTTGCGGAAGACGCGGTGAATATGGGCAAGATCATGCGAGCCGTCGCCCGTATCGGCGGCGTGCGGTATCAAATCCTGCGCAAGCGCCGCATAGGGCGCGAAAGCCTCGGCCGCGATCATGCCTGCGGCTTCCGGGTGAGGATTTTCTGGTAGAACAGGCCGATGCCGATCAGCACTGCGCCGAGACCGATGAAGGACAGTGCCCTGAGCACGCCTTCGAGATTGCTCATGTCGATCAGGAAGGCCTTGGCAACCGAGATCAGCACGAAGGCGGCCGATGCAAGACGCAGGCTGCGGGCATTGAAGCGCGAGCCGAGCACGAGCAGCAACACGCCGATCAGCAGCCAGACCACCGAATAGCTATAGGTCTCGCCCTGCAGGAAGCCCTTCCAGTCGGCGATGTTTTCGCCCTGCCAGAAACGGCGCACCGAAAGCGTGGCCCAGGCAAAGCCGAGTGCGGCGCCAGCCACCGTCAGCATGCTGACATAGGGCGGCGGACGTTTTCCGCGCGCATAATAGGCAAGGCCGCCATAGGCGAGCGCCGGCAACAGGTAACCGATCAGCAGCAGGTTGAGGAACGGAATGCTGCCGGTATTTTCGCCGGTGAAATAGGGGTTGAGTGTGAAGAAATGCATCGTCAGCACGTTGATGACGGCAATCACGCCAGCAATCATCGAGCCATAGCGGAAGACGGGGCTGGGGCTCTTGAGATCGAGCGTCATCAAGACACCCGAGAAGCCGATGGTCAGCAGCGTGTAGATCGACTGTTCGCCAAGCGTCGGCACGCTGTCATCCAGCGTGCCGCCATTCATCGCGTGGCGGATGAGGATGGCGACGGCGAGAAGGCCCATGACGCTGGCAATCGCCTGCAGGAAGTTCTTCGCCCTGACCCCCGGCCAGTCGCGCAGCAGCCATGCCGAGGCGACGGCCAGCAGTGCGGGAATGCCGTAACCCGGCAGAAGCGCGTTGAAGACCGGCGTGAGCCCAAGATTTTGCGGCCCGACAATGGTGGGTTCCCAGGCGATGCGGCCGAGAACGGCAACGCTTGCCACCGCCATCACCCAGGGCAGCACATCCCAGTTGCGGTAACGTGTCGCGAGCACATAAACGAAACCGATGACGGAGAGCAGCACGGTCGTTGCAAGCCCCTGCGTCAGCGTGTGCAGGCAAAGCGCGAAGGCGGCGAAGGAGCCGAGCACAAGGATGTTCAGCGGCTTGCGATAGGCCTCGTCGTTCTGCCGGTGCAGCCACTCGGCACCTGCAAGCAACACCAGCCCGAGGCCAAGGCCATAGGCGGCGTGCAGCCAGTCGCGGCCGAGATTGCCGTATTCGACAAAGCTTGCGGTGGCGAGCCAGACCGGGAAAATTGCTGCGATACCGGCCCAGAGCTGGCCGAAATCCGCATCGTCAGCGCCCTTGCGTTTCAGGAAGGAGAAGGCGCAGAGCACGAAGACGGCCCCAAGGCCGAGCGCCATGGCGATTTCCGCCGTGTAGCCGACTGACACGGGCGGAAGGGACACGGACGTATCGTTGATGAGGCCGATGAAGTCGGTGCCCTGCCGCGACATCAGCGACACGGCAGCCTGCGCACCGAGCGCTGCGATAATGGCTGGCCAGACCGCATAGTGGCGGGCGGCGCCAAGCGCCGCAAGGGCGGCGATGAGCGCTGAAACGATGAGCGCCGGATGGGTGTCGATACCGCCATCGGCAAACAGAAAACCGATGGCCAGCAGGATCACGGCCATCGAGACGGTGAGATTGAGGGCGAGCGACGGGCGCAACAGAAGCCGCAGGGCGCGGATGGCGCGCCGCTCGGGAGCGGCGGTTTCGACGGCCTCGGCAGGCGGCGTGTCGAATGTCTTTCCGGGCCAGAGGAATATGGTTCCCGCCAGCATGACGAGCAAGGCAAGCGTTGGCGGTTCGGCGCTGATCGTTTCGGAAAATCCGATATAGCCGAGCGTCCAGAGGCCGAGGCCGGCATTGGCGAGAGAGGGAACCACGGTCCAGCCCTGCCTGCGCACCGCGGCCGCTGTTGCCAGCCAGGAGATGGTGAGGAACACAAAGAGCGCCCAGATATTCGGCGTTTCGGTGGAAATCAGCGCCGGCGTCAACATGGAGCCGAGAAGGCCGAGACCGGCCAGCGCCTGCCCGTGCAGCAGCGAAAGCCCGATGGTGGCGAAGGCGACGAGCCCAAGCAGGCCAAAAGCCATGCCGGGGCCGATATAGTCGTAAATGCCATAGGCGGCGTAGACGACGCCGAACAGCGTCAAGGCGCCGGCCGCCGTCAGCACGCCCGGTATCATGGCGTTGGAATAGGTGGCGGCGATGCCCGGCACCGCCTTGCGGCGGACTGCCTCGCCGGCAAGTCCGAGGACGAGGCCGAAAATGGCGGCGAGCGACAGCCTGACCGCCGGGCTGAGCAGCCCCGATTCGATCGAATATTTGACGAGGAAAATACCGCCGAGCGCCAGCGCCAGGCCGCCTGCCCAGACGGCCCAGCGCGCGCCGAGCAGGCTTTCGAAGCTTTCCTTCGTTGCCGGTGCGGATGCCGTATCGCTCGCAGGAGCGGAAGGTGCTTCCTCGCGGACGGCGTCTTCCGCCTGCGCCATGGCGGCGGCTTCCTGCGGCTCGGAGGTGTATTCAGCTTGGAAGGCTGCGTCTTCCGCAGGCGTCCTGCTTTCCTCTTCCGTCTCGAAATCCGGTTTTGCCGTGGATTCCGCGCTCTCCGCCTGCGCCGCCACAGGCGACGTCACGCCCGCAGCCATCAGCCGCTTGAGACTGAGAACTTCCCGTTCCAGCGACTTGATTCGACTTGAATTGCGGATGCTCGCGACAAGCGTGTAGATGAAGGCCGCGACGAGGGCGAGGATAAACAGCGGGATTTCCAAACGGACTCTCCAATTACGAAGCTGTTTTTAAAGCCCTTTTGGTGAATTTATGCAAGGCCCGGTTGATGACGGATGCGGCTGGCGAGGGAGTAAGCCGCTTGTTTCTTCTCCCCGCCGGGGAGAAGTCCGCGGCAGCGGGATGAGGGGGCAAGCTCTCAGTTTATTGCTGACGTCGCTCCCTCGTCCGACCCTTCGGGCCACCTTTTCCCCGACGGGGAGAAGAAATTGGCGGCACCGGCTCGGCTCATGCGTATCGCTCGAAAATCAGGAAACATCCGCCAGCCAGCGCCGCGCCGCTTCGATATCGGCAAGCCCGAGCTCATGCCCGTCTTCGACCGTTTCCATCTCGGCTCTTGCTCCGCTCGCCGCCAGCAGGCCCTGCAACTCTTGTGCCTTGTCGAGATACTTGTCGCGTTCTCCCGCCACAAGCAGGACATTGCGGCCGGAAAGATCGGACTGCGGCCATGTTTCCAGAACCGGCATCGGGCGATAGAGCAGGGCGTCTCCGGCAAGCTCGGGATAAAGTGCTGCAAAGGCCGCGTAGAAATTTGCGCCATTGGAATGGCCGATAAACCGTAGTTTCGAACGGTCGAGACCATAGGACCGTATCGCCCCCTCCACGAAGGCGGCGAAGGCTTCCGCTTCTGCGACGATATCCTTCTGGTCGAAGCTGAAATCCGGATTGTGGCGGAACCAGCGGGCGATGTCTTCCTCCGTGCTGCGGCCGCGCACGCCGAGAAGGGTGGCGCGCGGCGCTGCCCGGTGCGCCAGCGGCATCAGGCTCGTTTCGCTGCCGCCGGAACCGTGCAGCAGGATGATGGTGCTGCCATCCGGCTCGTCGGGCGTATAGAAACGGTGCACGAAGGGCAGGTCGCGATAGACGATGCGCTCTTCGCCCGGCATTGCAAATTGCGGCAGGGCGACACGCACATCCGCCTCGTCCTTCATGAAGAGCGGCGGGATGAACAGTTTTTCCCCAAGCGATTCCAACGGTTCGTCCACTGTCATGCCCGGCCCGTCGGTCGCCATTTCGATCAGCACGCCGCCCGGTTCGCGGACATAGAGCGAGTGGAAATATTTGCGGTCATGGGCATTGGTGGTGCTGGAATTCAGCGATTTCAGCCCGGTATGAACCGCGTTCAGCTCATCCATGTCCTTCGCCCGGAAGGCGATATGATCGACGGTGCCGGTGCCCGGCGCGCTGGACCAGAAGCCGGTGGCGTCGCGCACGTCGATAATGTCGCCGCTGTCGGAAACGAGCCGGCGGATTGCGCCTGCCTGGCTTTCCTGCCGGTAACCGAAATGTTTCTCCAGAAATGCCACGGTTTCTTCCGGCACTTCGCTCAGCACCGTCGCGCCATAGATGCGGCGAATGGCGTCCTCCGCGGAAATATCGTTCGTTACATGCGGCGTCGCATCGGCAAAGGCGTGGGTGCCGACCAGCTTGACGATCAGGCCGTCAGGATCTTTCAGCCGGATGACCGGAGCGCCGAACTCATCGGAGGGGCCTTCCGCCCGGATGCCGAATTTCAGCGCCCGCGTCAGCCAGAAGCCGATGGCGGCGGGATCGATGGCCACGGAAATTTCCAGCGTCTGGCCGTAACCGACACGGCCCTGGCCGCCATCTTCCCAGACGAGAAAGGTGAGAAGGGAGCCGGGCGAGGCGATACCGTCGCCATAAAGCAGGTGCAGCTGCATGGCGTCTTCGAAACCGGCCGTGCGCTTGGCCAGCCTCAGGCCCAGAAAGCCGGCGTAAAAATCCACATTCGCCTGCACCTTCCGGGTAATCATGGTGATGTGGTGTATGCCCAGTGCAGAATTCATCTTGCCGTCCCGCTGTTTCGCCTGCTGTTCGTGGCCCTATTTGTCGCACGCTGCCCCTGATCCGCAACCCCGGCAAATGAGAACGCTGTGTTCTCTGCGTGAACGATCCCGCTTTCGCTTCGTTGCATGCGCGATGGGCAAAATGCCGGCTTTTTGCCTGCCTTGCGCGTGTTTGTGCATATAAAATAAGCATACAAAATAATGGCTATTTTGTATGCAATTTTATCTTGCCTTGAGGGCTGGAATTGGGTCTTATGCAACCAATCCAACAAAACCATCAGGGGGAATAGATGATTTTAACGCGCAGGTTGTTGACCAGGGCTCTGGCCATTGCCGCCATCGGTGTAACCGCTGGTTTTTCGCTGCCGGTCGTCGAGGCGCGGGCCGAAACGCCGGTAAAATTCACGCTCGACTGGAAGTTCGAAGGTCCCGCCGCCGGTTTCCTGCTGGCGCTCGACAAGGGTTACTTCAAGGCTGAAGGCCTCGATGTCACCATCGACAGCGGCAACGGCTCGGTGGAAGCCATTCCGCGCGTGGCGACCGGCGCCTACCAGATGGGTTTCGGCGACATCAACTCGGTGATGAAGTTCCTCGACGAAGATCCGAGCCAGAAGATCAAGGCCGTTTATATGGTCTATGAGCGCCCGACTTTTGCCGTGGTGGGCCGCAAGTCGCTCGGTGTCACCGGCGATCCGAAGTCGCTGGAAGGCAAGAAGCTCGGTGCGCCGCCGCCGGATGGCGCCTTTGCGCAATGGCCCGCCTTCAAGCAGGTCGCAGGTCTCGATGACAGCAAGATCAAGATCGAATCGATCGGTTTTCCGGTGCGTGAACCGATGCTCGCCAAGGGCGATGTCGACGCCGTTTTCGGCTTTGCCTTTTCGGTGATCCTCAACCTCAAGAAGCAGGGCATCGCCGATGACGATATCTCGACCATTCTGATGGCCGAGCACGGCTTGAATCTCTATGGCAACGCGGTGCTGGTAAACACTGATTTCGCAGAGAAAAACCCGGATGCCGTGAAGGGCTTCCTGAAAGCGCTGGCCAAGGGCTTCGCCGATTCCGTCAAGAACCCCGAAGAGGGCGTGGCGGCCGTGCTCAAGCGTAACGAGACGCTCGACAGCGCCATCGAGCTTGAACGCCTCAACATGGCCAACAGCATGAATATCAAGACGCCCTATGTGGTGGAAAACGGCATGGGCGGCGTCGATCCGGCCCGGCTTTCCGCCTCCATCGAGACGCTGAAAGTTTCCCTCGGCCTGAAGGGCAACGTCAAGGCGGAGCAGGTGTTCGACGCGACCTATCTGCCAGCCAAGGAAGAACGCATGCTTCCGTAATGGCCGGAGTGAGCGGGTGCGGCATGCTTCTTCTCCCCGGCGGGGAGAAGAAACAAGCCGCAACGCTGCAGGGTTCAACCACCCGATCTACAACTTAAAACGGGAACAGCAATGTCACATCTCGTGGAAATAGACAGTGTGGACATGCGCTATGGCGGCTCCGCCGGCACGCTGGCCGTATCCGGTTTGAACCTGACGGTCGACAAGGGCGAATTCGCGGCTGTGGTCGGTCCCTCCGGCTGCGGCAAGTCGACCCTGATGAAACTCGTGACGGGACTGCACATTCCGCAGAAGGGCAATGTCATCGTTGCCGGGCGGCAGGTCACGGAGCCGGTTTCCATCGTCGGCATGGCGTTTCAGAACCCGACGATGCTGCCCTGGCGCACCACGCTTGAGAACATCCTGCTGCCGCTGGAGATCGTCGAAAAACATCGCCGACGTCTGCGCGCCCACAAGGCGGAATATGTCGTGAAAGCAGAGCGCCTTCTGGAAATCGTCGGCCTGAAGGGGTTCGGTTCGAAGTATCCGTGGCAGCTTTCCGGCGGTATGCAGCAGCGCGCCAATCTTTGCCGGGCCTTGATCCACGAACCGGAACTGCTGATGCTGGACGAGCCTTTCGGTGCGCTCGATGCCTTCACGCGCGAGGAATTGTGGTGCGTCATCCGCGACCTGCACGCCGCGCAGCGCGTCACCATCATCCTCGTGACCCATGATCTGCGCGAGGCGACATTTCTGGCCGACAAGATTTTCGTGATGAGCGCAAGGCCGGGCCGGGTGCTGGCGGAACACCGCGTGCCGTTTGCCCGCCCGCGCCAGCTCGATATCATGTATGACAAGGGTTTCAACGACATGGTGCAGGAACTGCATGGCGAGATCGCGCAGGCGAGGGTGGCGGCATGAGCGCGATCATGGAAGGCACCGTTGCGGCCGAGCCGCGCAAGCCGCTGATTGCCCGCGTCAACTGGGTGAAAGCCGCCCCCTGGCTTTATACGCTGGCGCTTTTCGTGTTGTGGGAACTGTTGGTCTACGCGCTGAAAATGCCGCCCACCATTCTGCCGTCACCGGTAAGGGTGGGACAGGCCATCGTGCAATATTGGTCGCCGATCTGGAAGAACTCGCTGCAGACGCTTTATACCACGACGCTGGGTTTCGCCATTGCGGTGGCCGCCGGTCTCGCCATCGGCCTGTTCATCGGCTGGTCCAAAACCATCTATGCCGGGCTCTATCCGCTGATGATCGGCTTCAACGCCATCCCGAAAGTGGCGCTGGTGCCAATCCTCGTCATCTGGTTCGGCATCGGCACGGTTCCTGCCGTGTTGACCGCCTTCCTGATCTCTTTCTTCCCCATCGTCGTCAACGTCGCGACCGGGCTCGCCACCATAGAGCCGGAAACGGAAGATGTGCTGCGGGCGCTTGGCGCAAAGAAGATGGACATCATGCTGAAGGTCGGCATTCCGCGCTCCATGCCCTATTTTTTCGGCTCGCTGAAAATCGCCATCACGCTCGCCTTTGTCGGCTCGGTCGTGTCGGAGACGGTCGCCTCCAATTACGGCCTCGGCAACATGATGAGTTCGGCGCAGAGCCAGTTCAATGTGCCGCTCGTCTTTGCCGGTCTGCTGATGCTCGCGGTGGAAGGCATCGTCATGTATGCGATCATGGCCTGGCTTGAAAAGCGCATGACCGGCTGGGCGCATCGCTCCACCATGGGGCAATAAGGAATGCAGCACGGGCATGAAGAATATGCCCGTGCCGGAATGTCGCGCGAAGTTAATGCGCCGCCATTTCTTCCACGATATCGCCGCCGTCCATCAGGAACGGGTAATAGGTCGGCCAATTGGTCACTTCGTCCAGCAATGCCTTGCGGTCGTTGCCCCAGTAGAGATGGTAATGGCCCGCCTTGACCGGGGCGATGGAGTGGTCGCTGAACTGGATGAATTGCGGTGCGGCCTCATCGCCGCCGGTTTTCTTGAAGATGTAGCGGACACCGCGATTGCCCTTCTTGTAGGTCAGGATTTCATGGCCATCGCTGACATAGGTGCCTTCAGCGGGTTTGCCGTCCTTATAAAACGCCACGCTGTCGCTCTTGATGACGATGCGGTTCACATCGGTTTTGTAACCGATTTCGTAATAGGCGCGGTACTCCGCCGCCGTCTTGTCGCCATGCGCCGCCTTTTCGGCCATGACGGAATCGAGCGAGCCGTTCAACAGGTAGGGATATACCGACTGCCAGTCGCCTTCCCAGTCGGAAAGCGTGCGCGTCTTCACCTGCGCATCCTCGAAATAACCCTTGTAGATCTGCTTTTCAGCCTCGGTCATCTGGTGGCCGTGATCGTGCCCATGGTCGTGGCTGTGGGCAGCGGATTTGTCGCCACCGGCAGCCATTGCCGCTGTCGCCGCCAGCAGCATGGAACCAAGTGCGACGGCGCCGGTGACGCGGGTGAGTGTCTTCTGCATTGTTTCGGCCCTCTCATATCGATAAAGATAGTTACGTAATAACATTACGTATCGACCTATAGAGGCCGCATTCGCGGGATGCAAGTGCGCGCTCCAACGTGGCGCAACGAAAAGCGCGATGGCTGTTGCAGCCACCGCGCTTGAAAAGAGGGGAGACGTGAGGTCTCAGGCCGGCTGGGCGCTCAATTCCGCCTTGCGCTCGTCGAAGGCGAGTTTCATGGCTTTCGTCACATCGCGGGTCGTTGCGAAATAAGTGTCGCTGCGCACCCAGTAGCGCAATTTGACGGTGGCGCTGTCGGCGCTGACCGAATCGACGAAGGTGACGGGGGCGGGGTCCAGCAAAACCCGGCTCTCCGAACGCACGACTTTCATCAGCATATCCTGTGCGGCCGCCAGATCCTCATCATTCTTGACCGTCAGGCTGAGTTCGTGACGGCGCGAGGGAAAGCGGCTGTAATTGGTGATCGGCACGTTCCAGAGCGTGGAGTTGGGCGCGAGACGGTAAAGTCCGTCGCTGGTCTTCAGCTCGGTCGCAAACAGCCCGATCTCGATCACCGTGCCGCTGACCGTGCTGGTCTCGATATATTCGCCGACGCGGAAGGGGCGCAGCACCAGAAGCATGATGCCGGCGGCAATATTCTGCAGCGTGCCCTGCAACGCAAGGCCAATGGCCAGACCGGCAGCGCCAAGGGCGGCGAGGATGGAGGCGGTCTGCACCCCGAACTGGCCAAGCACCATGACCAGCACCAGAATGAGAACCACATAGCGGATGGCGCCGGCGAAGAAACCGGCGAGTGTCGCATCGAAACCGCGAATGCGCGACAGGCCCTGAAATGCCCAGCGTTGCAGGAAGGTGGCGGCCAGCCAGCCGATGATCAGCAGCAGAAGCGCACCGACTACCGAGAAGGAATATTGCACCGCAAGCGCGCTTGCCTGCTGCAACGCCGCCTGCGATGCGACGATGATATCCGTTGCCTGTTGTTCCATGAATTATCCTGTGATTTTCATTGCTCTTCAGGGTTGGTAACGACTGGAGGCCGTGAGGGTTCCGCCAAAACGGCCTCAGTTGCCAAGCGGCAGCACGAAGGGCACGTTACCATCCGTATCCGCTCCCCTGCCGATTTTTTTGATTGCCGCCACCAGCCTGCCCTCGCGCCCGAGCAGACGGTCGCCGATGGCGATGATGCGGGCATTGGGCGTGGCATAGGGCGAGACGGCGCGCAGGCGCAGCGCAAGTTCCATCTCGTCCTGATCCGGATAAAGGCTGAGCGCGGCGATGACGGCGGCGGCGGGTGAGCGGGAAACGCCCATCCAGCAATGGATGAGCAGCGGCGCGGACTGGTCCCATTCGCGGGCGAAATCGATCAGCTTCAGCACATGTGCATCGTCTGGCGCGATGAGATCGGCGGTGCCCTTGAATGCGATGTCGTTCATGGCAAGCGTCAGATGCCGGTCTGCGGCAATGACGGCGGGGCGGTGAAAGGACTGCTCTTTGGCGATCAGCGTCACCATTTCGCGGGCCTTGTGTTTAACGGCCATCTCCGCGATCCGCGACAGCGGCGATACGACAATGGCCGTCATGTCGCGCTCCCCGTTTTGACGGCACGCATCGCCTCGATGGCCTCGAAACGTTCGATGAACAGCTTTTGCGCTTCGGTTGAGGGCAGGGGCGTGATGTCGAACATGTCGCGGGTAATGCCGCGCGGCAGGCCGAAGAACTTCTGCGCCTCGGCGGTGGAAAAACCCGCAAGCTCCGTCGCCTCGAAAAAGGCGGCGACCGTATCGGCTTTCTTGATGCGGTCCTTCAATTCGCGCGATGCATGCGGCGGCAGGCCGAAACGCAGGTGCACGGCGGCTTCCAGCCGTTTTTCCACGGTCTTGTAACCGCCGCCGACGACGGATTTGAACGGCGAGATCATGTCGCCGATGACATATTCCGGCGCATCGTGCAGAAGCGCCATCTGCATGTCATCAGGCGTCGCGCTTGTGCACATGCGGCAGAAGATGGTTTCGACGATGAGGCAATGCTGGGCGACGGAAAAGGCGTGGTCGCCGCGCGTCTGGCCGTTCCAGCGGGCGACACGGGCAAGGCCATGGGCAATATCGGCGATTTCCACATCGAGCGGCGACGGGTCGAGCAGATCGAGCCGCCGGCCGGACAGCATGCGCTGCCAGGCGCGCGGGCTTTTTGCAGGAGCCACTCTCAGTCCTCCGCCCGCGCCGCCGGATCGGCCGCGGGGAAGGAAAGGCCGCTCCAGGCCGGTAGGGCCACGGTCACGGGGACAGTCCCCGCCAGAAGCGGCGTGCCGGATGCGAGCGCATCGGCAATGCGGTCGATCCGAACGATGGCAAGCGCCCTGTTGCCGCAAACGGTTCCGAGCGCGCCGACCGGTTTTCCATCGGCGGTAATCTCCGTCCCACTGGCGGGAAGCGCGCCTTCAGCCGAAACGGTGACGACGCGGCGTCTTGCCGTGCCGCGATGTTTCATGCGCGAGACGACTTCCTGACCGACAAAGCAGCCCTTCTTAAAGGAAACGCCGTCATTCACATCCATCAGCACGTCATGGGGAAAAGCATCCTGCAGCGCATAATCCCGACCGGATTCGGCAATGCCATGCTCGATACGGAGCGCATCATAGCCCGCGCTGTCGCCGGATGCGGATGCGCCCGGTAGCCTGACGAGATCGATTCCGGCCTTGGCGAAACGACCATCCCGAATGCCTGCCGCCGGTGCAGTCTCGTTCCAGAAAACGCTCACGCCTTCGACCGTCTCGGCTTTGAGATCGACCGGTGCGCGCAGCTTGTACATGGTCAGGCGGCGCAGCAGCGCGTCCTGTTCGGCAGCGCCCGTTTCGATCAGATAATCCCCGCCATCGCGCCAGATCAGGAAATCGAACAGGATCTTGCCCTGCGGCGTCAGAAGGGCTGCGGCCCGTGCTTCGCCTTCCGGCAGGTTTTCAACATCTGCGGTGATGAGGTTGTTCAGAAATTCCTCGGCGCCGGTGCCGGAAACCCGGATCAGGCGGCGGTCGGCAAGAAGGGCGGAAGGCATGGCGTCACCGTTCGGTTCGTCGTACTCTGTGATCTCCGGCAAAAAGCAGATGCGCTTTGCCGGAATGCTCATTCCGCACAGTTAGGATTTTTGCCAGAGAACGGCAAGCACCGCGATGCGATCAATCGCCGGCGGTGAAGAACTTCCACTTGCCATCGGGCGAAATGCCGACCCGGTAGAAGCTGTAATTGCCATATTCCTGCATGTCGGCCAAATCGCCCGCCGTGATGATGCGCAGAAGCTCCACCTTTTCCGGCGCAGTCAGCGTATTCAGCGGCTTTCCGGCGAAATAGGGGAAAACATAGGCTTCGTCAGGCGTGCCGGCATCGATATGGGCATAACCGGTCGACAGCAGGTCGATGATGATCGCCAGCACTTCCAGCCCGTCAGGATCGCCGGAATAGCTTTTCAGCGCCGCAATCGGGTCTTCGCCGTCATTGCCGTCGATGCGGAATTCTTTCTGGCCGGCGGCGATGAAGGGCCGCAGCTTTTCGATATCGCCGGAGGCGGCGGCTTCGATGATCTGTTGGCGCAGCTTGCGCACGGGTTCCGGCGCCTTGGAAATATCGTGCTCGATTACCACGGACATTTCCGGCGTGTTGTCGGGCTTGGAGGATTGCTGGTTCGACTGGTTGGCGGAACGGTCCACCAACGGGTCGGGCAGGGGAATGCCTTCCGAATCGCCTTCGATCTCGTCCGGCTCCGCAGGCTGGGCCTGCTGCGGCTCACCGCCATTCTCAGCCTTCGGCTCGCTTTCGGTGTTCTGCGCCGGCTTCAGCTCGGAAAGGGCAAAGGCGCGGCCTGGCATGCCAATCGGCCCGGCGGTCAGGGCAAGCAGGATGGACAGCAGGGCGGAAGAGCGCAAAAGCCCCTTGCTCAGGCAAGACATGATAGACCCCGGCTTTACTGTATTACCCGCTGCGGCGAAAATTCGCCCTGAAGCATGCGCTGGCGCAGCGATTCCAGCATTGCTTCAGCGCCGGCCTCGCCATGCATACGGATGGTTTCGCGCATGGCCAGAGCGATGGCGGCATCGGCGATGATCTCCGGCTCGATGCCGTCGGCCATGCCGTCAGCCCATGCCTCGTTCTGGTGTTCCAGAGCGACCTGCATCTTTTCATGCACGATCATATCGTCGATTTCGTTACGGCTTGTCTGCATCTTTCATCCTCGACAGGGCGGGCAAGTCCTTACCACCCTGTTAACAACACTAGCAGCCTTTTATCAAAACGGCACGGCCTGCGGCGAAAAGAGGTTAATAATCCTCTAATTTCCGAACCGGGACGCGATTTCCTGCGCGAGTGTTGCCCCTTCGTTACGGTAGTTCTCTTCTGCCATGATGGCGGCGCGTGTGCAACTGGTGTGGATGGCCGCAAAGGAGCGGTATCCACGGTTGAATGCGGCCGTCATGCGCTGACGTCGTTCAGGTTCGTTGGCCGTGTCCGCAGCCAGAAGATCGCTCATCGATCTGCGCCAGTCCTCCGGTCCGGAAGAAGGGCACAGGGTTCTAAGATATTGCACCGCGCCCAGTATCTCCGACAGCCGTGCCAGCTTGTCGTCATAAGGGGCCGGTTTGGGCGGCGCGGCTTCCGCCGGACGCACCTCGGAACCGGGTTTTGAAGGCTGCGCATAAGCGACGCCCTGCTGCCCGGCGGTGGCAAGCATTGTCAGAAAAAGAGACAGGAAGATGGTTGGCCGTATCAAAATTCTATTCTGCCCCACACATACTCGTGAACTATTGGCTCGTGAACTGTTGGCTCGTGACCATCCGGCGGGCGGATCGGCCCTAGATAATAGCGATTCTGGCTGGCTGGCAATCATGCAAGCAGGCGTTCGGCGCATTCGACGACGCTTTCCGGCGCCGGCAGAAGGCGGATTTCCGCCAATGTGTACCAGCCCGCATCCGCCGCATCGTCGCCGACAGTCACGAGCGGATCGGCATCGGTTTCCACGGTGAAGACCGACAGGAAATAGTGGCTCGTCAGCACCCCTTCGGCGTCGCGGGAGGGAAGATCGTATGTCGCGAAAAGCTGCGGCCTGCGCGCCACGATGCCGGTTTCCTCGTGCAATTCGCGCAGTACCGTTTCGGCCGGCGTTTCGCCGTCTTCGCCGCGACCGCCCGGAAAAGCGAACATGTCCTTGGAAGGCGGGTTGATGCGGCGCACGAGAAGCAGCCGGTCGCCGTTCCTGACAATGGCGGAGGAGGCGGGGCGGGGCTTGATACGGAGGGTCATGAATGGTTTCGCTTGTTTCGGCCGTTGCCGGCCTGTCTATAGTGGTACGTGGCTCGGAAAAATCGATTCCGGTTTCCGTGCCGATGCTTATAGTCCGGAACGGGCGTGATTGTGCATGTTAAAGACGGTGGAATGAAGGTCTATCTTATCTATGTTCTGGCGGCTCTTGCCGAAATTGCCGGCTGCTTTTCCTTCTGGGCCTGGCTGAAACTCGGCAAGACCGGGTGGATATTGCTGCCCGGCATGGTGGCGCTGGCCGCTTTCGCGTGGCTTCTGACGCTGGTTCCGACAGAGGCGGCGGGCAGGGCCTATGCCGCCTATGGCGGGATTTACATTGCTGCTTCGCTCTTCTGGCTTTGGAGCGTGGAAGGGCATGCGCCGGACCGGTGGGATATTGCCGGCGGCGCGGTCTGCCTTGCCGGTACCGCCATCATCCTGTTCGGGCCAAGGGCCTAGAACATTTCCGGTGAACAATGCTCAAGGAGAAGGCCATGTGCGGACGTTTCGTGCTGAAGGCGACGCCGGAAGAGATCGCCGATTATCTCGATCTGATCGGCCTTGAGGATTTTCCCGCCCGTTTCAACATCGCGCCGACGCAGCCCATTCTGGTCGTGATGGAGGGGGAGCGGCAGGAGCGCGGCAGCAACCTGCCCAATCGCCGGGCCGTGCTGGTCCGCTGGGGTTTTTTGCCCGGCTGGGTGAAGGACCCGAAGGATTTTCCGCTGCTCATCAATGCGCGGTCGGAAACCGCCATCGGCAAGGCCTCCTTCCGCGCCGCCATGCGCCATCGCCGCGTCCTTGTCCCCGCTACCGGCTTTTACGAATGGCGACGCCCGCCGAAGGAGGAGGGCGGCAAACCGCAGCCTTATTTCATCCGCCCGAAAAGCGGCGGCATCGTCGCCTTCGCCGGTCTCATGGAAACCTGGTCTTCCGCCGATGGCTCGGAGGTCGATACAGGCGCGATCCTCACCACCGCCGCCAATGCCGCGATCGGCCATATTCACGACCGCATGCCTGTTGTCATCGCGCCCGAGGATTTCAGCCGCTGGCTGGATTGCAAAACCCAGGAGCCGCGCGAGGTCGCCGATCTGATGCGGCCGGTTCAGGACGATTTTTTCGAGATGATCCCGGTATCGGAGAAGGTCAACAAGGTCGCCAATGTCGGCGCGGATCTCATCGAACCGGTGCCGGAAAGCGCGCCGCTGGCGAAGATCAAGCCGGCAAAGGACGAAGGGCAGATGTCATTGTTTTGAAGAATGGTCTGCGCATTTGCGCATAATTGTTTGAGCTGGAAGTCGCCGCATATTTCTTCTCCTCGCCGGGGAGAAGATGGCCCGAAGGGTCAGATGAGGGGGCTACGGAACAGACTTGCGGAGAGCTTGCCCCCTCATCCCGCTGCCGCGACCTTCTCCCCGGCGGGGAGAAGAAACAAGCGGCACGCGCTCGATCCCCCGCAAGACTATCTTGTTCAGAAAACTCAGCCGTTCCGCCCGATCTTCTGCAGGCCTTCCTGGATCATGATGTCGGAATAAACGCGGTTACGGCCATTCGCCTTGGCGAGATAGAGCAGCTGGTCCGCCGCATTCAGCTGGTTGTCGAAGGGTTCGCCCTTTTCGATCTCCACGACGCCGAGCGAGATCGTCAGGGCGAGGCTGCTGCCGCTCAGCTGCCGGCCGTTCTTTTCCACCTGTCCGCGCAGCTCCTCGCAGAACTGATAGGCAGCGCGCGCATCCAGCCCGCGCAGGAACACGGCAAACTCCTCGCCGCCGAGGCGGGCGGGAATGTGGCGTTGCTCGCCGCACATGTCATGCAGCAGCTCTGCCAGTTTTTTCAGCGCCCTGTCGCCGGCATCGTGGCCCAGCGTGTCGTTGATCTTCTTGAAATGGTCGATGTCGAGAATGGCGACGGCGCCGCTCTCGTCATTGCCATTGATGACATCCATCAGCGCCCGCGTGCGCTCGAAGAAGGAGCGGCGGTTCGGCAGGCCGGTGAGATGGTCGCGTTCGGCCAGTTCGCGCAGGCGTTTGAGCTGCTTCAACGTCTCGATATTGTTATCGATACGGCACTGCAATTCTTCCGGCACGAAGGGGCGGTAGACGAAATCCGAGGCGCCAGCCTTCAGGAAGCTTGCCGAAAGCAACCGGTCTGTGGAGGACGATATGCCGATCACCCGCAAATCTTCGGATGAGCGGCTGTCGCAGATGCGGCGCGTCAACTCATAACCGTCCATGTCAGGCATATGATAATCGGTGATGACGAGCTGGATCGTCGGGTTCTGCGACAGGATTTCCAGCGCCTGCTTGCCGGAGTGGGCCTCGCTGACCCTGAAATTTTGCCGCTCCAGAATTTCCACGAGGCCGGACCGTGCCGCGCGCACATCATCGACCACAAGAACGGAGAATAGCTTGTTGTTCAAAATCCGCTGGACGGTTCTTACCACCGCATCGACGGTGCGATGACCGTCCTTGACGATGTAATCGATGATCTTCTTTTCGGCGTAGCGCTTGCGCGCCTCCTCATCCACCGTGGCGGTGAAAACGATGGCCGGCACCTTGCGCTCGGATAGAAGTGCGAGAATCTCGCCCTTCGGCGCATCGGGCAGGTTGAGACCCGTCAGCGCCAGCGTGAAATTATGGGCCTGCATGAGGGTATCGGCTGCGGCCATGCTGTCGCAATGGACGACCTCGGCTTCCGTTTCTTCCGAAAGCCGCGTCTTCAGCAGCATGGAAAGAGCAACGGAATCTTCAATCAGAAGGATTTTATCCTGCATGGCCGTCCCAAGCCCCCCTGGCCTGTCTTCACAATCTTCCCTCAACGCCGAATATTCGTCATCCGCGTGTCTGCGGATTCGAAAGCCGGCTTATGCATTGTTGTGGAAAAAAATGCGGAATAGAAAAGTTCTTTTGTATTCACTAATCTATACGTCGGTGTTCGTATAGCCTTCTTGTGGAAGGCGAGATTTTTACTACACTTTCGTTGCAGCTTCGTTACATAAGGCTGCCGATTTTATGAATGACTGACGCTCTGCAATTTAGTGGCAGTGCTTGAAACAAAAACGGCGCCCGGAAAAGGCGCCGCGTGATTGTCGATTTTCCGTTGGGAACGTTCCGTTTTCCAGACAGTCCGCAAAATTCGAAAAATCAAAAAACCGAATATTTTCAGGCGGTTTTGGCGGCAGGCTTGCGCTTCAGCATCAGGGCTGCGGCCGCAACGGCCTTCAGTCCGAGCGGGCGGTAGTGGCTGTTGAGGTCGGGCTTCGCCTGCGGCTGCGCCTTCGTCTCGTTCGTCATTTCTCTCTCTCCACAATTCACGCCAATCGCCGTTGCGATGCGTGTGAGCCACTTCTTTCGCGGCTAATCTTGACGGATTCGAGGCGAAGAAAAACGAAGCCGGCTTTTCAGGCTGCGACATTTTGCGTCACATCCTGCGCCGGCTTGTGCGAGAAAAAATAAACCTGCGGTTTTAAATACCGCGATCGAGGCCGTTGCCGCCATTGGCGTCGTCATGCCCGTCTTCCTCGATGGTCAGCGTGCCGTAGCGGCGATGCCAGAGGCGGGCGCTGATAGGAATGAAGACGAGATAGGCGGCAACCGTCAGAACCAGAACTTCCCAGGTGAAGCTCATCAGCATCGCTACATAAAGCACGACGACGAGGATCATTGGCAGCACCAGATCGCGGCGAATGCGGCTGGTGCCGGATTTGCCCGACCAGACCGGCAGGCGGCTGATGAGAAGGTAACCGATCAGCACGGTATAGGCGGCGGCGACATAGGCGAAGGGCTTGTCCGGCTCGACGCCGAGGAAGCCGAGATAAACCGGCAGCAGCACCAGCATGGCACCCATCGGGGCGGGGACGCCCACGAAGAACTCATTCTGCCAGGGCGCCTTCACCGGCCGCTCGATCATGACGTTGAAGCGCGCTAGACGCAGGCCGGCGGCAATGACGTAAATGAGGGCGGCGATCCAGCCGATGGAGCGTGCCTGATCGAGAAGGTAGGCATAGACCACCAGCGCAGGCGCGACGCCGAAATTGACGATATCGGCCAGCGAGTCCATCTGCTCGCCGAATTTGGACGTCGCTTTCATCATGCGGGCGATGCGCCCGTCTATGCCGTCGAGGAAGGCGGCCAGCAGCACCATGCCGACGGCCAGCTCGAACCGCCCCTCGATGGCGAGACGCACGCCGCTCAGCCCCGCACAGATGGCCAGAACGGTGATGAGATTGGGAACGACGAGGCGAAAGGGAATTTCCCTCAGCCGCGGTCCACGGCCGCTATCGCTGCGGCCCTCGGGTTTGCCGTTCTGTTGCGGCTCGGCGATCGGCGTTTCCATGCGCATGCCCTTCCTGTTTCCGTCAGCCGCGGCGGCTGACGACCGGACCCTTGGCGGAGCCGAATTCGGCGAGCACGGTTTCACCGGCAATCGCCGTCTGGCCGACCGATACACGCGGCTCGAAACCTGCGGGAAGGAAGATATCGAGGCGCGAACCGAAACGGATAAGACCGAAACGCTCACCGGCATCGACTGGTTCATTTGGCTTTACCCAGCAGACGATGCGGCGTGCAACCATGCCGGCGATCTGCACCACGCCGACCTTGCCGTGCGACGTCTCGATGACGAGGCCGTTGCGCTCATTGTCTTCGGAAGCCTTGTCCACTTCGGCATTGAGGAAGAGGCCGGGACGGTAGGCGACATTGACGATACGGCCGCGCACCGGCGAACGGTTCACATGGCAGTTGAACACGTTCATGAACACCGAGATGCGCACCAGCGGCTCCTTGCCGAGTTCCAGCTCCAGCGGCGGAACGACGCTCTGCACGGCGGAAACCTTGCCATCGGCCGGGCTGATGATGAGGTCGTCATCCTGCGGCGTGACGCGCTCGGGATCGCGGAAGAAATAGGCGCACCAGGCCGTCAGCACCAGACCGACCCAGAACAGCGGTTCGGCGATCCAGCCGAGCACCAGCGATGCGACGAAGAAGGCCGCCACAAAGACATAACCTTCCTTGTGGATCGGTACGATGGTGTTGCGAATGGTGTCGAACAGATTCATGAGATTCCTTGCTCCGGTTTCCGTCTGTCGCGTCTATATGTGGTCGTGATACGACACGATCCAAACGGCAATGCGACAAATTTTGCCTAGCTGGTTACAGCCAAAAGGGCCGTCCGGCAATGGTGGGGTTCGCCCGTCGGCCTTGTTACCCCGGGGTACAGCCATCAATGGGCGGGTTCCCCGCGGTTGATGACACCCAGATCGTCGGTTTCGCGCACATGGCGCAGCATTTCCTCGGCCCGGATCGCCTCGCGCTGGCGGCTCCACATCGAAGCGTAGAGGCCGTTCTGCCCCATCAGCGAGCTGTGCGTGCCGCGTTCGGCGATCTGCCCTTCCTTCAAAACGATGATCTCATCCGCGCCGATGACGGTGGAAAGGCGGTGGGCGATAACCAGCGTCGTGCGGTTCTTCGAGACGATGTCGAGCGCGCTCTGGATTTCCTGTTCCGTATGCGTATCGAGTGCCGAGGTGGCCTCGTCGAGAATGAGGATCGGCGGCGCCTTGAGGATGGTGCGGGCAATCGCCACGCGCTGTTTCTCCCCGCCGGAAAGCTTCAGGCCGCGTTCGCCGACCATGGTGGCGTAACCCTCCGGCAGCTTGCCGATGAAGGCGCTGATCTGCGCCGCATCCGCAGCCGCCCTCAGTTCCTCATCGGTGGCCGAGGGACGGCCATAACGGATGTTGTAGGCGAGCGTGTCGTTGAAAAGCACCGTATCCTGCGGCACCATGCCGATCACCGAGCGCAGGCTCTTCTGCGTCACATCGCGAATATCCTGCCCGTCGACGGTGACCGCGCCTTCCTGAATATCGTAGAAGCGATAAAGCAGCCGCGAGATCGTCGATTTTCCCGCACCCGAAGGGCCGACGATGGCCACCGTCTTGCCGGCCGGCACGTCGAAGGAAACGCCCTTCAGGATCGGTCTTTCGGGGTCATAGGCGAAATGCACGTCGCGGAAGGAGATCGCGCCCGGTCCGGCTGCGAGCGGTTTTGCATCCGGCCTGTCGGTGACTTCCGCCTCCACCTCCAGAAGATCGAACATCTGTTCGATGTCGGTCAGGCCCTGGCGGATTTCGCGATAGACGAAACCGATGAAATTGAGCGGCACCGAAAGCTGCAGCAGCAGCGCATTGACGAAGACGAAATCGCCAATGGTCTGTTCGCCGCGCTGCACGGCAAGCGCCGACATCACCATCATGACGGTGGAGCCGATGCCGAAGATCACGCCCTGGCCGAAGTTCAGCCAGCCGAGCGAGGTCCAGATCGAGATCGCCGATTTTTCGTAACGCTCCATGGCGACGTCGAAACGCCGCGCCTCCATCTCCTCATTGCCGAAATATTTGACGGTTTCGAAATTCAGAAGCGAGTCGATCGCCTTGGTATTGGCGTCGGTATCGCTGTCGTTCATGGCGCGGCGAATGCCGATACGCCAGTTGCTGGCCCGCACGGTGAACCAGATATACGCCCAGACTGTGATGACCGTGACGAGCACATAGGAAAAACCGTAGGAGGCCCAGAAAATGATCGCCGTCAGCAGGAATTCGATGAAGGTCGGCGCGGTGTTGAGAATGGTGAAACGGACAATGGTTTCGATGCCCTTGGTGCCGCGCTCGATGACCCGCGACAGTCCGCCGGTCTTGCGCTCCAGATGGAACCGCAACGAAAGCCGGTGCATGTGCACGAAGGTCCTGTAGGCGAGCTGGCGCACCGCATGCTGGCCGACGCTGGCGAAAAGCGAATCGCGCAGCTGGTTGAGCCCGACCTGGATCAGCCGCGTCAGATTATAGGCGATCACCAGCGCGACGGCGCCGAGCAGGAAGGCGGGAACAAGCCCGGCCATGTCCAGCCGGCCGTTCAGCGCATCGGTCGCCCATTTGAAGAAATAGGGAACGGAGATCAGCACCAGCTTGGCGACGACCAGGTATACGGTGGCCCAGATCACCCGCATTTTCAGATCCCACCGCCCTTCCGGCCACATATAGGGCCAGAGATTGATCAGCGTCTGGGTGGGATTGCTGGAATCCGCCGAAATGGTTTTTTTCTTCGTGGCCATCATTCGCTCCGGTCACTGCCGGAAGCCGACAGCAGGGCGGCGGCTTTGGTCAAGCCGCCGCGCGTGTCACAGATAGGGTCGTTGCGGGTTCACCGCAACGCTTCAAATGCTCAGGAGCCGCTCTTCAGCCGCTTGCGGTGAAGTTCTTCCGCATTCGGCAGCGCCTCTTTCGGCACGCCGAAAATCTGGCCGGGCTCGATCAGATCGGGGTTTTTGATCTGATCTTCGTTGGCAAGGTAGATCGTGGTGTAACGCACGCCCTGACCATAAACGCGACGGGAAATCTGCCACAGCGTATCGCCACGGCGGATGATGACGCTGTTCTGGCTCTCGGCAAGCGGCGCCTGCTCGAAGGTCTGCGGGCCGGCGGGCGCCTGTGGCGCGGGAGCAGCGGGTGCCGTGATGTGGAGTTCGGCAAGGCGGCTTGCCAGCGAGGCGATACCCTTGCCGATTGCCGCCACATCGTTCGGCCATGCTTCAACCGATGTCAGCAACTGGCGCGCCTTGGCGGTGATATCGCCCGCAAAAGCGGTGAAGGCGGGTTCGGTCGCGGCTGCGGTGCGGAATTCCGAAAGCGACTTGAGACCGATGACGACGGCGGAGCGGCCGGCAATGGCCTGATCGAGCGCCGGCGTGGCCTGATCCTTGTAGAGATTGGAAAGAATGCCGAAGGCCTTGGCGACATCGGTGCGCAGCTTTTCGAAAGCGGCGCGGTCGCTTGCCGTGCTCTGGTTTTCGGCCGGCGCCGCAGTCGTGGTCGCTGACGACGAAGCGGACGGTGTCTGCATGGCGACGGTAGCCTGATCGGTCTGCGGCCGCTCGAAGGGAACGCGCACGCGCACCTTCGCGGTGCCGTCGGCATTCAGTTCCTCGACGGTGATGATGTGGCTGCCGACGCTAAGATCGACATCGCCTTCGACGACGAAATGGCCGGAGGCTTCCGTGATGCTCTTGCCGATTTCCCTGTCATCGACCAGCGCGCGCACCGTCGAACCGGCGGGCGCGGAACCCGCGACGAAAATCTTCGATCCCTCGAACTCGACGGCAGTGACCTGAACGCTCGACGTCAGCGGGGCCGTAGCGGACGGAGCCGCAGTACCGGCGAGCGGTGCGGATGCGGTGTTGGCGCTGGTTTCGGATGTTGCCGCAGGCTGTTGCGACGGCGCGGCTTGCGGCTGAAGCGCCGGAGGAGCCGCCTCCGGCATGGCCAACACGCGGCTTGCCTTGCCGGGCTTGGAAACCATGGCCAGAAGCTCGCCCGTCTTGCCGTCAGGCACGGAAACCGTGGCCACTTCTTCAGATTGCGTCGCCTTGCCGCTGGCATCGGTCGAACGCAGCACCAGCTCGTGATCGCCCGGGGGAAGCGGATTGTCGAAAACGGCGGCGAAATCGCCGGTGCCGTCGATGGTCGTCTGGGCGACCACCTTGCCGTTGCTCAAGATTTCGAGCTTTGCGCCGGGCTGTGCCTTGCCGGCAATCACGGCCGAACCGTCCGGCTCGACGCGTAGTACGTCGAAAGTCGGCGTGGCGGCAGACGATTGTGCCGCATCGGCGGGTGCTGCGGCCGGTTTTGCCGGTTCGGGCGCGCCGTCGTCGGTGCCGGCGAAAACGCCTGCCAGACGACGCACCTGTGCCGCTGCCGCCGCCGCATTGTCGGGCAGGCCGCGCAGGAACGCCGTGGTGCGTTCGGCGGCCGTGCGGGCGGTGGTGATGAGGCGCGACGTCGTTTCGTCCAGCGACTCTGGAATTTCAATATTCGTCAGTTCCTTGAGCGAGGTCTCGACCTTCTTGCGCGCCGCCGCGAAATCGGCGTCGGAGGGAACCTTGCTATCGGAGAAAAGCGTCGTCAGATCCTTGATCGACTGGGTGGCGGAAGCCGCCCGCCGCCCGACCTTGTCGGCGATATTGGCGGTTTCCTCGGCGGCGTCGGAGAGAATGTCGCCCGCCTTGTCGGCGCCCATTTCAACGCTGTTCTTCACGGCGTTGCCGGCCTCGTTGATGGCGTCGCCGATCGGTTTGCCGTCGTTTGAAATCCGCGGCAGGACGAAAAAGATCATGAGCAGGGACGCAACGCCCAGCACGATCAGCGCCAGCAAACCGGCCTTATTGTTTTTCATCCTGGAATCTCCGGGTATTTCAAGCTTTTCACACGAGTTGAGATTGCTAGCGTCTTACCTTGCGCCAGACAAGCGGCGAGTGGCCAAAAGGCCATATTTGCAAGGGATTTCCCAAATTTTCTTGACGTGCCGCATCGCACATAGTTCCTTCCCTTCATGACGGACAAAAATATAGCGATTCGATCCATCTGCGTTTATTGCGGCTCCCAGCCCGGACGTGATCCGGCCCATATGGAAGCGGGCCGCGCGCTTGGGAAATCCATTGCCGAAAACGGCATTCGCCTCGTCTATGGCGGCGGCACCAAGGGCATCATGGGCGCGGTTGCCAGCGGCGTTCTTTCCAATGGCGGCGAAGTGACCGGCATCATACCGGAATTTCTGGTCGATATGGAGGCGACGCGCCATTCTCTCGGACAATTGAACGAGCTTGTCATCACCAAGGACATGCATGAGCGCAAACATATGATGTTCGAGCGCTCCGATGCCTTCGTGACATTGCCGGGCGGTGTCGGCACGCTGGAGGAGATCGTCGAGATCATGACCTGGGCGCAGCTTGGCCGCCATGCCAAGCCGATGGTCTTCGCCAATATCAACGGTTTCTGGAACCCGATGCTGGAACTGGTGCAGCACATGCGCGACCAGGGTTTCATCCACCGCGCGCATCTTCTCAACCCGCTCGTCATCGACGAGGTGAAGGATATTGTGCCCGCCATCATCGACCGGGCACTGGCGCAGCAGAATCCGGAAGGCGATCCTTCGGTGATTTCCCGCCTCTAGGCCGGGATGGCGAAAAGTGTAAGCGGTTTTCGCCTTAAATCCCGGTCTGTTTATCCTGATCGGCGTGATGATTGTTAACGGCCGCCTCACGGCTCGTTACAATTTTAAGTGTATATTAATACAGATTTAACGGCGGCCTCGCTCCGCCCGCTCTTTTCATGGCCCCGCGACCGATCCTGTGCCAGCCTCAATAAGGCGTTGGTTGTCGCGGAATTCGTTTCGCTGCCATGAGAGTGGGTGTCATCGGGAAATGATTGCTTTTGTGGTGCGGCTCAAAAGCCGGGCGCATTTTATTATTCAGAGAAATTCCGCGCGGGGCAGGGAAGCGCTCCTCGGTTCCGCCGCCCGCCGCAGGGTCGATGCGCGCGTGAGGCTCGGCATCCTGATCGCCGTCTTCGTCGCCATCTATGGCGTCGTCGCCGCGCGTCTCGTCCAATACGGTCTTGCCGAACCGGTGGCGACCGCATGGATCAATACCGGCGCAAACGCCGTCGCCTCCCGGCCGGATATTGTCGATCGCAACGGCACGCTTCTGGCGACCGATCTCAACATGGTCTCGCTCTATGCTGATCCGCGCCGGATCGTCGATCCGGATGAGGTGGTGGAGAAACTCGCGACCGTTATCCCCAATCTCGACTGGCGTGAAACGCATCGCCGGTTGCGCTCGGATACCGGTTTTCAGTGGCTGCGACGGCAGCTGACGCCGCGGCAGCAGGCGGATATTCTCAATCTCGGCATACCGGGCATCGGCTTCCGGCCGGAAAAGCGAAGGTTTTATCCGGGCGGCCCCACCGCTTCGCATATTATCGGCCACGTCAATGTCGACAATCAGGGGCTTGCCGGCATGGAGCGTTATCTCGACCAGCAGGGCCTGGCCGATCTGCGCGCCGTGGGTCTTGCCAGCGGCGCGCCGCTGGAGCCGGTGCGCCTCTCCATCGATCTCAGGGTACAGAACATCGTCCGCGAAGTGGTCGTGAAGGCGAAAAGCGCCTATCAGGCCGAAGCGGCGGGTTCGGTGATCCTAGATGTGGAGACGGGCGAGGTGCTGGCCATGGCCTCCGTGCCGGATTACGATCCGAACGAACCTTCCCGCACCCTTGCCGATGGCAGCATCGACAAGGAGTACGAAAAGGGCTGGTTCAACCGGATGAGCAACGCCACCTTCGAAATGGGCTCCACCTTCAAGAGCTTTACGCTCGCCATGGGGCTGGATGCCGGGGCGATCACGCTGGGTTCGGTGGTGGATGCGTCGCGGCCGATCCGCATGGGCGGCTTCACCATCAAGGACTTCAAAGGCCGGAACCGGCCGCTCTCCATTCCGGAAGTGTTTCAATATTCATCGAATATCGGCACGGCGGCGGTGGCCGACAAGGTCGGCGTCGAAGGTCATCAGCAGTTCCTGACGAAGCTCGGGCTGCTTACCAGAATGGACACGGAAATGCCGGGTGTTGCCACGCCCACCCAGCCGAAAAACTGGAAGAAGATCAATTCCGTCACCATCTCCTTCGGCCACGGCGTCGCCACCACCCCGTTGCAGACGGCGGTGGCCGCTGCCGCGCTGATCAATGGCGGCAACCTGATTTCGCCGACCTTCCTGCCGCGTTCGAAAGAGGCTGCCGTATCGCTCGCGCGCACTGTCATCAACGACAGGACGAGCGCCGATATGCGCTACCTGTTCAACTGGAACGGCATCAAGGGTTCCGGCCGTGGCGCGCAGGTGGAGGGATTTCATGTGGGCGGCAAAACCGGAACCGCCGACAAGGTGATCAATGGCCGTTACGCCAAGGATATCAATTTCAACGCCTTCGTGGCCGGTTTTCCCATGCACAAGCCGAAATATGTCGTGCTGACGATGATCGACGCCCCGAGAACCGGCGTGAACGGCGGGCGCACCGCGGCCTCCACCGCAGCCCCCATGACCCGCGAAATCATCGCCCAGACAGCGGGCCTTCTCGGCGTCAAACCGCGTTTCGGTTACGATGCCAACCCGCAATTGCTGGTGGACTATTGACGCCACATCTCCTCATTCCCGTGATGAGCAAAGGAATGAGGGAAGCGGCTCTGATTACCGCTTGAGCCTCAGCAGGCTGGAGCCGGTATAGATCGCCAGCGCCACCCAGATCATCGCAAAGGCGGCCATGCGCACCATGTCGAACGGCTCCTTGAAGACGAAGATGGCGATGAGGAAGATCATCGTCGGCGCGATATATTGCATGATGCCGATGGTCGACAGCCGCAGCAGTTTTGCGCCATTGCCATAGAGGATGAGCGGCACGGCCGTGATGAGCCCGCTTGTCGCCAGAAGCCAGGTATCGGCGGAATTGCCGCCCATGAAATGCGCCTGTCCGTTGAAGGCAAGCCAGATCATCACCAGCACGGCGGGGATGGACAGAAGCATGACTTCCAGCAGGAAGCCCTGCGTCGCGCCAATCGGCAAAGTCTTGCGGAAAAAGGCGTAAAAACCCCAGGACACGGTGAGTGCGATGGACACCCAGGGCAGGCTGCCCGCATGCCAGGTGAGGATCGCCACCGCCAGCGCCACAAGACCGATGGCGGCGATCTGCGCCGGATAAAGCTTTTCCTTGAGGAGAACCGCACCGAGGAAAATGCTGAACAGCGGATTGATGAAGTAGCCGAGTGCGGCATCGAGCGCGCGGCCTGCGCCGATCGCCCAGATATAGACGCCCCAGTTGATGCTGATGAGGATGGCCGTCAGGCTTGCCATCGCCAGCATCTTCGGGGTTCTGAGCGCGGTTCTGATTTCCGCCGTGCGTCCGAGCGCAATCAGAACGACCGCCGCAATCGGCACTGACCAGACGACGCGATGGACGATGACCTCGATCGGCGAAATATGCGCAACCGCCTTCATGTAAAAGGGAAGGAACCCCCAGAGCAGATAAGCGGAAAGCGCGAAAGCAAAACCGCGCGCGCTGTCGCCGCCCTCCTGGGCCGGGAGCGATTTGTCGAGTGCCATGGGGAGTACCGCCAATTGTTCGGATGACGTTTTATAACGGATCGCCACAGTGGCGGCCAATTCATTTCCGTGAAGGGTTCATGAGAAAAACTGCATGAATAAAAGGCGCGCTGCCCTTGAAATGGGCTGCCCCGCGACGGGAGGAAATGATTCACACAGGAAGCCATGCGTGAATCATTGTCTTATCCGGCCGTTGCAAGGCGCTGAAAGGACTGGTTATTTCCCGGCAAAACGGTCGTTGGCGCGGATCAGTTGGTCAAGAATGCCGGGTTCGCTCATCGCGTGTCCGGCCGCCTCGATGATGTGGAAATCCGCCTTCGGCCAGGCCTTGGCCAGCTGCCAGGCATATTTCAGCGGGCAGGGCATGTCATAACGCCCATGCACGATGACGCCGGGGATATCTTTCAGTTTGCCGGCGTCGCGCAGCAATTGGCCTTCCTCCAGCCAGCCGCCATTGACGAAGAAGTGGTTTTCGATGCGGGCGAAAGCGATGGCGTATTTATCCTCGCCGAAATCCTCGATCCGGTCGGGATCGCTGACGAGCGAGATGGTCGCCCCTTCCCACTGGCTCCATGCCTTGGCGCATTCGAGTTTCTTTGCCTCGTCGGTGCCGGTGAGATAGCGGTTATAGGCCTGCATCATCTCGCCGCGTTCGGCTTGCGGGATGGGCGCGATGAATTTTTCCCACCGATCCGGATACATTTCGGAAACGCCGAACTGGTAATACCAGTCCAGTTCCGGTCTGGTGACGGTATAAATGCCGCGCAGGACCAGTTCGCTGACGCGGTCGGGATGGGTCTCGGCATAGGCGAGCGCCAGCGTCGAGCCCCAGGAGCCACCGAAAACCAGCCATTTTTCGAAGCCGCAGAGTTCGCGCAGCCTTTCGATATCGGCAACGAGATGCCATGTGGTGTTGGCTTCAAGCTCCGCATGCGGCGTGGAGCGGCCGCAGCCGCGCTGATCGAACAGGATGACGTCGTAAAGGGCGGGATCGAAGACGCGGCGATGCGTGGGGTTCACCCCGCCGCCGGGACCGCCATGCAGGAATACCGCCGGTTTTCCACCGCGCTTGCCCACCCTTTCCCAATAGATCGTGTGGCCGTCGCCTACATCGAGCATGCCGGTCTCGAAGGGTTCGATCTCGGGGTAAAGGCCGCGCAATTCTTCGGTCATGGGTCATCGTCCTTCGCTGGCCATTCGGCCGTATCATGGTCCGGGTGCTGCAGGTTGTTCACCCGAGGGGGAGGGCTATCCGTTGCAGGTTCCGGCTCGACCGGCAAGCCATCGAGTGCGCCGAACCAGTGCATCTTGCCGGCGAGATTGGATTGCGCCTCGGGTCTTACCCGCTGCGGCTCGTCCAGCGAGCCGAGGGTGATATTGATGAAATCCGCGCCCGGCATGTCGTAGAACAACGGCGTGCCGCATCTGCCGCAGAAGCCGCGACGCACGTGATCGGAGGACTGGAACCACGCTGCTTCGCCACGGGTCATTTCAAACTGCGTAAGCGTACCTGCGGCTAGCGGCATGAAATAATTGCCCGATGCCTTCTGGCACATGCGGCAATGGCACAGATGCGGATAACGAAGACCGCCCCCTATCCGATAACGCACCGCGCCGCACTGGCATCCACCGCTGAAACTCTCGGCCCCGCTCATGCGCGCTCGTCTTCCGGCGGCCAGACCTGCGTGTCGTGATCCGGGTGCTGATAGGAGGTGATCTCCGCCTCGTCCACGCCCTGTTCCACGGCCGGTTTGCCGAACAGCTGCTCGATCCACGGCATGCGCTTGTGGAAATTGACCTGCACCTGCGGCTCGATCCGCTCGGGCTCATCGAAAGCGCCGATGGCGATCTCCACGCCGCCGGGATAATGATAGGTCAGCGGCGTGCCACATTTGTTGCAGAAACCGCGATGGATTTTTGCCGAGGAGCGGAAGAGGGCAGGCTGGCCGCGCGTCCAGGTCAGATGCGCCTGATCGGCGCTGACCAGCGCGCCGAAGAAATTGCCGAAATGTTTCTGGCACATGCGGCAATGGCAGATGGAGGCCCGGCCGAGCTTGCCCGCATGGAAACGCACGGCGCCGCACTGGCAACCGCCGGAAAATCCCGCTTCGCTCATCATCTGTTCTCCGGTGGCCAGTTTTCGGTGTCGTGGTCTGGATGCTGGTAGGAAACGAGATCGGCGAGGTAATCCACCTGCGTCAGGTCGTCTTCGGTGGCAACGGCAGGCAGCGTGTGAAGCGTGTCGACGAAATCGATCTTGCGTTCCACGCCCCACTGAATGGTTGGCGGCAGCGCGGCGGGATCGTCAAAAGCCCCGGCCGCCACAGCCACACCATCCGGCGCTTCATAAGTCAGCGGCGTTCCGCATTCGGGACAGAAGCCGCGCTTGACGACGCTGGATGACTGGAAGCGTTTCGGCTCTCCCCGGGTCCATTCGAATTGCACGCCGCGCACCGAAACCAGTGGCGCGTAATAGGCCCCGAAAGCCTTCTGGCACATGCGGCAATGGCAGATGGAACTGTCTTTCAGTTCACCGGAGGCGCGAAAACGGATCGCACCGCACTGGCATCCGCCGGTATATGTCGTCATGGTCGGTCCTCCTTCACCGTTCGGATAATGTGGAGACAGACATTGTCGATGTCTCTGAGGATATCCTCGTTCCAGAAACGGAGGACTGTCCAGCCAAGTTCCTCAAACGTGCGTGTTCTCTCTTGGTCATAGGCTGCCGCAGCGCCTTCCGCGTGCTGAAGCCCGTCCAGCTCGACAATGATCTTATGCGAGGGGCAAGCGAAATCAACGATATATCCGGCGACCGGCATCTGGCGTCTGAAAGACAGGCCCTCAAGGCGGTGAGCGCGGACGGCGTTCCAGAACTTCAGTTCTGCATCGGTCATGGCCTTCCGCATCTGTCGGGCATGTGACCGATGTTGAGGATTGACCTTGGCGTGGGGCACGGGATGCTCGCGGCTTGATGGGGTGCGGCGAGATTGGAGTATGGCGTGGTCGAAAGCAAGGGTGTGTCGTGGGGCTTACCCCCCTCTGCCCTGCCGGGCATCTCCCCCTCAAGGGGGGAGATCGGCAGGAGGCGCTACCTCAACTTCACTCTTAAGCGTTGAGATGGGCGAGACCGCGCCACAGATCGATCTCCCCCCTTGAGGGGGAGATGCCCGGCAGGGCAGAGGGGGGTAAACCGCAAGCCGCAGCAGCAAATTACCGCTTCAACTCCCACGTCGTCGTCCGCTCCCCAGTCTCCTTGTCCTTGCCATCCTTCAGCTGAATGCCCTTTTCGGAAAGCTCATCACGCAAACGATCCGCTTCCGCAAAGTTCTTCGCCTTCAGCATTTCCAGACGCAACTCAACCAGCGCATCGACGGCCGAAACGATGGCCTCGTCCATTTCCGCTTTCTTCGGCAAGACACCCAGCAGGGCAGCACTTGCCGCAAAGGCGGGCAGCCTGGATGGGTCCAGATTGGCAGCATGCGCAAGCGCATGCAGCGCCTGCACGGCTGCAACGGTATTGAGATCGTCGGCAAGCGCTTCAAGCACGGTTTCGTCCGGTGCTGCATCGGAGGCTTCCGCTGCCGGCCACTTGGCGAGCAGGCGTTCGGCCTCTTCCAGACGCTTCACCGAAAAATCGATCGGCTCGCGATAATGCGTCATCAGCATGGCAAGGCGCAGAACCTCGCCCGGCCATTTCCGGCCGCCGAATTTTTCCGTGTGCAGCAATTCGTAGATCGTCACGAAGTTGCCCTCGGACTTCGACATCTTGCGGCCTTCCACCTGCACGAAGCCGTTATGCATCCACACATTGGCCATGACATGCGTGCCATTGGCGCAGCGCGATTGCGCGATTTCGTTCTCATGATGCGGGAAGATGAGGTCGAGCCCGCCGCCGTGGATGTCGAAAACTTCACCGAGGTAGCGACCGGCCATGGCCGAGCATTCGATGTGCCAGCCCGGACGGCCGCGGCCCCAGGGGCTTTCCCAGCCCGGCTCATTATCCGAGGACAGTTTCCACAGCACGAAATCGCCGGGGGTCTTCTTGTGGGCTTCCACCGCTACGCGCGCGCCGGCCTGCTGCTCGTCCAGCGGCCGCTTGGAAAGCTGGCCGTAATCGGCCATCGAGCGGGTGTCGAACAGTACTTCGCCACCAGCCGTATAGGCATGGCCGCGGGCGATCAGCTTCTCGATGAGGTCGATCATTTCCGCAATGTAGTCGGTGGCGCGCGGTTCGACTGTCGGCGGAAGGCAGCCGAGCGTGGCCACATCCTCATGGAACTGATCGGCGGTCTTTTTCGTCACCGCATGAATGGCGTCGTTCAGCGGCAGATGCGGATAATCCCTCAGCGCCCGCGCGTTGATCTTGTCATCGAGATCGGTGATGTTGCGGGCATAGGTCACATGGTCTTCGCCAAAGACGTGGCGCAGCAGCCGGTAGAGAACATCGAACACGATGACGGGGCGCGCATTGCCGATATGGGCAAAATCATAGACCGTCGGACCGCAGACATACATGCGCACATTGTCAGCGTCGATCGGTGCAAATTCCGCTTTTTCGCGTGTGAGTGTATTGTGAAATTTCAGGCGCAAGGACATGCGGCAGTTCCCTAAAGGCAGAATATTATCCTGGCCGGAACGTTTATCTTTCTTGACCTTGCGGGAGACGAAAACGATCTGGCCGGTGGCGAACCAGCAAAAAAAATCTCAGCAGCAGGTGCAGATCATCGTTCTCATATCTTGCTTTATGGCGCGGCGGTGCGGCCCGGTCAAGAGCAACCGTGGTGGCCATATCGCCGCCCCGAGCGGAAAATATTCACTCCGGCTGACGGTAATCCACGAATTTTCCCTCGCGCACGAGGAAGAGTTTGCCGGTTTCGGTCAGATCGGGCGAGGCGAGCGGAAGAATGGCTGCGGCCACCTCCGATGGATGCGGCACGGTGGCCGGATCTTCGCCGGGCATGGCCTGCGCGCGCATCGCCGTGCGGGTTGCGCCGGGATTGATGCTGTTGACGCGAAGGGCGCTCTTCTGCGTTTCCGCCGCCCAGGTGCGGGCCAGCGCTTCGACTGCCGCCTTGGAGGTGGAATAGACACCCCAGAAGGGGCGACAGCTGTGGGCGGCGCCCGAAGACAGGATCAGCGCGCGGCCGGCGTCCGATTTCAGAAGCAACGGTTCGACCGAGCGGATCAGCCGCCAGGTGGCGGTGACGTTGATGTTCATGACCCTTTCGAAGACTTTCGCCTCGATATGTCCGACCGGCGAGATGACGCCGAGAACGCCGGCATTGGCAACCAGAATATCGAGCTTGCCCCAGCGCTCGAAGATATTCGCGCCCAGCGCATCGATGGCCTTCATGTCGGAGAGATCGAAGGGAACCAGCGTCGCCGTGCCGCCGACGGCCTTGATGGCGTCGTCCAGCTCCTCAAGGCCGCCCACCGTGCGGGCGCAGGCGATGACATGCGCGCCGGCCTTGGCGAGTTCCAGCGCCGTGAAATAGCCGATGCCGCGCGACGCGCCGGTAACGAGAGCGATGCGGCCCTTGAGATCGATAGTCATGGTCTCCCCCGAATTGATTGCGCTTCCTTCTACGAAGCGCCGCTGGCCTTTCGCAAGCGATCATATCGTCGCATGCGAGGGCCTGAACAAAAGGCAAGAAAAAAGCGGCCACCGGAAGCCGGATGGCCGCTTTGTGTGACGCATATCAGCCGTTGCTGGCCAGCATAGAAATCTTGCTGCCCATCGCCTCGCCATTCTGGTCGAGAAGACGGGTCGGATAATCGCCGGTGAAATAATGGTCCGTGAATTGCGGACGGGCCGGATTGCGGTTTTCCCCGCCTACCGCGCGGTAAAGCCCGTCGATGGACAGGAAAGCCAGCGAATCGGCGCCGATATATTTCGCCATCGCCTCGACATCGGCATATTGGTTGGCGAGCAGCTTGTCGGCATCAGGCGTGTCGATGCCGTAGAAATCCGGATGGAAGATCATCGGGCTCGCGACTCGGATATGAACTTCCTTGGCGCCCGCCTCGCGGATCATCTGCACGATCTTTACCGAGGTCGTGCCACGCACGATGGAATCATCCACCAGCACCACACGCTTGCCTTCGATCATCGCCCGGTTGGCGGAATGCTTGAGCTTGACGCCGAAAGCGCGGATCTGCTGCGTCGGCTCGATGAAGGTGCGCCCGACATAGTGGTTGCGGATGATGCCGTATTCGAAGGGAATACCGCTTTCCTGCGCAAAACCAAGTGCTGCCGGCGTGCCGCCATCGGGAACCGGAACCACCACATCGGCTTCCAGCGGCGCTTCCTTGGCCAGGTTCATGCCCATGTTCTTGCGCGTCGTATAGACGTTTCGGCCGCCGACAACAGAATCGGGACGGGCGAAATAGACATATTCGAACAGGCAGAGACGCTCCGGCTGCGGCTTCGAGGGCTTGCGCGCATCGATGGTGATCGAACCATCAGGCTGGATTTCGCAGATGATGACTTCGCCGTTCTCGACGTCGCGAACGAACTTTGCGCCGATGATATCGAGAGCGCAGGTTTCCGAGCAGAAGATCGGCTTGCCATCAAGCTCGCCCATGACCAGCGGGCGGATGCCGATCGGGTCACGCGCGGCAATCAGCTTGGTGCGCGTCATTGCCAGCATCGAATAACCGCCTTCCATCTGCCTGATGGCGTCGATGAAGCGATCGGCGGTGGAGGAGTGGCGCGAGCGGGCGATGAGGTGAAGGACGACTTCGGTATCGGAGGTAGACTGACAGATGGCGCCGGTGGCGATGATCTGGCGGCGAAGCGTCAGGCCGTTGGTGAAATTGCCGTTATGGGCAATGGAAATACCGCCTTCTTCCAGTTCGGCAAACAGCGGCTGCACGTTGCGCATCGCCACTTCGCCGGTTGTGGAATAACGGGTGTGGCCAATGGCGATGGAGCCGGGCAGGCGGGCAAGGGTTGCCGGATCGGTATAATGATCGCCGACGAGGCCCATATGGCGTTCCTGATGGAAGCGCTTGCCATCGAAGGAGACGATGCCCGCCGCTTCCTGGCCGCGATGCTGAAGCGCATGCAGGCCGAGAGCGGTCAGCGCCGAGGCGTCGGCATGGCCGAGAATGCCGAACACGCCGCATTCTTCATGCAGCGTGTCGCCGTCGATCTCTTCCTTGAAAGTGGCCCGAGGGAACGGGGAATGCGAAAGCGGCTCAATCATCCGGCTTGCCCTTGCTCTCTACCGAGAAAAAAGAAAGACCTCTCCGGTGAGTATTTCCCCCGGTCGGTCCGTCTGTGTCGTGCTTGATATTTAGCACAAATAGCGCGCCTTGCATGCATTGCAAGGCGCGACACTGTGTCAATTATTTGTTGCCGGCGGATTTGTTGCCGGCACATCTTCCGCAGGCGCCTGTGTGGCCGTCGGCTCCTGTGGTTTTCCGAGAATACGGGCGCGGATCTGCGGTTCGATATCGTCAGGCAGAACCGCCTCCAGCTTGCCCACCAGCCCGTCAAGGAAGGGCTTGGACTTCGCCTGCGTCACCCATTCCGGCTGCGTCTTCACATCCACCAGCCAGTTCCAGAAGGCGACCGCGACGACAAGCAGCAGAATGCCGCGCGCCGCGCCGAACAGGAAACCAAGCGTGCGGTCCAGCGCGCCGATGCGGCTGTCGATGATGAAATCGGCAATGCGCGAGGTGATGAAGGAAATCACGATCAGCGAGACGAGGAAGACCACGCCTGCCGAACCGGCAATGGCGATCTTGTCGTCATCGGTATAGTTGCGCGCATAGGGCAGCAGGACCGGATAAAGATAATAGGCGGCGGCGACCGAGCCGCCCCAGCTCGCAATCGACAGAATCTCGCGTGAAAAACCGCGCACCATTGCAAGAAGGGCGGAGAAAAGAACAACGGCGATGACGATGCCGTCGAAAATTGTAATGGGCATATACCAACTCCGGAGGTGCGACGCCTTGTCAGACGCTGCCTTGCCAATTTTGCGATCCTCTTACACCACTGTTTCCCTTGGCGAAAGGATCAATATTCGTCGTCCTCAACCTGTTTGAACCGGTTGCCGGAGCCGGCGATGCGGGCCACGAGGTCCGGAAGGCTTTCGATTTCCGTCCAGCGTCCCTTGCCGCCTTTCGGCAATTCAGCCGAAGCAGAAGGCAGAAGTGCGGCGGAAAAGCCAAGTTTTTCAGCTTCTTTCAATCGCTGGCCCGTATGCGAAACCGGCCGCACCGCACCCGACAGGCTGATTTCGCCGAAATAAACACAATCGGCGGGCAGGGCAAGACCGGCAAGCGAGGAAACCAGCGCCGAGGCAATCGCCATATCGGCGGCCGGTTCGGAAATACGGTAGCCGCCGGCGACATTCAGATAGACATCATGCTGGCCGAGCTTCACGCCGCAATGGGCCTCCAGCACGGCCAGAATCATGGCGAGGCGGGAACTGTCCCAGCCGACCACGGCGCGGCGCGGCGTACCCAGCGAAGTGGCAGCGACCAGCGCCTGCACCTCGACAAGCACGGGCCGCGTGCCCTCGATGCCGGCAAAAACCGCAGCACCCGGCGACTTTTCGTTGCGTTCGCCGAGAAACAGTTCGGAGGGGTTGGAGACTTCCCGGAGGCCGCGATCCGACATTTCGAACACGCCGATTTCATCGGTCGGCCCGAAGCGATTCTTGACGGTGCGCAGGATGCGATGATGATGTCCGCGGTCGCCTTCGAAATAAAGCACGGCATCGACCATGTGCTCGACCACGCGCGGACCGGCGATCTGGCCTTCCTTGGTCACATGGCCGACCAGCACCATGGTTGCGCCGGTCTGCTTGGCGAAGCGGATCATCGCCTGCACGCCGGTGCGCACCTGCGTCACCGTGCCGGGGGCGGAATCGGCCGTATCGCTCCACAGCGTCTGAATGGAATCGATGATGACGAGATCGGGCCGCTTGCCTTCGGAAATTGTGGCGAGAATATCCTCGACATTGGTTTCCGCCGCCAGCAGCACATCGGTTTCCGCAGCCCCGAGACGCTGGGCGCGCAGGCGCACCTGCGCCACCGCCTCTTCGCCCGAGACATAGATGATGCGATGCCCGCGCCGCGAAAGAGCCGCTGCGGCCTGCATCAGCAACGTCGACTTGCCGATGCCCGGGTCGCCGCCGATCAAAACCGCCGAACCGCGCACGAAGCCGCCGCCGGTCGCACGGTCGAGTTCGCTGATACCGGTCGGGATACGCGGCGCCTCCTCGATCTCGCCGGAAAGCGAGGTGAGGGTGACAGGCCGGCCCTTCTTGGGTGTCTTGCCCGGTCCGGAGCCGATGCCGCCCATCGGGTCTTCCTCGACGATGGTATTCCACTCGCCGCAGCCTTCGCATTTTCCCGCCCAGCGGGTGTGAACCGTGCCGCAGTTCTGGCACACGAATTGGGTCTTGGCTTTGGCCATGTTATGTCAGTTTTCTTCTTGTTTGAAATGGTCGGCGGAGATGTCTTGGTGGCCGTGAAGCACGCGCAGCACATACATTGTATTATCATCGACAATGAAATAGATGCATCGCTCACGATAAGGGAAAGCCCGCAAATTCGGCGCGAAACTTCGAGGTACGCCCGTTATCCCATATCGCGCCAGCGAGATCATTTTGCCGTTGATGTCGTCTAGAAAGCGTCTGGCAGCAACGGGATTGAATTGGGCAATGTAATTATGATCGGCCAGAAGATCGTTCAGCGCCTGTGCGGTGACCACTAGACGCCTTCGCTTCATTCTGCTCCTCCGCCAGCTTCATAATGTGTGCGGTAAAATCATCTGCACTGGAGAACTCCATAACCCGGCCAGCCTCCACATCATCAAGCCCTTCCTGAATCAGTCGTTGAAGCTCTACAAGCTTGCCTTCCCTGCTGCCCAGCAAACGCAGACCAGCTGAGACGACCGAATCCGCGTCCTTAAAGACGCCCGCCGCCACCTGTTCTTCGATGAACTTCTCGTCCTGTTCGCTCAAATGGATTTCGGGCATTTCGATCTCCTTTTGTTCTCTTCTAGCACAGGTCACCGCAGCTTTCCAAGGGCTAAAGGCGTGGCTCAGTCGTCGGCCATCAGATATTGCCGCTCGTAACGCAGGCCAAGCCCTGTCAGCATCTCGTAACCGATGGTGCCGGCCGCCCGCGCGGTTTCGTCGACCGGCACATTGGGACCGAAAAGCTCGATATAGTCGCCGGCACGGATGGCATTGGCCGGAACATCCGTCACGTCGAAAATGGTGAGGTCCATGGTCACGCGGCCGGCGACCGGCACCCTGTGGCCGTTGACGACGCCATAGGCGCCGCCATGGCCCATTTCGCGCAGCGGAATGCCGGAACCGGAAAGCGAACGCTGATATCCATCCGCATAACCTACGGAAGCGATGGCAAGACGGCTTGCGCGTTTCAGCAGGAAGGTGCCGCCATAACTCACGGTCTGGCCTTCGCCCGCTTCGCGAATCTGGATGATCCGCGCTTCGGCTGTGGCGACGGGCCGCATCGGGTTCGCCATGCCGTTGACCGCTTCGCCGCCATAAAGGGCGATGCCGGGGCGGGTGAGGTCGAAATGATAGTCGGGACCGAGGAAAATCCCGGCGGAAGCCGACAGGCTTGATTCGATGCCTTCGAAAGCGGCGCTAACCTTTCGGAATGATTCGAGCTGAACCCTGTTCATTGGCGATGAGGGCGTGTCGGCGCAGGCGAGATGCGACAGCACCAGAACCGGGTCGAAACTCGCCGGCCGCGTCACGTCGTCGGCCAGAAACAGCGCGTCTTCGAGCGGCAGCCCGAGCCGGTTGAAGCCGGTATCCACATGCAGCGCGCAGGGGTGATCGCCGCGCTCGGCAACCGTCGCCATCCAGAAGGAAAGCTGCTCCTCGGAAGCCAGAATCGGCACCAGATCGTTGTCGAAGACCTGCCGTTCCTGACCCTGCCATATGCCTGACAGCACGAAAATGCGCGCTTCCGGGGCATAGGAGCGCAGGGTCGCACCCTCGGCCACCGTCGCCACGAAGAAATCCCGCGCGCCGGCGTGGTAAAGCGTCGCCCCGCAATCCTCGATCCCGAGACCATAGGCATCGGCCTTGACGACCGCCGCCGTTCGCGCCCTGCCGGAACGCTTCTTCATGTCCCGCCAATTATCGGCGAGCGCGCCGAGATCGACGGTCAGCCTCAGCGGCGCGTGCTCGAAAGTGTCGGTTTCGTTTTCGGGAAAGCTGTCTTCGAAGTCGTCTGTCATGCCATGCGTCCGGTTGATTGGAACCTCGCGGACCCTACAGCATCGGCGCAAAAATCGTTATCGATTTTTGCAAAGCACGATGCGTAGATTCAAAGTGTTAGAGCTTCATTCCTGCGCATTTGTGGAAATGCGCGGGAATGAAGCTGGGGCACTTTTGTTCAAGACGGTAATGGCCGATTGGTTTAAACTCGTTCCATGCACAATGTTTCGCAGGAACAGGCCATAGATGTCATGCCGATTGCGACGACGGAAACCACGCGTTTCTGGCGTGACAGGCGTTTTGGCGGCATGGAGTGCCTGAGCGCGACTTTTCTGACCCATGAATATTCGCCGCATGCGCATGATACCTTCTCGATCGGCGCAATCGAAAGCGGTTCGCAGATTTCCACCATTCAGGGCACCACCGAACAGACGGGGCCGGGGCATCTTTATCTCATCAACCCGGATGAGGTTCACGATGGCGCACCGGGCGGCGGCGGTTATCGTTATCGGATGATCTATCCCGATACCGTCTTGCTGCGCGATATTATCGAGGATGTGACGGGCAGGGCCTTTCACGGCACGCCCTCCTTTCCGAGATTCCTGCCGCGCGATCCGCAGATGGCGGCGGCTTTCCAGATGGCGCATCGGCGGCTGGAGGAGAAATCCGGCGCTCTGGAGGCGGATGAGGGGATGTTCTCGGTTCTCGCCGCCCTGTTCGGCAGGCACGGCAGCGCCATTATCCTGCCCGTCGAAACACGAGAGAAAACGGCGGTTTATACCGCCCGCGACTATCTTTCCGACAATTACGATACCGATATCGGCCTTGAGGAGCTGGCTTCCATCGCCGGTCTCAGCCGTGCGCACCTCATTCGCGCTTTCAGGAAAGAGTTTCACATCACCCCGCATGCCTATCTGACGGATGTGCGCATCCGCAGGGCGCGCCGGCTTCTGCGCGCCGGCGAGATGCCGGCCGAGGTGGCGGCAATGTGCGGTTTTGCCGACCAGGCGCATTTCACCCGGCATTTCAAGGCCCGCACCGGTGTCACACCGGGGCAGTTCCGGTTGGCCTGAGTTCAAAGCCCGCATTTTCGTTCGGAAATGTAACAAAAGAAAAAGCGACGCTTCAGCGGAAAACGGCCTGACGTCACTTTCGTTCAAGACCGAAGAATGTCGCAAGCGTAATCCCTCTCTTTCGAAAGGGAGAATGCGATGTCCATATCGGGAAAAGGCGCGGAGTTCAGCGCGGGATTGCGGGCCGCCGCGCCATTGCTGGTCGCCATGGTGCCCATCGGCGTGGTGTTCGGCGCGGTCGCCATCGGCAAGGGCCTGTCGCCGCTCGAAGCCTCGCTGATGTCGCTGCTGGTCTTTGCCGGCGGTTCGCAATTCGTGGCGATGGATTTATGGACGCATCCGGCAAGCTGGAGCGCACTCGGCTTTGCGGCGCTGCTGGTCAATCTGCGCCATGTGCTGATGAGCGCCTCCATCGCCGGCAAGCTGGAGGATTTCAGGGGGTGGCGCAAATATGCCGCCATGCTGCTGCTGACGGATGAATCCTGGGCATTGTCGGAATTTCGTGTCATCGCCGGCAGGTTGACGGCGGGTTTCTTCACCGGTGCTGCGCTCTCGATCTATCTCGTCTGGAACCTCGCAACCCTTGCCGGCGCGCTGCTCGGCTCGGTGGTGGGGGACATGTCGGTCATCGGTCTGGATTTCGCCTTTCCCGCTGTCTTCATCGTGCTTCTCATGGGGTTCTGGAAGGGCAGGGAAACCGGCTTCGTGCTTCTGGCAAGCGCCGCCGCCGCCTGTCTTACCCACGCGCTGGTTCCCGGCGCCTGGTATATCGCCGCCGGCGCGCTGGCGGGTCTCGCCGTCGCCGCCTTCGGCCACGAGGAACAGGCGGAGCAGCCGGCATGACGCTCGACCCGAATACGCTGCTAACAATCCTTGCCATGATGGCGGCAACCGTCGCCACGCGTCTTGGCGGCCTGTTGCTGGTCACTCATTTTACGCTAACGCCGCGCCTGAAAAAGGCGCTCGGCGTGGTGCCGCCTGCTGTCCTGATGGCCGTGGTGACGCCGACGGCGCTCGCCAGCGGACCGGCGGAAACCATCGCCTGCGCGATAACCGCCATCGCCGCGCTGCGCCTCAGCCTTCTGCCGGCCGCAACGCTCGGTGTTGCGGCCGTGGCGCTGCTGCGCGGAATCGGATTGTGAGACAATCCGGTCAAACCGTTGAAAAGACTCCTCCCTTGGGAACAGAACGGGCGGGATAGGGCTGAGACCCGTTCCATGCGGAATATTGAATGTGAACTGAGGACGATAGTCCGGACTTGAGCAAGCGCTTGCAAGCCGTTATCCAATGCCTGCCGTATCTTTCAAGCAGCGCCGGGCGGAGAGAGTGATGACAGGCAATCGCGAAGTTGCATTCGGACCGCTTTCCCGAATCTATGCCGAAGACCTGAAGACGTCATGGCCGTCCATCACCTTTTTGCTGCTGACGATCCTGCTCGGGTCTGTTCTCGCCACCGCCGGGCCTTACGTGTTTTCCCGCCTGATCGACGATCTGCCGGATGCGCCGCTGCAATGGATGCTCGGGTTTTCGCTCTATGCGGGCCTGACGGCACTGGCGACGGGTATTCAGCGCTCCACGCAATATATGTCGGTCATCCATTCGGAGCGGCTGGAATATGTCGCGACGACACGCTTCTTCGAGCGCATCGTCCATAAAAAACCGTCCTTCTTCAACGATCACAACCCGGCGGAAATTCAGGCTGCGCAGACAAGGGGCGCTTCGGCCGCCTCGGCGATTATGCAGATCGGCTTTATTTATTTCGTGCCGGGCATCGCCACGTTCCTGTTCAGCACCCTGTTGCTGGGAACGGTCCTCAGTGCGGATCTGGTCGCCATCGTCGTCGTTTACGGCGCGGCCTTCATCGCGCTCACGCTTGCCTCGAACCGCCTGACCACGCCTTTTCTGGAAAAGGCCATCGAGGCCGGGCAGGAGAATGCCGGTTTTGTCGGAAACGCCATCGGCATGATCGAGCCTTTGCGGCACACGGGCAGCACGGCATGGATGAAGCGTCGTTTTGCGGATAATGCGGGCTCGATCTATCATAACTGGCGGCTTTATTCGCTGCGCCGGATCGGCTTCGTCTTCACCATCTCGCTCGCACTCGCCATGCAGATGGTTATCGGCTTTTATCTCCTGTTGCCACGTTACGAGGCGGGAGCCCTGTCGATAGGCGATATCGTTCTCTTCAACACGCTTCTGCTTCAGCTCAACATGCCTTTTGAACTGATCGGGCAATCGATCAGCGAGGCGGTTCGTTCCTTCGCTCACTTCGCGCCCTATGCCCGCATGTGGAACGCGCCGGAAGAGGAGGAACCGCCCCATGCCAACCCGCTGCAACTATCGGGCAAAGCGATAGAATTCGACGATGTGGGTTTTCGCTACGAAAACGGTCGCGGCGTCGAAGGCGTTTCTTTCACTGCAACGCCGGGACGCCTGACCTTCATTACCGGCGAGACCGGTTCCGGCAAGTCGACACTCTTCCGGCTTCTGCAGAAAACCATGGCGCCGCAATCGGGCCGCATCACCATCGATGGCATCGACCTGACCGCAATCGGCCGCGACGACTGGTTTGCCGTTGCCGGCATCGTTCCGCAGGAGGTGCAATTGCTGAACGATACGTTGCGCAGCAATGTCGTGCTCGGGCGGGTGCTGGATGAGGAAAAACTGCGCCGCTCGGCCGAGCGCGCCGCGATACTCGACAGGATAGAGGCGATGCCGGAGGGTTTCGACACGATTGTCGGGGAAAGGGGGCTGAAGCTTTCCGGCGGCGAGCGTCAGCGGGTTGCCATTGCCCGTGCGCTTTACGGCGAACCGTCCATTCTGCTGCTCGATGAGGCAAGCTCGGCGCTGGACGAGGAGACGGAGCGGGAAATCATGGACCAGCTAAGACGGGTCGACAGCGATATCACCATCATCGCCATCACCCACCGCCAGAGCAGCATCCGCGCGGGCGATCAGGTCATTGCATTGCCGAGCGGGACAATCGATGAATCGGCTTCTGAGGTGTCAGTCCCAAGCCATTGAAAAGATTCCGCCCCATCCTGAAGCAGGACGAGGCGTTTTTATCGATGGTCGGCGTGGCTGCGCCTCAATGTTCTTCGTACTGGCTGAAGCTCGGATCGGCCAGATCCGTAAAGCGGGTGAATTCGGACTGGAAGGCGAGCTTCACCGTGCCGGTCGGTCCGTGACGCTGCTTGGCGATGATGACGTCGGCCGTGCCTTTCACCTTGTCGAACAGGGCTTCCCATTCAGCATATTTGGGATCGGAAATATCGCGCGGCTCCATGTTCTTGACGTAATATTCCTCGCGGAACACGAAAAGCACCACGTCGGCGTCCTGCTCGATGGAGCCGGATTCACGAAGGTCGGAAAGCTGCGGGCGTTTGTCTTCGCGGCTTTCCACAGCACGGGAGAGCTGCGACAGCGCAATGATCGGAACGTTGAGTTCCTTGCCGAGCGCTTTCAGACCCGTGGTGATCTGGGTGATTTCCTGCACGCGGTTTTCGCCGCTCTTGCCGGAGCCGGTCATCAGCTGAACGTAGTCGACCACCAGAACATCGAGACCGCGCTGGCGCTTCAGGCGGCGGGCGCGGGCGGAAAGCTGGGCAATCGAGATACCACCGGTCTGGTCGATGTAAAGCGGCACCTTCTGCATCATCTGGGAGCAGGCGACGAGCTTTTCGAAATCGGCCTCGGTAATGTCACCGCGGCGGATTTTCGAGGAAGACACTTCCGTCTGCTCGGAAATGATACGGGTGGCGAGCTGTTCGGACGACATTTCGAGCGAGTAGAAGCCGACGACGCCGCCGTTCTTCGCCTTGTACGACCCGTCCGGCTGCACTTCCTGCTCATAGGATGCGGCGATATTGTAGGCGATGTTGGTCGCAAGCGAGGTCTTGCCCATACCTGGACGACCGGCAAGCACGATAAGGTCGGAACGCTGCAACCCGCCCATGCGGGCGTCGAGCGAATGAATGCCGGTGGAAATGCCGGAGAGATTGCCGTCGCGTTCGAAGGCGGCGCCGGCCATGTCGATCGCCAATGCCACGGCATCGTTGAAGGACTGGAAACCGCCATCGTAACGGCCGGTTTCCGCCAGTTCGAACAGGCGGCGTTCAGTGTCTTCGATCTGCGCCTGCGGCGGCATGTCGAGCGGCGCATCATAGGCGATATTGACGACATCCTCGCCGATCTGGATCAGCGCGCGGCGCAGCGCCAGATCGTAGATCGCGCGACCGTAATCTTCCGCATTGATGATCGATACGGCTTCCGCCGCCAGACGTGCGAGATATTGCGCCACCGTCAGATCGCCGATCTTGTCGTCGGCGGGCAGGAAGGTCTTGATCGTCACCGGATTGGCGGTCTTGCCCATGCGGATGATATCGCCCGCCACCTCGAAAATCTTGCGGTGTAGCGGTTCGTAAAGATGCACGGGCTTCAGGAAGTCCGACACGCGGTAATAGGCGTCGTTATTGACGAGGATGGCGCCGAGCAGCGCCTGTTCGGCCTCGATGTTGTTCGGCGCTTCGCGGTAATGCGGTTCCGCGGGGGTGATCTTTCTCACAGCGTCGTTCATGGTTTGCGCGATCTCCCTTTGCCTTTGTCCTTGAACCTCGGGTTTGGCTTCCTGGGGCATGGCAGTCAATGATAATGTTGCAACACTCTATGGCAGGCTGACGTCCGCTCTGCGAAGCTCGATCACTTCTTCAGTTGTCCCCAGCAATCCACAGGCGGGTTGGGGACAAGGCGCCGGATCCTTCCGGCAAGGTGATTCGCTGCCATGAGTTTATCGCATGGCAGACCCGGCGTGAAAGAAACTTGAAAATCGTCAGTCTTACGAATAAATAGGCAGAAAATAAGTAGTGTGCTAATTATAAGGCTTGCTGACATGTCCCGCGAGACCGACAAGGAACAGCTTCTGGATGAAGTCTCTGCTTTCACCCGCAAACTGCGCGCGTTTTTCGATGCGCGGGTGGGGGAGAGCGGGCTGACGCTTGCACGGGCGCGGGCGCTCTTTGCACTCTCGCGTCGTGGACCGCTGACGCAGACGGAGCTTGCCGAGGAAATGGAAATCGAAACGCCGACGCTGGTGCGGGTGCTCGACGGCATGGAGAAACAGAACCTCATCGAACGCCGTTCCGATGAGAACGACCGCCGCGCCAAACGCATCCACATGACGGCGGAAGGGGAGAAAACCTCCGAGACGGTGCAGGCGATGGCGAAGTCGCTGCGCTCCGAGATTGCCGCCGATATTTCCTCGCAGGAACTGGCCATGGCGCTCGATGTATGCGCCGGCTTTCGGCCAATCTGCAAAATCTGGCGGCGGGGAGGGCGCAGTCGTGAGTACCCCGGTGCCACAAACCACGGATGAGGCCGCTGCCCGAAATACCGAAGCGGTCTCCAAACCCGCCGACCTTCCGGAAGAGGCAGCGACGCCGATGAGTGCTTCGGGCGCGGGTGAAACCGTGCCAGAGCCTGCCGCCGCCGCACCTCAGCCGGTCGAGCGGCCGCTATGGCTGCGGCTGTGTTTCATCTTCGCAGGCCTGTCGTTCTTCATTACCCAGGGTCTGGGCATGAACCTCGTCATGGCCAATATCTACCAGTTGCAGGGCGAGTTTTCCGCCACCGTGGCCGAGGTCGCCTGGCTCTCCGCTGCCTATATGGCGCCCTATGCCACCTTTTCCATCGCGCTGTTCAAGGTCCGGGCGCAATATGGCCTGCGGCCCTTTGCCGAAGTTTCGATTATCGTGTTTGTCGTCGCTTCCTGTCTCAACCTGTTCGTGACAGACCTGCATTCGGCAATCGTTATCCGTTTTGTCAGTGGCATGGCCGCCGCACCGATCTCGTCGCTCGGCTTTCTCTATATTCTGGAGGCCTTTCCGCCTGCGCGGAAATTCTCGCTCGGTTTCAGCATAGCGCTGACCGGTACGTTGCTGTCGGCGCCGCTCGCGCGCATCGTCTCGCCATCCCTGCTGGAAATCGACGGCTGGAATGCGCTCTATTCCATGGAAGTGGGCTTTGCGCTGGTTGCTTTCGCCATGATCTATGTGCTGAAAGTCACCCCACCGCCGCGCGCGAAAGTTATCGAGCGCATGGATATTCTGAGCTATCTTCTGTTTGCAGGCGGTCTCGGCTGTCTGGCGGTCATGCTCACGCTCGGCCGGTTCTACTGGTGGTTCGAAACCTGGTGGCTGGGCGTTCTTCTGGCGACGTCGATCGCACTTCTGACCCTCATGGCTTTCATCGAATTGCCGCGCAAGAACCCGCTGCTCGACCTGCGCTGGATTTTCTCGAAAACCAACCTGCACATTATTGCGGTCCTGCTTGTCTACCGTGCGGTTTCCTCCGAGCAATCTTCAACGGCGGTCAGCTTTTACCAGCAACTCGGCCTGCTGAACGAACAGACGACGACACTTTATGCACTTGTGCTGTTGGCGACTATTCTCGGCGGTGCGGCCTGTGCGTGGCTGATGCTCACGAAATACGTCGATACCGCCCACGTGATTGCGCTGGCGCTGATCGCCGCCGGTTCGTTCATGGATAGCCAGTCCAACAATCTGACGCGGCCGGATGAGATGTATCTCAGCCAGATGATGATTGCCTTTGGCGCGGCCATGTTCCTGCCGCCCGTCATGGCAAAGGGTTTTGCCGCCGCACTGGCCCGGGGTGCGCCCTATCTGGTGAATTTCATCACAATCTTCCTGTTTACGCAGATCACCGGATCGATGCTGATGACCGGCCTGCTCGGCAGTTTCGTAACGCTGCGGGAGAAATTCCACTCCAATATTCTGGTGGAGAATATCCTGCTCACCAATCCCGTGGTCGCCCAGCGCGTCTCGCAGCTTTCCGGCGCTTACAGCCATGTCATCACCGATCCGGCATTGCTGAAGGCCGAGGGGCTGTCGCTGCTTGGCCAGCAGGTCAGCAAGGAGGCCTATGTGCTTGCCTATAATGACACGTTCCTGCTGATCTCCGTCGTCTCTGCGCTGGCGCTGGCCACGCTTTTGATCCACCTTGCATGGCTGCGCATCCGTCCTTTCCTTTTCCGGGAAGAAATCGATGCCGCACCGGCACCACAGTCTTGAACATTCCAAGAGTGACAAAATGCTGAAGAAGTTTTTTACCCCCGTTTCCATTCTCGTGCTGCTCGGCGGTCTCGCCGGCGTGGCGCTGGTGCTTTACGCCTGGCGGCTGCCGCCGTTCCTTTCCACCGTCGAAATGACCGACAACGCCTTCGTGCGTGGTTATGTCACGACGATGAGCCCGCAGGTGAGCGGTTATGTCGTGGATGTGCCGGTGAAGGACTATCAGGAAGTCAAGCAGGGCGCGCTTCTGGCGAAGATCGACGACCGCATTTACCGCCAGAAGCAGGCGCAGGCGGAAGCAACGCTCGATACGCAGAAGGCGGCTCTCGATAATTCCCGCCAGCAGGAAAATGCGGCCAATGCCAATATTCTTTCCAGCCAGGCGGCGGTCGACAGCGCCCAGGCCTCACTGAAACAGGCGCAGCTCGCATCCGACCGTCAGGATAACCTCATCAAGAGCGGTGCGGGAACCTCCAGCCTTCAGGAAGAGGCCCATGCCGCGCTCGAAAAGGCGCGGGCGTCGCTTTCGCAGGCCAAGGCGGCGCTTGAAGTTTCGCGGCAGGATCTGCAAACCATCATCGTCAACCGCAGCTCGCTGCAGGCGGCCGTCGCCAATGCTGAAGCGGCCGTCGAGCTTGCCCGGATCGACCTTGCCAATACCGAAATCCACGCGCCCGTGGATGGCAGGCTCGGCGAAGTCGGCGTTCGCACCGGCCAATATGTCACGGCCGGAACGCAACTGATGGCCGTCGTGCCGCATGATGTCTGGGTCATCGCCAATTTTAAGGAAACCCAGCTTGCGGGCATGCAGGTCGGCCAGCCGGTGACGATCTCCGTGGATGCGCTGCATCGCCGCAAGCTTACCGGCCATGTGGAGCGGTTCTCGCCCGCCACCGGCTCGGAATTCGCCGTCATCAAGCCGGACAATGCGACGGGCAATTTCGTAAAGATCGCCCAGCGCCTCGGCGTGCGTATCGCCATCGATGCCGATCAGCCGCTTGCCGCGGATTTGTCGCCGGGCATGTCGGTGGTGGTGCATGTGGATAAGAGCGTGGCGCCGGAGGGGGCGGAGACGGCGGAGAAATAGTCGATAGGTCTCGTGCGTGTGGCTTACCCCCCTCTGCCCTGCCGGGCATCTCCCCCACAAGGAGGGAGATCAGCTAGATGCCTGCTCCTCGCCTAAGCTTCTACGTTAAAGATGGCCGGAAGGTCGCCACGATTCGATCTCCCCCCTTGTGGGGGAGATGCCCGGCAGGGCAGAGGGGGGTGCCCTCCACACTCCCACACGGCAACAAAAAACCCCGGATGTCTCCATCCGGGGTTTTCCTTTGACCGTTAAGCCAAATCTTATTCGTCGTCGCCGTCGCGATCGGCTTCCGGATCGAAGAAGTCTTCCGGACGCAGCGCGTCTTCGTCAACGCCGTAGATGGCGTCGGCGGAGGTGAGGCTTTCGCCCTTGGCCTGACGCTCGGCTTCTTCAGCCGAACGGGCAACGTTCAGTTCAACCTGCAGCTCGACTTCGGCATGCAGGTGAAGGGTAACGTTGTGCAGGCCGATGGTCTTGATCGGCGTGTTCAGTTCAACCTGGTTACGGCCGATGTTGAAGCCTTCTGCGCCGAGGATTTCAACGACGTCGCGAGCGGCGACAGAGCCGTAGAGCTGGCCGGTTTCGCCAGCCGAACGGACGACGATGAAGGACTTGCCTTCCAGAGCCTCGGCAACCTTCTGGGCTTCCGACTTGCGCTCGAGGTTACGGGCTTCGAGCGTTGCGCGCTCGGTTTCGAAACGTGCCTTGTTGGCAGCGTTGGCGCGCAGCGCCTTGCCCTGCGGCAGCAGGAAGTTACGGGCGTAGCCGTCGCGAACCTTTACGGTTTCGCCCATCTGGCCGAGCTTGTTGATGCGTTCGAGAAGAATGACGTCCATCTTCTTGATCCTTTCTATGGTTTGGTTTCGTTCGTATTGTCGGTTTTCCGCGTCGGAGTAAGAGAGATCGTGCTGCGCACGTCGCTCAGGCCGAACACGAGAATGATGAACAGCGGAAAGACAAAGACCGCCGAGAGATAAGCGAGGATAAGAACCGGCAGCCGCCAGTCCTTGCCGCGGGCGCGCTTGTGCAGCGAGGCGTAACCCGCCATCAGGAAGCCCGCGCCGAAGGTGCCGCAGATGACCGCGCCGACCATGGCCGCGACGCCGCCGAGGAACATGGCGACGATGCCGGCCAGAAAGATGAAGATGGCGTTGCGGTGCATGCGCAGCGCGGAGGCAATGTCCTCACGCGGGCGTAGGCCCTTGCCGAAAGAGCCGACCAGCCGGGTCGCGAAATAATAGGCCGCAAACAGAAGGATGACCCACAGGCCTCCCTGAACGATCGGCAGCATCAGCACCAGCAGCGATTTCGTCTGGGCGAGCGCTTCGGCATTGGGTTCGAACAGCGGCTCACGGTTCTGCACCGAGGTCATCATGATATCGACCATGCGGGCGACGAGATCGGGACCGTAACCGATCATCCAGCCGAGAATGACGACGGCGATGGAGACCAGAATGCACAGGTGCAGGACGATGCCGGAGAGCGGATACCAGGCGAGCAGATCGTCCGGGCCGCCGAGTTCGGACGCCGGGCGCGCCAGATTGGCGAGATGCGAAAGCCAGCCCGCCGGGATCAGCGTGAAGATCGCGATGGTCAGCGCAAACAGCGGCGACATGACGAGAGCGCCGATGATGGCGGTGGTGATGATTGCGACGATGGCGGCGCGATTGCCCCAGCCCATGCCTGCGATCAGGATCGGCATGGCGGAACCGGCATAGAGCAGGAAGGAAAAGGACGACTGTGCCGTTGCGCCAAGCGTCAAAAACGCGGCGCATATGCTGGCGAGAACGCCGGTGATCAGCACTGTCTGGTTCAACTTTTGCACTTCGCTGTCCTGCTGAAACGAAAGCAGTTAGAGGATCGCTCCCTGGAGCCTCATCCCCAACATGGGTTTTATGGTATCGATCCGCGCCCAACGCGGAAGGATTTGAACTCGCAACCTACTGATTAAAAGTCAGTTGCTTCAAAGGAGAAAGCGAGGCCGCGCCAAGACGCAGCCTCGCTTCAATTCATTACGCTACGACGTAAGGCAGCAGGCCGAGGAAGCGGGCGCGCTTGATCGCCTGGGCGAGTTCGCGCTGCTTCTTCTGGGAAACGGCCGTGATGCGGGACGGAACGATCTTGCCGCGCTCGGAAATGTAGCGCTGCAGCAGACGAACGTCCTTGTAGTCGATCTTCGGAGCGTTTGCGCCGGAGAAGGGGCACGTCTTGCGACGGCGGTGGAACGGGCGGCGTGCCTGGGAAGAGGATGCGTCAGCCATTGGTCAAAACTCCTTCTTATGCACGGTCTTCGCGCGGACGGCGCGGACGGTCTTCGCGGTCGCCGAAGCCACCTTCGCGCGGTGCGCGGGGGCCACGATCTTCACGCGGGCCACGGTCCGGACGGTCGCCATCGCGGCGCGGACGGTCGTCACGGTCGCGCTTCTGCATCATCGCGGACGGGCCTTCTTCGTGGGCTTCGACGGCGATGGTCATGTAGCGAAGAACGTCTTCGTTGATGCGCATCTGGCGCTCGACTTCATGGATGGCGGCCGCCGGAGCGTCGATGTCCATGAGAGCGTAGTGAGCCTTGCGGTTCTTCTTGATGCGGTAGGTGAGGGACTTCAGACCCCAGTTCTCGATGCGTCCGACTTTGCCGCCGAACGATTCGATAACGCCCTTGTACTGCTCGACAAGTGCGTCGACCTGCTGGGCAGAAATATCCTGCCGGGCAAGGAAGATGTGTTCGTAAAGAGCCATTTAAGCTTTGCCTTTCTTGCGTTTCGTCCTTCACCCGGCAACGGCGCTAAGCCTCAACGACTGCTCTTGGGTAAGGCGGTAAGGCCTTAAAGCAAGAAAAGCGTTGTTCGAGACGGTCGAGAGCGGAGACACGGGAGGCCGGAAAAACCTTATGGTTCCTGCTGTTCCGTTACCGGAACCAGCCCTCCGTTCAGCCACCAGCCTATTGGACCGGGTGTTGTGAACAGCGCGCTTATACGCAATTTTGCCCGGAATGCAAGGGCAAGCGGTGAAAAAGCGCGCTGTAAAGCCGTCAGATCGCCATCGGATATTGGCGATGGATCGCCGCAATCCCTTTTAGTACCTCTTCCGACAACGCCACATCCGCAGCCGCAATATCCACCTTCAACTGTTCCATCGTCGTCGCGCCGATGATGGCCGAGGCCATGAAGGGACGTGTCAGGCAGAAGGCGATGGCGAGCTTTGCCGGATCGATTCCATGCTGTGCGGCAAGCTCCAGATAGGCCTTGACCGGCGCTTCCTGGAGCGGCTGAAGGCGGCCGCCGAGGTCTCTGTTGATGGTGCCGCGCGATCCCGCCGGGCGCGCGCCGTTCTGGTATTTGCCGGTCAGAAGACCTGCCGCCAGCGGCGAATAGGCGAGCAGGCCGACATCCTCGTGATGGGCGACTTCCGCCATGTCGAGGTCGAAGCTGCGGTAGAGCAGGTTATATTCGTTCTGTATCGTGGCGACGCGCGGCAGGCCGTTGGCCTCGGCGATGTCGATATATTTCTGCGTGCCCCAGGCGCTCTCGTTGGAAAGGCCGATGGCGCGGATCTTGCCGGCCTTCACCAGTTCGCCAAGCGTTTCGAGCTTTTCGGTGATTTCGGCGAGCGTGCGCTGCTTTTCCTGACCGGAGGCGTCGAAGCTCCAGACGCCGCGGAAATGATAGGTGCCGCGGTTCGGCCAGTGAATCTGGTAGAGGTCGATATAATCCGTCTTCAGGCGCTTGAGGCTGGTATCCACAGCCTCGCGGATGGCGGCGGCGTCGATATCGCGGCCGCCGCGAATATAATCGCGTCCCGAACCGGCGACCTTGGTGGCGAGCACGACCTGATCGCGCTTGCCGGTCTTTTCGAACCATGTGCCGATATAATCTTCCGTCCGGCCCTGGGTTTCGGCGGAAACGGGGGTGGTGGGGTAAAGTTCTGCCGTATCGAAGAAATTGACGCCGTTTTCGACGGCGTAATCCATCTGCGCATGCGCGTCGGCTTCGGTGTTCTGCGTGCCCCACGTCATCGTGCCGAGGCAGATTTCAGACACGGAAATATCCGTGCGGCCCAATAGTCTCTGTTTCATGGAAATGTCCCGGTGCTTGGCCAGATAGTTTGGAAGGTGGTGTGAAAGTAATGGGGAATTGCCGCAGTGCAAGAAAAAATATGATGAAAAGAAAGGGGAAAACAGGACGGCAAAACCCCTGACATGGGCCTGCCATGGGGCTTCAAGCCTTGACTTCGCTGGCGGGAATGTGAATGGAAGTCCGAAAGAATAAAGGCAAGGCCAGACAAGAAGGACGACATCCCATGGGTATTGCATTCACATTTCCCGGACAGGGAAGCCAGGCCGTCGGCATGGGCAAGGAGCTGGCGGATACCTATCCGGAAGCGCGCGCCGTGTTTCAGGAAGTCGACGAGGCGCTTGATCAGAAGCTTTCCGATATTATGTGGAACGGCCCGGAAGAGACGCTGACGCTGACCGCCAACGCCCAGCCGGCCCTTATGGCGGTGTCCATGGCGGTCATGCGGGTTCTCGAAGCGCGCGGTTTCAAACTGTCCGATACGGTTTCTTATGTCGCGGGCCACTCGCTCGGTGAATATTCGGCGCTCTGTGCCGCCGGCACCTTCTCGGTTGCCGATACCGCCCGTCTTCTGCGCATCCGCGGCAACGCCATGCAGGCCGCCGTGCCGGTGGGCGAGGGCGCCATGGCGGCGATCATCGGGCTTGAGCATGACGCCGTTTCGGCAATCTGCGAAGAGGCGGCCATTCTCGGCGTCTGCCAGATCGCCAACGACAATGGCGGCGGTCAGCTCGTCATCTCCGGCGGCAAGGCCGCCGTCGAGAAGGCTGCGGCGATCGCTTCCGAAAAGGGCGCCAAGCGCGCCATCATGCTGCCGGTTTCCGCACCCTTCCACTCCGCGCTGATGGCGCCGGCGGCGGAAGCCATGCGCGAGGCGCTGGCGGCCGTCGAAAAGCACAACCCGGTCGTGCCGGTTATCGCCAATGTGCGCGCCGCCCCCGTTTCCGATGCCAATGAGATCGCCGCCCTGCTGGTCGAGCAGGTGACGGGTCAGGTGCGCTGGCGCGAGACGGTGGAATGGTTCGCCGCCAACAATGTCACGCAGCTCTATGAGATCGGCTCCGGCAAGGTGCTGACGGGCCTTGCCCGCCGCATCGACAAGACGGTGAACGGCATTGCCGTCAACGGCGCTGCCGATATCGACCAGCTTCTTGCCACCCTCATCGGCTGAGACGGATACTCCGGCTGCCGCATTCATCGGGCGCAACTGCGCTGAACATTTTCAGTCCGAAGCTCTAAAGAAGGAATAGGACATGTTTGATCTGACAGGCCGCAAGGCTCTCGTAACCGGCGCGACCGGCGGCATCGGCGAAGAAATCGCCCGCCTTCTGCACAGCCAGGGCGCAACCGTTGGCCTGCACGGCACCCGCGTTGAAAAGCTCGAAGCGCTGGCGGCGGAACTTGGCGAACGCGTCAAGATTTTTCCGGCCAACCTTGCCGACCGCGCCGAGGTCAAGGCACTCGGCGAAAAGGCCGAAGCCGAGCTGGAAGGCGTCGATATCCTCGTCAACAATGCCGGTATCACCAAGGACGGCCTCTTCGTGCGCATGAGCGACGAGGACTGGGACAACGTCATCGAAGTGAACCTGACGGCGATGTTCCGCCTGACGCGCGAGCTGACGCATCCGATGATGCGCCGCCGTTTCGGCCGCATCATCAACATCACCTCCATCGTCGGCGTTACCGGCAATCCCGGTCAGGCCAACTATTGCGCCTCCAAGGCCGGCATGATCGGTTTTTCGAAGTCGCTGGCCCAGGAAATCGCCACCCGCAACGTCACCGTCAACTGCGTGGCGCCGGGCTTCATCGAAAGCGCCATGACCGGCAAGCTGAACGACAAGCAGAAAGACGCCATCATGGGCGCCATTCCCATGAAGCGCATGGGAACCGGTGCTGAGGTCGCCTCGGCCGTTCTTTACCTCGCCTCCAACGAGGCGGGCTACATGACCGGCCAGACCCTGCACGTCAACGGCGGCATGGCGATGATCTGACGGCGCCTGAGGCCGTCATGAAAAGGATTGCGGCGCTGTTTAAGCACCTTCTTGGGTAGCTGGCGCCGCAAGGCCCCGCCGACTGGTTTTCGGCGAAATTGCCTGTCATACGCTGTGCTTAGCGCGTTTTCAGGCTTTTCGACCGATTGAAACCATGTTAAGCGGGCCAAGACTGTGAACAGTCGTCCCGGAGAGACAGGAAGCCGTTGCGATTTTGCGTGACGATGTCTAGCTTGGACCGGGTTGAACGGGTTTGCCAGCAGTGCCGGATTTGAACGGCGCATGAGGGCTTCTAACAGGGCAGGGTGCCGCAAGGCATTCCCTTCAAAATAAAGGTCGAGGAAACCGACATGAGCGATATCGCAGAACGCGTAAAGAAAATTGTAATTGATCATCTTGGCGTTGACGCCGACAAGGTTGTTGAAGGCGCCAGCTTCATTGACGATCTGGGCGCTGATTCGCTCGACACCGTTGAACTGGTCATGGCTTTCGAAGAAGAATTCGGCGTTGAAATCCCCGACGACGCAGCTGACTCGATCCTGACCGTCGGCGACGCCGTAAAGTTCATCGAGAAGGCCCAGGCCTGATCGACCTTGATGGGGGAGGTGCAATATCCTCCCGTCCTTGGCCCGGCTCGTCCGGGCCAATGTTTTATAGGCAGACGGTAACATGCCCCTGACGGTGCGTGTTCCGGGCAATGCATGGGGTCGCGGGCCGGAAACGGCGTCCACAACCGTCATGCTGAGATTTGAAATACTGCAGCATCCGATGAACATCTCCTGATGTCCGGCGTTGCATGAAGACCGATGATTTGGATAAGGGCGGAGCATTGGCGATGAGGCGTGTCGTTATCACCGGTACCGGCATGGTATCTCCTCTTGGATGTGGGACGGAAGTGACCTGGGAGCGGCTGCTGGCCGGCCAGAACGGCGCCCGTCTCGTGACTGAATTCGAAGTCGAAGACCTTCCGGCAAAGATCGCCTGCCGTATTCCCGTGGGCGATGGTTCCAACGGCACCTTCAATGCCGATGACTGGATGGAACCCAAGGAACAGCGCAAGATCGATCCTTTCATCCTGTACGGCATGGCTGCCGCCGACATGGCGCTTGCCGACGCGGACTGGCATCCGGAAACGGACGAGGACCAGATCGCCACCGGCGTTCTGATCGGCTCCGGCATCGGCGGCCTTGAGGGCATTGTCGAGGCCGGCTATACGCTGCGCGACAAGGGCCCGCGGCGGATTTCTCCATTTTTCATTCCCGGTCGCCTGATCAACCTCGTATCAGGCCAGGTTTCCATCCGCCACAAGCTGCGCGGACCGAACCATGCCGTGGTGACGGCCTGCTCGACCGGCGCGCACGCCATTGGCGACGCTGCCCGTCTGATCGCGCTCGGCGATGCCGACGTCATGGTCGCCGGTGGCGCCGAATCGCCGGTCTGCCGCATCGCGCTTGCCGGCTTCGCCGCCTGCAAGGCGCTCTCCACCCAGCACAATGACAATCCGGAAAAGGCCTCGCGCCCCTATGACCGTGACCGCGACGGTTTCGTCATGGGTGAAGGTGCGGGCATCGTCGTTCTGGAAGAGCTGGAACATGCCAGGGCGCGCGGCGCGAAGATTTACGCCGAAGTCGTCGGTTACGGCCTTTCCGGTGATGCCTACCACATCACGGCCCCGTCTGAGGACGGCGAAGGTGCCTATCGCTGCATGTCGATGGCGCTGAAGCGTGCAGGTCTCACGCCTGACGATATCGACTACATCAACGCCCATGGTACCTCGACCATGGCCGATACGATCGAGCTTGGCGCGGTCGAGCGGCTTGTCGGCGAATCGGCCTCGAAGATTTCCATGTCTTCCACCAAGTCGGCCACCGGCCATCTTCTCGGTGCGGCGGGCGCTATCGAGGCGATCTTCGCGACGCTTGCGATCCGCGATAACATCGTTCCGCCGACGCTGAACCTCGACAATCCCGATGTGGAGACGAAGATCGATCTCGTGCCGCACAAGGCGCGTAAGCGTAAGGTCGACGTGGCGCTCTCGAACTCCTTCGGCTTCGGCGGCACCAACGCCTCCCTCGTGCTGCGTCGTTACGAAGCATAATTGCGGCGGCGGCTCTGCCGCCGCTGGCGCCCTCCCACCGGGTGCTGACAAAGGACGTTCTTCCTTTGAAGAACGCATTGCGGCTTGCGAAAGCCATTCCGGTTTTCGCGCCGATATTGTAGTCGTTTATGGGAAGCGTTTGCCGGTTCGGGGTGATTTCCGGCCGCAGGCTGCTTCCTCCATCGGCTTTGTCCGAAACGATGTTCGTGAAGCGAAATAGCAAGGCTTCACGATATCTCTATGTGGTGCAGGAAGACATTCCGAACCTGTTTTTGCCGCATTACCTGCGCAAAAAGCGCTGACAACGCCGAACTGAAAAGGACCGACGGTGAGCGACACGAACCAGAACAGCCAGGGACAATACGGACAAAACGGCGCGGGCGAAGGCAATCGCGGCCCGATCATTCCGAAATCCCCGACGGAAGCCCTGCGGCCGGAAAAAGTGCCGGCTCCGCCCAAGCGCTCCCGCAAGGCCCATGGCCAGCTTGTGATCTTTCTGAATTTTCTGATGACGCTCGCGGTTGCCGTCTGTGTGCTGGCCATTGCCGCTTTCTATTACATGATCGATGCGTTTCAGGAGCCCGGTCCGCTCCAGACGAACACACATTTTACGGTGCGCAACGGCGCCGGCATTATCGAGATTGCCAATAATCTCGAGCGTAACGAGGTGATCTCCAACGCCCGTGTCTTCCGCCTGATGACCGGCAGCTACCTGCAGAAGGACCAGACGCTGAAGGCCGGCGAATATGAGATCAAGGCCGGCGCATCGATGAAGGACATCATGATGCTGCTGGAGTCCGGCAAGTCGATCCTTTATTCGGTGTCGTTGCCGGAAGGCCTGACCGTGAAGCAGATGTTCGCGCGCCTTGGAGCGGATGAAGTGCTGGACGGCGAATTGCCCTCGGCCCTGCCGCCGGAAGGCAGCCTGCGCCCCGATACCTACCGCTTCACCCGCGGCACCAAGCGCGAAGAAATCATCAACCAGATGAGTGCGGCGCAGGACAAGCTGATCGACATGATCTGGGAACGGCGCGATCCCGACCTGCCGATCAAGACCGTCGAGGAATTCGTGACGCTTGCCTCGATTGTCGAGAAGGAAACCGGCAAGGATGACGAGCGCGCCCATGTCGCTTCTGTGTTCTACAACCGTCTGAAGAAGGGTATGCGCCTGCAATCCGACCCGACGATCATCTATGGCCTGTTCGGTGGCGACGGCAAACCGTCGGACCGCCCGATCTACCAGTCGGACCTGCAGAAGCAGACGCCGTTCAACACCTATGTCATCAAGGGCCTGCCGCCGTCGCCCATCGCCAATCCGGGCCGGGCGGCGCTTGAGGCCGTGGCCAATCCATGGCGCACGGATGACCTTTATTTCGTTGCCGATGGCACCGGCGGCCATGTGTTTGCGAAGACGCTTGAAGAGCATAACGCCAATGTGCGCCGCTGGCGCAAGATAGAGGCCGAAAAGGCGGCCTCCGGCGCCAATCCCGATGTTGTCGTGGATGGCCAGCCGGGCGGGGCCGAGGCGGAAAAGCCGGCCAACAATTGATAATCCTGACCGGGCCCTGCGATCCGCACGGGCCCGGTTTTGCACAGCATGACGGGGGCTTCCAGATATGACACTGCAATCGATGACCGGCTTCGCACGCAGCGAAGGAACCTCCGGCCGTTACCGCTGGGCGTGGGAATTACGCTCGGTGAACGGCAAGGGGCTCGATGTGCGCCTGCGTCTGCCGACCGGTCTTGAAGCGCTGGAAACGGCCCTGCGCGAAATCGCAGGCGAGCATCTTTCCCGCGGCAATATCCAGGCGGGTCTGACGCTGGCGATTGCGGAAAACCGGCTGGAGGCGGTGATCAACCGCGATGCTCTGGCGGCGGTTCTGGCGCTGAAGAAGGAGCTTGGCGATGTCGTCGAAGACAAGCCGCTGAGCTTCGACACGCTGCTTACGCTGCGCGGGCTCGTCGATTTTCGCGAGGCGGAAGACGATGCGGAAGCGCAGGCCGCGCGCAACGGCGATGTGCTTGCCGGCTTCGCCGCCGCCGTCGAGAAGCTGAAGGATATGCGCGAGCGGGAAGGAGCGTCGCTGTTTGCCATCCTGTCCGGTCATGTCAACCGGATCGAGCAGCTCGCGGACATCATTGAAAACGATCCTTCCCGCCAGCCGGAACAGATCGCGGCACGGCTCGCCCAGCAGATCGCCCTCATCGGCGACGGCTTGCATGGTCTCGACCGTGACCGGCTGCATGCCGAGGCGGCGCTGCTCGCCACCAAGGCGGATCTGCGCGAAGAGATCGACCGGCTGCACGCCCATGTTCAGGCGTCGCGGGAGCTTTTGGCCAATGGCGGGCCGGTAGGACGCAAGCTCGATTTTCTTGCACAGGAATTTAACCGCGAGTCGAATACAATCTGTTCCAAATCGAACGCCAGTGCGGTAACCGCAGCAGGCATAGAGCTGAAAGTGGTGATCGACCAGTTCCGCGAGCAGGTCCAAAATCTGGAGTAGACCCATGGTCCCGGTGAATAATTCTCCCGTCACGATTGCCCGCAGAGGGTTGATGCTGGTGATTTCTTCGCCATCCGGCGCGGGCAAATCCACGATTGCACGCAACCTGCTCGACAAGGACAAGAATATCGGCCTGTCCGTCAGCGTCACGACGCGTCCGCGCCGCCAGAGCGAGATTGACGGCATCCACTACCATTTCATTTCCAAGCGGGACTTCGAGCGCCTGCGGGATAGCGATGCGCTGCTGGAATGGGCTGAAGTTCACGGCAATTTTTACGGCACCCCGCGTGGGCCGGTGGAAGATGCCATGGCTGCCGGCCGCGACATGCTGTTCGATATCGACTGGCAGGGCGCCGAGCAGCTTCAGGACAAGATGAAGGCGGACGTCGTTTCGATCTTCATCCTGCCGCCGACCATGACCGAACTTCAATCGCGTCTGCATCGCCGCGCCGAAGACACCGAAGAGGTCATCAAGACCCGGCTCCTCAATTCCCGTGCCGAAATCGAGCACTGGCGCGACTATGACTATGTCATCCTCAATGACGACCTGCAGGCCGCCTTCGAAGCCGTCGAAGCCATCGTGAAGGCCGAACGCGTCCGCCGCGACCGCCGCCACGGCATGTTCGATTTCGTGCGGGCGTTGCTCGAGGAAGAGCCGAAGCTTTGATGGAAGGTAGCGTCTGGCTACCGGCCCCAAAATCTTGAAATCGAAGCGGTTAGGCGTTATGTATATCCCAGCAGGATATACGAGGCTCTGACAATGGCTACGTCAACGGTTTTTATAAGCAATCGCAGTCAAGCTGTAAGGCTACCGAAGGCCGTGGCTTTTCCTGATGACGTGCATAAGGTCGATGTTCTGAAAATCGGTCTCGCGCGTGTTATAGTGCCGCAGGGAAAGCGCTGGGATGATCTCTTTCTGACCGGCCCACGTGCAACGGATGATTTTCTTTCCGTTCGCGAAGAGCCTGCATTGGATGAGCGCGAGCCCTTCTGATGCTTACATATATGCTCGATACCAATATATGTATCTATGTGATGAAGACTTATCCTCCGGAGCTGCGGGAGAAATTCAACGCTCTGGCAGATCAACTGTGTATTTCGAGCATCACACTTGGCGAGCTTTATTATGGTGCTGAAAAATCCGTCCGGCGCCAGGACAACATCAACGCCATTGAAAATTTTACTGCGCGTTTGGACGTTCTGTCTTTCGCCGACAAAGGCGCCGCACATTACGGACAGATCAGGGCCGAACTTGCCAAGGTTGGAACGCCATGCGGCGTTCATGATATGCAGATTGGTGGTCACGCCCGTAGCGAGGGGCTGATCGTCGTAACCAATAATATGCGCGAATTCATTCGTATGCCGGGCTTGCGAGCCGAAAACTGGGTATAGGCTCAGAGCTTCGCATTTATCCCAGCGCGTTCGCCAAAGTGACGAATTCCTCCACCGACAGCGTCTCCGCTCGCCGTGTGGGATCTATCCCCGCTTTTTCCAGCAGCGTCTCGCCGCCAAGGCTTTTCACGCTCTGGCGCAGCATCTTGCGACGCTGGCCGAAGGCGGCTTCCGTGACCTTTTCAAGCTTGGCGACATCGCAGGGCAGCGGCTTGTCCTTCGGCAGCAGGTGCACGACGGTGGAGGTTACCTTCGGCGGCGGGCTGAAGGCCTGTGGAGGAACGTCGAAGGCCATTTCGGCGACCGTGCGCCAGCCGGCGAGAACCCCCAGCCGGCCATAATGGTTATCGCCTTCTTCGGCCACGATGCGCTGGCCGACTTCCTTCTGGAACATCAGCGTCATGGAGAGCCAGAAGGGCGGCCATTGTTTCGGCAGCAGCCAGTTGACCAGCAATTGCGTGCCGACATTGTAGGGCAGGTTGGCGATGATCCGCACCGGTTCGCCGGCGGGAACCAGAGCCTCGAAATCGGTCTTGAGGGCGTCGCCCTCGATGACTTCGAGCCGTCCGGGATAATGCGCTTCGATTTCCGCCAGCGCCGGCAGGCAGCGGCTGTCGCGTTCGACGGCGATGACCTTTTTTGCCCCGAGCGACAGAATGGCGCGGGTGAGGCCGCCGGGACCGGGGCCGACCTCTATCACCGTCACGCCGTCCAGCGGCCCTGCTGTCCTTGCGATCTTCTGGGTGAGGTTGAGGTCGAACAGGAAGTTCTGGCCGAGCGATTTCTTCGCGTCGAGCCCGTGACGCTGGATGACATCGCGTAGCGGCGGTAGTCCGTCGATGGCCGCCATTATGCGTTGGCCCGGCTGCGGAGGGAAATGTCCGCCGCCATCTTCAGCGCCGCCACAAGGCTCGCCTCATTGGCTATGCCCTGGCCGGCAATGCCGAAGGCGGTGCCATGGTCGGGCGAGGTGCGGATGAAGGGCAGGCCGAGCGTGACATTGACGGAATCGTCGAAGCCGAGCGCCTTGGCCGGAATGAGCGCCTGATCATGATACATGCAGACCGCCACGTCATAACGCTTGCGGGCGGCATCGTGGAACATGGTGTCGGCGGGCAGGGGGCCGAAGGCATCGATCCCGTCCTTCCGCAACCGCATGGTCGCCGGGTGAACGATATCGCGATCCTCGGTGCCGAGTGCGCCATCTTCACCCGCATGCGGGTTGAGGCCGGCAACGGCCAGACGCGGCGCCTCGATACCGAATTTCTGCCGGAGATCGGCATCGATGATCCGGCAGGTCGTGACGATCAGCTCTTCGGTGAGAGCGGCCGGCACGTCTTTCACGGGGATATGGATCGTCACCGGGACGACACGAACCTTGGGGCCGGCAATCATCATCACCGGGATGACTTGCTCGCCGGTCTGGCGCAGGGCGAGATCGGCCAGAAATTCCGTATGACCGGGAAAGCCGAAACCTGCCTCGTATAGCACCGATTTCGCGATCGGATTGGTGACGACGGCCGCAGCCTTGCCCTCGACCGTCAACGAAACGGCCGTCTCGATGGCCTTGATCGTCGCGTGCGCCGCGCCGACATGCGGCTGACCCGCCTGCACTTCGAAGCCGACAGGAAGGGAGAGGATGGGGAAAGCCTGTTCGAACAGGCCGACGGCGCTTTCCGCATCGCAGGTCTCGATATTGACCGGCACGCCGATCAACGCCGCACGGCTCGCCACCACATCGGGGTCACCGATGAAGATGAAGGGCGGCACGCCGTTCTCCCGGCGCTTAGCCCAGGCGGTGATGGCGATGTCGGGGCCGATACCGGCTGGATCTCCCTGTGTCAGGGCAAGCGGCAGGGATGCATATGTCACGGAAAGACCGGCTCTCGTATCAATATCAGGTGTTGACGATCTGCGCCTTCTTGCGCAGCTCATCCATATATTTCTTTTCGTTCGGGTTTTCGCCGTCTTTGGCCTTCATCAGGTCTTCGGACTTGAACACCATTTCCGCCGCATAGTCGTCGGAAACCTGGCGCTGCTTGCAGATGGCCAGATATTCGACGCCCTTTTCGGTGACGCGGGTGCCGGTGGTGCCGCCCTCCTTGGTCTTCTCCACCAGCGCCTTCCAGTCTTCCGGTAGCTCTGGCGCCAGAATGCGGCCAAGGTCCTTGATCGCCACGTCGCGCATGGTTGCGGCGAAGCTCATGGCCTGGTCGCAGCCGGGATAACGCTTGCGCGATGCTTCAGCCTCGGCCTTGCGCTTGCCGGTAATGGCGTTGCGTTTCGATTCCGGGATAACGAAGATGACCTGCTGCAGGAAATATTCCGTGGTGACGGGCTTGTCGCCGCGTTCCTTCAGTCGGGTAACGAGATCCTGCGTCGACATCTTGCCGCGTGCGCCATAACGGGCGTTGACAAGGCGCGGCCAGCTCATCTGAACGGCAATGAAGGCCTTGAAATGATCGGCTCCGACACCCGCCTGCGCAAGCACCTTCGTCAATTGTTGCGGGGTCATCTTGTTGTTGCCGGCAAAGCGTGCGAAGGCCGCATCGACATCGTCGGTGCTGACCGACATCTTAACGCGGCCGATTTCCTCGCGCTTCAGCGCTTCGTCGACAAGCTGCTCGCGCGCCTTTTCATTGAGATTACCGGACTGGCGCTGCAGCTTGAGGAAGGCGACGCGCTTGGCGATATCGTCATTGGTAATGGGTGTCTTGTTGACGACGATCTTGACGGTGCTATCGGCGAAGGCCTGGCCGGCATAGGGCACAACGGCCATGGGAACGGCGAATATCGCAAAGGCGAAAGCAGCGCCACGCAAAGCCGTCTTTCCGAAATTCATCATATCCTTCTCCCTTTCGTCGGGCAGGGTCCTGTTGCCCTGTCCCGCCAATCTGTTCTGCCTGATGAGGGGAATATTGAACTCTCCCGCTTTTCAGACCTGCAACTGTGCATCCGCACCGCGAATTTGCCACGTATATATCATCGCGATCCGCAAGACGGCAATGTGTCGGTTTGTTGAAAGAAAACCCGATAGGTTCCATGCGCGGTCGACATTGGCGTGTTGTTGCGGCGAAACCGTGGCTTTACTGGCCAAATGGTAAAAAGGCAGGTCACGATGCTGCGTAACCTGCCTCTAAACTCAGTAGTTGTTTGGCTTCCAGCCGATATCCATGTCGCTCCAGTCCTCATTGGCTGAGCCGACACTGACATCGCCGAGCGTACGGAAGGCCAGACGGGCATTGATCGACCAGTCATTGGCGGCCTGGCGGCTGGAATTGATATTGCCCTCGTCGGAATAGCTGACCGTCAGGATCGTGCACTCATCCTGATAGGCAATGCCGATGCGGCGTTCGGCGGCAAACTTCCCGTTCAGATCGTAATTGATCGAACCGAACAGCGACCAATTGTCGTCCATGCGCAGCGAACCGGACGCCTGGATGATATCGCGGTCTTCGTTATAGCCGTATTTCGGCTGTGCCTTGACCTGCGTATAGCTGAGCTTGCCGGTAAGGCGACGGTCCGAATAGCTGATGCCCGTTTCCGAGCGGTTGATGTCGAAATCGTCCTTGTCGAGACGCAGGCTCGACGACAGCGAAAGTCCGATCGGCGCATCGAAAGCGGCCATGGCGACGTAATCCGAACGGTCGGATTCGAGGCCCGAATTGGCGCCTGCATTGACGAGATCGTAGGAGGCGAAGGAATTCTCGCCCGCCAGATGGAAGGACTGGCCGGCAATGGCGCGAACGCCGTAGCCGTTGTCGAACGTACCGTTATAACGGAAGCCGATATTGGCGCGCGTGCCGCCTTCGATCCGGTCGTAACCGGAGAATTTGTCGCGTTCGAACAGATTGGTCGCGTCGAAGACGAATGCCTGTGCATCCTCGTTCGGAAGGCGGCCGGCATATTGTTCGTTCGGGCGCACGAAAATCTGTGCAATGGGCTCGATCACATGGCTGCTGTTGAGCGCGGTGAACAGCCAGGGATAACGCACTTCCAGGCCACCGGTGACCATGCCGCGGAAAGCCGCGCCGTCATGCATCATGCCCTCATAGGCATAGGAGGTCCCGCCCGAGGTGAAGGCCGCAGGAGACATGTCCGTCCAGAGCGCGTCGCCGCGCGCGGCGAATATCGGCGTGATCTGCAGGCCGCTATCCATCGTGAAGGTGCGCTTCCACTCGGCTTCGGTGGAAAGGCGCGTATAGTCGCCCTCAAGCCCGCTGAAACGCGGATAACCGCCGAGCGCGTAAGCATCCTGCTTCAGGCGCGTGATGCTCGTCAGGTTGGTGGTCAGCGAAAGTTCGCCGCCATAAACCGGATCCGGCACGAAATAACGGTAGTCGACGACCGGATGAACGATCGCCTGTTTGCGTTCCTTGGTTTCGGTGTTGTCCGTATCCTGAACGTTGAAATAATAACCGCGGGCTTCGAAGCTGTTACGCTCACTCGCACCGGTCAGATATATCTGGTTGGTCTGAACGTCGTTTTTATAACCCTTCAGCCCATAGGTGCGCGAAAAGTTATTGTCGGTCTGCACCATGGCATCCCAGCCGAAAGCCCAGCGCGGGTTGATCGAGAAATCACCCTTGCTTGCGATCATGCCGCGATTGTCGTTGAGGGCGTCGCTGGTGCCGGCCGTGAAGGTTTCGGACTTCTGCTGGCTGATGCCCGCGATCGTGACCGTGTGCATGCCGGTTTCGAAGCGCTGGCGCAATTCCGCCTGCAGCAGCAGACCCTGCGTCGTGTAATAGGTCGGCGTGACGGTCACGTCCGAAGTGTCGGACAGGACGTGGAAATAGGGGACACCGATACCGAAACCGAGATTGTCGGTAATGCTCATCTGCGGGAACAGGAAGCCGGATTTACGCTTCACCGTATTGTCCGGAACCGTAAGGAACGGCAGATAGGCGATCGAATGGCCGAAAAGCTGCAGGCGGGCCTTTTCAAGCCGCACCGTATGGGTCTTGCCGTCCTGAACGACGCGCTCGGCCTTGACCTGCCACAGCGGCGCTTTTTCGGGCCGCTCGGCGCAGGGCAGACACGCGGTGTAGACGCCGTTGTTGAGCACCATCAGGTCGCCTTCGAGACGCTCGGCGCTTTCACCGGCAATACGGGTATTGTCCGTGGTCTCGACGCGCAGCGCATTGACGAAGCCCTGACCGAAATCGTCGGTCACGTCCATCTCGTCGGCATAGATCTTGTTGCCGCCCGGCTCGATCAGCTCGATGTTGCCATGGGCGATCACGCGGCCGGTCTGCTGGTTATATTCCACTTGCTGGGCCACCATGCGGTAGCCCGAATATTTCATGCGAACCACGCCCTTCGCGATCACGCGCTGGGAATCGCGATTATAGGTCAGTTCATTTGCTGTAAGCAGGAGTTTCGAATCGTCTTGGCTTGCCGACGCAAGCAAACCATCCTGGCCGAAAGCGACCGGGCTGGATGCCAAATACGCGCACACAGCGGCACCTGTCAGAAGGGCCGTCCAAAGCCGCCTGATATTCCCGCGGTCATATACCGCCACTAGCCGTCCTCCTGATGAAGCAGAATGGTTGCCCCCAAAGCCAACGCCACGATGACTGGAACCCAGACCGCGACGGTGGGAGGGACAACACCACCACTCCCGAATGCCCTTACGAGCACGGTTACTACATAAAGCACGAAGCCGGAAACGATTCCACCCAGAATCACGGAGCGCGATTGGGCGAAGCGGCTGAACTTTAATGAAACGGTCGCGGCGATCAAGGTCATCGCAACCAGAAGCAGGGGCGTCGATAGCAGGAAATGATACTGCGTCTCAAGCGCCTTCGAAGATAGTCCAAAGGACTTTGCAACTTCGATCTTGTGAGAAAGGTCAAAGAAAGCAACGGTTTCCGTCTGCGTCATGCGCTCCTGAACGAATTCCCGTCTCAGATTGGTACTGATCCGCGTGCTTTCTTGCCGAACTGGCACATGCCCGGCGCGGGTTTCCGAAACGCCGTTAAGAAGCCAGTAACCATCTTCCAATTTAGCCGACTTCGCATCCTTACGGGAGACGATGTTTCCGTCCTTGTCGATGTCGATCAGAACCACGTCGAGAAGCAGCGTTCCATTGTCCTCGAAGCTCTTGGCGCCGATGATCGTATCCTGGCCGCCGCTTGCCTGGCGCATCCACGGAATGATCTCCTGCTGGCGGCCGCCGCCCGCTTCGTTGCGCAGACCGGCTTCCATCGCCAGCGACTTGTTCTGGCCCCACGCCGCGATGGGGTTCAGGATGGTGACGGACAGGATGCCGATGAAAACCGCGCCGAGCACGAAGGGAAGGATGAACTGCCAGGCGGAAATGCCGGCGGCGCGCGTCACCACCAGTTCGTAACGCCGGTTGAGCGAGATCAGCGTCGTCATGCCGACGAAAAGCGCGATGAAGGGCACGGTCTGTTGCAGGATCAGCGGCAGACGAAGCGCCGTCAGGCCAAGGGCGGCCGGAACGGAATAGCCGGGCAGGCCGGACATGCGCCGTGCCGTTTCGCTGAAGTCGGCAAGGTAAATGATCGAGGATACGCCGAGCACGAACCAGATGGCGGTGATCAGATATCGCTTCAGGAAATACCGGGAGAGCGTGTTGAAAATCATGCGTTGCCGCTCCCAGAGCTTTTCGCCATCCGGCTGGAGAAGAGACGGCGCAGACGACCCATCGCATCGGCGATGATTTTCGGCATTTTCGGCTTGCGGCCGGTCAGCAGAATGAAGGCGGCGGCGCCGCCGCTAAGGCCCGGAACGGCATAGACCAGCGGAATGAAGGCCGCGCTCTGCTTGATCTGATTGGTGACGTAAAAACCAAGCCACCGCAGCATGAAGGCCGTCACCAGCGCGGCGACCATCGGATGCAGGCGCGCCTCGCGGTGCGAACGGGCATCGGCGGCGATGACCAGCGAAATCAGCGCGAAGGAGAAAGCGAACATCCAGTCCGACAGGCGCTTGTGCAGCTCGCTGCGGAAGGCTTCCGGCGAGCGCTTGTAGCTCGCATTGTTCTCGTCGGGCGAAAGAAGGAAACCGAGGCTGGCATCGCCCGGCGAGAGCGACGGCTCGGAATCCTGCTTTTCCGACATGGTCGAAAGGTCGAAGGCATAGGACAGGAACTTGACGATCGAGACCTTGCCGTCCGGCGTCTTCTGCTGCACTTCGCCGTCGCGCATGGTCAGCGACGTGCCGCTTTCATCGATCATGCCTTCCTTGGCATAATAGATGAGATCGAAATTCGGATCGCGGCGGTCGGCGACGAACAGGCCCTTGAGGATGCGACCCTGCCGCTGGGCGATCTGCACGTAAAGACCGTCCTGAATGGTGCGGAAAGTCTTTTCTTCGATCACGGAGGACAGAAGGTCGGCATAGGCGGCCGCCACCATCTGCCGGGCGGAGCTGCGGGCGGGCGGCTCGATGAAATTGGTGATGGTGAATGAAAACGCGCTCAGAATGGCGGCCAGAATGAGAACCGGGCGATACATGATCGACCGGGGCGATCCGGCCGCATCGATGATGGCAAGCTCGGAATCGTTGTTCATCGTCGTGAAGATCTGGGTGATGCCGATCACCAGCGCGAAAGGCAGGACGACGGGGATCAGCGTCGGCAGGATCATCGTCGCGAGCGCCATGAAGGAACCCATCGACTGGCCGGTATCGGTGACGAGATTGATTCTCTGGAGAACCTGGATGGTCCAGATGATGGCCAGCACCGGCAGCAGCGCGACCAGAAACATCTGCGTTGTCCGCCGCAGGATATAGTTCTCGAGAAGCTTCATACGGCCCTGTTCGACATTGTTTTTCCGTGCGATCGCTCGCCGAATTTCCGCCTATCTAATCGCATCGTTTGCAATTGGCTATTCCGGCGTGCTCACAAATATGTTTTGCGCGATGATTTTTCCATCGCCTGTGTCTTTTTGTGGAACAAGCTGTCGGTTTCATGACGCGATTTCGCATTCCACAAAAATGCCTTTCCTTTAACGACTGTAGGCCTTTAAAGAATGCGGGGTTGCGCCCGGGGCCGAAAAGGCCATGATCATGCGCATCGTGCAAGTCGTAGAAGAAGAGCAGGAAAACATGTCCGCCAAATTCGATATTTCTTTCGCCAATTCCGCCGCGCTTGAAAACGCGCTCGCCGTTGTGCTGCAGGCCTCGGGTGAGGCGCAGGCCGTCGCCGGCGCCTCCGAGGCCGATCCGGGCGGTGTGATCGAAAGGGCGGCGAAGATTTCGGGCTTTTCCGCAAAGTCCATGACGACGCTCGACGTGATCGCGCCGCAGGGTTCCGCCGCCGACCGGCTGCTCGTCATCGGCCTCGGCAAGCCCTCGAAGCTGGTCGCCCATGACTGGCTGCGCGCCGGCGGCACCGCCGCCGCCAGTTTCAAGAAGGCGGACAGGGTCGTCATCTATCTCGATGCGCCGGGCGTAGAGGTCGGTGCGCAGGCTGCTGCGGATTTTGCGCTTGGCCTGCTGCTGCGCGCCTATAGCTTCGATGCCTACAAGACCAAGAAAAAGTCCGACGAAGAGAAGACGCCGAAGAAGGTGGAGATCGTCATCGTCACGGCCGCCCATCAGGAAGCGGAAAAGGCTTTTGCCGTGTCCGAGGCCGTTGCGGGCGGTGTTACCCTGGCGCGCGATCTCGTCAACCTGCCGCCGAACGCTCTCGGTCCCGTCGAATTTGCCGAGAAGGCGGAGGAGCTGCGCAAGCTCGGCGTCGAGGTGGAAGTCCTCGGCGAGAAGGAGCTGAAGAAGCTCGGCATGAATGCGCTTCTCGGTGTGGCGCAGGGGTCGGCGCGTCCGCCCAGACTTGCGGTCATGCAGTGGAACGGCGGCAACAAGAAGGATGAGCCGATTGCCTTCGTCGGCAAGGGCGTCGTTTTCGATACCGGCGGCATTTCGCTGAAGCCCGGCCTCAATATGGAGGATATGAAGGGCGACATGGGCGGGGCCGCCGCCGTGACCGGCCTGATGCATGCGCTGGCCGCCCGCAAGGCCAAGGCGAATGTGATCGGCGTCATCGGCCTTGTGGAAAACATGCCTGACGGCAATGCCCAGCGTCCGGGCGATATCGTCACCTCCATGTCCGGCCAGACCATCGAGATCATCAATACCGATGCCGAAGGCCGGCTGGTTCTGGCCGACGCGCTCTGGTACACCAAGGATCGCTTCAACCCGAAATTCATGGTGAACCTCGCCACGCTGACGGGCGCGATCACAGTGGCGCTCGGCAATCTTCAGGCCGGTCTTTTCTCCAATGACGACGAGCTTGCAGCACGCCTCACGCAGGCGGGCGATGTGACGGCCGAAAAACTGTGGCGCATGCCGCTCGGCAAGGATTACGACAAGATCATCGATTCCAAATTCGCCGATATGAAGAACAGCTCGGGCCGTCTGGCGGGTTCCGTCACGGCCGCGCAGTTCCTCAAGCGTTTCGTGGGCGAAACCTCCTGGGCGCATCTCGATATCGCCGGCACCGCCATGGGTTCGCCGTTGACCGAGATCAACCAGTCCTGGGGATCGGGCTACGGCGTCCGGCTGCTGAACGAACTCGTTCGCGCCCACTACGAAGATTGAAGCGAGCGGAGCGGCATGTCTGCGGATGACTGAAATTCTGTTTTACCATCTGACGGAATCGAAGCTGGAGGATGCGTTGCCGCCCTTGCTCGAGAAATCGCTGGAACGCGGCTGGAAGGTCGCGATCCAGACGGTGGGCGAGGAGCGCCGCGATTTTCTCGACACGCATCTGTGGACCTTTCGTGACGACAGTTTCCTGCCGCACGCCACCGATACTTCGCCCGCACCGCAAAACCAGCCGATTCTCCTGACGGCGTCGGACGAGAATACTAACGCGGCAAGTGTCCGCTTTCTCGTCGATGGCGCCGAGCCGCCGGCGGTCGAGGCTTATGAACGTATCGTATTCATGTTCGACGGATACGATGCCTACCAGCTCGAAATGGCGCGGAATCACTGGAAAAGACTGAAAACAGAGGGACATTCCCTGACTTACTGGCAGCAATCGCCTGAAGGCCGCTGGCAGAAGAAGGCATGATCGCACCGCCGATTGGGCGTCCCCACGATTGGTTCCATACGCAAACAGACCGGCAAAAATTCGCACGTGGCGTCAATTGCCGGTTTTTGCATTATGCGCCCGAAGGAAACGTAGCGGAATGGCTTCCGCTTCGATCGAGGCGGCTGGTTTGACCTGCTCTGCCTCGGGCGGCTTCCTGTAACGCAACAGCAGAAGGACATGAGTATGGGACAGGCGATATCGCGACCGGAGGGAGAAACCGAGCGTCTGGTCGCGGTGCGGTCGATCATGTCTTTCAAGAATGCCGAGATGCCGGAGCTGAAAGTGCTGTCGCAACTGGGGCAGGGGGTTTTTGGCGTGGCGCGTGCGGCGGTCAATATTGTCGATGAGGATTGGCTTCATATCGCCGAGCAGGCGGGAATGGAACTGTCGGAATGCCCGCGCGATCTGTCGATCTGCAACCGCGTCATCGCCAAGCAGGATGTGGTGGTGATTTCCGATCTGACCGAGCATCCGCATTTCCGCTTCATGTCCTATGTCAAAGGGGGACCGGAGCTGCGTTCCTATGCGGGTGCGCCGATCGAACTTGAGCCCGGTCTTGTTGTTGGCGCCTTTTGTCTGGTCGATACGGTGCCGAGAAATTTTTCCCGCATCGAAATCGACAACCTCAGACATTTCGCGTTGCTGGCGGCTGCATTGCTGCGGCTTCAAAAAGCCAATTTCACCATGAGTCTGGCCGAACGTGAATTGCGTGATGCGGCGATGACCGATCCGCTGACCGGTTTTTATAATCGCAAGGCGCTGGAGGCGATTGTCGATGGCCAGCTCGGCGCGGCCCTGCGTGCAAACGAGGCCTTCGGTGTCCTTTATCTTGATCTGGACGGTTTCAAGACCATCAACGACACGTTCGGCCATCCTGCCGGCGACCGCGTTCTGACCGCTGCCGCCGGACGTATCCGCAAGGCAATCCGCAAGCAGGACATCGTCGTGCGCATGGGCGGCGATGAATTCGCGATTTTTATACCGCGGCCCGACGCTCCCGATGTCATGAACGGGCTGGCGGACCGGCTTCTGGCCGCTTTCCGGAACCCCTTTGACGTCGACGGGCAGGAGGTGGACGCCCGCCTCAGCATCGGCGGCGCGCTTGCTCCGCAGGCGGGTGCAGACCGGGCAACGCTGCTATGCAGCGTCGACGAAGCGCTGTATCAGGCCAAAAAATCAGGGCGCGACCGTTTCGTCAGCCGCGCCCTTTGAGGCATTGTCCTTCGGGAAGCGTTTCGGCTTCTCAGTCGTAGAAGGAATCCACGAATTTGTGACGGCCGAGCAGGAAGGCGTCGGCCACATGGGTCAGCGGCGCAAGATCGACATCGGAGCGGCCTGCCTTGATGATTTCCGAGAAACGCTCGTAAAGGGCCGGATATTCCCGTTCCGGCTGGGAGAGTTTTTCTTCGCCGTTGATCGCAAGCTTTGCGCCGCCTTCCGAAAGCACCATCCGTCCCGCTGCCGTCTCGGCAACGATATCCCAGCTCTGCTTGCCGGTCTGGCGCCAGTCGAATTCGGCATGGACGGGCGTTTTCGTCACATCGGAAAAATGCAGGTCGGCGGCAATCGGGGCGTCGCGGTTTTCCGGGAATTCCAGCGTGGCCTTGGTCAAGAACAGGGCGCGCGGCAGGATATGGGTGATGATCGAAAGCGCGTTGATGCCGGGGTCGAACACGCCGAGACCGCCCGCCTGCCAAATCCAGGCCTGGTTCGGGTGCCAGTGGCGTACATCCTCTTTCCAGATGACATGCACGCTGTCGATTTTCGTGGAAGCCAGGAACGCCTTCGCAGCCTCGACCGCCGGCGCATAACGCGAATGCCAGCTTGCAAACAGCGAAAGGCCCTTCGAATCCGCCAGCCGGACGAGATCCTGCACTTCCGAAAGGGTGGCGCCCGGCGGCTTTTCGAGGAAGACGTGCTTGCCGGCATTCAGCGCCGCGTAAGCCGCCTCGTAACGATATTGCGGCGGCATGCACAGCGATACCGCGTCGATAGCAGGCACAGCCTCCAGCATGGCCTCGATGGTGCCATAGGAAGCGACGCCGTCCACGGTGCCGTGGCGGCTTGCGGTGCAGATCAATTCAAAATCCGGATTGCCTGCAATGGCGGGAAGATGCTGGTCGCGAACGATTTTGCCGACGCCGACGATGGCAAGCTTGGTGGCTGACATGAAGTGGAACCCGTGTGAGTGCTGCATGGGATAAAGTGTGATTTTTACAAGTTTTTAGCAGAAACGACCGAAGGAGCAAGGTGATCGTTTCCACCGGGAACGTCTTTTTTTTAACTGTAACGTCATAACAAATTTTCGACATGTGTATTTCTTGATAGCGTAATATTTGATGAGTGCAAATATTTTCCTGTGTTTTAAAGTGTTGTTTTCTCTGGGTGACGGTTTTAATTTTGCTTTTTTTAGGTATATTCTGTGAATATCGATAATAATTTTAGATTTCGCTTGAGTAGATTTTTAAAGAACGGGTGTGTGGTGATTTTACTTGAAGATGACCGTTCGTCTGGTTTCGTTCGGAAAGTCAATGAAAGCAGCCGTCAATTCAATACATATGGATTGATTTTCGGCACCATCCTCTACAATCTCTACGTGTTTGTGGACATGAAGCTGGTGCCGGAGATCATCTGGCTGGATCTGACGGTCCGCCTGTTCGTCATCACGCCGCTTCTGTTTCTTTATTTTCCAGCCCGGTATTATGCGCTCAGGGCGCGTCCCGATGCCGTGGCGCATGAGGTCCTGCACGGGCTGGGCTGCATGTTGGTCGTGGCGTCGCTGATGTACATATATGCCAGTGCGAAGACCGCTTCGGCGAGCGAATATTACATGGGCATCGTCACCGTCGTCCTTTATATGAATACGATACATCGCAAGCCGTTTCCGCTCGCTGTCCTCGGAACGGTCGGCTGCATGGCGGTTTTCATCGTCGGCATGGAATATGTCACCGTAACGAGCCAGGTGGCCAAGCTGCCGGCGATCATGTGTTCCGTCGGAATCAGCGCCGTCTCGCTGTTTGCGGCCTATCGTATCGAGCAGGTGGAAAGACGGGATTATCTAGCGTCGCTGCGCGAAAAGACGTTGCTGCAGCGGATTCAAACCGCAAATCACGAACTTCAGCAGCTTTCCAATACCGACCAGCTCACCGGCATCCGCAACCGCCGCAGTTTTGACGAGGCGGCGAGCGAGGCTTCGGGCGGCAGCGGCCGGCCCCGGGCGCTCATCCTTCTCGATGTCGACTATTTCAAGAACTACAATGACTCGGAGGGTCATGTGGCCGGCGATGACTGCCTGCGCAGGATCGCCGGCAGGCTGCGCAGCGCGCTTCGCAAGGATGATGGCGACAGAAGTTTCGTCGCGCGTTATGGTGGGGAGGAATTTGTGGTTCTGCTCGACAATTGCGTTGTTTCCGCCGCGCTCGCCATCGGCGAAAGGCTGAGATTGGCCGTGATCGACGAGGCCATACCCCATCTCAACCGTCCCGATGGGCGGGAAATCGTTACCGTCAGTCTCGGCATTGCCGTTTCCGGCGACGGCAGGGAAATCATATACGAGATGGTGAACCGGGCCGATATGGCGCTCTACGAAGCGAAGCGTCAGGGCCGTGACCGGCTGGTGCTCGCCTCCGGGCATATCGGAACAATTGTCGGGCCAGCAGAACTTTACGGCGTCGAAGCCGCGATGTCGGCATAGGATACTGAGGGTTTGGCGGCGCGCTATAAATTCTGTCCCGCGGGACGTGGGATTTTTGAGCCATGTGCCGGAATTCCGGCGCCAGAACACATAATAACCGGGGAATGCAGATGATGGAATTGATCGCCGCACAAGCGGCAGCATCGGCTGCCGAGCTTCCATTCCTGCTGCTTCAGGCGGCCGCCGTGGTTGGCATGGTGTCCGTGCTGATCCTCCTGCGGCGAAACATCGCTCTCGAGGACCCTCGCTACAAAGTCTATTACGGCATCGTTTTCGGAATGGCGGGCTTTCTGCTGACACTGCTGGTTTCCGAGTTCATCAAACTGCCCTCCAAGCCCTATATCCGCTCCGACCTGCTGTTTTTAGCCGGGGTGCTGGGGTCCTGGCAGGGCGGGCTTATCAGCCTGTCTCTTGTGGCGGCCGGGCGTTTCGTGTTCGGCGGTCCCGTTCTGTTTTTTGCGGCCCTGCAGGACATGGTCGTTATTTCGGCCTGCGGCATCATCATGTATGGCTGGATGCGCAAGCGCCGCCTCGCCGATCTGGGAATTAGGGATATTCTCACCGTCTTCGCGGTCAGGTTCATTGCCGTGCTGCTCGCCATCTCGATCTCATTCGCCCTTGGGCTGGTCGACCAGGCACTGTTTTTGAGTGCAGTGGGCCGCCGAACACTGGGCGCGGTCGCCGTCGGCCTGCCGATGATCTTCTGCCTGTTTATCCTTCTGCGCAGCGAGGCACGGGCGCGGGAAGAGACAAGGCAACGCGAGGTGGCGGCGCGGACGGATTCATTGACCGGCCTGCCCAACCGGCGCGCCCTCAAGGACCATATAGAAGCGACGATGCGACAGGAGCCGGCCGTTCCGCACGCTCTCATTCTGATCGAGATCGTCAATATTGCCGATGTCGCCGCCTGCGAGGGCGAGGACTGGAGCGATCTTTTCTGGCCGAGGCTGGCGCGGGAAATCTGCGACCGGGAAGACGGCCTGCTGTGCAGATCCAATACGCCCTGCAGCTTCATGTTCGGCGATACGACACTTGCGGTCGTCATGCGGGGGATTTCGCTGGATAAGTCCGAAAGTGCGAAACTCATGATGCATCTGCATGACGGGTTGAGCACGTTTTGCCGTTCGGCGGAGGTGGGGCCGGTGCCGCATCTCAAAATCGGTGCGGCAAACCTGGACCGGCTTTCCCGGCAGAACGTCGCTTCCTTCCTCAGGCACCTCAGCCTCGCGCTGAAGGGAAGCGATCATCCGGTGCAGATTTTCCCCTTCTCCTTTGCGGAGAAAGCGACGCGGGACGAGGCGGTGCGGCAGATGCTGGTCAACTGGATCAAATCCGGCACGCCGCCCATTTGTTATCAGCCGAAATTCGAAATGCGCACTCGCCGCATGGTCGGCGCGGAAGCGCTGCTGCGTGCGGTCGATGCGCGGGGGCAGGCGCTTTCGCCTTATTATGTGCTGGAGATCGCCGAACGCCATCGGCTGCTGGTGGAATTCGAATGGTCGACGATCGAAGCCGTCGTGCGCGATCTTCGCGACCTGCACGGCCTTGAGGCGGATTTTCATCTGGCGGTGAATATTTCCGCTTCGTCCTTTGCGAGCGCGCATTTCGCAGACCGGGTCGTGGCGCTGCTGCAAGAAATGGCGGTGCCGGCGCATCGCCTCTCGATCGAAGTGACGGAGATGAGCAGGATACCGACCACCGATGTCGTACAGCAGAATTTCGATACGCTGATTGCCGCAGGCGTCCGGCTGGCGCTCGATGATTTCGGCACCGGTTATGCCGCCCTCACTTTGCTGGCGCGGTTCCCGTTCGAAGAGGTCAAGATCGACCACTGGATGACATCGAGGCTCGACCAGTCGCGGTTCAGGGAGGCCATTGCGCTCGCCTTCGAGAGTGCGGAGCGTTACGGCGCAAAGCTGGTGACGGAAGGCATAGAAACCGAGGAACAGAGCCGGCTCCTCATGCAGATGGGTATTCGCTTCGGGCAGGGTTATCTTTATTCCCCCGCCGTACCGCTCGACCGGTTGCAGCCTCAAAGGGCGTGCGCCTAACGCGAGGGGACCCTTTGGGTCTTCCTGATCAGGGGTAAATTCGGCTGGGGCCGGATTGAATGTTTTCCCGGTCTGTGCTGAGAAAAGTCCTTTGATGAACGAATGTTATGACCCTCTTTACGGTCATGCGGGCGAGCCGATGCTTGAGAACAACGATGCATGGAACGACATGCCCGGAAAACCGGCCGAGCACCTGCCGAATGAGGCTGCCAGGGGCGCGGACAGCGCCGGCCGCTCGCTTGGTACAGCCGCCCATGCCGTATCAGGCGACAGACACACGGCGGACAATCCGCGGCCGCTGACAGGATGGAGTTTTCTCAGGTTGTTTCTGGCCTGGGCATTACTCATGGCGGCCGTCATTTGCGCTCTGGCGGCTTATCAATATGTCAGCCTGCTCGGCGAGTTGGGGCGGCAGAGCGATGCATTGCAGGCCGAGGCATCCCGCCGGGCCGATCAGCATGATGCCCATGTGACGGCGCTTTCGGCGGTGGCGCAGGCGGAGCAGGGGGCGGATTACGGCCTGCTGCTCGATGTCGCGGCACCCATTCTGCAATTTTACCCACGCATCGATGAGGTTCAGCTGGTTTCCCTCAATGAGGCGGGGCCTGTTATCGGCACCCGGCCGCTGGAAAACGAGCTGGCGGCGGCGATCCGCAAGGCGGCGTCAGTCTTTACCGGACGGCCCGCCCTGGTGGCGAGCGATCTCAGGCCCGGCCACTACATGATCGTCAAGCGCAGCCCCAATAGCGAGACGGCCTCGAAAGTGCTGGTGCTTGCCGTGGATGCCGCGCGGCTTCTGGCGTCCGATGCTCCGTTCTGGTCGGCGAAACAGGCGGTGATCCGGCTCAAAATGCCTGACGGTACGGTCCTGTTCGGCCCGCCCTCGATGCCGGAAGCACCGCAATATGTCCGGCAGCTCAGCAGCGCCACCCAGCCGCTTACGCTGGAAGTCGCGCTCTCGATCACCTGGCGCGATCTCTTGCCGGGGCGTGCCCTGTTGGCGGGCATGGCTGGGGCGAGCATCGTTTTCCTGCTCGGCACTGTCATGGCGAGACAGAGGACGCGCATGCGCGCCGCCGAAAGACGGGCCGAACTGAGTGGCATGGAGGCGAGGCTCACCCATGCCTCGCGGGTCAATGCACTCGGAGAGATGGCAAGCGGCCTTGCCCATGAACTGACCCAGCCCTTGACGGCGATATTGGCGCAGGCGCAGGCCGGGCGGCGGCTGCTTGCCCGTCAGGATGTCGCGGCCCTTTCCGGTGCCCTCGACGATATGATCGATCAGGCGCGATGCGCCGCCAATATGCTCGACCGATTTCGCAATTGGTCGCTGCCGCACCGTCAACCGGTGGCGGCGCATGATCTGCGCGCCGCTCTGCGCAACGTCGATGCGCTGCTTGCCGGCGAGGCGGCCCGTCATGAGGCCAGCATCGACATCGCGATGCCTGATGCTCCGCTATTGGTGCGGGTCGATCCCGTTGAAATAGAGCAGGTCATGTTCAATCTGCTGCGCAACGCGCTCGATGCGCTCACTGCCATCGAAGGTAGACGCGCGATTGCCGCCAGATTGAGCCGGAGCGGTGATTTCGCCCTTCTCGAAGTTGCCGATAACGGTCCCGGTGTCGCACCGGGCCTGCGCGACCGGCTGTTTACGCCCTTCGCCACCACGAAAACGAATGGCATGGGGCTGGGACTTGCCCTCAGCCAGCGGCTGGTGGAGCGCGCCGGCGGCGAAATCCGCTATGTCGAGAGTGAGAATGGCGCGCTTTTCCGCGTTGTCCTGCCGATTGCAGCGGAGGCGCAGACCTCATGACGCTGCCCGTCTATCTCGTCGATGACGATGACGCCGTGCGCAAGGCGCTGATCCTGCTCCTGTCCACCGTCGGCATCAAGGCGAAGGGCTTTGCCGATCCGGTGGTATTTCTCGGTCAGCTATCCGGGCTCGAACCGGGTTGCCTTATCTTCGATATCCGTATGCCAGCCATTACCGGATTGAAGCTGCAGAAAAGCTGACGGAAGAGGGGATCGACTGGCCTGTCATCATCATTTCCGGTCACGGCAATATCGAAGCCTGCCGCCGGGCCTTTCACAATGGCGCGGTGGATTTTCTCTCCAAGCCCGTGGATGAGCAGGATCTCATCGACGCGATCCAGAAGGCGCATCGGATATTGGCCCGCACGCTCGATGCAAAAGCGCTGCAGGCCGAGACCATGGCGCTTTTATCGCTGCTGACCGCACGGGAGAGGGAGATACTCGAGCGCATCGCCCTCGGTTTCACAACGCGCCAGATCGCTGACGGGCTTGGCCTGTCGCCGCGCACGGTGGATAGCCATCGTGCCGCCATCGGCCTCAAGCTCGGCACCACCTCGCAGGCGGAAATGACAAGGCTCTGGCTGGAAGCCGGTGCGGATCGGTAGAACTACCGAGCCGCCGGCAAGTCTTACGGATTCGCGGCGAAACGCCATCCGCTTAAGGTGCAGTCCTCATCAAGCAAGAGGACCTCTCAATGATCCGCACCCTTCTCATCGCTTCCGCTCTGATCGCTCCTTCGGCTGCATTGGCGCAGACGCTGCCGACCGCGCCTTATCTGCCGCTTGAAATGGCGGAAAAGGCGGCCAAGGCTGCGCTTCAGGCCTGCTCGACCAAGGGCAACGCCGTCACCGTTGCCATCGTCGCCCGCGACGGCGCCACCAAGACGGTGCTGAAGGCGGACGGCTCCGGCCCGCACACGGTTTCCAGTGCAACCGGCAAGGCCTTTGCTGCCGCATCGCTCGGCCGCGATACCGGCGAAATCGCCGAATTCGTCGCCTCCAAGCCCGCCAATGAAGGGCTGCGCACCATGGATGACCGTCTGGTCGTTCAGGCTGGCGGTCTTCCCATCAAGATCGGCGAAGCGCTGGTCGGCGGCATCGGCGTCGGCGGCGCGCCGTCGGGCGCGATCGACACCGAATGCGCCCGTGAAGGCCTCAACGCCATCGGCGTGAAGTAAGATTGTCAATAAGGTCCGGCGGCTTCATGGGAGGTCGCCGTATGCCTTGGGTTGTCAATCTCCGTCATTCCGGCCTTGAGTCGGAATCCAGCCAGCCCAAGTCCTTGGGCTGAAAAGACCCTTCTCGCCGCGCATCACCCCGCCATTGCTTCCTCATACTCGCTGGAAAGCAGCAGCCATTGCTCCTCCGCGTCGGAAAGTTTGCTGGCGGCCTCACCGCGCTCTTTGACTTTCTGCGCAGCTTTGGCGGGGGCTTTTTCATATAGCGCCGGGTCGGCAAGTTCCGTGTCGAGCGACTGAATCAGTTTCTCAAGCTTCGCCGTCAGGGATTCGATTTCGTTGATCTTTTTCTTGAGCGGCGCGAGCTGGGCGCGCTTTTCCGCGCTTGCCTTGCGTTGATCGGCTTTGGAAGCCTGATCGGCCACAGCGTCGGTCTTGTCTTCCTTCTTCTTACCGGAGGAAACGACGAGATCGCGATATTCCTCCATGTCGCCTTCGAAGGTCTTGACCGTGCCGTCAGCCACCAGCCACAGCCGGTCCACTGTTGCCTCGATGAGATGGCGGTCGTGCGAGATGAGAATGACCGCGCCGCTGTAATCGTTCAGCGCCTCGATCAGCGCCCTGCGGCTGTCGATATCGAGATGGTTGGTCGGTTCGTCGAGGATGAGCAGGTTCGGCGCGTGGAAGGCCGCAAGTCCCATCAGAAGCCGGGCCTTTTCGCCACCGGAAAGGTCCTTTGCCGCCGTCGCCATCTTTTCGGTTGCGAGACCCATCTGCGCCACGCGGGAGCGCACCTGCGCCTCCGGGGCCAGAGGCATCAGCTTGCGCACATGTTCGACGGGGGTTTCATCCGGCACGAGGTCATCGAGCTGGTGCTGCGCGAAGAAACCGATCTTCAGGCCAGGGGCGACGCGAAGATCGCCCGCCTGTGGCGCAAGCCGGCCGGAAATGAATTTCGCGAAGGTGGATTTGCCGTTGCCGTTGGAGCCGAGCAGCGCGATGCGGTCGTCATTGTCGATCCTGAGATTGAGCTGCTTCAGAATGGATTTGCCCGGCTCATAACCCACAGCCCCGCCATTGATGGCGACGATGGGGGAGGCGGGCTGTTTTTCCGGCTCCGGGAAGGTGATCGGCTGGACGTGATCCTCGATCACGGCGGCGACGGTGCCCATGCGCTCCAGCGCCTTGATGCGGCTCTGCGCCTGCCGCGCCTTGGTGGCCTTGGCGCGGAAACGGTCGATGAAGCTTTGCAGGTGCTTGCGCGCGGCGTCGTTCTTCGCCTTCGCCTTCATCTGCAATTCGTCGGCCTCGGCCTTCTGCCGCTCGAACTGGTCGTAACCGCCGCGATAGAAGGTCAGCTTCTTCTGATCCAGATGCACGATGGAGTTGACGGCATTGTTGAGAAGATCGCGGTCGTGGCTGATGATGATGACGGTATGCGGATAACGCCGGATATAATCCTCCAGCCAGAGCGTGCCTTCGAGGTCGAGATAGTTGGTCGGCTCGTCGAGCAGCAAAAGGTCGGGCTCTGCAAACAGCACGGAGGCGAGCGCCACGCGCATACGCCAGCCGCCGGAGAAGGAGGAGGCCGGGCGAAGCTGCGCTTCGTGATCGAAACCGAGGCCGGTAAGAATGCTGGAGGCGCGCGCTTCCGCCGAATGGGCGTCGATATCGACAAGCCGCATCTGGATTTCCGCGATACGGTGCGGATCGGTTGCGGTTTCCGCCTCGGCCAAAAGCGCGCTGCGCTCCCTGTCGGCCGAAAGCACGATGGAAATCAGCGATTCTTCGGTGCCTGGGGCTTCCTGCGCCACCTGGCCGATGCGTGCCTGTTTCGGGATTGTTACCGAACCGCTTTCCGCCGAGAAATCGCCGGTGATGACCCGGAACAGGGTGGATTTGCCGGCGCCGTTGCGGCCAACAAGGCCCGCCTTCACACCGGCGGGAAGCGTCACGCTGGCATGGTCGAGAAGTAGACGCCCGGCGATACGGGCGGAAAGATCGGTAATCGTAATCATGGCGCCGTTTTGGCCGAACTGTCTGGCCAAGGCAAGAGCGCCCGCGCCACATCGGGCGAGATTAAACTGTCAATCGCCGAGCTGCGCCAGATAGCTGCTGCGGCTATGCTGCGCCACCTCCCGCGAATAACCGACGACGCAGTTGCGCGTGCCGCAGCGGGCCGAAAGCAGAGCGAGTTCGGCATGGCTGAAAAATTCGGCGGGCGTTGCGGTTCCATCCACCACGGCGACGCCGATTGAAACGGTCAGATGTTCGCCGTCTCCTTCCTGCGTCACGAAACGCAGCGCCTCCACGCTTTGCCGCAACCGCTCGGCAATGGCCTCGGCCGTGTTCTGCGGCACGCCGGCAAACAGGAAGGCGAATTCATCGCCACCGATACGGGCGACGAAATCGTCCTTCTTGATGGTCTTGCGAAACAGGGCGGCAAGCCTTCTGAGCGCTTTGTTGCCGGCGGCGGAGCCGTATTTGCCGTTGATTTCCCGGAAATGGTCGATATCCAGCAGCGCGAGCGTGGTGGCGGAAGCGGCCCGGTCCTTTGAAAACAGGCCGCCGAGTTTTTCAAGAAAAGCAGCCCGGTTGGGAAGCGCGGTTAGCGCATCGCGCAGCGAGGCGGCCTGAAGTTCCCCCCGGTTTCTTTCAACCTCGCGGATTTTCACCAGCCCCATGGCGATGAAATGCCGAAGGCTCGTCTGTTCTTCGTGGATATCGCCCAGCAACTCCACGAAGCGCTCCGTTGCGGGCGGCTCGCCATCCTCATCCTGCTCAATGCTGGCCAGGAAAGTCTCGGTGCGCTGAAGGCTTGCATCCAGCCGCGCGGAAATCTGCGTCAGTGTATCGAAGGCCTCGCTTGCCATCTGTTCGGCTTCGATGCGCGAAAAGCCGGGCAGATTGTGCCGCTGGCCGATGAGGTCGATTTCATGCTGCTGCGGCGCATTGCCGAGCGCGAGAATGTCACGGCCCATGGCCGGATTGTGTCCGGACAATATTTCATAGATCAATTCATAATTGCGCGGCAAAGGTGCAATGTTCATCTTGGCGATGAACTGAGTGATCTTGGTAACGACAAGAGCGCTTCTTGCCTGTTCGCGTTTTTTATCGCCCGCCGATGTCGTCACTGACAGCCCCAATAGCAATGGATTATTATGAATGGACCGGCGATAACCGATTGTTGAACGGCGTTATTCTTACAAGCGACGGTTTAAAATAGAATAAATCCACGAAGAATTTTGCTGTCACGAAGCATAAATTCCGTGTTGCAGAAGGCGGGTGTGCCCCAAGCGTTCCTTGATCGATAATATGACAAATCCTGATTTGATTTCGGGCGGCGACCGTTTTTATATCGCTCCATCGATGTTGCAGAAGAGGGGCAGCCCATGACGACTTCCAGAACGCTCTATTCGCTATGCGGAAGCGATACTTCCCGGCCATTTTCTCCCCATTGCTGGAAAACCGTGCTTTCGCTGGCGCATAAGGGGCTGGATTTCGAGGAGCGGCCTTTACCCTTCACGGTGATCCCGACGGTGGAGGACGGGTTTTCGAAGACCGTGCCGATCCTGCGCGACGGTGACGAGCTGGTGAGCGACAGTTTTGAAATCGCGCTTTACCTGGACGAGGCTTACCCCGAGCGCCCGTCGCTGTTTAACGGCGAGGGCGGCAAGGCCATGGCCCGTTTCGTCGAAAGCTGGTCGCAGACGGTGCTTCACCCGGCCATCGTCCGCATCGCCGTGCTCGATATCCATAATATGCTGGACGAGCCGGACCGCCGTTATTTTCGCGATAGCCGCACGAAAGCGCTCGGCCGCCCGCTCGAGGATGTGGTGGCGAACCGCGAGGCGGAAATCGCAGCCTTTCCGGCATTGCTTGCGCCGATCCGGCGTATGTTGAGCTTTCAGCCTTTCATCGGCGGCACATCGCCGCTTTTTGCGGATTACATCGTGTTCGGCGCGCTGCAATGGGCGCGGATCACCACCGGGGCGGATTTGTTCGCCGATAACGACCCCGTGCGGGACTGGTTCGAAGGCTGCCTCGATCTCTACGATGCGAGAGGCCGCAGTGTGACAGCGGCGTGAAATGTCTGGCATCATCGTCGCAATCTCGTCGATCCCCCTTGTTTTCGGGCCTTTGGGCGGGTAAAGACCGCCCACTTTCTCTGAAGGAAAAGGAAACGGACATATGGCGATTGAACGCACATTTTCGATGATCAAGCCGGACGCAACCAAGCGTAACCTGACGGGCGCGATCACCAAGGTATTTGAAGACAACGGCCTGCGCGTCGTCGCCTCCAAGCGCGTCTGGATGAGCAAGCGCGAAGCCGAAGGCTTCTACGCCGTTCACAAAGAGCGTCCCTTCTTCGGCGAACTCGTTGAAGGCATGACCTCCGGCCCGACCATCGTTCAGGTTCTGGAAGGCGAAAACGCCATCCTCAAGAACCGCGAAATCATGGGCGCCACCAACCCGGCCCAGGCCGCTGAAGGCACCATCCGCAAGACCTTCGCGCTCTCCATCGGCGAAAACTCCGTTCACGGCTCCGACGCCCCGGAAACCGCCGCACAGGAAATCGCCTACTGGTTCGCCGAAACCGAAATCGTCGGCTGATTCAAAATCTCAACGGCTTGAATCGCTGTTGCAGGCGATTGCACGAAGCTGCTGAAAAGACTCGAAGAAACGGAGCCGAAAGGCTCCGTTTTTTTGTTTTGGAGCGCTGCCTGCAAGACGGTGCGTTTCTGCGGAGACCTCACTTCATACTCCGTCACCCCGGACTGGATCCGGGGTCCAGCGCGATCAAGTCCTTGATCGCAAAGACTTTACGCCACGCAGACGCGCGGCGGCTGGATACCGGGTCAAGCCCGGCATGACGGAAGAGAGGTTTGCCACCCCCTACAGAGAACTGAGCTAAGGCTGCAATTTTTTGTTAGGACGCCGGACACCCCTGAACCGGCCGCATATCCGTCGTGCCATCCGGTTTGAACACCTCCGGATTGGGCGTATAAAGCGGGCCGACCACCAGCGGCTTGGCGGGAAGAAGCGACTGGTCGGTGTCGGAGCGGATCGTGGTTTCGATGGTTTGGAGAATGTCGCCTTCCGGCCCCTTGATGCGGATGGTGACCTTATAGGGCCGGTCCTGCTTCACGCATTCCACCGGTGGGCTCTGAACCGTGATCTTTTCGTCTTTCGGGAAAATCTTCTCGCGGCTGGTGAGGTCTGGACCGCCGCGCGGGTTTTCGAACGTCGCTTCCACCGTGCTGCCATCGCGAACGGGGGCGATGCGCTGAAGCGTTACCAGATAGGTGGCGATGGCGACGCGATAGTTGAAAACGAACATCCGGCCGGAAACCTTCGCCACTTCGCGCGGTTCGTCCCGCTGGCAGCCTGAAAGAGCGAGCATCCCCGCAATCGCCAGCAAGGGAAGGGCAATTCTTCTCATGATCGCACGTCCTTCTTCCGGTGATAGTGCCGGCTGGCTTTCTGCCGGTTGCCGCAAACCGCCATATCGCACCAGATCCGGCTTCTGTTCTTGCTGCGGTCGATGAAAAGCCAGCCGCAATTGCCGCAGATCCGCAGCCGCTCCCGTGTCTCACCGGCAAGCAGCGAGAGGGCGGAATGGGCGGTGGCGTTGCCGAGGTTTTCGGCAAGCGGAAACGTCCGCAGCGCCGTGCCGCAGGCGAAGAGAAGCCCGGCCAGCCTGCCGTCGCCATCGCCGCCGCCGGTAATGGCGGCGCGGAAATAATCGTCGACAGCCTCGCGAAGATCTAGAAAAACCGCCTGCTTTTCCGCCTCGGGCGCGATGAGTGTGGGAAACCTGTCACGTTCCGCACCGAGCCTTGTGGCCGCTTCGGCAAAGGCCGCGATCTGCGCCGGCACGGCAAAACGGTCAACTGATTTTGCCGCATCCGAGCGCAGGATCACGCTATTGGCGACATCCAGCGCCAATGCGCCGCCTGCGAAACGATGTTGCGTCCAGCGAAAGGTCATGCCGCACATTATAACTGTCAAAATGAGTTTTAACAGTTATAATCATGGCGGGAGGACGCGCTTGGCCTATTTCCTGCAACAATTGCTGAATGCCGTGCCGGTCGCCTCGCTTTATGCGGTTCTGGCCTTTGGTTATGCCATCGCTTTTTCGGTCACCAAACGCGCCGATGTCACCTATGGCGCCATATTCGCCTTTGCCGGCCAAACCTGCCTGTTATTTGCGGATTTCGGCTGGAACCGGTTGTGGCTGGTTCTGCCGGCAACATTGGCGCTCGGGGCAGGGGCGGGCCTGTTCGGCGGGCTGTGGGCGGCGGGTTTTGTCGGCAGGGCGGTGATGCGGCCGCTGGCGAAAGCCTCCCCCAATGCCGTCACCGTCGCCTCCGTCGGCGTGCTGATCGCGCTGACCGAAAGCGCGAGGCTGGCCGCCGACACAAGGCAATTATGGCTGCCGCCGCTTCTATCTCAGCCGGTGCGTTTCTGGGCCGATGGCGGCTTTGCCGTGACCCTGACGCCGATGCAGATGCTGAACACGGCGGCCTTCTGCCTGCTCATTCTCGCAGGGTCGTTTTATCTTGGCCGTTCCGCTTTCGGCAGGCGCTGGAAGGCGGTCTCGGACGATGCTTTCGCCGCCGCTTTATGCGGGGTGAATGCCGGTCGGATATTTCTCGTGTCCTATTGTGCAGCGGGCCTCGTCGCCGCCATCGCCGGCGTGCTGGCCACATTCTATTACGGCACCATGGATTTCGGCGCCGGTCTGGTCTTTGGGCTGAAGGTGGTGCTGATTTCGGCGGCGGGCGGTTATGCCAGTCCGCTCATCTGCGGCCTTGGGGCTGCTGCCGTCGGCTTTGCGGAAACTTTCTGGGTCGGTTACGGCCCGGCCGCCTGGCGCGATGCGGTGGTTCTGGCGATGCTGGTCGGCTGGCTGATCATCATGCGCAGCAGGGTGGAAGCGCCCTGAGTCTGGCCCCTGGAGCGCTTTCGCGTTTCTTCGAATCGCGAAAGCGCTCTAACTCTTTGTTTCGTCGCATTTCCGGACGGAAAACCGGGCTCCACTTTTCCTGGAAATGCTCTATCGCCACTTGTCCTTCGCCGTGTCGTCGGTTGTCTTTGCCGCAACCCAGTCGCCCGCCGAGCCATCCTTGCCATGTTCCTTTTTCCAGAATGGGGCGGATGTCTTGAGATAATCCATCACGAAATTCGCGCCATCGAAGGCGGCCTGTCGATGCGATGAAGCTGCGATGACGAGGACGATATTTTCGCCGGTGGCGATCTTGCCGTGGCGGTGGATGGCGGTGAGGCCGAGAAGGCCGAAACGCTCCATGGCAAGTTTGGCGATGCGGGTTATTTCCGCCTCCGCCATGCCGGGATAGTGTTCAAGCTCCAGCGCCGCAAGCGTGCCGCCATCATCCCGACAGAGCCCGGTGAAGGCCACGACCGCGCCGATGCTCCTGTCCCCTTCCGTCAGCCGGCGGGTTTCTTCCGCAGCGTCGAAATCCTCTGCCTGCACGCGGACCGTCGGCTGCATCCGCTCATCCCCCCGTCATCGGCGGGAAGATGCCGATCTCGCGCGCGCCGACGATGCTTTCATCATGCTCGACATGTTCCTGATTGACGGCGACGCGGATCACATTGGGGAATTCGAAGGCAGCTTCGTAATTCTCGCCGCGCGTCGCAAGCCAGACGATCAGCTCGCCGGCGGTGGTGACGGAGGAGGGGATGTCCAGCTCTTCTTCGTCCGTGCCGATCTTCTCGCGAACCCAGGCGAAATAAACGATCCGTGTCATCAGTCTTCGTCCACGATGTGCTTCAGGCCGGCCTTGAAGTAATCATAGCCGGTATACATGGTCAGCGCCGCCGCGATCCACAGCAGGGTAATGCCCATTTCGGTCGTGTAGGGCAGAACCTTGTCGCCCGCGGGACCCGCAAGCAGGAAGGCGATGGCGACCATCTGGATGGTAGTCTTCCACTTGGCGATGCGGGTGACGGGAACGCTGACCTTCAGCGCCGCCAGATATTCGCGCAGGCCCGAGACCAGAATTTCGCGGCAGAGAATGGTGATGGCCGCCCAGAGCGACCAGCCGGCAATGGTGCCATCCGCCGCCATCAGAAGCAGGACGGAGGCGACCAGCAGCTTATCCGCGATCGGGTCCAGCATGCGGCCGATATTCGACGTCTGGTTCCAGATGCGTGCGAGATAACCATCGAGGAAATCGGTCAGCGAGGCGATGATGAACAGCCACAATGCCGTCCAGCGCGCGAAATCCGAGCTTTCCAGTTTCCCTTCGATGAAAAAGCACAAAACGATGACAGGAACCGCGAGGATGCGGCCATAGGTGAGTAGGTTGGGAATGCTGTATGCGCGCGAAGCCATGGGAAACCTGTCAGTCTAAGATTAGCTGCCTTGATGCCGCCGCCAGGGCATAGCGTCAACATGTGATTATGTTTTTTTAGCAGTTCGCCACGACGGCGCGGCATCAATCGCTGCCGCTCTCGTGGAAGTGATTGTAGATTTGCCGCGCAACCGTCTCCGAAATGCCGCTGACAGCCATCAGGTCGTTGAGGCCGGCGCGGGAAACCGCCTTGGCCGTGCCGAAATGCTGCAGCAGGGAGCGCTTGCGGCCCGGACCGATTCCCGAGATTTCGTCGAGCGGATTGCGCACCATTTCCTTCTTGCGCCGCGCCCGGTGCGAGCCGATGGCGAAGCGGTGCGCTTCGTCGCGCATGCGCTGGATGAAATAAAGCACGGGATCGCGCGGGGGCAGCGAAAAATCGCTGCGCCCATCCGCAAAGAACCGCTCGCGACCCGCCTCGCGGTCCACGCCCTTGGCGACGCCGATGGCGGTCACACAGTCGCGAATGCCGAGTTCGTCGAGAATGGCCCGTACCGCCGTCATCTGACCCTGACCGCCATCGATCAGGATCACATCGGGCCAGGCGGGGAAGGGCATATCGGCGGCTTCCTCCGGCGTCGGTGTCTGCGTCTGCCCACGGTCGGGCTTTCCCTCTTCCTTCAACAGGCGGGAGAAGCGACGGGTCATCACCTCGCGCATCATGCCGAAGTCGTCACCGGGGGTGATGTCGGTCGATTTGATGTTGAACTTGCGGTACTGGTTCTTCACGAAACCTTCCGGCCCCGCCACCACCATGCCGCCCACGGCATTGGTGCCCATGATATGGGAGTTATCGTAAATCTCGATCCGGCGCGGCACATAGGAAAGACCGAAGGTTTCCGCAAAACCTTTCAGCAGCCGCGCCTGAGACGAGGTTTCCGCCAGCTTGCGGCCATGCGCCTCGCGGGCATTGGCAAGCACATGGTCGGTGATGTCCTTCTTCTCGCCGCGCTGCGGCACGCTGATGGTAACCTTGTGCCCGGCCTTTTCGCCGAGTGCTGCGGCCAGCAGCTCCTGCTCCTCCACCGTTTCGGAAAGCAGTATTTGCTTCGGCACCGGCTTGTCGTCGTAAAACTGCGCCAGGAATGCGTTGAGGATTTCCGAGCCGGGCAGGGAAGGGTCGGCCTTGGGGAAATAGGCGCGGTTGCCCCAGTTTTGCCCGGTGCGGAAAAAGAACACTTGAATGCAGGAAATGCCGCCTTCATGGTGGATGGCGAAGACATCCGCTTCCTCAATGCCGGCTGGGTTAATGCCCTGATGGCTCTGGACATGCGAAAGTGCGGCCAGCCGGTCGCGATAGACCGCGGCGCGCTCGAAATCGAGGTCCTCGGCCGCCTCGTTCATCTGCCGCGCAATCGCGGTCTTGACGCTCTGGCTCTTGCCGGACAGGAAATCCTTGGCTTCCTTGACGAGTTCTTCATACCCCTGATCGCTGATCTCATGCGTGCAGGGGCCGGAACAGCGCTTGATCTGGTAAAGAAGACAGGGACGCGTGCGGGTTTCGAAGACGCTGTCGGTGCAGGTGCGGATCAAAAAGGCGCGTTGCAGCGAATTGATCGTGCGGCCGACCGCGCCGGCGGACGCAAAGGGGCCGAAATAATCGCCCTTGCGCGCCCGCGCCCCACGGTGTTTGAAAATCGCCGGCGCGCGGTTGTCTGCGGTAATGAGAATATAGGGAAAAGACTTGTCGTCGCGCAAAAGCACATTAAAGCGCGGCCGCAAGCGCTTGATGAGATTCGCTTCCAGCAGAAGCGCTTCGGTCTCCGTGCGGGTGGTGACGAATTCCATATGGGCGGTCAGCCGCACCATCTGAGCAATGCGGTTGGAATGCACGCGGCCCTGCGCGTAATTGCCGACACGCTTCTTCAGCGAGCGCGCCTTGCCGACATAAAGAACGTCGTTCGCCTCGTTGAACATGCGATAGACGCCCGGCGCATTCGGCAGGTGTTTGACGAATTCGCCGATCAGATCCATGCCCTTCAGGCCGGATTCGTTCTTCCAGCCCGCATTCCAGTCCATGCCGGCAACGTCGTTCGATGCCTCGGCCGCATCGGTCGCGGCAAGGTTTGCATCGTCGTCTTCGTCGTCGGTTTCATCGAAGAGAATACCGCCATCAGGCAGCTTCTTTCCGTTCATTCATTTATCTCCGCCACGTCAGGGGTTTCCCAGCCAAGATGCTGGCCGCCGTCGAGCGCGATCATTTGTCCGGTGACCGACGGCGTGTCGAAAAGAAAGCGAATCGTCCGCCCGAACTCGTCGGGTGCGGGACCACGCTTTAATATAAGGCCGTCGATCTGCGCCTGAAAGTCCTCGGGCGCCTGTCTTTCGCTTTTGAAGGTGGGACCCGGCCCGATGGCATTGACCCGCACACGCGGCGCAAAGCTCTGCGCCATCGTCCGCGTGGCCGTCCAGAGCGCCGATTTCGAAAGCGTATAGGAATAAAACCGTGGCGTGAGCGCAAGCACGCGCTGGTCGATGATATTGACGATCAGCCCGGATTTATCGGCAGGCAGTTGCTCGACAAAGGCGGCGGCGATGAGGGAGGGCGCCCGCACATGCACGGCGAAATGCGCGTCGAAGATCGCCGGATCGGGCTTGTCCGCCGAGTCGTCGAGAAAAACCGACGCATTGTTGATAACGACGCCGATAGGCCCCAGCGCTGACGCAGCCTGTTCGATGAGCCCCGAAGCAGGGCCGGATTGTGTCAGATCCGCCTGAACGGCAACGGCTTTGCCACCTTTTTGCCTTATTTCGTTAGCGAATTCCTCGGCGCTGGCCATGGATGCATTGGCATGGACGGCGATGGCGAAGCCATGGGCGGCCAGATCGGTGGCGATTGCCCGCCCGAGCCGCCGGGCGGCTCCCGTTATCAAGACTGTCTTTTGTATATTTTCTTTCACGGCTGACCTGCATTTGCTCATATCCGTCCTATTTGCTGGATATAAATGCAAATCGCAAGCTGTCCATCGGCCCCAAAAGAATTGGGCGATTTTTTATTCACAATGCAATTTCGGTTTAATTTGAATATAACTAAGTTTAAAGGCGATCTATTGCTGGTTAGGCTTCTGTTAGGGTTAATAAACCCCTTGTGGCAATTAGGCAACGTCTAATTCTAGTCACGTCGCTGCCCCAAACAATTCACATTTTGGCTCTTTGATCTCCGCATTCTCCTATCAAATTCAGTTTCCAGAGGGGCGATTAACCCGACGAGTTTACACCGCGTCTGAGAACAATAGTTTTGAGTACAGAGCGGTCCTGAAAGGAGAATAGCATGCGTATTTTCGTAGCAACCCTTATGGCTTCGACCATGGCAGCCGCCGGCTTTTCGGCTGCTCACGCCGCTGACGCCGTAAATGAAGTGCCGCAGGCACCGGTGTCCTACGACCAGCCCGCGCCGGTCAAGGATTGGTCCGGTGCGTACCTCGGTGGTACGGTCAACTACGATTGGGGCCGTTTCAGCTCCAGCAACGACGGTCGTGACGCCAAGGGCGCTGGCGGCGGTCTCTACGGCGGTTACAACTGGCAGAACGGCCAGCTGGTTTACGGTGCGGAAGCCGACGTCAACCTCGGTGACGAGCGCGGTTCCGCCGGTACGGTCGCAGGTCGCGCCGTCGAAGGCAAGCAGGGCGTCAACGGCTCGCTGCGTGGCCGCGTCGGTTACGACATGAACCCGTTCCTGCTCTATGGTACGGCCGGTCTTGCTGTTTCCGACAACAAGGTTCGTGACGGCGTCAACAAGGACAGCGCCACGGCTCTCGGTTACACGGTTGGTGCCGGTGTTGAAGCCATGGTTACCGACAACATCACCGCTCGTCTGGAATATCGCTACAGCGACTACCAGAAGAAGGACTACACGCTCGGCAACGACGCCTTCTCGCGTGGTTATGACGACCACTCCGTCAAGGCCGGTATCGGCGTCAAGTTCTGATCCCTCAAGGATCGTTATTTGGAAAAGCCGGGGTTTTCGCCCCGGCTTTTTTGTTTTTCGGTGTTATGTGTCGGCATGAATGCCCGGCCTTCCGACCAGGCGTCCTTCTGCATCCGCTTCAGGCGGCGGCCTTCATTTCCGCATAGGCTTCGAAACGCTTGCCGAAGGTTTCCGGCCAGCCGGCCAGCGCATCGCGCCCTTCGGCCCATTCGCCGGCGAAACGCAGGTCGAGATAACCGATCATCGCGGCAAGGGCGAAATGGCCGCCATGCAGCTTCTTGCCGGTTTTCGGCAGGTTGGTGTTGAGATAATCAAGCCCGCGGACCACCTTGCTCCACTGCTTGTCGATCCATGGCTGGTGGATCTTGTCTTCCGGGCGAAAACGACGCTCGTAAACGATGGCGAGCAGGCAATCCATGATGCCGTCGCACAGCGCTTCTAGAATTTCCACATCCGTGCGCTTGCCGTTCTTTTTCGGGTAGAGCTTGCCGCCCGAAAGACGGTCGAGATAATGCATGATCGCCACGCTGTCATAGACCGAGCCGCCTTCATCCAGAAGCAGGACCGGAATCTTGCCGAGTGGATTGTTGTCCATCAGCGTTGCGGGCTCGGCACTGGTATCGACGCGCACGGAGGTAATGTCGATGCCGAGATGGCGCGCGGCCATACGTACCTTGGCGGAGTAGGGGGAGGCGGGCGAGTAGAGCAGTTCCATGGTCGGGTCCTGTGGGTTGTCGTCTGGGGACTGGAATAGTCAATAAAACTGCATAGCGGTTTTATGTCTGGAAAATGTGTAGAAGAACGCAAAAGGGAACATTCGACGCGCTCTAGCGAATGGGGATGATTTCCGTGGCGTTGGCGCGGCAGCCCTTGCGGTCAAGCTCGGGGCAGTCGCGGAATGTCATGTCCCTGTTGAGGCAGATGCGCACTTCCTCAAGGCGCCTGCCATCGCAGCTGATGGAGATGCCGCGTTTCGACAGGCCGGGATTGGCGTCGGTGAAGGCGGTTTCTATGGCGTCGGCGGAGAGAGTGGCGGCTTCGGTGCCTGAGGCGATCTTTCCCGGCAGCCGGATGGCTTCGAAGGCGGCCCGTGTCGCCGAGAAATAGTCCCTCTGCGACAGGCCGGAGCAGGAGCCGTGCTTGCGCCACTGGTGGCCGATCAGGCCCATGGACGGCATGATATCGAACATGGTGCGGCCGATCGCGTCCGGAACACGGTCGGGCTCGCCGCTTTGGCAGAATTCCGGATAGCCGTTTTCGTTCTGCGGCCACAGCCCATGCACCACGAAACCGTAACGCCTGTCGCTGCCGCATTGCTGGCGGTTGCCCGAGCCTTCGGAACTGGCGCAGAATGCCGGTGACCAGGAGAGCGACAGCACGTAAAAATCGAACCCGTTTCCGCGGGGCGCAGGGTTTTTGCCCGTCTCCTGTCGGGAAGCGTCGCGCCCTGGGGCGTCCGGCCGGGAGTTGCTGGCGGCCTGCGATTGGGATTGTGTCTGCCGGTTGCCGGCGGGGTCGGTCGGTGCCGGATTTTCCCGCGCGAACCACAATGCGCCGAGCGACAGAAGGCCCAGGGCGATGAAACCGGCATAACGCTTCATTCCGTGTACGTTCTCCGGAAAATGGACGACCTCACATCGCCGGCGGGCGACGATCCGGTCTTACATCAACTTGTGAACGGGGCAAACCGCCAATCTTTGATGAAAAGGTTGAAAGCTTTGCCGCATAACGAATAAAGTCGAACGAATCTTCCGCAAAGACGGAACAGGGCTGGGGTGAGGCTGGAGGAAATAGGCGGGCATGACCGCATGAAATTCAAGAAATATATCTGGCCCGTCGTTGGCTTCGCGACGATCGGTTTTTCCGCATGGTTGCTCTTTCACGAACTGCGCGGCCTGTCGCTCGATGATCTCTGGGACAGTCTGAAAGCCATTCGCGTGCGGGACTGGCTGTGTTCGGGCCTTGCAACCCTGCTGGCCTATGCCGCGCTCGCCGGTTACGACCGCATCGCGTTGCAGCATCTTGGCCGCAAAGTGAACTGGTTCTTCATCACGCTTACCTCTTTCACCACCTATGCGCTGTCCCACAATGTCGGGGCCTCGGTATTCTCGGGTGCCGTGGTGCGATATCGGGCCTATACGTCCAAGGGGCTGAGTGTAGCGGAAGTGGGCGTGCTTGTCGGCCTCTGCTCCTTCACCTTCCTCATCGGCACGATCATGCTCATCGGGCTGGTGCTGCTTTACGAGCCTGACATCACCGAACGGTTTACCGGCATTCTGCCCGTCGAAGCCTCCACCACCACAGGCGTGCTGCTGCTCCTTTTCGTCGGCCTTTATATTCTTGGCAGCCTGCTCAGGCTGAAACCCCTGAAAATCGGCTCCTTCGTGCTGCCGTACCCCGCGCCGAAGCTTGTTGCGCAGCAACTCGTCATCGGCCCGATTGAGCTGATCGGCGCGGCGGGCATCATCTATTTCGCGCTGCCGGAAGCCGGAAATCCCGGTTATATGGTCATTCTCGGCATATTTCTGGTTTCCTTTTCGGCGGCGCTCATCTCGCACGCGCCGGGCGGCCTGGGGGTGCTGGAACTGGTCTTCGTCACCGGCCTGCCGGACATGAACCCGGCGGACGTCATCGCGGCGCTTCTGGTCTTCCGGCTGTTCTACCTCATCATTCCCTTCATCATGGCCCTGTTCGTGATCCTGTTCTTCGAACGGTCGCAGCTGGCGCAGGCGCAGAGGCGGGAAGGGCTGAGATAGCCCCTCAATTATCTTCCGATTTTTCCTCGCCGCGCAGCCAGAAGGCGCGCTGCGAGGCGAACCTGTCCTGCGCCAGCGTTGTCTTCAGGTAGGGCAGCAGCGTGTGCAACTCGTCCTTCAGCGTATAGGGCGGATTGACGATGATGAGGCCGGAGCCGCTCAGGCCATCCAGCCGGTCGCTTCTGACGGAAAGCTCCGCGCACAGCATCTTCGGAATATCGAAGGATTGCAGCCGCTCGTGGAAGTCCTTGATCGGAGCGCCTTTCTTCAAGGGATACCACAGGCAATAGGTGCCGGTGGAAAAACGCCGATAGGCCTTGTTCAAGCCATCGGCCAGACGCTGATATTCATTCTCAAGCTCGAAAGGCGGATCGACGAGGATGAGGCCGCGCTTTTCCTTCGGTGGCAGATGCGCGCCGAGCGACAGCCAGCCATCCAGTTCGGTGACGCGCACCTGATAATCACCCTCGAACAGCCGCGCCAGTGCGCGACTGTCATCCGGGTGCAGTTCCATGGCCGAAAGCCGGTCCTGCGGGCGAAACAGCATACGTGCGAGTTTCGGCGAACCGGGATAAAATTTCACGCCGCCTTCCGGATTGAGTTCCTTTACGGCGGCAAGATAGGGCTCCAGCAATTCGGCGATGGGGGCGGGCAGATCGGCCTCCATCAGCTTGCCGATGCCGGTCTGCCATTCGCCCGTCTTCTGCGCCTCTTCGGAGGTCAGGTCGTAAAGACCGATGCCGGCATGGGTATCCAGTACCCGGAATGCCTTGTCCTTGTTCTGCAGGTAACGCACGAGGCGGGCGAGAACGGCATGTTTGAGGACATCCGCGAAATTGCCGGCGTGATAGATGTGGCGGTAGTTCATGGATGTGTCTCGCTTGCCGTTTACCCGGACGGATGGCCAGGATGAATATTCTTGATGGACGTCACTTCGGCCTTTTTGCCGCATCGTTGATGCAATATACAAAAGACATGAACGTTGCGACCCCGATTTCCGCTGAAAAAGCCGCCCCGAAGGCCGAAGTCCGTATCGGACACACGGTCTGCCCGCATGACTGTCCGAGCGCCTGCGCGCTCGAAGTCGACATCAATGCCGATGGCCGCATCGGCCGCGTGCGCGGTGCGAATGCCAATACTTACACCGCCGGCGTGATCTGCGCCAAGGTGGCGCGTTACTCCGAACGCATTTATCATCCCGGCCGTCTTCTGACCCCGAAGCGTCGCAAGGGTGCGAAGGGCGCCGGCGACTGGCAGGAAATCTCCTGGGAAGCGGCTCTGGACGAGGTGGCGGACGCTTTCGTCAAGGCCGAGGCGCGGCATGGTACTGAGGCCATCTGGCCCTATTTCTATGCCGGCACCATGGGGCAGGTGCAGCGGGACTCCATTGAGCGCCTGCGCCACGCCAAGAAATATTCCGGCTTCTTCGGTTCGATCTGCACCAACATGGCCTGGACCGGTTATGTGATGGGCACCGGCGCACTGCGCGGCCCGGATCCGCGCGAGATCGCCAAGGCCGATGTCGTCGTCATCTGGGGCACCAATGCGGTCGCCACGCAGGTCAATGTCATGACCCATGCGGTGAAAGCCCGCAAGGAACGCGGCGCGAAGATCGTCGTCGTCGATATCTACGACAATCCGACCATGAAGCAGGCGGATATGCGCCTCGTCGTCCGCCCCGGCACGGATGCCGCACTTGCCTGCGCCGTCATGCACATCGCCTTCCGCGACGGTTACGCCGACCGTGATTATATGGCGCGCTTCGCCGACGATCCGGCGGGGCTTGAGGCGCATCTGAAGACGAAGACGCCGCAATGGGCATCCGAAATCACCGGTCTTTCGGTCAATGAGATCGAGGATTTCGCAAGGCTGGTCGGCGCCACGAAGAAGACCTTCTTCCGGCTCGGATATGGTTTTGCCCGCCAGCGCAACGGCGCGGTCGCCATGCATGCGGCGCTTTCCATCGCCACGGTTCTCGGTTCCTGGCAATATGAGGGCGGTGGCGCGTTCCACAACAATGGCGACATCTTCCGGCTCAACAAGTCGGAGCTGATGGGCAGTTCTTACGCCGACCCCGAGGTGCGCCAGCTCGACCAATCGCAGATCGGCCGCGTGCTGACGGGGGACGCGGAGGCGCTGCGCCACGGCGGCCCGGTGACGGCGCTGCTCATCCAGAACACCAATCCCGTCAATGTCGCGCCCGAACAGCGGCTGGTGAAACAGGGTTTCCTGCGCGACGATCTCTTTGTCGCCGTGCATGAGCAGTTCATGACCGAGACGGCCGATGTGGCCGATATCGTGCTGCCCGCCACCATGTTCCTCGAACATGACGACATCTACCGCGCCGGCGGCCAGAACCATATTCTGCTTGGGCCCAAACTGGTGGAGCCGCCGGAAACGGTGCGCACCAATCTCTTCGTCATCGAGGAACTGGCAAAACGCCTCGGCGTCGACCATATGCCGGGCTTCGGCCTTTCGGCCCGCGATCATGTCGACCGTATGCTCAAAGTCAGCGGTTGGGGCGATTTCGACACGCTGGCTGAAGAGAAGTGGATCGATGCGCAGCCGTCCTTCGAGGTGGCGCATTATCTTGAAGGCTTCGGTTACGGCGATGGCAAATTCCGCTTCAGTCCCGAATGGGCGACTGGACCGTCTCCGAACAAGCCGCCGAAAAATATCGGTGTGATGGGGCCTGTTGCGCAATTTCCGAAATTCCCCGATCAGGTCGACGTCATCGAAACCGTGGATCGCGACCATCCCTTCCGGCTGGCGACATCGCCGGCGCGCAACTTCCTGAACTCCACCTTCGCGGAAACGAAGACCTCCGTGCAGAAGGAAGGCCGTCCGGAATTGATGATCTGTCCCGAAGATGCGAGCGGCAACGGCATCGCCGATGGCGACATCGTCCGCATCGGCAATAATCGCGGCGAAGTGCGCCTCCATGCGAAAATCGTGGAGGGTGCAAGACCGGGTGTGCTCATCGCCGAAGGGCTATGGCCAAACAGGGCGCATCTGGATGGCGAAGGCATCAATGTGCTGACCGGCGCCGATGCCGTCGCCCCCTATGGCGGTGCGGCTTTTCACGACAACAAGGTCTGGCTCCGCCGCGATGACGGGACCCGCGAAGCTTGATATTGCGCCGCAACACGGGCAGGCTGAGATTCCACGACAGGCAAGGACATATCCGGTGACACAGACGCAGGCGAAAAACATTCCGGCCGACACGGATGTGGGCAGAATCCGGCTGGTGGAAAAAGAAACCGTCTGGAAGGGCTTCGTGCATATGCAGAGGCTCGTTTTCGACCAGCGCATGCCGGATGGCAAAACCATCCGTATCGTCCGTGAAGTCCACGACCATGGCAGTGCCGCCGCCATTCTTCTTTATGATCCGAAGCGCGACAGCGTGGTGATGGTGCGCCAGTTCCGCCCCGCCGCCTTCGTGAACGGCGATCAAAGCTTCATGATCGAGGTGCCGGCGGGGCTTCTCGACGACGACGATGCGGCTGTCGCCATCCGCCGTGAGGCGATGGAAGAATCCGGCTACGCCGTCGAAAAGGTCGACTATCTGTTCGATATGTATGCCAGCCCCGGCACACTGACGGAAAAGGTCAGCCTCTTCGTCGCCCGCATCGATCTTGACGTGCAGGCCGGCAGCGGTGGCGGACTGGAGGATGAGGGTGAGGATCTCGAGGTTCTGACCTACCGGCTGGACGAAGCCTTCGCGATGATCGCATCGGGTGAAATCACCGATTCCAAGACGATCATTCTGCTGCAATGGGCGATGTTGAATCGCGCCCGGCTTTGAATAAACCTTAGACGAACGCGACGTTTTCCAGCTTTGCGGCAGCCGCAAGCTTTCTGTCCTGTGTTGCCAAAGGCGCGTTGTGCGAAATCGCGAGCGACAGATAGGCAGCGTCATAAGCGGAAAGGGCATGTTTTTGCGCCAGACGAATAATCGACACGTGATCGGCGCTTGATGAAAGCGTAACCGGCAGGCTGGCGAAACGCATAAGAATTGCGAAGATGTCATCCGCGGAAATACGCTTTCGGCGTTCGGCCGAAAGCAATATGTTGCGTAGCTCGTGTGACAGAAGATCGGGTGCGAAAGCGTCCTGCGTTTCCAGTCGCGCCAGAGCGTCGTCGGCAACTGCGCCATCCTCGTCAGTCAGGAACCAGGCCGCGACAACCGATGCATCCACAACGAAGGCCATTATTTGCGGCCTTCTTCTTTCCACGCTCTGATTTCATCCGCCGTCGTCTTGGCTCGTTGCGACCTCTCTGCGCGTATCGCGGCGACGAGCTGTCGGCGGGACTGGAAATCGTTCGCCCTGACGAGACGCGCCACAGGCTCATTTCCACGCGCAATAACGACCTCTTCTCCCGCCTCGACCTTGGCCAGAAGCTCTGAAAGATGCGTTTTTGCTTCACCGACTTTAATCGTAATCGTCATGGCAGCCATGGCCTCGCTCATATTCATGATGATATTAGGAGCGCCATCGTACTTGGTCAAGTGGTTAGCCAAGTACATCGGGTCGATCTCTTCTCGACGGTCGCCATCGAAATCAGAAGCGTCCTCTCACACCCATCCCCACGAAAATCGACTGCAAGTCGCCACCGCCGGCATTCTTCTCCGATGACAGGTCGCCTGCGCCTGCGCCGCTGTAGTGGGTGTCTCCGCGCCCGAGGCTGGTGTAGTCATACGCGCCGTCGAGATAGATCGAGGCATTCTCGGTCAGGTCATAGGCGACGCCGGCCTTGACCCCGAACATGCCGGCGACGTCGAATTTGTCGGTGAAGCGCATGTCGCGCAGCCAGTGATCGTCGGTCGCCTTGCCGTAGACCATGGCGCCGCCTTCGAGGCCCAGATTGAGCGACCAGTTGCCGAACCTCTGGCCGCCCGTCAGGTTGCCGTAGAAGACCGGGATTTGCTGGCGATAGGTGATCCCCTTGAGGCCATCCTTGAATTTGCCGGAGAAATCGCGGGGGGAGAAAACGCTGTAAACGGCGTTGCCGCCATAAGCCGACCATTGAACATCCGTATAACGAAAACCGACGCCGGCGCTGAGATATTGCTGCGGATCGTCCAGCAACATGCGATTGAGTTCGAGGCTTCCCGAAAAATAATGGTCGAGCCGCGTGTCGTCATGCTGGGAACGGTGGCTCCAATTGTCCTTCGAGCTATCTCTGGAAAAAGGCCAAACCCAGTCGTAGTCGGTCATGTAGCCGTCGCCCTCGAAGCCGACGCGGCCTTCCGCCTTGACGCGCCAGCCGGGCGAAAGTTCAAGTCCGAGCGAGCCGCGCAATGCCATGGCGTTTTTGGTTTCCCATTCGAGTTCGCTCAGCTTGCGACCACCGATATGCACGGTTTCCGTCGCGCGGAGATTGAGAACGCCGGCATCCACCGAGGCTGTAATGCCGCTTTGCTCAGCCGCGACGGGCAGGCTGGCGCCTGCCATCAGGACAACAGAAAGCGGCAGGGAAAATCTCGACAATGGCATAATCGCTCCTGAATGACCGGAGGGCCCGAAATAAGGGCCGTTGCGGGCATTAAAGATGATTATGGTAAACGATCGGTTTATTTTCCCAAAAATACCATTATGGGTGCTTTTTGTACTTTAGTTATAGCTTTATCAGGAGGCGGAGATGAGGTTGGAATACTCAGCTTTACTTTCGCCATCCGTGGAGACCGCCTTGCCGTCTTCCATTCGAACCTTGCCTTCGGCAAGCCGCTTCAGGGTGAGCGGGTAGAGCTGATGCTCGACTGTCAGGATCCGCGCCGCCAGCGTGTCGGCCGTATCGCCGGAAACGACCGGCACCGCACCCTGCGCGATGGTCGGGCCTTCATCCATGCCTTCAGTGACGAAATGCACGGTGCAGCCGGAAATCTTCATGCCGCTGTCAATGGCGCGCTGATGGGTGTGCAGGCCGGGGAAAAGCGGCAGCAGGGAAGGGTGGATATTGATGATGCGCCCTTCATAGGGAGCAATGAAATCCCCCGATATCAGCCGCATGTAACCGGCGAGACAAATGATATCGGGCGCGATTTCACCAAGTGCGGCCAGAATGGCGCCCTCATGCTCGGCCTTGCTGGCATAGGTCTTGCGCTCGAAGACCAGCGTGGGAATGCCCATGCCCCGTGCCTTTTCCAGCCCGCCCGCAGACGCCTTGTCCGAGATGACGCAGACGATTTCCGCCGGAAAATCCGCCGCCTGACAGGCCTTGGCCAGCGACACCATGTTGGAGCCGCTGCCGGAAATGAAAACGACGACGCGTTTGCGGCCGGACGGGAAGGCGGCGCTCATCATAGGCCGAGAGCGCCCTTGTAGATGGTGCCATGCGCGCCTTCTTCGCGGGCGACCATGCTGCCGAGCGGGAAGACGGTCTCGCCTTCAGCGGTCAGAACCTCGGTGACCTTTTCGGCATTTTCAGCCGAAACGACGACGATCATGCCGACACCGCAATTGAAGGTGCGCAGCATTTCCTTCGCTTCGACGCCGCCGGTTTTCGCCAGCCACGAGAAGACGGCGGGAACCTTGATAGCCTCGAGATCGATTTCGGCAGCAAGATGCTTGGGAAGAACACGCGGAATATTCTCCGGGAAACCGCCGCCGGTAATATGCGCCAGCGCCTTCAGCGCGCCGGTCTCGCGGATCGCCTTCAAAAGCGGCTTCACATAGATGCGGGTCGGCGTCAGCAGCGCTTCGCCGAGCTTCTTGCCGTCCGCGAAGGGGGCAGGGGCGCTCCAGTCGAGGCCGGAGATCGACACGATCTTGCGCACCAGCGAAAAGCCGTTGGAGTGGACGCCGGAAGAGGAGAGGCCGAGAATGACGTCGCCTTCGGAAATGTCGCCAGCCGGCAGAAGCTGGCCGCGTTCGGCCGCGCCCACGGCAAAGCCCGCGAGATCGTAATCGCCATCGGAATACATGCCGGGCATTTCAGCGGTTTCGCCGCCGATCAGCGCACAGCCGGATTCGCGGCAGCCGGCGGCAATGCCGGAAACGATGGCCGCACCCTGGTCTGGGTCCAGCTTGCCGGTCGCGAAATAGTCGAGGAAGAACAGCGGTTCTGCGCCCTGGACGACGAGATCGTTGACGCACATGGCGACGAGATCGATGCCGACGGTGTCGTGATAGTCAGCATCGATGGCGATCTTCAGCTTGGTGCCGACGCCGTCATTGGCGGCCACCAGAACCGGATCGGTGAAGCCTGCAGCTTTCAGATCGAACAGGCCGCCGAAGCCGCCGATTTCGCCATCCGCGCCGGGACGCCGCGTCGAACGCACCGCCGGTTTGATCTTTTCGACCATCAGGTTGCCGGCGTCGATATCCACACCTGCATCACTATAGGTAAGACCGTTCTTGCCCGACTGGCTCATGGCTCTCGTCTCCGCTGGTTCCTTTGGCGTCGCCATTCGCACGGGACGGGGCCTGATGCAAGGGTTTGAGTGGCAAAAGCTCCGGTTTTTAACGGCTTTGGCGGGGCTGGCCGGATTGGGTGCTCACGATGGCTGCGGCGCGGCGCGACAGACGAGATTGAGCAGGCCGTCATTGGACGTATCGGAATTTTCCTCTATCGGCCGTCCGTTCTCGCCATAACGTGCGGCGATCTCAAAGCCCGCCGCTTCCAGTTGGCGGGTCTGGGCGGCAAGGTCGATGAAATAAAACAGGCCGCTCCAGCGATGCGCCTGATCCGCGAGAATGGCATACTCCGGCGTCCGCCGTGTCGAAGGTTGCAGGCGCAGATAGTTGATCCAGCTTTGCGGATGCAGCGAATTCACCACCTCGCGCGGGTGCCAGGAGCGTCGGTGCAGCGGCGTGCCGCCGGCCCGCTTCCATTGCCGGTTATGAAAAGAAAAGATGAAGTACCCGCCCGGCGACAGAATGCTTCGGACGGCATTGATGATGGCAAGCCGGTCCTCATGGTCGAAGGCGCTTAGAATCGCGAGCGCGCCGAGCACGCAATCGAAACGTTCCGCGCCGAACTGGCCGATCGCCCGTACATCCATATCGAGAAACGTGGCGGTGGGAAAATTGCGCCGCGCCAGCGCAAGCATCGGCTGCGAGCGGTCAATGCCGATATAGTCTCCCACCAGCGGCAAAAGCGGCTTCGTCGTTCGGCCGGTGCCGACGCCGAGGTCAAGCAGCCGCTTGCCCGCATAGGCATGGCGGAACTGGTCGAGAATGATGCGTTCGGCCGGGTAAAGCTGCTGGTTGTCATACCATTCGGCAACTTCGGGATTATCGAAGAGACCGGCATTATATTCCGCGATGCCATTTTCACTGGTGCTCTGCATCGTGCCCCCCGGCCGCCGGACATGAAGGAGCGCCGCTGGCTCGCCCGGCAATATTTGATAGTTGTCTAATATTTACCGTCGGTCAACCTGCCGTTGCGAGGGGTTGGCCGGAAATGAGGGGTTTTACCGCAGCACGGGCAGTCTCCTTCTGCCTGCGCGCGAAAGCGCCGGTCTTGACCATGTGCATATGCGCATCCTATCTCCATCATGGGCGGTGACGGTGCGGCGATAAAGGATGAACGGATGCAACCCCATGTAAGCGGTACGAGCCTGCGCCGGCAGGTGTTTTTCTGGATCGGCGTGCTTGCCGTCTTTGTCCTTTTCCTGATGGTCTTCAGCTCCATTCTCCTGCCTTTCGTGGCGGGCATGGCGCTTGCCTATTTTCTCGACCCGGTGGCCGACTGGCTGGAACGGCGCGGCCTTAGCCGGTTGATGGCCACCGTCGTCATCCTCGTCTCCTTCGTGCTGCTCTTCGCGCTGTCGCTCATCATCATCATTCCGCTGATCGTCGCCCAGGCCTCGGAATTCATCACGCGCATCCCGCAATATATCTCGTCATTGCAGCAGCTGATTGCCGGCGCCGACACCAATCTCCTGCCGGATTGGGTGAGCAGCCAGATCGACGCCGTGAAGGAGAATTTTTCGAAGCTTTTGACCGAAGGCGCGGGTTTCATCGGCACGCTTTTGACGCAGATATGGAATTCCGGCAAATCGCTGGTCGATGTCATGTCGCTGCTGGTCGTCACGCCCGTGGTCGCCTTCTATCTGCTGCTCGACTGGGACCGGATGATCGACAAGGTCGACAGCTGGATACCGCGCGATTATGTCCATACCGTCCGCCAGATCGCCCGCGACATGGACAAGACCATTGCCGGTTTCGTGCGCGGGCAGGGGTCGCTCTGCATCATTCTCGGCGTTTATTACGCCGTCGGCCTGTCGCTGGTGGGTTTGAATTTCGGCCTGCTGATCGGCCTCTTCTCAGGCCTCATCAGCTTCATTCCCTATATCGGCTCCATGGTCGGCCTCATCCTTGCCGTCGGCGTCGCCATCGTGCAGTTCTGGCCGGATTACATCTATGTGTTTCTGACGCTCGTTGTGTTCTTTTCCGGCCAGTTCATCGAAGGCAACATCCTGCAGCCGAAGCTTGTCGGCAAAAGCGTCGGCCTGCATCCGGTCTGGCTGATGTTCGCCCTTTTTGCCTTCGGTGCGCTTTTCGGTTTCGTCGGGCTTCTCGTCGCAGTGCCGGCTGCGGCGGCGGTCGGTGTGCTTGTCCGCTTCGCCTTGTCGCGGTATCTTGAAAGCGATCTTTACCACGGGCATGCCGCCAACCTTCCCTGGGACACAAACCCTGCCCTGGAAGAAGGGGAAACATCCTCCGGCAAGGTTGACTCTCAGAGCTGACGATGACTGACCAAATCAAAACCGACAACGCCCGGTCGAAGGCCGAGCAGCTGCCGCTCGCATTCTCGCACCAGTCCGCTTCCGGCAGGGATGATCTCCTCGTTTCCGCCTCGCTTGCGGCTGCCGTCAGCCTCATCGATGAATGGCCGAACTGGCGCTCGCCCGTCGTCGTGCTGGCCGGGCCGCCGGGTTCGGGAAAATCGCATCTCGCCAATATCTGGAAAAACATCAGCGACGCGCGCGACATTCACCCCGAGACGGGCTCCGATGCCGCGCGTGCTGCCGAAACGGGACCTGTTCTTTTCGAGGACGCCGACCGGCGCGGTTTTGGCGAAACCGAACTTTTCCATGTCATCAACAGCGTACGCCAGCACGGCACCACGCTTTTGATGACGAGCCGGCAATGGCCGGCCGCATGGCCCGTGACGCTGCCCGACCTGCGCTCGCGCCTCAAAGCCGTAACGGTGGTGGAAACCGGCGAGCCGGACGAGGGGCTGCTGGCGCAGGTGCTGGTGAAACTCTTCGCCGACCGGCAGCTTTACATGGATGACAAACTCATAGGTTACATCGTCAATAGAATGGAGCGTTCGCTCGATACGGCGCAGACGATCGTGGACCGGATCGACCGGCTGGCGCTTTCGCGTGGAACGAGAATTACACGGCCGCTGGTGGCGGAGGTCCTCAACGCGATGGACAACGCAGCAGCGGGCAGCGGACTGGACATCGATTGACTGTCACAGTTCCGTCGTCAAACTGTTATACGGGCAAGAAGGACGATCGCGCGATGCAGCAGGATCACGGGACGGAAATCGGTCAGGGGATGGAACAGGGAATGGACGCTATCGCGCAGGAAGACTTCAACAAGGTTCAGCCGGTGACCGAAGGCGAGAGCCTGTGGGACAGCCCGGCGCGTTTCATCAACCGCGAATTCTCCTGGCTCCAGTTCAACCGCCGCGTTCTCGAAGAAACGCTGAACACGGATCATCCGCTGCTGGAGCGGCTGCGCTTCCTCTCCATCTCGGCCGCCAACCTCGATGAATTCTTCATGGTCCGCGTCGCCGGCCTAGAGGGGCAGGTGCGCCAGAAGATCACCGTCAAGACGCCGGACGGCAAGACGCCGGCCGAGCAGCTCGAAGATATTCTGAAGGAAATCGACAATCTGCAGATGGAGCAGCAGGCATCGCTCGCCGTTCTGCAGCAATATCTCGCCAAGGAAGAAATCTTCATCGTGCGCCCCGCCGCACTTTCGGATGCGGATCGCACCTGGCTGGGCACCGAATTCGAGGAACGCATTTTCCCGGTGCTGACGCCGCTGTCCATCGACCCGGCGCATCCGTTCCCCTTCATTCCGAACCTCGGTTTCTCGATGGGTCTGCAGCTCGACAGCGTCAACGGCCGCGAGCCGATGACGGCGCTCCTGCGCCTGCCGCCGGCGCTCGACCGTTTCGTGCGCCTGCCGGATGACAAGAACGCCATCCGTTACATCACGCTCGAAGATGTGGTCGGCCTGTTCATTCACCGGCTTTATCCCGGCTATAGCGTCAAGGGATTCGGCACGTTCCGCATCATCCGCGACAGCGATATCGAAGTCGAAGAAGAGGCGGAAGATCTGGTCCGTTTCTTCGAAAGCGCGCTGAAGCGCCGCCGCCGCGGTTCCGTTATCCGTATCGAGACCGACAGCGAAATGCCGCAGTCGCTGCGCCAGTTCGTGGTGCACGAGCTTGGCGTGCCGGATAATCGCGTCGCCGTTCTGCCCGGCCTTCTCGCGCTCAACACCATCTCGGAAATCGTCCGCGCGCCGCGCGACGACCTGAAATTCGAACCATACAACGCCCGTTTCCCCGAGCGCGTGCGCGAACATGCCGGCGATTGCCTCGCCGCCATCCGCGAAAAGGACATGGTGGTTCACCACCCCTATGAAAGCTTCGACGTGGTCGTGCAGTTCCTGCTGCAGGCGGCGCGCGATCCCGAAGTGCTCGCCATCAAGCAGACGCTTTACCGCACCTCCAATGACAGCCCGATCGTTCGCGCGCTGATCGATGCGGCGGAAGCCGGTAAATCCGTGACCGCGCTGGTGGAACTTAAAGCGCGTTTCGATGAAGAGGCGAACATCCGCTGGGCGCGCGATCTGGAGCGGGCCGGCGTGCAGGTCGTCTTCGGCTTCATCGAACTCAAGACCCACGCCAAGATGTCGATGGTGGTGCGCCGCGAGGACGGCAAGCTCAGAACCTATTGCCACCTCGGCACCGGCAACTATCACCCGATCACCGCCAAGATTTACACCGACCTGTCCTTCTTCACCTGCAACCCGAAGATCGCCCACGACATGGCGAATATCTTCAACTTCATCACGGGTTACGGCGAACCGGAAGAAGGCATGAAGCTCGCCATTTCGCCCTATACGCTGCGCGCACGCATCGTAAAGCACATCAATGAAGAGATCGAGCACGCCAAGCGCGGTGCGCCGGCGGCGATCTGGATGAAGATGAATTCGCTGGTCGATCCTGAAATCATCGATACGCTCTACCGCGCAAGTGCGGCGGGCGTGGAGGTCGATCTCGTTGTGCGCGGCATCTGCTGCCTGCGCCCGCAGGTCCCGGGCCTCTCGGACAATATCCGCGTCAAATCCATTGTCGGACGCTTCCTCGAACACAGCCGCATCTTCTGCTTCGGCAATGGTTTCGGCCTGCCGTCGGACAAGGCGCTGGTCTATATCGGCTCGGCCGACATGATGCCGCGCAACCTTGATCGGCGTGTGGAAACGCTGGTTCCGCTCACCAATCCCACCGTGCATGAGCAGGTTCTTTCACAGATTATGCTGGGCAATCTCATTGACAACCAGCAGAGCTACGAGATACTTGCGGACGGAACGTCGAGGCGCATCGAGGTGCGTAAAGGCGAAGAACCGTTCAACGCGCAGCACTATTTCATGACCAATCCCAGCCTTTCCGGACGTGGTGAAGCCTTGAAATCCAGTGCGCCCAAATTGATTGCCGGGTTGATTTCGTCCCGCAAGAAACAGGCTGAATGACTCGATCAGAAGCACAGGGGCGGCTGACCGGCCTTGCCCCCGTTTCCGTCATAGATATTGGTTCGAACTCCGTTCGTCTCGTCGTATATGAAGGTCTTTCCCGCGCGCCTGCGGTGCTGTTCAATGAAAAGGTCCTGTGCGGCCTTGGCAAGGGACTGGCGCTGACGGGCCGCATGCATGAGGAAGGCGTCAGCCGGGCGCTGATGGCGCTTCGGCGTTTCCATGTCCTTTCCGAGCAGGCGCAGGCGCAGAAGCTCTATGTGCTGGCGACGGCTGCGGCGCGTGAGGCGGAAAACGGCCCGGATTTCATCCGCGAGGCCGAAGCCATTCTCGGCTGCGAGATCGAGGTGCTGTCAGGCGAAAAGGAAGCGCTTTATTCCGCCTATGGCGTGATCAGCGGTTTCCATGATCCAGACGGCATCGCCGGTGACCTCGGCGGCGGTTCGCTCGAACTCATCGATATCAAGGGCAAGAGCTGCGGCGAGGGCATCACCCTGCCGCTCGGCGGCCTGCGGCTGTCGGAGCAGTCGGACGGCTCGCTGGAAAAAGCGGCGACGATTGCCAGAAAACACGTCAAATCCTTCGCCAAGCTTCTGGCGGCGGGTGAGGGGCGCACCTTTTACGCGGTGGGTGGCACCTGGCGAAACATCGCCAAGCTGCATATGGAGATATCGGGCTATCCGCTGCATATGATGCAGGGTTATGAATTGCCGCTGGAGGAAATGCTGAATTTTCTCGAGGAGGTCATCGTCTCCCGGGATAGCAAGGACCCGGCCTGGCAGGCGGTCTCCAAGAACCGCCGCTCGCTTCTGCCCTTCGGCGCCATCGCCATGCGCGAAGTTCTGAAAATGATGAAGCCGGCCAGGATCGCCTTCTCGGCGCAGGGCGTGCGCGAAGGTTATCTCTATTCGTTGTTGACGGAAGAAGAGCGGGATTTCGATCCGCTGCTGGTTGCCGCCGATGAACTTGCCATTCTGCGCGCCCGCTCGCCGGAACATGCGCGCGAACTGGCGGACTGGAGCGGCCGCACCTTCCCGGTCTTCGGCGTTGACGAGACCGAAGAGGAGAGCCGTTACCGGCAGGCGGCCTGCCTTCTCGCCGATATCAGCTGGCGCGCCCATCCCGATTATCGCGGATTGCAGGCGCTCAACATCATCGCCCACTCTTCTTTCGTGGCGATCACCCATCCCGGCCGCGCCTATATTGCGCTCGCCAATTATTATCGCTTCGAAGGTCTGAACGACAACGGCACCACGCAGCCGCTTGCCGCCATGGCGGGCGACCGGTTGCAGGAGCTTGGTAAATTGCTGGGCGGCCTGCTGCGCGTCGTCTATCTCTTCTCGGCCTCGATGCCGGGCGTCGTCGACCACCTCAAATTCCGCAAATCCGGCAATCCCGATCTCGATCTGGAATTCGTCGTGCCGCATGATTATTGCGATTTCGCCGGCGAGCGACTGGATGGCCGCCTGCAGCAACTGGCGAAGCTGACGGGCAAGCGGCTGGCGTTCGTGTTCGAATAACGAACGGCGATGTTTCCGTTTTGTGACAGGAACGGTTCTTGCGTCCGCTAGGACCAGCGCTCGCAAAAGGCTTCTATGTCGCTCGACTGAAAGTCGGAAAGCCGTGCCATGATCGTTTCGAATGGCCAGTCCCACCATGCGATTGATGCAAGCTTTTCCGCGATGGGCCGCGAAAATCGTTCGCGAATGATATTTGCGGGAACGCCGCCGACGATGGTGTAGGGCGGCACATCTTTGGTGACGACCGCGCCGGCGGCAAGCACTGCCCCGTCTCCAACCGTGACACCCGGCAAGACGATAACGCCGTGACCGATCCAGACATCGTGACCGATGACGGCGCGGTCCTCCCTGCGCCGGTCGAAAAAGGCGTCATCGCGCATGGCATCCGCAGAATAATATTCAGGGCAATAGCTGAAACGGTGCATGGATGGCCGGTCCATCGGATGGTTCGGAGCGCCTATCCTGACCTCTGCGGCGATGGCGCAGAACTTTCCGATCGTTGCATCGCCCACCATGCAACGGGGGCCAAGATAGGAGTAATTAGCGAGTTCGGCATTGTGCAGGGAGGTGTCAGCCAGAATTTCGCAGCATTCGCCGATATTGGAATCTCTTATGCTCGCCGTCGCATGGATGATGGTCTCTGCGATTTTCGGGCGCTTGATCTGTACGGTCGAATCCATTCCAGCCTCCGGATTTGCGCCTGCTTAACCGGCGATGATGAAGGTGCTGTGACGTGGAATGGTCATAGGGGGCCGGCTGGGCCGGGCCTCCTTTCTAAAACGCAGGTCGCGCGCGATGCCGCGTGACGCGAAATCCTGTCTTCACGCGGAATGTATCACTTGCCGGGGACATCCGCCGCGGCAGGCGTTTTCTTCCAGTAGTGGTCGGATATGTTTTGCGCGTTCCGAATGATGTGGCCGGCGATTTCGGGGTCTCCGCCCTCGAAGGTTTTCGGGTCGGCTCCGCATAACATCAGGAAGAGCTGCTGATGGGCGACAGCGGCAAAATAGTCGTGGGGCGGCGGCTGCATGTCTGAATCGACGGCCCGGAATGCCTCAGTGACCTCTTTACTGGCACGCTCGAGCGCTGCGTGAATGGTGGCCATCATCGCTGCTTCCGTGCGCTCCAATATGGCCTGTACCTGCCGTTCCGCCGGTGTCAGGACCGGGCAACTCTCACTCATCGAATATCTCTCCTGTCGGTGCAACCATTCCACCGCGCGATATTATCGCAAGGATTGTGTCCGCTTTGCGGGAAAGATTGACATCGTGGTCCTGAAACGCAACACCCTGGCTGGCCACCGTGCCGCGATGCGCGGATCGAAACGGCAATGGGCTGGCACTGCTTTGCAAACGGCTCAGCCGTGCCCGAGCGCCTTGCGGATGCAGGCGCTGAGATAGGCATATTGCAGCGGCGTTATCGTCGCCATGGCTTCGGTGCGGCTGGCAAGCCTGTCCTGATAGCCGACCGGAATATCGAACTGGCTGAAGGTGAAATCCCAGCGGGTGCCTTCGACGATATTGTAAAAATGGTCGGTACCGCTGACAGCGGTTTTGGCAAGCTCTCCGCCGAAAATATCCTGCACCACCAGCGCGGTGACGCTGCCTTGCCCCTTGGCGGGGTTTTCGCGCGACCAGAGGCCGCTCGTCTCGCCCGACCAGCTTTTCTTCAGGGCGTAATAAAGTCTTTCTGCATGGTCCTGCATGAAACGTCTTCTTTTCCGCAAGCATGTTTCGGTTAAAGCATTTCCAGCGAAAGTGCGCTCGGTTTTGTGTCCGGAAATGCATAAAAACAAAGAGTTAGAGCAATGGAGGTGAACCGGTGCTCACCGGAATTGCTCTAGCTCTGGAAAACCGGAACGGAGCGCCATGCAGACATTTGTGTCTGCCGGGCGCTCCGTCCGGATCATTCGCGGCCGTCAAAGCAAGTGACAGTAGCCTTGGTTTTATTTCGCCTCAAGCAGGTCCTTGACGTCCAGCAGGACGAATTCGTTGTCGTCAGCCTTGTCCAGCGCACGGCCGGCCGAGAAGGGCAGGTTGTTGTCGTTGCCGACGACGATATGGGTGGCATCGACGCGGTCGACATTCTCGATGGTGACGAAAGGCATGTCGTAATAGCCGTTGCCGCCGCCCTGACGCTTCTTGTTATCCGGGTCGGAAATCTTCATCAGGTCGATATAGCCGATCTTGCGGGCGGCCTTGCCGACATTGGCGTCATTGAACTCGATCTTGTAGATGCGCTTCAGCTTGGCAGGGCGGGCGAAGCAGTCCGCAGCCGGAGCCTTGGGGTCGGCGCAGGCCTTGTCGGCCGTGCCGGCGCCGTTGTCGCGCTCGATGACGAGGGCGGTGGTGTCGTCCAGCATGTTAAAGTCGCCGATTGCCTCGCCGCCTTCCGCCAGCGGATAAAGCCAGCTGCGGCCGGTCCACGCCTTCTTTGCGGTGTCGAGTTCGATGATGCGCAGCGCGTCGCGCCGTCTTCGGTTTTTTCCACCTGGCCGTCGGCCATGTAGAGCGGGCCTTCCAGCAGGCCGTAGAGCTTCGAGCCGTCCTTGGAGAGCGCCATGCCCTCATAACCGCCTGAACGCTTCAGGTTGAAAGCCGGCATTTTCTGTGTCGGGTTGCCGGGCAGGGCAAGAGCCGGATGGTCGGGAGACTTCACCTCGATGTCGCCGGCCTTGGTCGAGATCACGTCGGTCAGCTTGCCGTCGCGGGTGAATTTCAGAATGTAGGGGCCGAATTCCTCGCCGACCCAGAAACCGTCTGCGACCGGCTGAATGGATTCGACGTCGAAATCCGCACCCGTCAGGTAACGCTTGCTCGAGCCTTCCAGAACGATGGGGAAGGGCGCCTTCATGTCGGGATCGGAGAGGAACACGGTTTCAAGCGCGTTGACCTTGCCGGCGTCCCAGTCGAACTTCAGATGGTGAAGCATCAGCATGGCGTCGCTGGAATTGAGCTTGGAACCGAAACCGTTGTCGGAAAGGCTCCAGAAGCTGCCGTCCGGCATCGCCCTGATGCCGGAAAAGCCCTGCATCGGCTGGCCGTTGAACGGCATGGAAAGGCCGGTCAGGCGCACGCCGTCCTTGCCGGGCACGGTGCCGAGGCCCTCGGCGCGCTTGCGGTCGGCCGTGGTGAATTTGGCGGAGGACTTGAGGTGCTCCGGCGCATCGGCAGGTGCGGCGATCATGGTGTTGGCAGGCAGAATGGCGTGCGAAACGAGCTTTGCCGGAAATTCCTTTTCCGCCGCATGCGCCGCGGCGGCGAGCGCGAGAACCGCGAAAGGTGCGAAAAGAATGTGCTTCATGATGGAGGCCCCTCTCAATACCTGTTGAAGACAGGATTGACGCGATAGGGTGGTCGCATGACAGGCAGGTGATTGCCGTTTGAAGCTTTGATGAATTTTGATGACGGCCATCATCGGCAGATGGGCCGCACGGCTTTTTGCCGCCGATTGCCCTTATGCGGCGGGCGCCTGATATTGGCTGAGCGTGCAGACGCCGAGCGTCTGGCCACGGCCCTTCACCGCATGTTCGCCCAGATATTCGCTGCGCACACCCTTCGGAAGCACCAGCTGATGGGCGAGGTCGGCGGAAATCAGCACCGGGTGGCCGAGCATCTTGCTCAGTGATTCGAGCCGTGAGGTCGTGTTCACCGTGTCGCCGAAATAGGTGATCTTGTGGTGATCGACACCGATTTCCGCGGTGATGACCGGCCCGCCATGAATGGCGAAGCGCAGGCGCGGCACCTCGCCGAAGCGGGAAAGCCACATGTCGCGGGTGTTTTCAATGGTCGCCTGAATATCGAAGACGCAGCGCACGCAGGCCGCCCGCCTTATCGCCATGTGATAGGGCCAGGTGATGATGGCGGCGTCGCCGATATAGTCGTCGATGACGCCGCCGTGTTTTCTGACCGGTGCGGCATAACTTGCAAAAATTTCGCCGAGAAATTCCTGGGCCTTCAGGTCGCCATGGGTCTCGGCGAAGGAGGTCGAGCCGACGAGATCGATGAAGATGAAAACGCGGTCTTCGCTGACCGGCCGGCGATAACGCCCCAGGATGAGGTCGATGAAGATATCGCGGCCGAGAAGCTCGCGCACCCGCATGATGAAGACGATGATGCCGCAGACAATGAGGGTGAAGATCAGCGTCTGCACCTCGGCATGGACGGCGCGTTTCCAGGTGCCGGGAAATATCCCGCTCAACCACAGGATCGTGCCGCCAAGCCCGAAGCCGCAAAAGACGAGGATGGCATAGATGACGAGGCCAACGGCGATATAGGCCGGCGTCGGCAGGGCGCTCACCTGCCGCGACAGGCCGGGCATGATGTAACCGCGCTCGAAGGCGAGGATGGGTGCGCAGGCAAACAGCGCATAGGTCGCGCCGATCAATGCGCCGCCGCCATATTCCAGAAAGGCGTAGGCCACGCCGCTGCCGGCCACGGCAACGAAGAGCACCACGTAATCCAGAATGGGCAGCAATTTTCTCATGTCGGTTCTTGGGTCTCGGGAAGGGAAGGCTTAGTCTCGGGAAAGAAGGGCAGGCCGCTCCCTTCGGGCGAAGCTTCTGTTCAGGTCATATGCGACATTAATGTGGAAAAAGCGCCGCAAAAAGTGAGCAATCGGTAAGGTTGCATGAAGGATTGGTAAGGCTGTTGCGCTGTTGCCGCAAAATCGGCGTTGCCGCCCTTATACGCCTAATAGGATGTTCTGTAATAGACGGTTTCAAGCGGGGATTGCGGCCGGTCATCCGGCGAGCGGTTCGACCATTTGACGGGGAAGGCGGAAAACGCAGCCGGTTGCCGTCGATCCAGGCCCGGTCGAACAGGGTTTCTCCCTTGCGGGCGAAGGTGATGGCGGCGCAGGTGCGGCCGTCGACATCGAAGGGAATGTTCTCCTTCCAGCCGCTCAATCCGCAATCCATGCCTTTCGGATCGCGATTATAGCGGTCGACGTCGCCGCCGTTGCGGTGGAAAGCGGCGGGCCGTTATGGCTCGCTTGCCGCAACCTCCACCGCCTCGACCTTCTTGCCGGCAAAGCGCAGAGCGACTTCGCCATTGATGAGCTTCAGGGCCACATCGCCGAAGAGTTCCCGCCGCCAGCCGGTCAGCGCCGCTACGGTTGCCTTTTCGCCCTCGGCGGCGATCTTGTCCAGATCGTCGCTATTGGCGATGACCTTGGCGGCGACGCCGTGCTTGTCCGCCGTCAGCTTCAGCAGAACTTTCAAAAGTTCCACGGCAGCGCCAGAGCCTTCCGGCGCGTGGCTGTGACGCGGCGCCTTCGGCATTTCCTCTTTCGGCAGCGCCAGTGCCGCATTCACCGTTTCGACGATGGCGGTGCCGGAGGCGGAGCGCTCCCAGCCTTTGGGAATGGTGCGAAGCCGCGACAACGCCTCGGCGTCCTTCGGCTGCTGCTGGGCGATTTCGAAGATCGCATCGTCCTTCAGGACGCGTGAACGCGGCACGTTGCGGGAGCGCGCCTCACGCTCGCGCCAGGCGGCGACGAATTTGAGGATGGCAAGTTCGGTCGGCTTGCGCAGGCGCGATTTCAGCCGCAGCCACGCATCGTCGGGATGCATGTCATAGGTGTCACGCGATTCCAGAATATCCATCTCTTCGGTCAGCCACAGAGAGCGGCCTTCGCGCTCGAGCTGGGCTTTCAGCGAGAGATAGACATCGCGCAGATGGGTCACGTCGGCCAGCGCGTAATCCAGCTGCTTTTCGGTCAGCGGGCGGCGGCTCCAGTCGGTGAAACGCGAGGATTTGTCGATCTGCACGTTTTTGATCTTCTGCACCAGCTGGTCGTAGGAGATCGAATCGCCGAAACCGCAGACCATGGCGGCGACCTGCGTGTCGAAGATCGGGTGCGGAATAAGCCCACCGAGATGGTAGATGATTTCGATATCCTGGCGCGCTGCGTGGAAAACCTTCACGACGGCAGGATTGGCCATCAGCTCAAAAAGCGGGGTCAGGTCGAGACCCTTCGCCAGCGGATCGACCAGCACTTCGAGCGTCGGGCTTGCCATCTGCACGAGGCAGAGTTCCGGCCAGAAGGTCGTTTCCCGCAGAAATTCGGTGTCGATGGTGATGAATTCCGATTTCGCCAGTTCCGTGCAGGCTTCGGCGAGGGCGGCAGTCGTTTCAATCATTGTTATTGGCCAATCGTGAGAATTATCCGTCTTACTTTCCCTTTGCCGGGCGCATGTCAATACAAAGCCCGCTTTTGAAGGCTCAAGGATCGTTTTTCTCGGACGGATGGGGCTCCGCTTCATCCTTTTTGGGTGGCGGAGCTGCGGCGAGCTTCTGGAAATAGGCTGAGGTGCGCAAAAGCGAGCTGAACCGCCAGTTCCGCTCCTCCACGGGCACGCCTTCGCGCACCTGCAGCCGATAGATTGTATAGGCGATGAAAACGATCTGGATCGCGGCCGTATAGCTGAACAGCGCCTTCGGGCCGAACTGGTCGATCAGCACGGAGGCGAGCAGCGGCCCGACGGTTGCGCCCACCGACCAGAAGAACAGCAGTCCGGCCGACATCATCGCGTGTTCGCCTTCCCTGGCATGGTCGTTGCCATGGGCGGAACTCAGCGAATAGAGTGGCAGGGCGAAGGCGCCGAAGATGAAGACACCGATGATGTTGCTCCACTCATCCGTGCCGGCAAAGAAGGCGAGAAACAGGCCGACGATCACCGACCCGGCCGTGGTGGCGAGAATGATGATGCGCCGGTCGTAGCGGTCGGAATAGATGCCGAGCGGATATTGCAGCACCACGCCGCCGATGATGCCGGCGCTCATGAAGGTGGCGATGGCGGTGACGGAAAGCCCGATCTGTTCGGCATAGATCGGGCCGATATTGCGAAACGCCGCCATGCTGAGGCCGACGGCCACGCAGCCGACCACGGCAAGCGGGGAGATGCGCCAGACCGCGAAAAGATTGAAGGGAATCTGTTTCGGCGGCGCGGGGTTGGATTTGTCGGCAAGCGAGATCGGCACCAGCGACAGCGTGAGCGCCATGGCGATCAGCGAAAATACCACCGGTCCGTCGATGCCGGCGACGGGAATGATATATTGTGCGAGCGTCACGGAGCCGAGATCGACGAAGCGATAGATGGAGAGCGTGCGCGCCCGGTTGGAATTCGTCACCTGCGCGTTGATCCAGCTTTCTATCGCCGCGAAAAGACAGGCGACGGCAATGCCGGTGACGAAGCGCATCAGCATCCAGAACAGGGGATGGATGAGGAGCGGCATGGCGATCGCTGCGGCGGATGCGACGGCCGCCATGGTGGCGAAGGTGCGGATATGGCCGATCTTGCGCAGAAGGCGCGTCACCGAAATGCAGCCAAGCGCGAAGCCGAAGCTGTAGGCGGCGCTGATGAGGCCGATGGTGCTGGCGGAAAACCCTTCGGAAAGACCGCGCAGCGCTATATAGGTTCCCTGCAGGCCGTTGCCGCCGATCAGGATACCGGCAGTGACGAGAAGCGGGATAAGAGGTCTGATCTGGCTCATTGCGGGCCGACTCGGTTTGGCGGGCTGGATTAGCCCTATCTAAAGCGAAGGCAGGGGAAAGGACAGGCTGAAGGCGACATTGTTGTGCTTTGCCTTGACAAATCAGGCTGGCCATGCGCTTTTCCGGCAAATTTCGACAGTGCCGCCCATCTGGCCTCCATCAGGCCCACGACACGTTCCAGGATAAAAAAATGCATCGTTACCGCAGCCACACCTGTGCCGCTCTCCGCAAGTCCGACGTCGGCGAAACCGTTCGCCTTTCCGGTTGGGTTCATCGCGTGCGAGATCATGGCGGCGTTCTCTTCATCGACCTTCGCGACCATTACGGCATCACCCAGGTCGTCGCCGATCCGGACAGCCCGGCCTTCAAGGTTGCCGAGACGGTTCGCGGCGAATGGGTCATCCGCATCGACGGCCTCGTCAAGGCGCGTTCGGAAGACACCGTCAACAAGGGCATGGCGACCGGCGAGATCGAGCTTTATGCGCAGGAAATCGAGGTTCTCGGCGTTGCCAAGGAACTGCCGCTGCCGGTCTTCGGCGAGCCGGAGTACCCGGAAGACGTTCGCCTGAAATACCGCTTCCTCGATCTTCGCCGCGAGACGCTGCACAAGAACATCGTCAAGCGCACGCAGATCATCTCCGCGATGCGCACCGGCATGGCCGATGCCGGTTTCGCCGAATATACGACGCCGATCCTCACCGCTTCCTCGCCGGAAGGCGCGCGCGACTTCCTCGTGCCGTCGCGCATCCATGAAGGCAAGTTCTTCGCGCTGCCGCAGGCGCCGCAGCAGTATAAGCAGCTTCTGATGGTCGCCGGTTTCGACCGTTATTTCCAGATCGCGCCGTGCTTCCGCGATGAAGACCCGCGCGCCGACCGCCTGCCGGGCGAGTTCTACCAGCTCGACGTCGAAATGAGCTTCGTGACCCAGGAAGATGTCTGGACCACGATGGAGCCGATGATGACGGCCGTGTTCGAGAAATTCGCCGAAGGCAAGCCGGTTACGAAACAGTGGCCGCGCATTCCCTATGACGAGGCGATCCGCAAATATGGTTCCGACAAGCCGGACCTGCGCAACCCGATCGTCATGGAAGCCGTGACCGAACATTTCGACGGTTCGGGCTTCAAGGTCTTCGCCAACATGATCGCTTCCAACCCCAAGGTTCAGGTCTGGGCCATTCCGGCCAAGACCGGCGGTTCGCGCGCTTTCTGCGACCGCATGAACGCATGGGCGCAGTCTCAAGGCCAGCCCGGCCTCGGCTACATCTTCTGGAAGGAAGAGGACGGCAAGGTCGGCGGTTCCGGCCCGCTCGCCAAGAACATCGGCGAGGAACGCACCGAGGCGCTGCGCCAGCAGCTCGGTCTTGAGGCGGGCGACGCCTGCTTCTTTGTCGCCGGCGATCCGGCCAAGTTCTACAAGTTTGCCGGCGAGGCGCGCACCCGCGCTGCCGACGAGCTGAACCTGATCGACCGCGACCGTTTCGAAATGTGCTGGATCGTCGACTTCCCCTTCTTCGAATATAACGAGGAAGAAAAGAAGATCGACTTCGCCCACAACCCCTTCTCCATGCCGCAGGGCGGTCTGGAAGCGCTGGAATGGCAGGATCCGCTCTCCATCAAGGCGTTCCAGTATGACGCGGTCTGCAACGGCTTCGAAATCGCCTCCGGCTCGATCCGTAACCAGTCGCCCGAGCTGATGGTCAAGGCCTTCGAAAAGGTGGGCCTGTCGCAGAGCGATGTGGAAGAGCGCTTCGGCGGTCTCTACCGTGCCTTCCAGTATGGCGCGCCTCCGCATGGCGGCTGCGCATTCGGCATCGACCGCGTCGTCATGCTGCTGGTTGGCGCCAAGAACCTGCGCGAAATCACGCTGTTCCCGATGAACCAGCAGGCGCAGGACCTCCTGATGAACGCGCCTTCGCCGGCAACGCCGACCCAGCTTCGTGAGTTGGCGCTGCGCGTCGTTCCGTCCAAGAAGGACTGATCTGGAGCCATTCAGATTTCGAACAAAGGGCTGGCGGCAACGCCGGCCCTTTGCGTTTTTTACAACGAACGCGGCAAAGCCACAATTTTACCGCGAGTCGAACCGAATTCCGCACATAATCAGCCGAAATCCGATCCCAGTATAGGTCCCGCGTTCACTTGGGGGACGCAAGACTATCAGGGGTTTTAAACTTGGGACAGCGCCGGCCGAACTTCGCTTTCGGTTCCGGTGCGATCATATTTAGAAGGATTTCAGAATGGTACATGAAACGGGAAAAGATATTGCCCCGGCGGGCGGGCAGGCTCCTCCAGCCCATCCGCGCGGCAATTTCGCTGTCAGTCTGCGCTCGCCGGGCGCAAAGTTCCTGATGATCGGCTTCATATCGATGGTTCTGCTCGTGCCGCTCCTGCTGGTCTGGGGGCTGACGGAAGAGCGTGCCTCGCGGGCGGAAGAGGTTTCCGGACGCATCGCGAATGGCTGGGGCGGCGATCAGGTGGTGAACGGTCCCTATCTTGCCGTGCCCTTCGATGTGGAGCGCCGCCGCGAGGTGGACGGTCGCAGCATCGTCGACCGCATCACCGAGTGGGTGCTGGTCATGCCGGAAACGCTTGATGTCACGGCCGACCTGAAGACGGAGGAGAAGCAACTGTCGATCTACAGCCTGCCGGTCTACAACGGCAACCTCTTGCTGAAAGGCCGCTTCGGTTCCGGTATCCTACAGGACCTTGCGCGCTTCTCCGGCACGCCGCGACTGGACAACGCCATTCTCGTTCTCAGCATTCAGGATATTACCGGCATCCGGTCCAGCGCCGGCGTCAAAATCGATGGCGGCCCGGTTCTGCCCTTTGATCCCGGCATGCGGGATATTTCGGTCATGACCAACCGCGCCGGTCCGGAGGTATCGATCCGGTCCGACGCCGGTGTGCACAGGCCGATTGAGAAAAACCTCATCGAAACGGGCTTCGCCTTCGACATCGCCTTTTCCCTGAATGGCTCCGGCAGTTTCGCCGTTGCGCCGGCGGGCCAGACGACGAGTTTTGCAGCAAACGCCGATTGGCCGCATCCGGGTTTCGAAGGCCTGTTCCTGCCCGAGCAAAAGACTGTCACTGCCACGGATTTCAAGGCCAGCTGGACAATTCCCTATCTTGCAAGGGGCATAGACCGGGTGGTGGAGGGTACGCGCCTGCCGCTGTCGGGCAGTCTCATGACGATCAATCTCGTCGAACCCGTCAAGTTCTACCAGATCATTGCGCGGACGCTGAAATATTCGATCGGTTTTATCTCGCTGGTTTTCCTCGCCGTCTTTATCGTCGAACTCAAGGGCGGCAATGTCGTGCACTGGATACAATACGTGCTGACGGGGCTGGCTCTCGTCATATTCTATGTTCTGCTGCTTGCACTCTCCGAGCATACGGGCTTTGCGATCGCCTATGCCGCGGCATCGATGTCGACGGCGGCGCTGATCGCATCCTATCTCGGAAGCGCAACCAATAGTCGCAGGAGTGGCGTAGCGCTGTTTACGGTTTTGGCGGTCGCCTATGGCGTCATGTATCTGGTTCTGAATGAAGATGAATATGCGCTGCTGGCCGGTGCGGTGATTTCCTTCATTGCCATTGCAGCAACCATGTACGCCACCAGGCAGGTCGACTGGTCGAGCACCGGATCCTCACGCGCGGGCAATACCTCGGACAATATGGCATAGTTTCCGTCCGCTCCGAAGGGATCCGTCCGGACGGCCACAACGCCGGATTTTCCTTATCCGGCTTGGCATCCGGCGCGAAGAGCGGGGAGCATGGGGCGAGGTGGGAAAGCATTGCTTTCCCACCTCTTATCTATTGTAGAGATCTTGCTCGTGCAGGCCTGTTGCTTGCAAATGTCGTAAGCTTCTTCCATTTGACCTGCGGGTTGTCATAAAAACTTAATTAAACTGACAAATCCGGTAGAGGACTTCTTAAGTCTTGTCGATCATTCATCGCCCTCATGAAATTTCACAAACGAGGGTTGAATGTTTTCGCTGGTCTCGACGTTCAAAATAGCGCATCGCGTGTCCATGCTGGCGCTGGCTGCGCTGTGCGGTATCGCCGTCATCGCGGGCATGCTGCTCTGGCAAAGACAGATGGAGGCGCGTTATCGCGTCGCTGAAGATGCATTGATCCAGAGGGACGGCGTGTTGACCACACTGGTGGATGCCCTGCATGAAAGCCGCCTGAACCAGAAGGATTTCCTGCTGTCGAAAGATATGAATTCCGTCGCGCAGTTCGACCAGACGATGGGGAAGGTCGAGCAGTCCGTCGCTTCCCTTGACGGCGGTGCCGCACCGCAGACGCGTTTGAAACTCGGCGCGCTGGCGCAGGGTGTCGTTGCCTATGGCGATCGCATGAAGGCGCTGGTCGCCAAGAACGCGGAACTGGGCCTCACGCCTGCCGAAGGCCTTGAGGGCGCCATGCGCAACGGCGTGCATTCCATCGAAAAACTGATCGACGTCGTCGCCAATGCCGAAATCCGCGCCAGCATGCTGATGATGCGCCGGCACGAAAAGGATTTCATCCTGCGGCGGGACGAGGCCTATGTCGCAAAACACGCAGCCGAGGTAGAGACCTTCAAGGCGCTGGTGAAGCTGGAATATCGGCCGGGCGCCGAGCGTCAGCGCATCATGGATGCACTGGAAATATACACCGCCTCCTTCCGCTTTTATGCTCAGGCCGTGCTGGAGGAGGAGAAGGCGCGCGAAACCGTCGCCTCCGCCTATAATGCGCTGCTGCCCGTGGTCGCAGAGATTTCCACCATTTACCGGCAGGAGCGGGAAGCAAGCGCCCTTGAGAACAGCGCCGCGGCGGATAGAACGGTTTCGATTGTCGTCGCCCTTATCGCGCTCACCGTCGCGAGCCTTTTTGCCGGGGTCTATTTCATCGGCCGTTCGATAACCCGCCCGGCGACCGCGATTACCGGAGCGATGCGCCGTCTGGCCGAGGGCGAAACGGAATTTGCCGTTCCCGGTCTGCACCGCCGGGATGAATTCGGCGCCATGGCCCATGCACTGGAAATCTTCCGGCAGGCGGCCATCGCAAAAATCGAACTGGAGACGCAGGCGCTCGCGGCCCGGCAGCAGGCCGAAGCCGAAAAGGCGCGGTTCCAGCGCGAGGCGGAAACCGAAGCGCAGGCAAGGCTGATGCAGGCGACGACCGGCCTTGCGGCCGCACTTCGCCGCCTTGCAGACGGCGATCTCTCCTTCGAACTGAACGAGCCTTTCGCCCCGGATTTCGAAGCCCTGCGTCACGATCTCAACCGGACGATCCGCCAGCTCGATGCCGCCATGTCCGGTGTCGTGCAGTCGAGCGTGGCCATCGATGGCGGCAGCCAGGAAATCAGCCAGAGTGCCGCCGATCTCGCCCGCCGCACCGAGCAGCAGGCCGCCTCGCTGGAGGAAACCGCCGCCGCGCTGGATGAATTGACGGCGAATATCCGCATATCGGCGGAGCGTGCGGTGGAAGCCCGCGCGGTCGCCCATTCGACCGACGAGGACGCCAGCCGCACGGCCGACCTCGTTGTCGATACGATCATGGCGATGGAGAAGATCGAGCAATCGTCAGGCCGTATCGGCAATATCATCGGCGTCATCGACGAGATTGCCTTCCAGACCAACCTTCTTGCGCTCAATGCCGGCGTGGAGGCGGCGCGCGCAGGCGAGGCGGGGCGCGGTTTTGCCGTCGTCGCACAGGAGGTCAGGGAGCTGGCGCAGCGCTCCGCGAAGGCCGCCGCCGAAATCAAGCTGCTTATCCATGCCTCCGGTACAGAGGTGAAGGACGGCGCGCGCTTCGTGCGGGAAACCGGCGCGGCCCTGTCGCGCATTGGCGGCTCGGTGAAGACGATCAACGACCATATCGAAGCCATCGCCGCCGCGACAAAAGAGCAGTCGCTGGGGCTCTCCGAGATCAACACCGCAGTCAATCATCTCGATCAGGGCACGCAGCAGAACGCCGCCATGGTCGAGGAAAACAATGCCGCCAGCGCCATGCTGGCGGGCGAGACGGCGCGTCTCAAGCAACTGGTCCATCAGTTCCGTCTGGGCGATGCAGAAATGCGGGAGTATGGCGGGCGCGAAGCGGCCTGAGGCATGCGATCGCAGACATCGAAAGCGGGCGTGCAACTTGCGGCCCGCTTTTTTGCTGTTTATAGGTGAGTTACTCACCACGGACCCGGTGAAATTCCGGGTGGCTCTTCTGGCCGCCGATCCGCCAGACAACGCAAAGCACCGACATTTCATTTCAATCTACCGGACATGGCTCCGGCCGGTGCGTCATTCTTTGCGAAAAAATCAAATGAACAGATTTCAGACTTACAGACGTGAGTGGTTTTCCAATATTCGCGGCGATCTCCTTTCCGGCATCGTCGTGGCACTCGCCCTCATTCCCGAAGCCATCGGCTTTTCCGTCATCGCCGGCGTCGATCCGAAGGTGGGATTGTTCGCCTCCTTTGCGATTGCCTGCGTCTCCGCCTTCACCGGTGGCAGACCGGGCATGATCTCGGCGGCAACCGCCGCCACCGCCGTCCTGATGGTCACGCTCGTCAAGGAACACGGGCTGCAATATCTCTTTGCCGCCACCATTCTCATGGGCGTGCTGCAAATTCTGGCGGGCCTTGTAAAACTCGGCCGGGTGATGCGCTTCGTCTCGCGTTCGGTCATGATCGGCTTCGTCAATGCGCTGGCGATCCTGATCTTCATGGCGCAATTGCCCGAGCTGATCGGCGTGCCGGTCGAAACCTACGTCATGATCGCGGCCGGCCTTGCGATCATCTATCTCTTCCCGCTGGTCACGAAGATCGTACCATCGCCGCTGGTCGCCATCATCGCTCTCACCTGTGTCGCCGTCTTTTCCGGCATGGATATCCGCACGGTCGGCGATCTCGGTGAGTTGCCCTCGACGCTGCCGATATTCGCCCTGCCGCAGGTGCCGCTGACCTTCGAGACGCTGCAGATCATCTTTCCCTATTCCGTCGCGCTCGCCGCCGTCGGTCTTCTGGAATCGCTGCTGACGGCACAGATCGTCGACGACATGACGGATACCGGCAGCAACAAGAGCCGGGAATGCATCGGGCAGGGGACGAGCAACATCGCCTCCGCCCTCATCGGCGGCATGGGCGGCTGCGCCATGATCGGCCAGTCCGTCATCAATGTCAGTTCCGGCGGTCGGGGCCGCTTGTCCACTTTCGTCGCGGGCGCGTTCCTGCTGTTCCTCATACTGGTGCTGGATGATCTCGTGCGCATCATTCCCATGGCCGCTTTGGTGGCGGTGATGATCATGGTCTCCATCGGCACATTCTCGTGGCGCTCCATCCTCGATCTGCGCCGCAACCCGCCATCCTCCAGCATCGTCATGCTGGTGACGGTCGGCACGGTGCTTGCGACCCACGATCTTGCAAAGGGCGTGTTGGCCGGCGTCCTTCTCTCCGGTGTGTTTTTCGCGGGCAAGGTGTCGAAACTCTTCCATGTCCGGCCGGAGCTTTCAGCCGATGGCCGGGAGCGGATTTATCGCGTCGATGGCCAGATTTTCTTTGCCTCGACGGAAAGCTTCATCGCCGCCTTCGATTTTGCCGAGGAGGTTGAGGCGGTGACAATCGATGTCACCCAGGCGCATCTGTGGGATATTTCCGCGGTCGGCGCTCTGGACAAGGTGGTCCTGAAATTCCGCAAGGCCGGCAGGCGGGTCGAGGTGATCGGCGTCAACGAGGCGAGCGCCCACATGATCGACCGCTTCGCCCTGCACGATAAACAGGATGGTGCTGCCGCGCCGCTGCACTGAGCGCAAAAGAAAAGCCCCGGCATGACCGGGGCTTTTTTAGTTTTATTCGTTTGCCGTCACCGTGACGCCGAGCATTTTCGGCAGGGTGTTCGGCGCGCCCATCGCAGCGCCCATGATCATCGGGAACGGAACCGGCTTTTCCGGCTCCGCCGTGATCGAGAAGTTTTTCGGATTGTCGACATAGGCGTTGACGGCCGCCGACACCATGTTCTGCAGTTCCGGCACGTTGAGCGAGGCCATCATGATCGGGGCCATGCCCTTGATGGTCTGGGCAAGCTGATCGCCCGTCATGCCCTGCTGGCTTGCGGCATAGTCGATGGCGCGCTTGGTGATGCTGGCGTCTTCGAAGCTGATTTCAGCGTTGATGAAGGAGAGCTGCTGCATCAGGCCGAGCATGGCGAGGCTTGCCGCCTGGTCCGCCTGTTCCTTGTTCGGATTGGCGGCCTGCGCCTTCACCGTCTCCTGCATCGACTTGATGAAGGCGAGCGTGTAGCCGGAGAAACCGAACGACATGTTCAGGCGGCCGACATCATCGAGGTCGATGGCGTATTCTTCAACATCGATAGTACCGGAGGCCACTTCCCAGCTGCCGCTCATGGTCATGTCGCCGGAGAGCGCCTGCAGTTTCAGCTTTTCGATCGCGTCCTTGGTCGCAGGATCGGTCACTTCGCTGAGATCGGCCTTGAAACCGGAAGCGTCGAGTTCGAAGCCGATAGAGTTCTTGTCATCGCTGACCGACATTGTCGCGCTGGTTTCCTCAAGCGAGAAAGCCGGCTTGCCGTCGATGGAAACGGAAACCGGGCCGCTATGTGCTTCGTCGTAGAACATCAGCGCATCGACGGTGCCGGTGGTGGAGTCTGCGGGAATGACGAGACCGGACATGTAGATGTCGCTTGCCTTGATCTCTACATTTTCCTGCTTGTAGTCGATATTATCGAAGCGGGCGTTCTTGATCTTGTAGCCGCCGTTGTTTTCCTCGACGCCTTCGAGCGTCACATTACCGACCGGGATCTTCTTGGCCGGATCGGCGACCGCGTTGAAGGTCACGCTGTTCAGGGTCACCGTCGAGCCGTTGACGGCGACGGAGCCGGCGGCGATCTCGCCGCCCTGTGCGGCATAGGCCGCATTGATCTTCTTCAGCACATCCCCGCCATCCAGCGCAAAAGCCGGCGCCGAAAGCGTAAGAAGCGCGGCGCTCGCGAAAAGAACCTGCCGGGTGGATTTCAGTCTCATGATGTTTCTTCCCTCAACGTACGGCTGTGTACCGTGTTCGAATTCGAATGCTGATACTTATATTCGCGATTATTCAAAGGTCTATAGGATTTAGATCGATTCCCATGACGGCGGCATTGCGGCATTTGCAACGCGGTTAACAAAAAATCGCATGAAAGGGTTGCGTTCATCCACAGGCGCGACCCCCGAATTTCTTGCCGGGAATCGGCATTTCCGCTAGTCAAGCACCATGGGAAAAAATCTTGTACCTCCGTCCGGCGGAGACGATAACATTCATCCGGTCGATTTGAAGGCGGCGCTTGAAGAGCGCTACCTCGCTTACGCCTTGTCCACGATCATGCATCGTGCGCTGCCGGATGTGCGCGACGGCCTGAAGCCGGTTCATCGCCGCATCATTCACGCCATGAGTGAAATGGGCATTCGCCCCAACTCGGCCTTCAAGAAATGCGCCCGTATCGTCGGTGACGTGATCGGTAAATTCCATCCGCATGGCGATCAGTCGGTCTATGATGCGCTGGTGCGTCTCGCGCAGGATTTCTCGCAGCGTTATCCGATTGTCGACGGGCAGGGCAATTTCGGCAATATCGATGGCGACGGCGCCGCCGCCTATCGTTACACCGAAGCGCGCATGACCGAGGTTGCGGCGCTGCTGCTCGAGGGCATCGGCGAGGATGCGGTGGATTTCCGCGCCACCTATAACGAGGAAGACGAGGAACCGGTCGTCTTGCCGGGCGCGTTCCCCAATCTGCTCGCCAATGGCGCCTCCGGCATTGCGGTGGGCATGGCGACCTCGATCCCGCCGCATAACGCCCATGAACTTTGCGACGCGGCGCTTTACCTCATCAAGCATCCCGATGCGACGGTGGAAAAGCTGGTGGAATTCATTCCCGGCCCCGACCTGCCGACCGGCGGCGTGATCGTCGAAAGCCGCGAGAATATTCTCGATGCCTATAAGACCGGTCGTGGCGGTTTCCGCGTGCGCGCCAAATGGGAGACGGAAGATCTCGGCCGCGGCGGTTACCAGATCGTCATCACCGAAATTCCCTTCCAGGTGCAGAAATCGCGCCTGATCGAGAAGATCGCCGAGCTGCTGATTGCCCGCAAGCTGCCGCTTCTCGAGGATATTCGCGACGAATCGGCCGAAGACGTGCGCATCGTGCTGGTTCCGAAGAGCCGTACCGTCGATGCGACGCTGCTGATGGAATCGCTGTTCCGCCTGTCCGACCTCGAAAGCCGCCTGCCGCTCAACATGAACGTGCTGTCGCTCGGCAAGGTGCCGAAGGTGATGGCGCTGAACGAGGTGCTGAGCGAGTGGTTGGCGCATCGCAAGGACGTGCTGGTCCGCCGTTCCCGCCACCGTCTGGCGGCCATCGACCGCAGGCTGGAAATCCTGGGCGGCCTGCTCGTCGCCTATCTCAATCTCGATGAGGTCATCCGCATCATCCGCGAGGAGGATGAGCCGAAACAGGTGATGATGGCCAAGTGGTCGCTCACCGACAACCAGGCCGAAGCCATCCTCAACATGCGGCTGCGCAACCTGCGCAAGCTCGAGGAATTCGAAATCCGTAAGGAGTTCGACGACCTCAGCAATGAGAAGGCCGAGATCGAGGCGCTGCTCGCTTCCGATGACAAGCAATGGCAGACCGTCGCCTGGGAAATCGGCGAGGTCAAAAAGAAATATGCCAAGGCAACCGAGATCGGCCGCCGCCGCACGCAGTTCGCGGATGCGCCGGATGCTGATATCGAGGCCATCCAGCAGGCGATGATCGAGAAAGAACCGGTCACCATCGTCATCTCGCAGAAGGGCTGGATCCGGGCGCTGAAGGGGCACATGTCCGACACCTCGTCGCTCACCTTCAAGGAAGGCGACGGCCCGAAACTCGCTTTCCCTGCGCAGACGACCGACAAGCTGCTGCTGCTGACGACAGGCGGCAAGGCCTATACGCTCGGCGCAGACAAGCTGCCGGGCGGTCGCGGCCACGGCGAGCCTATCCGCATCATGGTCGACATGGAAAACGATCAGGACATCCTGACCGCCTTCGTACACGATCCGTCACGCAAGCTGCTGCTCGTCTCCACGGCCGGCAACGGTTTCATCGTGCCCGAGAGCGAAATGGTCGCGAATACCCGCAAGGGCAAGCAGATCATGAATGTCTCGATGCCCGATGAAGCCAAGCTCGCCGTGCCGGTCACGGGCGACCATGTCGCCGTCGTTGGCGAAAACCGCAAGCTCCTGGCCTTCCCGCTGGCGCAGGTGCCGGAAATGTCGCGCGGCAAGGGCGTGCGCCTGCAGCGCTACAAGGATGGCGGCGTTGTCGACGTTAAATGTTTCGCGCTTGCCGAAGGCTTGTCATGGTCCGACACGGCCGGGCGTCTCTTCAACAAGGTGGGTGAAGAACTGCGCGAATGGCTGGCCGACCGCGCAACAGCGGGCCGCACCGTGCCGAAGGGCTTTCCGCGCAGCGGGAAGTTTGGTGGGTAAAGCCGTCCGGTATTGACAGGTTATCGATGAAACGCCGCGTATCGAAACGATATGCGGCGTTTCTGTTCAATGGAGCGGGATAGTGTGATCTTTGAGAAAACGGTATGCGCCGTCCTCATCGATCTCACCTGCTGCGACATCAAGAACAAAAGCCACGATGTCCGCTTGCTCGGCAACGACTTCAAGTCCGTTGATAAAAAGGAAGGTGTAGGCGGCGAGAAAAGCCGTGCGTTTGTTACCGTCGGAAAAGGGATGGTTGCGCGCTATACCGTAAAGATAAGCGGCGGCGAGTTTCAGCGGTTCCTCTTCTCCATAGGCAGCTTTGTGCAATGGACGCGCCAAAGCTGCCTCGAGTGCGTTTTCATCCTTTAGGCCCGGCAAGCCACCGTGTTCGGCTAATTGCTCTTGATGTATAACTTCGATGGCGACACGGGAGAGCCACTTTATATTGCTCACTTGGCAAGTTCTCTCAGAGCTGTATGGTATTTTTTCATACCACGCCGGGCGGCTTCAAGCTGTTCTCTCAGTTCCGCATGCTCGGGAACGAGTTCGATATTGCCGGCAGTTTCTCTGAGTTCCAGCGCGTCGCCGGCCTTGAGACCCATGCGATCCAGAACTTCCTTCGGAATGATGATGCCTTCGGAATTGCCGATTTTGCGGATCGTAATGTTCATGGTGATAACTCCTGTTATAACAATCGTTATAACATGGCTGAAATTCGTATACAATGTACGATTTCCGGAGGTTATCGTTATGACACTTCCAAACGCGGGTTACTTTTCTTCCGGCGCATAAACCTCCCACCCGCGCGGCGTCAGATGCTCCTGCGGATGGTAGCGGGTCTTGTAACCCATCTTTTCCGAACCATCGACCCAGTAGCCGAGATAGACATGCGGCAGGCCAAGGGCGCGGGTGCGGGTAATGTGATCGATGATCATGAAGGTGCCGAGCGAGCGTTTTTCCAGATCGGGATTGAAGAAGGAATAGACCATCGACAGGCCATCGCTCATCACATCGCTGAGCGCCACGGCCAGAAGTTCGCCGCGCTTGCTGGAATCGATGCCGGAGCCGGGCTCGCGCACGCGATATTCGATGATGCGGGTGTTCACATGCGTGTCTTCCACCATGATCGCATAGTCCAGCGCCGACATGTCGGACATGCCGCCCGACTGGTGGCGGTGGTCGAGATAACGGCGAAACAGGGCGAATTGTTCGGTGGAGGGCTCGGCGGCGTGAACGGTGGCGACGACATCCCTGTTGGCGGCAAGAACGCGCCGCATCGATTTCGTCGGCTGGAACTGTTCGGTCAGGATACGCACGGAGACGCAGGCGCGGCAGTTTTCGCAGGCCGGGCGATAGGCGATGTTCTGCGAGCGCCTGAAACCGCCCTGGGTCAGAAGATCGTTCATTTCCGAAGCGCGCGGGCCGACCAGATGGGTGAAGACCTTCCGCTCCATCTGGTTCGGCAGATAGGGGCAGGTGGCCGGCGCCGTAAGATAGAATTGGGGAGAGGGCGTCGCCTGCGTGTTCATCGAACCGTGATCGCCTCCTGCGTCTGTTATGAAAGCGCGCCGCGATTTCACGGGGTTGGCGGCGGCGCTTCAAGCGACATGCATAATGTCACAGAATGGCAAAATGCCGGAAAACGTCAACTGCGAGATGCGGCATTTGCGGGGTTTGAAAGCCACGTTTGCGTGGCTTTCCGCAATATCAGCGCGTTCTGACGATGACGGTGCCGAGCAGGAAGTCGTGAACGAGGCGCGAACGCTCGGTAAACAGGCCTGCAAGCAGGATCAGCGGCGTCAAAACCGAGTTGATGACCCAGAAAAGCACGATGTGAACGGTCGACAGCAGGAAATCGATTCGCCGTCCGTCCATCCGCGCCATGGCTATCCCCATCGCCCGCATGCCGGGGGTCGCCTGCGAGGGGCCGCCGAGCGTCATGCCGAAATAAAGCACCGCAACGATGACGAACAGCGCCGGATAGAGGAAGAAGCCGAGGCCGAGGGTAATCACGCCAAGGAAGAAGACGATGACCGCGGCCGGAATGCACAGCAGGAGAACGATCGCATAATCGATCAGGAACGCGAAGACCCGCCGGCTCAGGACGCCGCTATAGGCGCGCCAGTCATCCGGTGCGGCATAAGTGGGGTTCTGGTCGAGGCTCATCGGTCGTTTTCTCCTGAGAAGGCATGACAGCGCGGCATGAGTGCCGTGTCAGCAGACAATATGGGAAGAAAACGACCGAATACAATAAGTGCGGGCCTTCAGCCCTTCGCGAGTTTGCGTGCGGCCTCGATGGCGAAATAGGTCAGAACGCCATCGCAACCCGCGCGCTTGAAACAGAGAAGCGTTTCCATCATCACCCGATTGCCGTCGATCCAGCCATTCATGGCGGCAGCCTTGATCTGGGTATATTCGCCGGAGACCTGATAGGCGAAGGTCGGAAGGCCGAAATTCTCCTTCAGCCGCCAGCAGATGTCGAGATAGGGCAGGCCGGGCTTGACCATCAGCATATCGGCACCTTCCTCCACGTCGAGGGCTGCGTCGCGGATCGCCTCCATGCCATTTGCGGGGCTGATGTAATAGCTGTTCTTGTCGCCCTTCAGCAGGCCGGCCGTGGAGATGGCCTCGCGATAGGGGCCGTAATAACCGGAAGCGAATTTCGTCGCATAGGACATGATGCCGACATTCTGGTGTCCGGCGGCATCGAGGCCGCGACGGATGGCGCCGATACGGCCATCCATCATCTCCGACGGAGAAATAATGTCCGATCCGGCTTCCGCCTGAAGGATCGCCGCCTTGACGATCTGTTCCACCGTCTCGTCATTGACGATCTCGTCGCCGCGCAGAATGCCGTCATGGCCGTGGCTGGTGAAGGGATCGAGCGCGACATCGGTGATCATGCCGATATTGGGAACGGCTTTCTTGACGGCGATGGTCGCCTGATTGATGAGATTATTCGCCTCGAGCGCGTTGGAACCGGTCTCGTCGCGCAGTTCCATTTCGATGTTCGGGAAGGTCGCGATTGCCGGAATGCCGAGATCGGCGGCCTCTTTCGCGGCTTCGACCAGTTTGTCGACGCTCATCCGGTTGACGCCCGGCATCGCCGGAATGGGATCGAGAATATTGCTGCCCGGCACGATGAAGACCGGCCAGATGAGATCGTCGACGGTGAGGCGGCTTTCCTGCACCAGACGGCGCGTCCAATCCGCCTTGCGATTGCGCCGCATGCGACGATGGCCGGTGATCTCGTCGACCAGATGCGTTTTGTCCTGCATGTAAGAATGTCCTTCGATCAAATTTGGAAAGCTGCATAGCATGAAGCTTGGCCCATGCGAATGCGACAATCTTCCCTCATCGGCGTCCTGCGATGACGATGATGCTTTGACAAGGCAGGCGGTGGGATTCAATATGGGCTGGTCGCCCGTTCGTCGAGACCGTATCTTCCGGCCATGGAACCTGATTCTCAACCTCTGCCGAAACGCCCGCTTACGGAAATCCTCTTTCTGGTCTTCATGAGGCTGGTCGCGGTTTCCTGTTTCTGGTTCGGCCTGCAATATTGGGCGATGCTGACGGGATATTCGCTCGGGGGCCATGGGCGGTTCGATATGCTGAACCTGCCCTGGCGCGTGGCCGGCAGCGCGCTGGCGGTTATTTTTCCTGTCGCAGCACTCGGTCTCTGGCTCGGGGCCTCCTGGGGCGCGGTCATGTGGGTCATGGGCGCGGGTGCGCAGATCGCCATGTATAAGGTGTGGCCGCATATCTTCGGCGCCAACACGCTCGTACCCGTCATGCACGGCCTTGTGGCAACCATTTATATACTATTCCTGGTCGCTTTCTGGCTGGATCAGCGCCAGAATGAAGAACGCGCAAGAATTGATTTACCATAAGAATAAAGCAATTCGGCCTGATTTTGGGCCGCATTTCATGGCTAAGTCATTGATTTATAATAGATGACCTTCAACCATTCCCGCTTCGCCACAAGTTGGGCCCTCCGGGGAAAATGCAGGTAACCATTTGTTAATCGTAGCTTTTAAGTAGAATTTTATGCGCATTGATTAGGTTCTCACTCAAGGCGGGAGACAAACAAACACACCGCCAAACAAAACAGTGAGGCAGTCATGATCAATAGCAAAGTTAAGCCCCAGGCCGTTGTTGCCGATGCACATGAAGATACCATCCGCTCGCTCTACATGGAGTCGCTGCACCTGGTGGAACGTCTCCACCGCCGCCTCCTCGATGTCATCAAGGATGAATTCGACCGTCAGGGTCGCGATGACGTCAACGCCGTTCAGGCCCTGCTGCTGTTCAACATCGGCAATTCCGAACTGACGGCCGGCGAGCTTCGTTCGCGTGGTTATTACCTCGGCTCGAACGTCTCCTACAACGTCAAGAAGCTGGTCGATCTCGGTCTCATCAACCACCAGCGCTCGCGTGTCGACCGTCGCTCGGTCCGCATCAGCCTGACGGAAAAGGGCCAGGAAATCGCCGAAACGGTTGCCCGCCTTTATGAACGCCACGTCGGCTCGATCGAAAAGGTCGGCGGCATCGGCACCGGCGAGTTCTCCGAAATGAACAAGCTGCTGCAGCGCCTCGACCGCTTCTGGAACGATAGCATAGCTTATCGTTTGTAATGACTTAGCGGATTGTTTCTGCTTCGTTATTAGCAATCACTAACTGGCACGCGAGTGCATAGCGATGCACCCGAAACCACGCCGTTGCGTGACACTTGCGTGCCTAAAAAATTGACCGATCTCCAGCGGTAAAATTTGGGCGCTCACGGTCTCACTCCGTGTAGCGCCCATCTGCTATTCGTTATCCTGCAACGCCTTCTCTGCATCGTCCAGCGCTTTGCGTTTTCGTATCCACTCAATAGCCCGTTTGAAGGCATCGGTGGACGCGATGGTAGCAAGGCGGTCTTAAACGCGGTTCCATGGAGCGCGGCGCGCGAGGCGCAAAGCTACCTCAAGGGCTTTAAAGTCTGTTGTCTGATGAAACCAAAGTGAAATCACCTCGCCAGACAACGCAGAATTATAGATTAGGTTATTCATCCGCACATTCGTCTCCTGTCCGCCTTTGTAGCAGTTCTTTGGAGAGATGGTGCCGTAGCCCATGTTGTAGCGGCGGGAGAGGTTATTCGTCTCCCCGATATACCGGATGTCATCGCCCACGGTGAGCAGATACACGCCGGGGTGAGGGTAGGTGGGCGGTATCTTGAATTTACAAAATGGGCCAGAGCCATACTTATTTAGCGGGTACAGGTCGCGCTTCGCGTATCGATCTTGCGGCATCAGTGCCTGCACGATCCCATCTTCACCCATGATCGGCGCGATGTCGCAGACATGTTGAAATGGATAGCCTCCGAAATCCAACTCAAAGAACCTTGCGCGGATGCTTCGCGGAAGCTTTGTGAACGGCATAGGTCGTCTTCATGTCGCCTTTTTCACCTTTTCCTGCGGCATCCCTGAATATCGCCTTCACGTCTTTCCCCATCCGTGATTCAAGCCTTTTTTCCTTCTCACGGCGACGTTTTTCATCATCTCTCGCAATACGGGCTGCTGTTGGGTCGATGTGCTGCACCGGTCACCTTGTGGCTGGGGATAACTTTTAGTTGCGGCAATTTAGGAGCTGAATCATTGTGCTGGCAAGGGGCTGGGTTGCCAACACGCCTAGTCCCCGACGAAAAACCGAAAGATGTGTTGGCGTCTAATAGTGAAAGTGTTGCGATGTGGAATTTTATCACCCGTATTGCATGAATAGAGGTTGTAAGGCGACGTCATGAGTCGCGCCCGCAACAAAAAACCAGCTTCTTTATGAACGAGGAATTAGGCGAGTTGCCATATGAGGCGCGTCTGTTCTTTATCGGCCTATGGTGTCTTTGCGACCCCGAAGGGAAAATGGAATTCCGCCCCAAGCTTGCACAATGCAGGCCTCATCAAGGTCTATGAGGTATGTGGAGAGACCTTTCTTTGGGTGCCAACCTTCACCAAACACCAGACACCTCACATGAAGGAGAAACCGAAGGGTTATCCCAATTATTCAGCGTCTTACGATGAGGCACCAGACAAGCACCATACTTGCACTGTGCTAGCCCATCTGAATCCTGAATCCGGATACCCCAAGAAGAAATTCCCGGCGAGTGCTACGACGAGAAGATATGTCTCGTACTCAACGGCGATAAGGTCAAGAAATGGCTGGAAGAGGCAGGTCACGGCACCGCGCCCTCTTTCACCCTGAAGATTGGCCGGAAGAAACCTAAAACAATGAAAGCTAAGCGCCATGCCTAATCATGGAAGCGCAACCATCGTCGGTCACATTGGCCGCGAATCGGAATCGCTCCGTGGATGATCGGCTGCGAGACGCCGATGAGCGCGGCCCGTATCGCGTATCAGAGTAACCGGCCAAGCGTTAGCCGCAACGACACCAAGGAAACACAACTAAGCGTTCAGAACCTTGATGTGGCAATGCAAATCTCGTGCAAAAATTAGCAAGTTTAATCAGTAGTTTACTGTAGGTGATAGTAAAGTGCCGCTCAAGGGTTGTGGATAGTTCCCTGTTTAGCGTTTTTTGCCACGCAAGCCAAACTTGCTAACATCAAAGATTACTCAATGATATCAGGGCCTTGCGGAGAAATTAGTTAAATGCTGGTTAACGAACATCGCCCTGTTTGCATCGTTGCTATTGCATAGTCCTGCGATTCGGATGAAATTGCGCAGCGAGCAGCGACCTCTTGTTTTACTTTTTTAAGCAGAGGTGCGCGCATGGAAGACTCCAGTAACTCACTCACAATTGAATTGTTTGGAATTAAAGCAACCGCTCTCGGGACGTTACCGGTGGCGGGTCTACTCATGCTCATGGCCATTATATGCGTTAGTGCAGTGTTCGTTGGACGCGGCCATATTACGTACTGGGCCAAGCGAATCGGAAAATCCGGTGAAGAATAAAAACCCCGCGTGTTGCGGGGTGTGTGAAAAGGCGGCTGCGAGGACAACGGCCAACAGAACATGGCGCCTTTTCATCGACCCCGTTACTGGACACGGTGGACTTGTCCGTAAGCCTCCACCGCCACCCTATGAAATTCGGCCGTTAGCGATCTCGGTCTATTACGTGCTTAGAAGGCATGGACGTAATAAAGAAAGCTTGCCGCACCAAATTCGGAGCGGCAAGCATGGTTCGTTATGCAGTTTCATCCTGCCGTTGTTGCTCGGGGAGCGCCTGATTCCAGAGGAACTGTGAGGCGTGTCCGGCGTAGCTCGCAGCATTGAAGACGGCGCGGTTATCCTTTGCTCCCGGCTTGCGGATTCCGCGCCCTGGCGCCACGCTTCTCTGCCTGTCAAGCCCGACCATCCGCAAAGCCTTCGCCCTGTTTTTCAGGGGAACACAGCTTCGTGAGAAGAGGGCCGTGACACGAATCGGCCATATTGATATGGGACGCGCAAGTCTAAGGAGCCGGCTTTTTCTCCTGTTGTTGCGGCAAGTGCCGATTGTACTGCCAGACACCAGCACCCTGATCATGCTTATCAGGTAATCCCGGCCGGCAGGCACGTTGTACGTGTTTGTTAATCATATTGATTTAGGCATTGTTCAGAATGCCGAAGAGAGTGGCTGGTAGGTAGAATGACAAAGAAATCCGTTTCCGATTCCGTATCGCGCCGCGCGCTTCTGCGTTCGGCCGTTTCCGTTGGCGCCGCCGCGCTTGCCGCGCCGGCCTTTGCGCAGAACGCGCTCAACGATCTCATGGGCTCTTCGCGCCGCGGCAACTGGGATGACCAGTTCGACGCCAATACGTCGCGTTCGGCCGTGGGCGTCGTTTCCAACAATCCGGTTCTCGGACGCGAAGCGCCGGTCTACATGCAGCAGGCGATCATGCAATATCAGCAGATCGTGCAGAATGGCGGCTGGCCGGAAGTGCCCGCGTCCCAGCAGCGTCTCCAGATCGGCGTCTCGGATCCTTCCGTGCAGGCGCTTCGCCAGCGACTGATGGTGTCTGGCGACCTGCCGCGCGAAGCCGGCATTTCCAGCGCCTTCGATAGTTACGTCGATGGCGCGCTGAAGCGTTTTCAGGCCCGTCATGGCCTTCCGGCCGATGGCGTCAGCGGCGAATACACCACGAAGGCGCTCAATGTTTCCGCGCAGATCCGTCTGGCGCAGCTGCAGACCAACCTCGTTCGCATCCAGTCCATGTCCGGCGATCTCGGCCAGCGTCACCTGATGGTGAACATTCCTGCCGCCGCCATCGAAGCCGTTGAAAATGAACGCGTCGTGCTGCGCAACACGGCCGTTGTCGGCCGCGCCAGCCGCCCGACCCATGTCATCAATTCCAAGATTTACGAGGTCATCCTCAACCCTTACTGGACAGCGCCGCGCTCGATCGTCGAAAAGGACATCGTGCCGCTGATGCAGAAGGACCCGACCTATCTGGAGCGGAACAACATCCGCCTCATCGACGGCAAGGGACAGGAAGTTTCGCCGACCGCAGTCGACTGGTTCGCGCCCAAGGCGCCGAACCTGATGTTCCGTCAGGACCCCGGCAAGATCAACGCCATGTCGTCCACGAAGATCAACTTCCACAATCCGAACAACGAATATATGCACGACACGCCGCAGCAGGGCCTGTTCAACAAGCTGATGCGTTTCGAATCCTCCGGCTGCGTGCGCGTGCAGAACGTGCGCGACCTGACGAGCTGGCTGCTGCGCGACACGCCCGGCTGGTCGCGTCAGGAAATGGAACGCGTCATCGCCACCCGCGTCAACACGCCGATCAAGCTGGCGCAGGAAATCCCGGTCTATTTCGTCTACATCACCGCCTGGTCGGCGAAGGACGGCGTGGTGCAGTTCCGCGACGACATCTATGAAAAGGACGGCAATGCCGAACTGGCGCTCAACACCACGAGCGGCATGGAACAGCCCGCCGGCCCGGTGGATGACGATCTGTTGCCGCGCAACTGATCCGGCTTTGCTGTCAGTTTCTTACCACGAATGAAGGCCGCGCTTCGCCGGGTGCGGCGTAGCCCTCATACGCCGTCACCCCGGGCCTGATCCGGGGTCCAGTGCGATCAAGTCCTTGATCGCGAGAGAGTCTTTTCACGGCGCAGACGCGCCGTGGCTGGATGCCGGATCATCCTCGGGCTTGTTCCGGGGACCGGCATGACGGGAGGAAAGCTTGTCGCCTTTCCTCACAAGTCTGATCCTCCCCGCTGCGTGCGGCTTTTTCTCCTCTCACCGCTACTTTAAAAAAACAACTGTCGTTTTTTGTCGCAACGTCGCAGTTTGACGGGCAAATCTCGCTGCCCGTATTGCTCTTGTCGGGGCAGGGCGCTAAGACGCCATCGCATTACTGTTTCAGGAGCCTTCACCATGTCGAACACAGATGCTTTCTTCTCCCGTCCGCTTGCCGATGTCGATCCGGAAATTTTTGGCGCGATCGAGAAGGAACTGGGACGCCAGCGCCACGAGATCGAACTGATCGCCTCGGAAAACATCGTTTCCCGCGCCGTGCTCGAAGCGCAGGGTTCGATCATGACCAACAAATATGCGGAAGGTTATCCGGGCAAGCGTTATTACGGCGGCTGCCAGTTCGTCGACATCGCTGAAGAACTCGCCATCGAACGCGCCAAGAAGCTGTTCGGCGTCAACTTCGCCAACGTGCAGCCGAACTCCGGTTCGCAGATGAACCAGGCCGTGTTCCTCGCGCTCCTGCAGCCGGGCGATACCTTCATGGGTCTCGATCTGAACTCGGGAGGCCACCTGACGCATGGTTCGCCGGTCAACATGTCCGGCAAGTGGTTCAATGTCGTCTCCTACGGCGTGCGTGAAGGCGACAACCTGCTCGACATGGACGAGGTGGAGCGTAAGGCCAAGGAACACAAGCCGAAGCTCATTCTCGCCGGCGGCACCGCCTATTCGCGTGTCTGGGACTGGAAGCGTTTCCGCGAGATCGCCGATGAAGTCGGCGCCTATCTGATGGTCGACATGGCCCACATCGCCGGCCTCGTCGCCGGTGGCCAGCATCCGTCGCCGTTCCCGCACTGCCATGTCGCCACCACCACCACGCACAAATCGCTGCGCGGCCCGCGCGGCGGCATGATCCTCACCAATGACGAGGATCTGGCCAAGAAGTTCAACTCGGCCGTCTTCCCCGGTCTGCAGGGCGGCCCGCTGATGCATGTCATCGCCGCCAAGGCGGTCGCCTTCGGTGAAGCTCTGAAGCCGGAATTCAAGGACTATGCCGCTCAGGTCGTCAAGAACGCCAAGGCGCTGGCCGAAACGCTGGTCGAAGGCGGTCTGGATGTCGTCTCCGGCGGCACCGATAACCACCTGATGCTGGTCGATCTTCGCAAGAAGAACGCCACCGGCAAGCGCGCGGAAGCAGCGCTCGGCCGCGCTTACATCACCTGCAACAAGAACGGCATTCCTTTCGATCCGGAAAAGCCCTTCGTCACCTCCGGTGTCCGTCTCGGCACGCCAGCCGGCACGACGCGCGGTTTCAAGGAAGCGGAATTCCGCGAAATCGGCAAGCTGATCGTCGAGGTTCTCGATGGTCTGAAGGTTGCCAATTCGGATGAGGGCAACGCCGCCGTCGAAGCTGCGGTGCGTGAAAAGGTCGTCGGCCTGACGGACCGTTTCCCCATGTATCCGTACATGTAAGAGAAAGGACGAAGATGCGCTGCCCTTTTTGCGGTTCTGAAGACACGCAGGTCAAGGACTCGCGTCCGGCGGAGGACAATACCTCCATCCGCCGGCGGCGCATCTGCCCCGATTGCGGCGGCCGCTTCACGACCTATGAGCGCGTGCAACTGCGCGAGCTGATGGTCATCAAGAAAAGCGGCCGTAAGCTGCCCTTCGACCGGGAAAAGCTGGTGCGATCCTTCGAGATCGCGCTGCGCAAGCGCCCGGTCGACCGTGACCGGATCGAGCGCGCCGTCTCCGGCATCGTTCGTCGCCTGGAAAGTTCGGGCGAGACGGAAATTCCCTCGGAAGAAATCGGCCTGCAGGTTCTCGAAGCACTGAAGAGCCTCGATGACGTGGCCTTCGTGCGTTACGCCTCGGTCTATCGCGATTTCAGCCATGCCGAGGATTTCGAAAACGTCATCGCCGAAATCAACGCCAAGATCGCCCGCGATACGGACGCCGGAGTCTAGCCGTGACCACCCGCGCCGATGACGAAAGATTCATGGCCCGGGCAATCGAGGTTTCTCTCCGCCATCAGGGCCAGACGCTTACCAATCCCTCCGTCGGCTGCGTGCTCGTCAAAGACGGGCAAATCATCGCCGAAGCCGTGACCGCCATTGGCGGCCGCCCGCATGCCGAACGGCAGGCGCTGGAAATCGCCGGCGAGGCGGCACGCGGCGCGACCGCCTATGTGACGCTCGAACCCTGTTCCCACTGGGGCAAGACCCCGCCCTGCGCCAATGCCCTGGTGGAATACGGCGTCGCCCGCGTCGTGGTGGCGGTGGATGATCCGGACGAGCGCGTTTCCGGCCGTGGTTATACGATTTTACGGGATGCCGGCATTCTCGTGGAAACCGGCCTGTTGCGGGATGAGGGTAAGAGGGCGCTGGCCGGTTACCTCACGCGTCAGGTGAAAAAACGCCCGCATGTGATTCTGAAACTTGCCGTTTCCGCCGATGGCATGATTGGCAGGAAAGGTGAGGGGCAGGTAGCAATTACCGGTCCCGAGGCGCGCCATGCCGTGCATGAACTTCGGGCGCGTTGCGATTGCATTCTTGTGGGGATTGGCACGGCGATTGCTGACGATCCGGAACTGACGGTGCGAATAGCTGGTCTCGAGGATCGCTCGCCGGTTCGCATCGTGCTGGATCGGCATTTTGAGTTGCCGCTGACATCGAAGCTGGTGAGGACTGCGCGGGAGGTGCCGGTGATCGTTGCGGCGATACCCCCCTCTGCCCTGCCGGGCATCTCCCCCTCAAGGGGGGAGATCGATGGAGCGCCGCTCCGCCCTGCATCGACGGCCAGAGAGGGTGCACCACAAGCGCAATTTGACCGAGCGGACAGCCCCTTGCCGATCTCCCCCCTTGAGGGGGAGATGCCCGGCAGGGCAGAGGGGGGTAACCGCGACCACCGACGCCAACTCCTCACCGACGCTGGCGTCCAGATTCTCGAAGCGACAACCCTCGAAAACCTCCTCCACATCCTCGCCGAAAGCGGCATGTCGGAACTTCTGGTCGAAGGCGGCGCCTTTGCCGCAAAATCATTCCTTGAAGCCGGGCTGGTGGACCGTATCATGCTGTTCGAAAGCCCGGTCGTGATCGGTGAGGGCGGCATTGAAACGCCGCTCAACCGTGCCGATATTCCGGGCGACTATGCTCTGGTCAGCGAAACCGCCTATGGGCCGGATCGCTGCTTCGATTATGAAAGGCCGATTTGATGTTTACCGGAATTGTCACCGACGTTGGAACCGTTTCCGAGCTGGAAGCCCTGGCGGAAGGCGTGCGTCTGCGGGTGGCGACCAATTACGATCCCAAGACCATCGATATGGGCGCATCGATCTCCCATGGCGGCGTCTGCCTGACGGTGACGAGACTGCCGGAAGACGGCAGCAATGAGCGCTGGTACGAGGTCGAGGCCTGGGAAGAGGCGCTGCGCCTGACGACGATTGCCGGCTGGCAAAAGGGCACCCACGTCAATCTGGAGCGGGCGCTCAAGATCGGCGATGAGCTTGGCGGCCACATCGTTTCCGGCCATGTCGATGGCAGGGCGGAAATCCTTTCGGTGGAGCCGGAAGGGGAGGCGGTGCGCATTCGCCTGCGCGCGCCGGAGCATCTGGCGAAATTCGTGGCGCCCAAGGGTTCCGTGGCGCTCGACGGCACCTCGCTGACCGTCAACGCCGTCGAAGGCACGGATTTCGACGTGCTGCTGATCCGCCACACGCTGACCGTCACCACATGGGGCGAACGCCAGCCGGGCGATTTCGTGAATTTCGAAGTCGATACCATGGCGCGTTATGCCGCAAGGCTTGCGGAATTTCCGTCGGCGTAATGTGGCGATGCTTTGGAGAGGATGACGCACCGACGCCTCCTCCGTCATTCCGGCCTTGAGCCGGAATCCAGCCAGCCCAAGTCTTTGGGCTGAAAGAACTTTTCCCGCCGCGCAGACGCGCGTCGACTGGATTCCGGCTCGAGGCCGGAATGACGGAAAGGGGAGTGGCCAACACCTGAAATCGCGGCATATTGCAATTGTTCTCAAGCACCCGCTTTCGATGAAGCCGGAAACGCTATAAGACTTTTTAGGCCGTTTGATATCGACCGCGAGCCAAACGGGGTAGGGGAAATACATCATGCCGTCCTTCGAACTGCTGACAGCCTTTTTCATAACCACCGCCTTGTTCGCCTATATTCCCGGTCCGGCCATGCTTTATGCGGCGGCGCAGACCATGGCGCGCGGCCGGTTTGCCGGGCTGATGGCGGTGCTTGGTATCCATGTCGGCTGCTATTTCCACATTTTTGCCTCTGCGGCAGGGCTTTCGGTACTGTTTCAGGCCGTCCCGTGGCTTTATCTCGCCGTGAAGCTCTGCGGCGCGCTGTATCTCGTCTGGCTCGGCTTCTCGATGCTGCGCAGCAAGCTTGAAGGCGAGGCGGTCAATCTGACCATCGAGCCGAAATCGGCCCGCCGCGCCTTTATCGACAGCATCATCGTCGATGTTCTCAATCCGAAGACGGCGCTGTTTTTTCTGGCCTTCCTCCCGCAATTCGTGGACCCTGCGGCGGCCTTTCCGGTCTGGCTGCAATTGCTGATCCTCGGCATTGCCGTCAATTTCATTTTTTCCTCGGCCGATCTTGTCGGCGTACTTCTGGCGGGCGCCATGGTCGGGCGTTTGAAGCGTTCCGGCGCGGTGCAGGTGCTCGCTCGCCGCGCTGCCGGAACGGTGCTGATGGGGCTTGGCGTCCATCTCGCCTTCCAGAAAACCTGATTGACGCGAAGCCGCGCCGGAAGGCGTGAAACCCGGCCAAATGCCCCGCAAACGCGGCCTCTTGCGCCGCTGACACATGAAATTACTTGCCAAAAATGGCCAGCCGTGGTTTGACCGCCGCAAAAGCCGGTATGATCCGGCATTAAGCTTTTCAGGAAAATATCATGTCCAAACCCCATCTTCTTATCGTGGAAGCACGTTTTTACGACGATATGGCGGATGCCCTTCTCGAAGGCGCGAAATTCGCGCTCGATGAGGCCGGCGCCACCTATGACGTCATTACCGTTCCCGGCGCGCTGGAAATCCCCGCCGCCATCGCCATGGCGCTTGATGGTGCTGACAATGACGGCACGGAATATGACGGTTTCGTTGCGCTCGGCATGGTAATCCGTGGCGAGACCTACCACTTCGACATCGTCTCCAACGAATCCTCCCGCGCCCTGATGGATCTCGCCGTCAGCGAATCGCTGCCGATCGGCAACGGCATCCTCACCGTCGAGAATGACGAGCAGGCATGGGCACGCGTGCGTCGTTCCGACAAGGATAAGGGCGGTTTCGCGGCGCGTGCGGCGCTGACGATGATCGAGCTGAAGAAAAAACTGGGTGGCTGAACGCATGTCGAATGTTGAAAATGGCGGCGAACCGCGCCAGCCTTCGGTAAAGCCCGCCAACCAGCGCGGCGCGGCCCGCCTTGCGGCCGTGCAGGCGCTTTACCAGATGGATGTCGGCGGAACCGGCGTTATGGAAGTCGTGGCCGAATATGAGGCGCACCGTCTCGGGCAGGAAGTCGACGGCGACACCTATCTGAAAGCCGACCCGTCCTGGTTCCGTTCCATCGTCTCCGGCGTTGTCCGCGATCAGACCAAGATCGACCCGCTGGTTCGCTCCGCCCTTCTGGAAGACTGGCCGCTGTCGCGCCTCGATGCCACCGTGCGCGCCATCCTGCGTGCAGGCACTTTCGAGATTCTGGAGCGCAAGGATGTGCCGGTCGCCGTCATCGTCACGGAATATGTTGAAATCGCCCGTGCTTTCTTCGAGCATGACGAGCCCAAGCTGGTGAATGCGGTTCTGGACCGCATTGCCAAGCAGGTGCGCGGCGAGGCAAAACGCTGAAGTAAAACAAGGTGAGGAAGAGATGAGCGCGGTTTCCGTCCCCGGACTTGAAGTTCAACTGGACGAGGCGAAGCGCAACGTCTTTCTCCTCACCGTCGCGCAGGCGATCATGGGATCGGCTGCGCCCCTGAGCTTTTCGGTCGGCGCACTTGCCGGCTATCAGTTGCTCGGCGCGGACAAGTCGCTGGCGACCGCGCCTCTCACCGGCTTCAATATCGGCGTTGCGCTTGGCGCGATCTGCGTGGCGGCTGCATCCCGCTTCCTTGGCCGCAAGGCAGGTTTTATGGTCGGTGCGCTGATGTGCTCCATCGGCGGCGGCATTGCCGCCGTAGCGCTCTTCCGTTCGGATTTCTGGCTATTTGCCATCGGCCTCCTGCTGATCGGCATTTCCGGCGGCTTTACACAGAAGATCCGTTTCGCCGCAGCCGACGCCTCTCCATCCTTTTACAAGCCGAAGGCGATCTCCTGGATACTCGCCGGCGGCATCATTTCCGCCATCGTCGGGCCGCAGCTTGCCATCTTCGGCAAGGACCTGCTTGCGCCGGTCACTTTTGCCGGCGCTTTTCTGGCGCTCGTTCCGCTCGGCCTCGTTTCGATCGCCATTCTGGCGTTTCTGAAACTGCCCGACCCCAAGGCAGCCGCCGCCCATGTCGAATCGGTAAGGCCGCTGTCGGAAATCGTCCGCACGCAGCGTTTCGTCACCGGCATGATCTGCGGCATCGGTTCCTATGCCCTGATGACCTTCATGATGACTGGCGCACCGCTCGCCATGGTGGTCGGCTGCGGTTTCCCCACCGAACTCGCCACGCTCGGCATCCAGTGGCATGTTCTCGCCATGTTCGGCCCGAGCTTCTTCACCGGCATGCTGATTTCCCGATTCGGTTCGGAAAAAATCGTTGCGGCGGGCCTCATCGTGCTGATGGCTTGCGCCATCGTTGCCCATATGGGCATAGAGCTGTGGAATTTCTGGACGGCGCTCATCCTGCTCGGCCTCGGCTGGAATTTCGGCTTCATCGGCGCAACCGCCATCATCACCTCCAGCTATCGCCCGCATGAGGCGGACAAGGTGCAGGGTTTCCACGATATCGTGCTGTTTGGCACCGTGGCGCTGTCATCCTTCTCTTCCGGCAAGGTGTTTACGGCCTGGGGCTGGTCGGTGATGAACCTCGTCATCTGGCCGGTTGCCGGCTTTGCCTCCTGCTTGTCCTGTCGCTCGTCCTGACAAGCCGCAAAAAAGCAGCCTGAGTCGCGCGCCGCACTCTACTCCTTTCAAGTTTCAGGCAAATTTGTGGGCTTGACGCGGCACCTCGCGCCAACGCAATCTCCGCTCCGAGGACATTTTTCCTTGGGAGGGGAACAAATGCCCAAGACGGGATTTGGGACAGGCCGTCCGCATCTCCCTGCACAAGGTTTCGCCACGCCGGGGAGGGAGTGAGACCCGGCCTTTTGGGAGGTAAGTGCGCATGACCGTAATACCCATAGTAATTTTATGCGGTGTCCTGTCCGTGGTTTACGCGGTATGGGCCACCAAAAGCGTTCTCGATGCCGATCAGGGCAACGAGCGTATGCGTGAAATAGCAGGTTTTATCCGTGAAGGTGCGCAGGCTTATCTCACCCGTCAGTATCTCACCATCGCCATCGTCGGACTGATCGTCGCCATTCTGGCCTGGTATCTTCTGTCATCCATGGCAGCCATCGGCTTCCTCGTCGGCGCGGTGCTTTCAGGCGTCGCCGGCTTCGTCGGCATGCATGTCTCCGTGCGCGCCAATCTGCGCACCGCGCAGGCCGCCTCGCACAGCCTTTCCGCCGGTCTCGATATCGCCTTCAAGTCGGGCGCGATCACCGGCATGCTGGTGGCGGGTCTCGCGCTGCTCGGCGTCTCCATCTATTATTTCATCCTCACCTCGGTAATGGGCCATCCGGCCGGATCGCGTGAGGTGATCGATGCGCTGGTGTCTCTCGGCTTCGGCGCGTCGCTGATCTCCATCTTCGCCCGTCTCGGCGGCGGCATCTTCACCAAGGGTGCGGATGTCGGTGGCGATCTCGTCGGCAAGGTCGAGGCCGGTATTCCCGAGGACGATCCGCGCAACCCGGCAACCATCGCCGACAATGTCGGCGACAATGTCGGCGACTGCGCCGGCATGGCCGCCGACCTCTTCGAGACCTATGCCGTCTCTGTCGTCGCGACCATGGTTCTCGCCGCGATATTCTTTGCCGGAACGCCGATACTGGAAAGCGCCATGGTCTATCCGCTGGCGATCTGCGGCGCCTGCATCCTGACCTCGATTGCCGGCACCTTCTTCGTGAAGCTCGGCACCAACAATTCCATCATGGGGGCGCTCTACAAGGGCCTCATCGCCACCGGCGTCTTCTCGGTTGCGGGTCTCGCGGTCGCCACTCATGCGACGGTCGGCTGGGGAGTGGTAGGCACGGTGGCCGGCATGGAAATCACCGGCACCAATCTCTTCTTCTGCGGATTGGTAGGCCTCGTCGTGACGGCGCTGATTGTCGTCATCACCGAATATTATACCGGCACCAACAAGCGGCCGGTCAACTCCATCGCCCAGGCCTCGGTCACGGGCCATGGCACCAACGTCATCCAGGGCCTTGCGGTCTCGCTGGAATCGACGGCGCTGCCGGCCATCGTCATCGTTGGCGGCATCATCGGAACCTACCAGCTCGGCGGCCTGTTCGGCACGGGCATCGCGGTCACCGCCATGCTCGGCCTCGCCGGCATGATCGTGGCGCTCGACGCCTTCGGCCCGGTCACGGACAATGCCGGCGGTATCGCCGAAATGGCCGGTCTCGATCCTGACGTGCGCAAGGCGACCGATGCGCTGGACGCCGTCGGCAACACCACCAAGGCCGTCACCAAGGGTTATGCCATCGGTTCGGCCGGTCTCGGTGCGCTGGTGCTGTTCGCCGCCTATGCCAATGACCTCTCCTATTTCGCCGCCAATGGCGATACCTATCCCTACTTCAAGGACATTGGCGAGATTTCTTTCAGCCTCGCCAATCCTTACGTGGTTGCCGGCCTGCTGTTCGGCGGTCTCATTCCCTATCTCTTCGGCGGCATCGCCATGACGGCGGTGGGCAAGGCGGCAAGCTCGATCGTCGAGGAAGTGCGCCGTCAGTTCCGCGAAAAGCCCGGCATCATGGCTGGAACGGAAAAGCCTGATTACGGCAAGGCCGTGGACCTGCTGACACGGGCGGCGATCAAGGAAATGGTCATCCCGTCGCTCCTGCCGGTTCTGGCGCCGCTCGTCGTTTATTTCGGCGTGCTGGCCATTTCCGGCTCCAAGGCGTCTGCCTTCGCAGCACTTGGCGCATCGCTGCTCGGCGTCATCATCAACGGCCTCTTTGTGGCGATTTCCATGACCTCCGGTGGCGGCGCATGGGACAATGCCAAGAAGAGCTTCGAAGACGGTTTCATCGACAAGGACGGCGTGCGCCACGTCAAGGGTTCGGACGCCCACAAGGCGTCGGTGACGGGCGATACGGTCGGCGATCCCTACAAGGATACCGCCGGTCCAGCCGTCAACCCGGCGATCAAGATCACCAATATCGTGGCGCTGTTGCTGCTGGCGGTTCTTGCCCACTGAGGGCTTAGGTTCCGACCAATGAAAAGGCCCGGGGAGCGATCCCCGGGCCTTTGAATTTTCCGTTTCTTCTTCCGATCAGGGAGTGTTGTTGCCCTGACCCAGAATGCTCTTGGCGATATTGGCGCCCGAGGTGCCGCCGGAAAGCAGCTGCTGCAGGAAGGTGAGGTCCTTGCCGCCCGTCGGCGTAGTGCGCGAAATCGTGTCGAAGACCTTGCCGTCCTGCAGCGTATAGTTGGCCTTGCGCTCGATCACGCCGTCCTTGTTGAAATAGATCGCGAGAATGTTCTGCTCGACCAGCGCCGGCTTCATGAAGGCCGCGCGGCGCACGCGCTTCTGCGAGATGTAATAGAAAACCTCGTTGCCGAAGGTCGCGGTGGTGGAGGGCGTGCCCATGGTCAGCAGAACCTGCTCGCGGCTCGAACCTTCCGGGATCAGCTGGAGCGACTGCTCGTCCATGACGTAGCCGTTATGGAACACATCGGTCGTGCTGCTGCAGGCGGAAAGCAGGCCGGATGCGAGCACGATTGCGATGGCGGTCTTGCTCAGAACATTGCCGTGACTTGCGGATTTCTGCTTGCTCAACTGCTTTTCCCCGACTGCGATCATGAATGGCACCTTCCGGCATTGCGTGGTGCACAGTGTCTGTGCACATGATTGTGTCAATCCGGGGACGGAAAATCCCGGTCACTCCCCAAATTCAATGCTTTCCCGGTCTTTTGGAACTCCTCCGGTTCTCTTCGACTGTTTCAGGCGAAAGACGAACGTGACCGCGACAGCATTGCAATTCGTGGATGCTTCGGTAAACCAGCTTTGACGATCATGCAACAAGTGCGATGGGCGGTAAGCGAATTCACCCGTCCCGTTCGGAAAAAAAGATGATATTCGGGCTGTTCAAGAAGAAAAACAACAATCGCGCCATTGTCGACCGGCAATATGCGACTTTGACCGCCGCTGCCCGCACGCCCGCTTTCTATCTCGATCTCGGTGTTCCCGATACGGTCATGGGCCGCTTCGAGATGCTGTCGGTCATCATGATTCTCTATTTCCGCCGCACCAAATCCTCCGATGTCAGCGGGCAGGAAATTGCCCAGGAGATCGTCGACGCCTTTTTTCAGGACCTTGATCATTCCATCCGCGAACTGGGAATCGGCGATCAGGGCGTGCCGAAGCGCATGAAGAAATTCGCCGGCATGTTCTATGGGCGGCTCGAATCCTATGCGGCGGCGCTGGATGCTTCCGACCGCGTTACCCTTGCCGCGGCGCTCCGGCGCAATATATATCCGCAGGTAGATGAAAAGGCGCCCGATATGGAGGGGCTGGCAGGCTGGATGATGGACGCATCCACGCAACTTGCCGCCCAGTCCGAAGACACAATAGCAACCGGAAGCCTGACGCTGCCCTTGCCTGGACGATGAGGTTCACGATGAACGCGCGACACCCTGCAAATGACGACCTGCCTTTTTCCTATCCCGTAAAGGTAGGCCATATTTCCGCCAATCCGGTCAGGATTGGTCTCGAAGCCAGTGCTGAGGAACTGAAGGCGCTGGCGAAATTCTGGAATGTGGTTTCCGTCGAATATCTGAAGGCGGAGCTGCAGGTTTCCCGCTGGAAGAAGGATGGCGTCAAGATCAAGGGCGAAGTGCATGCGGCGGTAACGCAATCCTGCGTCGTCACGCTGGAGCCGATCTCGAGCAAGATCGACGAGCCAGTCGAGCAGATTTTCGTTCCGGAAGGTTCGAAACTGGCGCGCATGGTGACCAATGAGGAAGGCGAGATCGTGCTTGACCCCGACGGCCCGGATATTCCCGACCAGTTCACCGGCGACAGCATCGACGTCGGCGCCGTGGTTGCCGAATTTGCGGCACTCGCGATCGATCCCTATCCGCGCAAACCGGATGCGGAATTTGCCGAAGCGGCCGAAAAAGAGCCTGAAGAAGAAAAGCGCCCGTCGCCCTTTGCCGTGCTCAAAGATTGGAAAAAAGACTGAATGGCCCCGTTGGGCTGAAATAATTTTATTGTAACGAAGGCCGGAAAAGGTATTTTCGCGCAAAACCGCTGATTGGCGGGAAGAAGGATAAGGGACGAGTGATCAGAATTGCAATTGACGTCATGGGTGGCGATTTCGGCCCAGATGTTGCCATACCCGGTGCCGCCAAGGCGCTTGAACGGCACAACGATGTAACTTTTCTGCTCTACGGGCAGAAGAGCAAATGCGACCCCATTCTGGCACAATATCCCGCACTTCGGGAAAAGTCGGTCTTTCACGATTGTGAAGTCTCGGTCAGCATGGATGAGAAGCCGAGCCAGGCGCTGCGCCGTGGCCGCTACGTCTCCAGCATGTGGCGTGCCATCGAAGCCGTGAAGCTCGGCGAGGCGGATGTCGCCGTTTCCGCCGGCAATACCGGCGCGTTGATGGCCATGGCGAAATTCTGTTTGCGCACCATGGCGCGGGTGGAACGCCCGGCAATCGCCGGCATCTGGCCGACGCTGAAGGGCGAAAGCATCGTGCTCGACATCGGCGCGACCATCGGCGCCGATTCCCAGCAGCTGCTGGATTTCGCCCTGATGGGCGGCGCCATGGCGCGTGCGCTTTTCGATATCGACCGTCCGACCGTCGGCCTGCTCAACGTCGGCGTCGAGGAGGTCAAGGGTCAGGAAGAGGTGCGTGAGGCCGGGCGTCTCATCCGCGAAGCCGATCTCGCCACCATCGATTATCGCGGTTTCGTCGAAGGCGACGATATCGGCAAGGGCACGGTGGATGTGGTGGTGACCGAAGGTTTCACCGGCAACATTGCGCTCAAGGCCGCCGAAGGCACCGCCCGCCAGATCACCACGCTGCTGCGTGAGGCGATCTCCCGCAGCTTCTTTGCCAAGATCGGTTATATCCTGGCGAAAAGCGCCTTTGACGTACTCAGGGAAAAGATGGACCCGCGCAAGGTCAATGGCGGCGTGTTTCTCGGCCTGAACGGCATTGTCATCAAGAGCCATGGCGGCACGGATGCCATCGGTTTTGCCTCCGCCGTCGATGTCGGCTACGACATGGTCCACAACGGCCTGACGGCCAAGATTGAAAATGATCTGAAGATTTACCACGCAAGACGGCTTCCGCCCCCGGCGCCCGAAGCTCTCGTGGCTGACGAGGAATAAGGGAATGATCCGCTCTATAGTCCGTGGTTTCGGGGCAGCGCTTCCGAAGCGTGTCATGACCAACAGCGAAATCGAAGGGGTCGTCGAGACTTCCGACGAATGGATCGTGCAGCGCACGGGCATCAAGCAGCGCTATATCGCCGGCGAAGGTGAAACCACCGCGTCCCTCGGCGAAGCGGCGGCGCGCGCCGCGCTCGATAATGCCGGCCTGACGCCCGACGATATCGACCTCATCATTCTGGCCACTTCGACCCCGGATAACACCTTTCCGGCAACGGCGGTGAACATCCAGAACCGTCTTGGCATGACCCATGGTTTCGCCTTCGACATGCAGGCCGTCTGCTCCGGTTTCGTTTATGCCGTATCGACCGCCGATCTCTATATTCGCGGCGGCATGGCCAAGCGCGTTCTGGTGATCGGTTCCGAGACCTTCTCGCGCATTCTCGACTGGAAGGACCGCACCACCTGCGTCCTCTTCGGCGACGGCGCCGGCGCGCTGGTTCTGGAGGCTGGCGAAGGCGAGGGCACCTCCGCCGATCGCGGCATCCTGACGGCGCAGCTTCGCTCCGACGGCTCGCACAAGGAAAAGCTCTATGTCGATGGCGGACCTTCCACCACAGGCACGGTCGGTCATCTGCGCATGGAAGGCCGGGAAGTGTTCAAGCACGCCGTCGGCATGATCACCGACGTCATCGAACAGGCCTTCGAGGCGACGGGCACGACGTCCGACGATCTCGATTGGCTCGTTCCGCATCAGGCCAACAAGCGCATCATCGACGGTTCGGCAAAGAAGCTCAACATCGACCCGGAAAAGGTCGTGATCACCGTCGATCAGCACGGCAATACCTCGGCCGCTTCCATTCCGCTGGCGCTCGCCGTTGCTGCCGGTGACGGACGCATCAAGAAGGGCGATCTGGTCATGCTGGAGGCCATGGGCGGCGGCTTCACCTGGGGCGCGGTGCTGCTGCGCTGGTAAAGGCCTGATTTCCACCTTTGCCGGGGCGATGGCGCGAAATCGGTTGTGATTTTCGCGCTCACGCCCCGATCGGAAGCGCCGGAGCGGCCCGAGGCTGTGTCAAAACCGTATCAGTCGCTCTAAGCCCTTGCACTGATTGCCGAAAGCCTCAAATGAATCTGGAACAATCCCTTGACCGGTCGCCACAAGGGAAATAATCTCGGCGTCTCCTAGAGAAGAGTTCAGACACGGTTTGCGGGGAAAAATGGCCGGGAAGACAGTGACACGCGCAGATCTTGCAGAATCTGTGTTTCGTAAAGTCGGGCTGTCCCGCACCGAATCCGCCGAACTGGTCGAAACGATCATCGACGAAATATGCAACGCGATCACGCGTGGCGAAGTCGTCAAGCTTTCGTCCTTCGCGACATTCCAGATCCGGGAAAAGAACGAGCGTATCGGCCGCAACCCGAAGACGGGTGAGGAAGTTCCGATTTCCCCACGTCGCGTCATGACCTTCAAGGCCTCGAACGTGCTGAAGCAGCGCATTCTGAAGGCCCATACGGCCCGCAAAGCCAAGCAGAAGGGCCAGAAGGCCGGGGCATAATCCCGCTCGCAAGGTCTAAGCGACACGCCTTTTTTGCCGTATCGCAAGCCTTTTTCCCCATTCTTCTTGTGAACATACTTGAATTTCAACGTGCAAGCCGTTGAAATCCGGTCGACTCACATCATAATCAATTTTAGTGATTTGTATCTCGCCGCAACGGCGTCGGCGCGGGGTCTTAACCGACTTTGCGTGGTGTTTGACCGGCGGGTGAAAAGCGTTCTCGTTCAGTGTCCGGCCGGATGCATGGCGCTCCGGTTCGGATGGGAGTGGAAATTTGGATAAAAGCCCCGACGCGTTTCGGACGATCAGTGAAGTGGCGGATGAGCTGAACCTGCCGCAGCATGTGCTGCGTTTCTGGGAAACACGCTTTCCGCAGATCAAGCCGATGAAACGGGGCGGGGGCCGCCGTTATTACCGCCCTGACGATATCGATCTCCTGAAGGGCATTCGTCACCTTCTTTATGACCATGGCTACACCATCAAGGGTGTACAGAAGCTGCTGAAAGCCAATGGCAACCGCTTCGTGGCGGCCATCGCCTCCGGTGATCTTGCGACCATGGAAGCCATCATGGCGGCGAGCGGTGAAAAGGAAGTCGCCGAACCGCGTGTCGTCGATACCGATGGGGACGAGGTCGTCGGCCGTCCGAAGGCCAAGCCAAGCGGCCGTTTTTTCGGCTTCGGCGGTGGCGGCGGCGATGCGGAAATATCGGTCGGCAAGTCGAGCATCGGCAAGGACGACCAGGCGCTTTTGCAGGAAGCCCTGTTCGATCTCCTCGAATGCAAGCGCCTTCTCGATCAGGTTCGCTGAGGGTTTATCCACAGCTCATTTGCGTGCTTTCCAGTCGGGAAATCGAGAAAACAAGGGGTTAGGGCGTTTTCCCGATTCTCTGAAAAACGAAAACGCTCCGCAATGCCAACCTTTCGGAAACTCCTTTGGCCGATAATGCGGCTCCGTAAAAAGGAGTCCGATCGTGAGCAATCGAAAATCGACAGCACGACGCCGCACGGCGAAGAAATCGGGTGGCGGCAGCGTTTGGCCCTGGGTGCTGATGCTGGGCGTCGTTGCCGGCGGCATTCAGGCTTACGAACATCGCGACAGTCTTTTTCCGCAGCGGCATGTTGCAAAGGCGACATCTCCGGCCACGAGTTCTTCGAAAGTCGCGACAGCGGCCAAGCGCGATTCCGTCACGCCGGAAAAAGTGGCGTCCATCCGCCCCGCATCGCCGGCTCTGCCCGGCAATGGCCCGGTGCCGCCGCGCCCGATCGCCATGCCATCCGCCTCGCAACCGAGTCAGGTCGCCGCTATCCTGCCGGAAACCCGTCCTTCGGTCGAAAAAATCTCGCTCGGTGAAAAAAGCGGTACTTTTGCCTTTTGCGGTCGTTCCGGCCTCAACAATTGCGTGGCCGATGGCAACACCTTCTGGATGAAGGGCGTGAAAATGCAGCTTGCCGGCATAGAAGTGCCGCAGATCGACCGGGCGCGCTGCATGGAAGAGCGGCAACGCGGCTTCGTTGCAAAGGTCAGGCTTCGCGACATGCTGAATGCCGGCGCCTTCGATGTGGCATCTTCCGGTGCTACGGGCGGGCAAGCCACGGACCGCAAACGGCTTTCGCGTTCGGGCGTATCCTTCGCCGACCAACTCGTGCGGGAAGGGCTCGCGCATCCGGCATCGGCGAAAAATCAGTCCTGGTGTGGCTAAAGCGTTCTCGCTTTTCTTCGAATCGCGAAAACGTTCCAGCTCTTTGTGTGCCGCATTTCCGGACGGAAAACCGGGCTCTACTTTTCCTGGAAATGCTCCGAGGCCCCGTTGACCGAAACGGTTCGGCCTGTGTAGATGAGGCTCAGTCATGTTTGGGACCTGACCCAGTGCCGGGTGCCAGAAGCATGACGATTTTTTGCAGCGCCCCGACCGAAACGGTACGCGGCGCGGCAATGCGGACGTGGCGAAATCGGTAGACGCAGCAGACTTAAAATCTGCCGACCATTGGTCTTGCGGGTTCAAGTCCCGCCGTCCGCACCACTTTTTCCCCTGACTTATCGTCTGTGTCCACCTTCTGAGCCGGCGTAAAACACCCGTTCACGTGCACGGCATCGTCACTTGAAAATCATCAAAAAGAACCTATTGACCTTGCCACGATGGGAAGCCCTATCTTTTTTTTAACACAAGAAAAGAGGGGTCATACGCATGTCACAAATGGAGATCCGGGCGAGCCATCAGATTGCGATCGATGGCATGACATGCGCCTCCTGTGTCGGCCGCGTTGAAAAGGCAATTGCCAAGGTGCCGGGCGTTCTGAAAGCTTCGGTCAATCTGGCAACGGAACGTGCCGACATTTCCTTTTCCGGGCCGCCGGATGTGCCGGCCGTGATCGAGGCGGTGCGGCAGGCCGGTTACAGCGTCGAAGAGAAAACCATCGAACTCGATATTGAGGGCATGACCTGCGCCTCCTGCGTCGGACGTGTCGAAAAGGCGTTGAAGGCCGTTTCCGGTGTTTCCGGTGCAAGCGTCAATCTGGCAACGGAACGCGCCACCGTCCGCGTCGCCGGCAACGCCGCCTCTGCGGCCAACCTTTCGGATGCCATTAAACGGGCGGGCTATAAGGCGAACGAGGTTGTCGCCGACAAAGCCAGAGATGGAGAGCAGGACAAGCGCGAGGCGGAACTGCGCAGCCTTAAAATCAGCCTCGCCGTCGCCGTTGTTCTGACGCTACCGGTTTTCGTGCTGGAAATGGGGTCGCATCTGGTGCCTGCCATCCATGATTTCGTGATGGAAACGGTCGGCATGCAGGAAAGCTGGTATCTGCAATTTGCGCTGACGACGCTGGTTCTGTTCGGGCCCGGCCTGCGTTTCTTCAAGAAGGGCATACCCGCACTTCTGCGGCTGGCGCCGGACATGAATTCGCTCGTCGTGCTGGGCACCGCCGCCGCCTGGGGATTTTCGGTTGTCGCAACCTTCATGCCCAAAATCCTGCCGAGCGGCACGGCCAATGTCTATTACGAGGCGGCAGCTGTCATCGTCACGCTCATCCTTCTCGGACGGTTCCTCGAAGCGCGCGCCAAAGGCCGCACCAGCGAGGCGATAAAGCGGCTTGTCGGCCTGCAGGCCAAGTCCGCCCGCGTGCTGCGCGATGGCGAAACCATCGATGTGCCGTTGCAGGATGTGCGCACCGGCGATGTGATCGTCGTTCGCCCCGGCGAGAAAGTACCGGTCGATGGGCTGGTCCTCAGCGGCTCTTCTTATGTCGATGAATCGATGATCACGGGCGAACCGGTGCCGGTCACCAAGGCGGCGGGTTCCGAAGTCGTCGGCGGCACGGTCAACCGCAACGGTTCTTTCACGTTCCGCGCCACCAAGGTCGGCGCCGATACGCTGATCGCCCAGATCATCCGCATGGTCGAGGAGGCGCAGGCCGACAAGCTGCCCATTCAGGCGCTGGTGGACAAGGTGACCAACTGGTTCGTGCCGGCGGTGATGCTGGCCGCACTCGTCACCTTCATCGTCTGGTTCATGTTCGGGCCCGATCCGGCCTTGACCTTCGCGCTCGTCAATGCGGTTGCGGTGCTCATCATCGCTTGTCCCTGCGCCATGGGCCTTGCCACGCCGACCTCGATCATGGTCGGCACCGGCCGCGCCGCCGAAATGGGCGTGCTGTTCCGCCGTGGCGATGCGCTCCAGACGCTCCGCGATGCCGATGTGATCGCCGTCGACAAGACCGGCACCCTGACGCTCGGCAAACCGAAACTGGTGCATTTTACCACGACAGAGGGCTTCGATGCGGATGAGGTGTTGCGCCTCGTCGCCTCGCTGGAGAACCATTCCGAACATCCGATTGCCGAAGCGATCGTCGAGGCTGCGAAACATGGCGGCCTGACGCTTGCCGATGCGGAAGGCTTCGAGGCGACCCCCGGATTTGGTGTTGCAGCCATGGTCGACGGCCGCAGGGTGGAAGCGGGCGCGGACCGGTTCATGACCAAGCTCGGTTACGATGTCGCGATGTTCGCAGACGATGCCGAGCGGCTGGGCAGGGAAGGGCAGTCGCCGCTTTATGCCGCCGTCGATGGCAGGCTGGCCGCGATCGTCGCGGTTGCCGATCCGGTCAAACAGACGACCCCGGAGGCGATTGCGGCGCTGCATGCGCTCGGCCTCAAGGTCACGATGATCACGGGTGACAATCGCCGCACCGCTGAAGCCATCGCCCGCCGCCTTGGCATTGACGAGGTGGTGGCGGAAGTCCTGCCCGACGGCAAGGTGGAGGCCGTCAAGAGGCTTGCCGCCGGCGGGCGACGTGTCGCCTTTGTCGGCGATGGCATCAACGATGCGCCGGCGCTGGCCGCCGCCGATGTCGGCCTTGCCATCGGCACGGGCACGGATGTCGCCATTGAAAGCGCCGATGTGGTGCTGATGTCCGGCGATTTGCGCGGCGTGGCCAACGCCATCGCACTCTCCAAGGCCACGATCCGCAATATCGGCCAGAATTTGTTCTGGGCCTTCGCTTACAATGCCGCTCTCGTTCCCGTGGCGGCCGGAATATTGTATCCTGTCAACGGCGTTCTGCTGTCGCCTGTCCTTGCCGCCGGAGCCATGGCGCTTTCCAGCGTCTTCGTATTGACGAACGCGCTGCGCCTGAAAAGCTTCCGCGCGCCGCTGGTGGACAGATCGTCCGGCATGCAGCTCGCAGCGGCCGAATAGGAGGCGGACATGATGACGCCTGGCAACACAATCTATCTGCCGCAGATCGGACGCAGCATCATGGCGGCGCAGGGTGAGACCGTGCTTCAGGCCGCACTGGCGGCAGGGGTTACTTATCCGCATGGCTGTCGCATGGGCCGCTGCGGCGCCTGCAAGTCGCATCTCATTTCCGGCGAAATCGATCTTCTCAAGCATACGCCCTTCTCCTTGACCGAAGAGGAAAAAGCCGATGGCCTGACGCTCGCCTGCCGGGCCGTGCCGTTGAGCGACATGACGATCAGCTGGCTCGACGGGGCGGATGAGATCGCCGATATTCCGACCGGTCGCTTTGAGGGCGTGGTTGCGGAAGCGCTGGATGCCACGCATGATATCAAGCTCATCCGCATCCGGCTTGACGATCGCGGGCAGTTTACCTTCAAACCCGGACAATATGTGCGCCTGCTTTATCCTGACTGTTCGCCGCGCGATTATTCCATTGCCAGCAGGGTGGATGAGGAGCTGATTGAATTCCACATCCGGCATGTTCCCGGCGGCATGACGAGCGGCCGCATCTTCTCGCTCGCAAGCGCGGGTGATCCCGTCACGATAGTCGGGCCTTTCGGCTCTTCGTTCCTGCGGGAAAAACATTGCGGGCCGATCCTCGGCATTGCTGGCGGTTCGGGGCTCGCTCCCGTCAAGGCGGTTGTCGAGGCGGCGCTCGCAACGGGCCGCGAACGACCGGTTCATGTCTATTTTGGCGCGCGCGCCGAGCGTGATCTCTATATGCTCGACCGCTTCGGCGATCTTGCCGCGCGGCATGGCAATCTGAGTTTCGTTCCGGTTCTCTCGCATGAGGAACATGCCGATATCCGGTGCGGTTATGTCGGTGCGGCCGTGGCGGATGATTTCGACGATCTCGATGGCTGGAAAGCCTATATTGCAGGCCCGCCGGCCATGATCGAGGCAACAGTGCCGCAGCTTCTGGCGCGCGGCATGCGCACCGCCGACATTCATGCAGACGTGTTTTTCACCCCGGAAAGATAGGAGCAGGATCGATGAATATTGGCACAGCCGCCACCGCATCCGGTGTTTCTGCGAAGATGATCAGGCACTACGAGACAATCGGCCTGATCAAATCGGCAAACCGCACGGAGTCGGGATACAGGGTCTATACGGCCAATGATCTGGAAACGCTGCGTTTCATCCGGCGCGGACGCGATCTCGGTTTTTCCATCGAAAAGATCAGGCAGCTGATGACGCTCTGGCGCGATCCGGGCGGCGCCTCCTGCGATGTCAAACGCATCGTCATGGAACATGTCGTCGATCTGGAAGCGAAGATGCATACGCTTCGCGAGATGGCCGACACGCTTCGAAACCTCGCAACCTATTGCCCTGACAACGGTGAGCCGGATTGCCCGATCATCCATGATCTCGCCCATGCCGAGGATATCGATTTTACGACCGTGGCCATCGTGCCCAAGCGCACCGGAATGCTGAAGGGCACCTCCGGTCCGGTGATGGATCTACAGCGCCCGGTGAAATAAGCGGCCGTTTTCCGTTTGGGAAACGGGCGTGGATTGCAGTGCAGACGCCAATTGTGGTGAAGGAGACCAAGCCATGTGGATACAGATAATACAGCGCTTCCTTATTCTGTGCCTGATGCTGGCGATCGTGTCCGTCATCGCGTTTCTTTTGCCCTATATGGCGGGCGGCGATCCGGCCCGCACCATTCTCATGTCGCGCATGCGCGATACGGCTCTCGATCCGCATGCGGTCGAGGCGCTCAGGGTCAGCCTCGGACTGGACCGCCCGCTCTATGTGCAATATTTCGCATGGTTGTCGGGCGCGCTGCGGGGCGATCTCGGATTTTCCTTCACCAGCAGCCAGCCGGTCGCCGCCGAGCTTTTGCGATCGCTCTGGGTGTCGGTGACGCTGGCGCTGACGGCGCTGGCGGTCGCGGTGGCCGTCGCCCTGCCGCTCGGCACCCTGGCGGCGATGCGTCCCGGCGGTCGGCTGGACAATTTCGCGACGCTGATGATCCAGACCTTCGTTGCAACGCCCGAATACTGGTTTGCGCCCATGTCGGCGCTGGTCTTCGCGCTCTATCTCGGCTGGTTGCCCTCGGCCGGATGGGATAGCTGGCGTTCGCTGGTGCTTCCCGCACTGACCCTGACGTTGCGGCCGCTCGCCTATTTCACCCAGGTGACGCGGGCGGCAATGGCCGAGGTTCTGCGCGCGCCCTATATCACAGCGGCCCGCAGCCGCGGTCTCGGCATGCATGGCACGGTCATGCGCCACGGCATCCGCAACGGCTCGCTGCCGGTGGTCACCTTCTTCGCCCTGTGGCTTGCCGGCCTGCTTGGCGGATCGGTGGTCGTGGAAGTGATCTTCGCCATTCCCGGCATGGGCCGGCTTCTTTACGACGCCGTGGTCAATCGCGATATTCCGATGCTGCAGGGCGGTTTCATCTGCATCGTGGCGCTCTCCATCCTGATCAATACCCTGGCCGACAGCTTTTATGTCCTGATCAATCCAGCAATGCGAGCTCACCATGACCATTAGCCACTTCCCGAGCGCGCCTGCCGCCGCCATGCCGATGACCACGCCCAAGCGCCCTTCGAACCTCGCCCGGTTCACGGATTTCATCCGCCGCCGGCACTGGACCTTCTATGCGGGATCGGCGATTTTTCTCGTCATCATCCTGCTGCTGGTGATCGCGCCGTGGATTTCGCCCTATGATCCGGCAAAGCAGAGCCTTCGGCTCAGGCTGAATGCGCCGAGCGCCGCCTATTGGCTTGGGACGGACCATCTCGGGCGCGATGTCTTGAGCCGGCTGTTGATCGGCGGCCGCTTCACGGTCACGATTGCCGCCATCACCGTCATTCTGTCGGTGGTGATCGGAACCTTCATCGGCATCATCAGCGGCCGCAGCCGCGGCATCCTCGACGAAGTGCTGATGCGCATCGTGGACCTGCTCATCGCCATACCGGATGTGGTGATCGCGATTTTCCTCGTCGCCATCTTCGGTCCGGGATATGGCACGCTGATCGCGTCGCTGACCATCGTTGGCTGGACACCTTTTGCGCGGCTGGCGCGGGGGCTGACGCTCTCGATCAATTCCCGCGAATATATCCGCGCGGCAGAGGTGCTCGGCTGCACACGGCGCTTCATCATCTTTCGGCATATCATTCCCAACACCATCTGGCCCATTGCGGCCGTGGCGTTCCTGCGCTTTGGCCACAAGCTGATCACGGTGGGCGGGTTGTCGTTTCTGGGCCTTGGCGTACAGCCGCCGGCCGCCGACTGGGCGCTGATGCTGGCCGATGCGCAGGCTTACGCGGAGCGGATGCCCGTTCTCGTCATTGCACCGGGGCTGGCGATTTTCCTGGCGGCGCTGAGCGTGACGTGGATCGGCCATGGCCTAAACCTTGAAACGAAGAAAACCAACGGTCATTGACGCCTGCCAACGGGCAATGGTCGATTTGACGATTGTCAAACATAGATGACGCAACGGAACCGGAAGGAGAGTAATATCGTCTGAAGCCGCATGAAGAATACGCAATGCCTCCGATTCAATAAAAATAAGGGGAACTCTTATGAATATCGAAGGACAAACGCTTGCCAATACGGCCGTGTCCCCTGAATGCGCACCGCTTCTGGAGATAGAGGACCTGCACGTTTCAGTGCCGGCGCAAAATGGCCGCAAGTTTGTTATTTCGGGCCTGACGCTTTCCGTCAACGCCGGAGAAGTCGTCGCTCTCGTCGGCGAATCCGGGTCGGGCAAGAGCATGACGGCGCTGTCGCTGATGCGGCTTTTGCCGCAGGGCGCGGAAATCAATTCCGGCCGTATTTCCTTTGCCGGGCGCGATATTCTCGCTCTTTCATCTTCCGAACTCGATGCGCTGCGCGGCGCCGATATCAGCATGCTGTTCCAGCAGCCGCAGGCCATGCTCGACCCGACAAGCCGGGTGAGGACGCAGGTGGCGGAGCCGCTCTGGATTCACCGTAAAATGAGCCGGCACGCCGCACTTAACCGGGTCGTCGGCCTTCTGTCGGATGTCGGCATTCCCGATCCTTCGGCGCGGGCGCAATGCTTTGCGCATGAGCTTTCCGGCGGCATGGCGCAACGTGTGATGATTGCGGCCGCACTCTCCGGCAACCCGCAGCTTCTGATCGCCGACGAACCGACGACGGCGCTTGATGTCACCGTCCAGGCACAAATCCTGCGCCTGCTCGACGACGAGCGCCGCAAGCGCCGGCTTGCCACGCTGCTCATCACCCACGATCTCTCGGTCGTCGCCGCCTTCGCGGACCGGATCGCGGTCATGTATGCCGGCCGCATCGTGGAGGAGGGGCCGACCCAGGCGATCCTCAAGGCGCCGCAGCACCCCTATACCAAGGCGCTCATCAGCTGTTCGCTGTTGACCACCGACAGCGAGGGGCAGTTGCTGACGATCCCCGGCTCCAGTGCGCAGGCCCATGACATGTCCTGCGGCTGCCGGTTTCATCCGCGCTGCGCGCTTGCCAATTCGGCAGGCATGAGCGGCCGCTGCATGGCCTCGGAACCGGATCTGAATGCCTTGCCCGAAGGGCGCAAGGCGCGGTGCTGGGCGGTCGGTCACGACCATGCCAACCACGATCATGCCGGTCACGATCATACCAGTCACACGGTCTGCTGAGGGAGGGCGACGATGCTAGCGACAGCGACGACACAGACCCCGCCATCGGCGGAAAACGGCAAGCGACCCTTCGTGGTCGCGAAGAACCTTTGCAAATATTATCCCATATCGGGCTTCGGTCACCGTGTGGTGAAATCCGTCGACGATGTTTCCCTGACCATCGGCGAGGGGGAAGTGCTTGGTCTCGTCGGTGAATCCGGATGCGGCAAAAGCACGGTTGCCGGGCTGATTACGCGACTGACCCACGCAACGAAAGGCGAGGTCAGCATCGGACAGAACGATATGCTGCACATGCAGGGCGAGGCGCTTCGGCGTATGCGCCGGGTTGTGCAACTGGTGTTTCAGGACCCTTATTCCGCACTCGATCCGCGCATGCGTATCGGCCAGAGCATGGAAGCGCCGCTTGCCCAACATGGCATCGGCACGCGCGAGGAGCGCACGGCCCGGGTTTTCCGGATGCTGGAAGAGGTCGGCCTGGATGGCTCTTTTTACGATCGGTATCCGAGCCAGTGTTCCGGCGGCCAGTTGCAGCGCGTCGTCATCGGCCGTGCGCTGCTTCTCAATCCGAGCTTCCTTGTCTGCGACGAGCCGACATCGGCGCTCGACGCCTCGATGCGCACGCAGATCCTGAACCTTCTGATGGACATGAAGCGCCGTCACGGTTTGACGGTTCTGATGATTTCCCACGATCTGCGCGTAGTGCGTTATCTCTGCGATCGCATCGCCGTGATGTATCTCGGACGCGTCGTTGAAATCGCCGACCGGGAGGAACTTTTCCGGGCGCCGAAGCACCCCTATACAAAGGCTCTCATAGCATCGTCGATGCTGGACGAGACGGGGTTATATGCACCGGAGATGCTTCTGGACGGCGATCTGCCGAGCCCTCTCAATCCTCCGAACGGCTGCAAATTCCATACCCGCTGCAAATATGCGACCGAGATATGCGGCGAGGTGGAACCCGTTCTGGAAGGCGTGTCCGGGGAGCATTTCGCGCGCTGCCATCGCTGGCGGGAATGGGGCTGACGGACAACGCAGTTACAGTTTTCTGTTGCCGTAAAAACAGATGAATTGTGTGTTTACGGATTAATATCGGAATAAAATTCCGAGTACAAAACGTAAAATAGATAATATTCGAATGGATAATCGAGAGATATCCATATGGTATTCTTATTGCCTTTGTAATGATTGAGTGAAATTTCGTGAAAATATACGAATTGTGAGCGTTGTCATCAAAAATAAAAGGGGAATCTTCTATGATGAAGCACGCACTTTTGGCGTCATGCGCCATTGTGGTTTCGTTTGGAACGCATGCGGCAGAGGCCGCCACGATTACCTACGACGATAATTTCGGTGTGAAGACCGGCTGGCAGATGGCTTCCGACGATGCCTATCTCGGTTCGCGTGCGGGTTGTTTCGAAAGCCTGGTGCGTGTCGGTTATGACATGAAGCTGGAGCCAAGCCTCGCCGAGTCCTGGAAGCAGACTGATCCCAAGGTGTGGGAATTCAAGCTGCGCAAGGGCGTCAAGTTCCAGAACGGCGAACCGCTCGATGCCAAGGCCGCGGTCAATGCACTCAGCAATCTCCTGAAAGCACCCGTGCCCGCCCGTGCCTTCTCTCCGAAGCTGATTGCCGCCGTCGAAGCCGGCGGCGATGATGTGGTGAAGATCACGACGATCGAACCCTCTGTGCTGCTGCCGGCGCAGATGGCAAGCCCCGCCACCTCCATCCTTGCTCCATCCGCCTATAAGGACGGTAAGGTCGATCCCATCGGAACCTGCACCGGACCTTTCAAGATCACCGAGGTCGATCCCAGCCAGCATATGGTTCTGACGGCCAATCACGACTATTGGGGCGGCATGCCGAAACTTTCCGGCGGCCGTGTCAATTTCGTGCCCGATGCCGACACACGCGCCACCCAGGTCCGAACCGGGGAAGCGCAGGTTTCGCGGCTCGTGCCGCCATGGACGGTCAAGACCATCGAATCCACCGATGGCGTCAAGGTCGCGCCAATCCCGTCGCCGCGTATCACCGAGTTGCTGCTGAACAATTCAAAGCCGCCTTTCAACAATATCAAGGTGCGCCAGGCGATCCAGGCCGCCATCGATACGGGTGGTATCGCCGAGAGTATCTATGAAGGCGTGGTCAAGGGCGCGACCATGCCTTTTGCGGCCGGCGAACCGTGGGCTGCAAAGGAAACCAAACCCGCTTATGACGTGGAAAAAGCCAAGGACTTTCTGAAAGAGGCCGGCGTTGCACCCGGCAGCCTGAAGGTGACGCTCCTTGCCTATACCGCAAAGACCGAACTCAAGGACGTCGCGGCGATCATCCAGGCGCAGTTGCAGGAAATCGGCATCAAGGTCGATGTCCGCGTTGCCGATTACAGCGCCATCGAGCCCGACATGCTGGCCGGCAACTTCGACATGGCGCTCCTGTCTCGCGGTTACGCCACCGATGTCGCCGAACCGGCCGGTTTCCTGAATGCCGACTACACCTGCGGCGGCAGCTACAACATTTCGCATTATTGCAATGCGGAGACGGACAAGCTGATCAAATCCGCCTATTCGGCCAATGAACCCACCAAGCGTTACGCCATTTACGGCGAAGCGGCGAAGAAGATCTATGACGAAGCCGTCTCCGTCTTCCTCATCCATGAGACCGTGTTCGATGCCTATTCGGCAAAGCTCGAAAACTACAAGCCGCATCCGCTGAACTATTTTGTCATGACCAAGGATCTGGCGACAAAGTAAGTTGGTGGGATGGTGCTGATTGAGAGGGACCCGGCTCGCAAGAGCCGGGTCTTTTTTATGAGAAGGCAGGAAAAACTTCCCCTGAGCCCGGCATCAAGCGCGGCGCGGTGCGACTATCCGCAGATGATGTGCTTGGTTAAAATCGGGAAAAACCTCCACCGTCATCCCTGATCGAAAGGGAGAGGGCATTCGCCATCGGGGAGGAAACAGGGACGGATGCCGTCCAAAACCCGTCACATAATGCAGCGTGAAGCGGCGCAGGTGGGGCGATCCGGCGGCTGCAGGGATGAAGCGCCGCCGGTATCTCTTCGGATCAGGCGCGCGCTTCCGGCGTATAGCCTGCAGCGGTGATGATTTCGGCAATACGTGCTGCATCGGAGACGCCGCCAACCACAACCGTGCGGCTTGCCGGATCGGCATGCACGGCAGCGCCGGGAACGGTCTTTTCGATCGCGCCCTTGATCACTCCGGCGCAGTGACCGCAGGTCATGTCTTCAACGTGAAAAGAAAGGTCTGCATCAACCGGTGCCGTGGTGGTTTCGGCGTGATGCTGGTGAGCGGTGCACATAGGCGGTTCTCCATGGTTTGGAATTCTAACAGGAGGAGCCTGGACTATTCCAACGTGGGAAGGTCAAGCGCTTTATTCGCCGGCGCTCAACAAGTGTGCCACGACATCAGCTGCGCCAGAAGATCGGCATCAGCAGCACCAGGACCGTCAGGATTTCCAGACGTCCGAGCAGCATCAGGACCGAGAGGAGATAAAGGGCAGGATCGCTGATGGTGGAGAAATTGCCCGCCGGGCCGATGATCGGGCCGATGCCGGGCCCGACATTGGCGAGCGAGGTCGCAACGGCCGAGGTGGCGGTCAGGAAATCGTAACCCATCAGGCTCATGGCAAGGCTGCCGGCGATCCACAGCGCGATGAAGCAGCTGACGAAGAGGAAGATCGTCCGGATCGTATCGGGATCGACCACCTGCTGGCCGTAACGCACCGAATAGACCGCGTTCGGATAGATCAGCTTTTTCAGCCCGGCGCGCACCACGTTGAACATGATGAGAAAACGATAGGCCTTGATACCGCCCGCCGTCGAGCCGGAACAGCCGCCCATGAAGGTGGCGAAAAAGGCGACGACGACGACGAAAGGCCCCCAGAGCGTATAGTCGTCGCTGGCAAAGCCGCCGGTCGAAAGGATCGAGGTCATATTGAAGAAGGAATGGCTGAGCGCGTCATCCAGCGGCACGCCGTTCCTGAAATGATGGTAGACGCCGACCGCAATCGAGATCGCACAGAGATAACCGAGGAAGACGGCGATCTGCGGGTCGCGCAGCGTTTCCAGCCGCCGGCGCACCGCAAGCAGGATCATGACAGAGAAGGGCAGGCTGCCGAAGATCAGGAAGATGGTGGCGATCCACAAGAGCGCCGTATTGTCGAAATAGGCGAAAGACGCGTCATGGGTGGAAAAACCGCCGGTCGCGACCGTCGACATGGCATGGTTCAGCGCATCGAAATGCGACATGCCGGCAAAATCGTAAGCGATCGTACAGGCAAGCGTCATGATGATATAAATGGCCACGAAAGCCCGGGTAAAGCTCGCCAGCCGCGCGAAAGGCCGGTCGTTGCCGGTGTCGGAAGATTCCATGCGGAAGAAGGTCATGCCGCCGACGCGCAGCAGCGGCAGGATGAAGAGGCCGAGCGCCACGATACCGATACCGCCAAGCCAGCACAGCAGCGAACGCCAGAGAAGGATGCCCTGCGGCGCGTTGTCGAGACCGGCAATGGCTGTCGATCCCGTCGTCGTAATGGCGGAAACGGATTCGAACAGCGCCTGGCCGAGCGTCAGATTGAGTTCGGACAGGTAAAGCGGAACAGCGCCGACAATGGAAAACACCAGCCAGAGCAGGTTGACGAGCAGAAAGCCGAAACGTTTGTTGAAGGCCGCAATCGGCCCGCGCGTCGCCAGCGCGCAGGCAAGCGCAAAGCCCCCGCACATGAAACCCGACAGCGCAAACACCATCCAGTCGTCATTGCCGTAATAAAGATCGGTGAGCGCCGGCAGGAACATGGCCGTCGCCATGTAAAGCCCGAAGATGGACGCCACATATATGACCGAGCGCAGAAGGTTGCTGTTCAAGAAATGAAACCCGGAGTTTGTTGCCGCGCTGAAATGAGTCTTTGTCTCGGACGTCTTCCTATGGCATAGCGGGTGCCATTATGAATTTCAATGGATTGACTATCGTGGACAAGCAGCTTGTGGAAGCAGCGCGGCGAGAAGTGCGGGAAATATTCCCGGAAACGCCGTTGCAGTTGAATGAACATCTCAGCCGTCGGTATGGCGCGTCGATTTGGCTGAAGCGTGAGGATCTGTCCCCGGTTCGTTCCTACAAGATTAGAGGCGCATTCAACTTCCTGCGCAAGGCGGTGGCCAAGGCCGGCAAGGGTAAGGTTTTCGTCTGTGCTTCGGCCGGCAACCATGCGCAGGGCTTTGCTTTCGCCTGCCGTCATTTCGGTGTTCACGGCGTTGTTTTCATGCCGGTGACGACACCGCAGCAGAAGATCGAAAAGACCCGCATCTTCGGTGGCGAATTCATCAGCATCCGTCTGGTGGGCGATATATTCGACCAGTGTTATGCCGCCGCCCGCAAATATGTTGAGGACAATGACGGCTACATGGTGCCGCCCTTCGATCATGAGGACATCATCGAAGGCCAGGCGACGGTCGCCGCCGAAATCATGGATCAGCTTCCGGAAGGCACGAAGCCGGATATCGTCGTCATGCCCGTTGGCGGCGGCGGTCTTTCTGCCGGTCTTTCGGGCTTTCTCGCCGGCACGGTCCGCAAGGAGAACTTCGTGTTCTGCGAGCCGGAAGGGGCGCCGAGCCTGAAGAAAAGCCTTGAACGCGGCGAACCGGTGACGCTTACCAAGGTCGACAATTTCGTCGACGGCGCCGCCGTCGCCCGCATCGGCGACCTGAACTTCAAGGCCCTGAAGGATTTTCCGGCCGAGCAGGTCATGCTCATCCCGGAAAACGCCATCTGCGTGACGATCATCGAGATGCTGAACCTCGAAGGCGTGGTGCTGGAGCCGGCCGGCGCGCTGGCGATTGCCGCGCTGGAAAAGCTCGGCCGCGAGAGGCTGGAAGGCAAGACGGTCATTGCCGTGGTTTCCGGCGGCAATTTCGATTTCGAGCGCCTTCCGGATGTGAAGGAACGCGCCATGCGTTATACGGGCGTGAAGAAATACTTCATCCTGCGCCTGCCGCAGCGCCCCGGCGCGCTGCGCGATTTCCTCAACCTGCTCGGCCCGGATGACGATATCGCCCGTTTCGAATATCTGAAGAAATCGGCCCGCAATTTCGGTTCGATCCTGATCGGCATCGAAACCAGCGCGAAGGAGAACTTCGCCGGCCTGCTGGAACGCTTCGAAGCCGCCGGTCTCGGTTATGAAGACATCACCGAAAACGACATCCTGTCGAACCTGATCATCTGATCGGAAGAGGCAGGGAAGGGCGGATCGCCTCCGCCCTTCAAACGTGACATAGATTGAGGGAGTGAAAGCCATGGCATCGTTTTTTTCCAAAATCCTCTCGGCCTTCGGCTCCGGCCAGCCGTCCTCCGACGCGCCGCAGAAGACGGCCCAGGCGGAGCCGCATGCGCATGGCGACTATCTGATCTATGCGACGCCGATCAAGGAAGGCGGCCAGTTCCGCCTGGCGGGCCGCATCGAAAAAAAGGCCGGCGATGAAGTGCTGGTGCATGAATTCGTGCGCGCCGACGTCTTCACCAGCATGGACGATGCGGTTGAGTTCACGATCCGCAAGGCAAAGCTCATCATCGACCAGAACGGCGCTTCGCTTTTCCCAGGAAAATGATGACGCATTCTTGCCGCGGATATTAAGATTCCGTTGTTTGCTTCGGCCTATCGTCTCTAGAGGGCATGGAGTCGCGCCAATCAACCCGCGCGATATGGATCGATAGGGCATGTGCCGATGCAATGGGCAAATCTGGCCCTCTTTCTGACGGAGGCCATCGTCTATTTTTCGGTAATGACGGCATTCCTTCATTACCGGCATATTCTCGGCATCGGTGTTTTTCTCACCGCGCTGGGCGTCATGCATTTTCTGGAGACCTATCTGGCGGCCGTCTTTTACGTGCAGCTGCCTTTCGGTGTGGCGTCGCCCGGCTCCTCGATCCTTTTTGCCGGCAAGCTGATGATGATCCTCATGCTCTATATGCGGGAGGACGCGGCGGTCGTTCGACAGCCGATCTACGGCCTGTTTCTCGGCAATATAGTGACCGTCGCCATGGCGCAGATCATCCGTTTCCACCAAACGGTGGCGATCGTTCCCGGGCAGTCGGTCAGCACCGCATTTCTGGATGAGATGGGCGTGCTGATGGTCTGGGGAACCAGCCTGCTTTATATCGACGCCATCGCCATCATCCTGTTTTACGAAAAGCTGGGGCGTTATCTGCAGCGCCATATCGTGCTGCGCTTCGCGATTTGCGGCGTCGTTATCCTGAGCTTCGATCAGGCGGGTTTTTATGGGGCGCTGCGATTGTTGTTCAACGCACCTCTCGATGTCTTCTACGACGGCTGGAAGGCGAAGATGGCGGCAGTCGGCATCTATTCGCTGCTGTTTGCCACCTATCTCTGGCTGACATCGGCCAAGGGCCGCTTTCTGACACGCCGCAGCGTTGCCGATGTCTTCAACGATCTCACTTTCAGGGAACGTTACGAGGAGCTTCTGTCCCGCTCCGGACGCGATATGCTGACCGGCGTGTCGGACCGCGCCCGCATGGAACTCGATGCGCCCTCGGTCGTCGTGGAATGCCTTGAGAAAAAGCGGCCGGTCAGCGTGCTGATTGTCGATATCGATCATTTTAAGACCGTCAACGATACGTTCGGGCACCTGCAGGGCGATGAGATCTTGCGGGAATTCGCCGCCGTCCTGAAGCGCGCCGTGCAGCCGCTGGGGCATCTCTACCGCTTCGGCGGCGAGGAATTCGTGGCGCTCCTGCCGGCGATGACGCATGAAACGGCGCTGGCATTTTCGGACAGTCTCCGGGCCGCGATCCTTGCGGACCTGCAGCGACCGGACGGTTCGCCGCTGACCGTCAGCATCGGCGTCGCCACCGCTTTCGAGGATGGACAGCTTTTCCGCGCGCTCCTATCGGAGGCCGATGCGCGGCTCTATGCGGCAAAAAATAACGGCCGGGACCAGGTCCACGGCCGTTACGGAATGTGGGTCGGCTGATACCGGCAATCCTGGCCGGCATCGCCCAGACATTCAATGGCCTCAGGCGGCCTGCGCCAGCTCGGCGACCTTGGCTTCAGCGGCGGCCACAGCCTTTTCGACGGCTTCCGGACCGAATGCCAGGCCTTCGACATAGATGACTTCCACATCCGTCATGCCCATGAAGCCGAGAACGGTCTTCAGGTAAGGAACGGCATGGTTCATCGATACGGCCGGACCTTCGGAGTAAACGCCGGCCGCAGCCAGAACGATATAGACCTTCTTGCCGGTGGCGAGGCCGACCGGGCCGGTTTCGGTGTATTTGAAGGTCTGGCCGGCGCGAGCGACATTGTCGATCCACGACTTCAGGCCGGAATAAATGTTGAAATTGATGAGGCCGGTGCCGATGACGACGGTATCGGCGGCCAGAAGCTCGGTCACCAGCTTGTCGGAATAATCGGCGGCAACCGCTTCTTCGGCGGTGCGTTGGTCGGGCGCCTTGCGGATGGCGGCGGTCTTGACGGTGTCGAGATGCGGGATCGGGTCAGCAGCGAGATCGCGGTGGACAAGGGTGTTGGAAGCCGACTTGGCCTTCAGCTTGTTTGCGAGTTCACCGGCAAACTTGTTCGAAACCGATTCGTCGCCACGCGGGCTGGAGGTGATGAGAAGAATGTTGGACATGGTCTTTCCTTGCATATGCGATGAATTGACGGGCGCCTTGGGAGGGCGGGAGAGCACGATGCCCTTCCTTTGCGCTCTATATGAAAAATTACTGCCATCAAGAAAACTGTGATAATGTGGAAGCAATCTATCGATGAAATGGATGGGACATGGACGCGAACCCGACGCTCGATCAATTGCAGGTGTTTTTGACGGTTGCCGAGACCGGCAGTTTTTCCGCCGCGTCACGGGCGCTCAATCGTGCCCAGTCGGTGGTCAGCTACACCATCGCCAATCTCGAGGCGCAGCTTGAAGTGACGCTGTTCGAGCGCAGCGGCGTGCGCCAGCCGAAGCTGACGGATGAAGGCCGCGCCATGCTGGAGGATGCAAGGCGCATCGTCGCCGGCCTGCAGGAGATGCGCGCCCGCGCCAAGGGGCTGAAGCAGGGGCTTGAGGCGGAACTCTCGGTCGCCATCAGCACCATGGTGCCGGCGGAGGCCATGGTGGCCGTGCTGCGGGATTTTCGCCAGCAATTCCCAACCGTCACGCTCAGCCTCAATGTCGGCGAGCTGGGCATGGTCATGGAGATGGTGCTCTCCCGCAAGGCCGGTATCGGCATTGGCGGGGCGATGCTACGCCAGGACGATGAACTCGTCGTCGAAAAGGTCGGCCATTCCTTCATGTTGCCGGTCGTCGCGTCGGATCACCCGCTGGCGCAGATCGAGCGGCCGCTGGGCCTTGCCGATGTGCGTGAGGAGGTTCAGCTTGTCGTCACCGATGCATCCGGCCTGACCAAGGGCCGCGATTTCAATGTTCTTTCCTACAAGACATGGCGGGTCAGCGATATCGCCACAAAGTACCAGCTCATCAAGGGCGGTCTGGGTTGGGGCGGTCTGCCCGCATCGATCGTCCGTAACGACATCACCAATGGCAGCCTCAAGGCGCTTGAACTCGAGGCCTATGAACAGGGCGAATATCCGCTCTTTGCGCTGCGGCGGGTCGATTCACCCGCCGGGCCTGCCGGCCAATGGCTTGCCGAAGCATTTCAGCAACGCCTCTCTGCCTGCCCAAACCACAAGGATTTCAACGGGATGCTTGCGGCGCACAAGCAGAGGAGCATTTCTGTCGCCGCTGAGTGACATTGGCTAATTATATCTGGACCGAGCGGGGCCTGCTTGCTTCTTCTCCCCGGTGGGGAGAAGAAACGCGCGGCAACCTCGGCGCTATGCCAGCAAGGCCAATTGACGTGGGCGGGTCGCCTGCCTATACCTAAATCACGGTCAGCAGTTCACCGAGGCATCGCCGTCCCGCAAGGGAAGCTAAACCTGCATTTTTAAAGTTTGACAGCACTTATCCCGTGCCATGTCGGAAGCCGGCGATCAGCGACACCTTTTCGGAATGGCACTTGAGGGTAAGTCATGCCACGTTCGATCCTTTCCATTGATATCGCCGACCTCTCGACTTTCGCCAAATCCGTCCGCGAGCAGATCGGCAGGCTGGACCGAAAGCCAAGCCATGTGGAGATGCTCAATCTTCTGAGCCGGGCTGCCGGGTTCCGAAATTTCCAGCATCTGCGCGCTTCACGCGAGCCATCCGATGACAGCGGACCATCCCGGCCAGAGATGCTGCCGGCCATCAATGAGGGCAGGGTGCTGAAGACCGTTCGTGTCTTCGACGCCGCCGGCCGGCTGATACAATGGCCGGCCCGCCGCTCGCATCAGGAACTGTGCCTCTGGTATCTATGGGCGAAAATTCCCGCCGGGCGGAGCTTTTCAGAGCGCGAATTCAGCAACTTTCTGGATAGTCTGCACCTGTTCGGGGATGCGGCCATGCTGAGGCGCGACATGGTCGGCCTGAGGCTCATCCGCCGTAACCGCGATGGCAGCGATTATCGGCGTATCGAGCAGAAACCGCCATTGGAACTGCCGCTTCTGCTGCGAGCGCTCGGTGGACGCGATTGAGGTGATAGCCCTCGGTATTGCCGATAGTTTCCATCAAACTCGACGTCATCCTCGGGCTCGTCCCGAGGATCTGCTACAGATTGATTTTGTTGACGTGGTTAGATCCTTGGGACAAGCCCAAGGATGACGGCAGAGCTTCACCCTGCCGCCAACAGCCGAAGGCCGCAGCCCTCAAAGAACCAGACGGAACTTCGCGAAACCTTCCGCGCCGTCGCCGGCATCCTCGATCTTTGCGCCCTTGATATCGGCCGCATAGTGGCGGCCCTTGGGGCCGGTCTCGAAGATCGCCGTGGTATCGGCCACCGGCGCGAAGGACCAGTTGGCATCCGCAGACGGGTTGATGGTGCCCTGATCGATGATATAGCGCACGATCACGTCGCGGTTGGTATCGGGGGCCACGAAGATCACCTTGTCGCCGGCGATATCGGGGAATTTGCCGCCGCCGCTCGCCCGATAATTATTGGTCGCCACCACGAATTTCTGCTCGGGATCGATCGGCTTGCCTTCAAATTGCAGGTTGACGATGCGGTTGCTGTCCGGGTTGACCGCCTTGCCGTCCTTGTCGAATTTCGCCGGTTTGGAAATGTCGATCTGATAGGTCACGCCGTCGATGACATCGAAATTATAGGACGGGAAGTCCGCATTCAGCAGCGGCGCATCCTTGGCGCCGGCCTCGACCGTATTGAACATGCCGGCCGACATTTCCAGCCAGTTCTTCACCTGCGCGCCGTTGATCAGCACCGCCTGCACCGTGTTGGGGTAGAGGTAAAGATCGGCGACGTTCTTGATGGCGATGTCACCGGCGGGGACATCGGTGTAATAATCCGCACCGCCGCGGCCGCCGGACTTGAAGGGGGCTGCCGCCGAAAGCACGGGCAGATCCTTATATTGCCCTTCCTTCAGCATGTCCTTGATGTACCAGGTCTGGGCATTGGAGACGATCTGTACGGAAGGATCGTCGGCCACCAGCGCGAAATAGGAATAGAGCGGCGCGGAGGTCTTGCCGACGGGACGGCGCACATAGGCAAGGGCCGCCTCGTGATCGGCCTTGGCGGCGGCGAGAACTTCCGCCTTGTCCGTGAAATCGGCGACGACCTTGCGGTTTTCGTCGCGATGGTAGATCGGCCGGGCTTCGGAGGTGAAGTCGACGATCTTCCAGCTCTTGCCGTCCTTTTCGAGCAAAAGGTCGATGAGGCCCATATGCGAGCCCCAGAAACCGGCCATTACCGCCGGCTTGCCCATCAGCGTGCCCTTGACGGCATCCGCACCCTCGATGCCGTCCCAGGTCTTCGGACCTGGGAAGACCAGATGCTGGTGGCCGGTGAAGATCGCGTCGATGCCTTCGACACCTGCCAGATAAAGCGAGGCGTTTTCCATGCGCTCGGTCTGGCCCTTGCCGTCGATACCCGAATGGGAAAGGGCGATGACGATATCCGCCCCTTCCTCTTTCATGACCGGAACCCAGGCTTTCGCCGCCTCGACGATATCGCGCGTCTGCGCCTTGCCTTCGAGGTTCTTGGAATCCCACATCATGATCTGCGGCGGCACGAAGCCGATGATGCCGACCTTGACCGGGCTCGTCACGCCACCGCCGTCGCGGATCTGCTTTTCCAGAATGACATAGGGCTTGAAGAACAGCTCGTCGTTCTTCGGATCGGAAGCAAGCTGGCCCTTGGTGAGGTTGGCGCAGACGTAAGGGAAACCCGCACCCGCCAGCGTGTTCGACATATAGTCGAGACCGTAATTGAATTCGTGGTTGCCGAGCGTGCCGCAATCGTAACCCAGCACGTTCATGGCGTTGATCACGGGGTGCTTGTCGCCGGCCTTCATGCCGCGCTCATAGGCGATATAGTCGCCGAGCGGGTTGCCCTGCAGGAAGTCGCCATTGTCCACCAGCATCGAGTTTCCCGCTTCGGCGCGGATGGTGTCTATGATCGAGGCGGTGCGCGCCAGTCCCATCGTGTCGTTCGGCTTGTCGGCGTAATAATCATAGGGAAAGACGTGAACATGGATATCGGTCGTTTCCATGATGCGCAGATGCGCCTGGTTGGCCGCCGCACGCGCAGCAAAAGGGTGCAGCATCACCAGCGCTGAGGAGGCTGCAATGCCGCCCAGAAGCGAACGCCGGGTAATGGGGTGGAGAGCGAGAAGCGACGACATGGGAACTCCTTCGGATGAAGCTTGCTCTGTCTTGAAAAATGACAGGGTAGAAGCAATCGCAGAGGAGTCCATCACCAAAATGACAGGCCCGTGACAGATTGGCCGGTTTTCAACCGTTTGATAAATTTTTTATCACGGGAGTGCGGCGCAGGTGTAGCCGCACCGGAGAATGCGCATCGTTTGCTCTGCGCATTGCCGTGCCCTGGATCAGCGGGCGAGGGTCGGCTTCACTTCTTCGTGGAAGAAGCGGAAATAGGAGGAAAGCTGCGCCAGCGTGTTGGTGGAAAGCTTGAGCTGCAGGCCGAGGCGGTTCATGTGCTGCCATTGCACGACGCCCTCGATGAAGCCCAGATCCTCACTCTGCACCTTGACCCGGCTGCCCTTGGCCGCGGCGAAAGGCCCGTCCAGCTCGAGCGCCATTCCGGTGGCGGAAAGATCGACCACACGCCCTCTGGTCGACTGGCTGAAATAATGCACGGTCGCAAAAATCCTGGTCTTGCTGCGGGGCGCGGTCCGTGTCGCCATATTGAGGTTGTTTGTCATTTTGCTGCTCAAATCAATTGTTTCCGATACCTGCATCATGGCGCGGAAAACTTGAGAGCCGTTTAGTTCTTCTCTTAAAATTGCATGTAATTGCCGATTATGCTGTGTCGATACGGCACTGATAGCAATTATTGCGGGCGGAGCGCACATGCACATAAGCGACATCCGCGCGCTCCAGAAGGTGTCGCGCGCGAGAAACGATCTCGCCTGTCGCCGTCACCGCGCCGGTGCCGTAGACGATGCGGTCATCGGCTCCATAACCGCGCACGATATAATCGGGGCTGTCCAGCATCGGCGGAATGGCCTGCGTCTGCGGATAGCGCTCACAGGCGTCGGCATGCAGAAACACCGGGCCCGTTTCCGCATAGGGCTGCAACGAGGGAAAGGGCCGGTAGGCGAGGATCAGCATCCCTTCGCCTTCCCCGATCTGGGAAAGGCAGTGGCGGCAGGGCATGCCGCCGGGAGAAACGGCTTTCTCCGGCGGATTGCCGTAGGCGTCGGCGGCTCCAGACCGGTAGGCTTCGGCTTCCTTAGCCGGCATTGCAGTGAAAACGAGATCGGTCATGACGGAGACCTCCTTGGTTGGGATCGGCGTTGCTTCTTTGCAGCTATGGTCCCGAAACGGATCACTATCCACCCGATTCTTGACAGGCGATGCAACCAGCCCATTGCGTGACTCGTTAGCTTCGGGAATCAGTGACGCTCCTCGTTCCCGGAAGGTCTGATTTTATGTTACGTCGTTTTCTGGCCGCCGTTCCGCTGGCTTTCGTTTCGTTGACGGCTCCGCTTGAGGCCGAGGCGCAGGTCGTCTCCGGTCTCGATGGCCTGTCCGACGAACAGCTTCAGCAGGCGGTCAATTTCGTCATCGGCAATGCGATCTTCTCGCTATATCACGAGGGCGCGCGCATGCTGATTTCGGATTTCGGAACGGCGGACACGGCAAGTGTGCAGGCGCCGGCCGATCAACTGGCTGGCACGCTCATCCTCCAGGCCAACGAGGAATGGCTCGACACCGCGCTCGTCAACGCCACGGACAGCTGGTATCTGGCGCGTGAGGCGGAGACCTTGCCTGAGCACGAAGCCCCGGTCTTCTCCGCGCTGGTGCCAGACAGGAGCCGCGATCGCAACATGGCCTGCCTGATGGTCGGCCGTGACAAGGACGGTTATGGCGATCTGGCCGCCATGATGGGGCTCAACAATGCCGAATTCGACAAATGCGCCGCCGCCTATCCGGGCGTTGCTTCGGCCTGGGAGAGTTTTCTCGCGCCCCACCGCAGCCAGACGCCTTCCAGATTTTCCGTCAGCTACGTGCCGCCGCGCGACCCGGACCTTGAGCCCTACGCCATCATGATCAAGGAATCGAAGGTTCTCGATCTCATCAGCCGCAGTTTCAGCAGCTATGGCCTGAAGGGGGACGTCAAGTTGACGGCCAAGTCCTGCGGCCGTCCCGATGTCTACTGGTCGGCGGAAAAGCGCGAGATCACCTATTGCTATGAACTCGGCAAGTTCCAGGCGGAACTGATTGCCGATCACCTGCTGAACACCGTCACGGAAGACAAGGGCGCTGCCGGCGGGCAAATCCCGACCGCCGCCGCTAATCTGGAACGGGAAATCTGAGGCCGGATTGCCGGACGCTGGCAATCTGGCTTCCCGATATGGGAGGAGAGTGCCATGCCGAAGGTTGTCGTTCGCAATTTCGCCATCTCGCTTGACGGATACGGCGCGGGGCCAGACCAGAGCCTGCAGAACCCGCTGGGTGTAAACGGCGAAGAGCTGCACCAATGGCTTGTCACAGGAATCTAGCCGACGCGCGTCTGCGCGGCGAGAGAGTCCTTTTCAGCCCAAGGATTTGGGCTGACTGGATTCCTGTGACGAGCACAGGAATGAGGGGGTGGGGACCAGACACTCCTTATCGGAGAATGGCACGCGTTGCTCTCAATGGCGCTACTCAGTTGCGCAGCGATATCTCCAGAAGCTCTGTATCGGCAAGCGGCTCTACCCAGGCCTCATAGGTGCCGACGGGCGAAAAGCCCATCATCTGGTAAAGCTGCAGCGCGCGCGGATGGTCGAGCGTGTTGGTGGTCACCGTCACCCGTTGCGGATTGTCCTGCCAGGCGGCGTAAAGCGCCTGCAACAGGAACCATTTGCCGACGCCTGCGCCGATCGCCTCTTCGAGCAGCCCGAAATAGGAAAGCTCGGTCACCTCGTCGCTCGCCTTGTTCAGTTCGAAGAAACCGGCGGGCGCACCGTTCATATAGAGAACCGTAACGCTGTTTTTCGGATCGCGCAGAATGGCGGAAAGCTCCGCATCGCTCATGCGCATGCGCTTCTGCCAGTGCCAGCGTTTCCCCACCCGCCAGTAAAGATAGCGGTAGAAATGCAGGGGAATATTGTTGACCCGCATCAGCGCCGTCTGGATGTTCACGGGGATCGGCAGGCTGACCTTCGGCGGCGCCGTCATTTCCAGCTGCGTCACATGCGCCTTCAGCGGTCCGTGCGACAATGTGGGGATTGCATCCGCCGGACCGGTAACCACCGGCGTATCCTGCAATCCGCCCCATTCCGACCATGAGCCGTCGTAAAGCGAATTATCCTTGTGACCGAGCGATTCCAGCGCCAGCGTAATGACGGCGGCGGTGACGCCCGAACCGCAACTGGTGACGACGGGCTTCGAAAGATCGATACCGGCATCGGTCACCATCTTGCGGATGGCGGTGAGGTCCTTGAAGTGGCCGTTTTCGGAAAAGGCTGTCGCGGGCAGACTGCGCGCGCCGGGCATGTGGCCGGAACGCATGCCGGCACGCGGTTCGGCCTCGTCGCCGGTAAAGCGTCCGGCGCCACGGGCGTCGGCAATCTGCTTTTCACCGCTGTCGACGATGCCGCGCATGGCGCCAAGCGAGGTTACGCGCTTCTCGTTGAAGTCAGGCGTAAAGGTTGCCGGCTCGATTTCCGGCGTACCCGCCTCAAGCGGCCGGCCTTCGCGCTTCAGCCGTCGAGACCACCATCCAGCACATAGGCCTTGCGCACGCCCATCACCCGGAGCATCCACCACACGCGCGGCGCGGAAAAGAAACCGGGACCATCGTAAACCACGATCGTATCGGTGTCGCTGAGGCCAAGCGCGCCAGCCTGTTCCGCGAAGAATTCCGGCGAGGGCAGGGAATGCGGCAGGCCGGTGGTATGATCGGCGATTTTGTCCTGATCGAAAAATACCGCGCCGGGCAAATGGCCGGCTGCGAATTCTTCCGCACCGTTGCGCTTGTGCGCCGGCAGATACCAGGAGGCATCAACGACACGAAACCCGGCCGTGCCGAGCTGCTTTTCCACCCAGTCCGCCGAAACGACGAAACGGCTCTTATCCGTGCTCACGATGTTTCTCCCAATCTCAGGCAACAGCTTCAGGCGCGCCGAAACGAATGCGGAACCGCCTGTTCTCCTTGCCCTTCTTTTCTATCTTGGCAATGTGAATATCGCCCACTTCCTGCGTTTCGGAAACATGGGTGCCGCCGCAGGGCTGGCTGTCGATGCTGGAATTTTCGCCGATGCAGACGAGGCTGACCCGGCCAAGGCCCATTGGCGGGCGCACATTCTTGGATTTGACGATGCCCGGATTGGCCTGCAATTCCTCGTCGGTGATCCATTGAAGGAAGACCGGATGGTTGGCTTTTACCAGCTCCATCAGCTTTGCCGTCACTTCGTCCTTGTCGATGGTTTCTGACATGTCGAAATCGACACGCGATTCATCCTCGCCGACGGCGGCTCCGGTGATCGGCCACTGGCAGACGACGGATAGCAGATGGCAGGCGGTGTGCATGCGCATCAGCTTGTAGCGACGCGGCCAGTCCACATGCAGGGTCAGTTTTTCGCCGATCTCGGGGGAAGACTGGCCTTCAAGCGGCACATGGACGATCACGCTCTTGTCGGCACCGTTTTTGGTGATGCCGAGTTCGATGCGCGAACCATCGGCCCGCTCGAGAAAACCGCTATCGCCCGGCTGGCCGCCGGAAGTGGCGTAAAAGCAGGTCTGGTCAAGCTCTATGCCGCCATCCTCATGCACCGCCGTGACGATCGCTTCTGCGGTGGAAAGATAAAAATCGTCACGGAACAGGGCATTCACAGGCATTTCGGCATGTCCTCAAACGGTTTCGTACGGAACCGCAATCTCGCTTTTCGTCGCCAGCCATTGCGGAATCGGAAGCCCCTTGGAGCGCAGGAAATCCGGATTGAAAAGCTTCGACTGATAACGATTGCCGTAGTCGCACAGTATCGTCACGATTGTATGCCCCGGACCGAGCTCGCGGGCAAGGCGGATTGCGCCGGCAATGTTGATGCCGGAGGAGCCGCCAAGGCAAAGGCCTTCCTTCGTCACCAGGTCGAACAGAACCGGCAGCGCTTCCGCATCCGAAATGCGATAGGAGAAGTCAGGCGTAAAACCTTCCAGATTGGCGGTGATGCGCCCCTGTCCGATGCCTTCGGTGATGGACGAGCCTTCGGATTTCAGCACGCCGTGCTTGTAAAATTCATAGAGAGCCGCACCCTCGGGATCGGCAAGGCCGATCTTGATGTCGGGGTTGAAATCGCGAAGGCCATCGGCCACGCCCGCAAGCGTCCCGCCGGAACCGACCGAGCATATGAAGCCATCGACCTTGCCATCCGTCTGGTCCCAGATCTCAGGGGCCGTCGTTTCGATATGGGCCTGACGGTTGGCGATATTGTCGAACTGGTTGGCCCAGATCGCGCCGTTCTCATCAGTCGCTGCAAGCTGTTTTGCCAACCGCCCGGAGACCTTCACGTAATTGTTCGGGTTGGAATAGGGAGCGGCCGGAACTTCGACCAGTTTGGCGCCGAGAAGCTTCAGCGCGTCCTTCTTTTCCTGGCTCTGCGTCTCGGGAATGACGATGACCGTCTTATAGCCCAGCGCATTGGCGACCAGCGAAAGACCGATGCCGGTATTGCCCGCAGTACCCTCCACGATGGTGCCGCCCGGCCGCAGCTGACCGCGCCGCTCGGCGTCGCGGATGATATAGAGTGCGGCGCGATCCTTCACCGACTGGCCGGGATTGAGGAACTCCGCCTTGCCGAGGATTTCACACCCCGTCGCTTCAGAGGCGGCTTTCAGACGGATGAGCGGCGTGTTGCCGATAGCACTGAGCGCAGAGGAGTGAATGGTCATGATTGAGCCTTCTTGTCTGAGCGGAAATTAGGTGCCGTTATGTCCCGTTACAACCGCCTCAAGGCAAGAAATTATCTTCCCGGCTTTGGCTTAGCCACGCAAAATTTTGCCGATACCCAATTTTATGCGTTCTTCTTGACGTCGGCATAGGCCGCAAGCGCTCTTTCCCGCGCTTTTCCATGGTCGACGATCGGCAGCGGATAGGTCTTGCCAAGTTCGATGCCCGCCTTCTTCAAGGCCTCTTTCGGCGCTTCGAACGGCTTGTGGATGTATTTTCGCTCAAGCTTTTCCAACTCCGGCACGAAATGGCGCACATAGTCGCCATCGGCGTCGAATTTTTCGCCCTGCAATATGGGGTTGAAGATGCGGAAAAACGGCGAGGCGTCCGCGCCCGAACCCGCCACCCATTGCCAGTTGGCGGCGTTGGAGGCCGGGTCCGCATCGACAAGCGTGTCGCGGAACCATTTCTCACCCTTCCGCCAGTCGATCAGCAGATGTTTAATGAGGAAGGAGGCCACGATCATACGCACCCGGTTGTGCATGGTGCCGTGTTTCCACAATTGCCGCATGCCGGCATCGACGATGGGGTAACCTGTCATGCCGCGCGTCCACGCCGTGAAGGATTTTTCATCGTCTCGCCAGCGGAAGGCGTCGAAACTGTCGTTCCAGTTCTTTTCGTCCAGTTCGGGAAAATGAAACAGCAGGTGGTAGCAGAATTCGCGCCAGACGATTTCCTTGCGAAAACGGCTGATATCGTTTGAGGCGATATGGCGGGAAAGCCCCTTCGTCGCGTGCCAGACGGTAGAAGGCGATATTTCGCCGGACGCCAGATGCGGCGAAAGCAAAGAGGTGGCGTCCTTTGCCGGAAAGTCGCGGCCTTCTTCATAACCCTTCAAAGCGCCATCGATGAAATCGTCAAGTTTTTCCCGCGCCCCGCTTTCGCCGGGAGACCATATGTCGCCGAAGTGTTTCGCCCAGTCCGGCTTGGTGGGTAACAGTTTCCAATCGCCGGGCTTTTCCGATTTCGGCCACGTCTCCGGCGCCTTCAGGCCCTTGGGCGCATCCGCCGGCGCGTGCGGCTCCTCGCCGCCCTCCAGCGCCCGCCAGAAGGGCGTATAGACCCGGTAGGGACCGCCGGATTTCGTCTGCAGCCTCGATGGCTCATGCAGCAGATGGCCGGAAAAGCTGCGGACGGTCAGGCCGTCATCCCGAAGCGTCTGTTTCAGCGCCTTGTCCGTCGCCATACCGGCGGGATCGTATCGGCGGTTCCAGAATACCGCCTCCGCACCGGTTTCCGATATCAGATGGCGCAATGTCTCGCCGGCATCGCCGCTGAGAAGCACGAGGCGACTGCCGATTTTCTCCAGTGCGGCGGCGAGGGACGTGAGGGAGTGATGAAGCCACCATTCCTGTGCGCCGCCCAGCGGGCCACATGATTTTTCCCTGATATAGACGGGGATGACGGGGCCGCCATGCTCCACGGCGGCAAGCAGGGCGAGGTTGTCCGAAAGGCGCAGGTCCTTGCGGAACCAGACGATGGCGGGGGAGGCTGTTGTCGGCATGAAAGGACCCGGTTCACTTCCGCTTGAACGAGTGTTGAAACGCTTTGTTCCGCAAATCGGCTAGAATGGAAAGATGGAGGCGCATGGTTTTTCGAGGGTTATTTTTTCGCCCTTGAAACCGCTGATAAAGGGAACCAACTGGAGGAGCCGGCGTTTGTCGCGGGTTAATAGAGCATGGAAGTGCAATCAATGTTGCTGAATGACGTTAAGTGGGAAAAGCCCGTTACCATCTCCCTTGAAAACGGTGCTCCCCGGATTTTCAATGGCGTTTACGAAGCCTTCGATTTTCTCCAGCACGAATGGCCTGAGCGTGGCGACAAGGTGCATGAACAGGCGCTGCGTCTGTGCCGCGCCTCGCTGATGGGCGACGTGGCGGGGGAAATTGCCCGCACGGCCTTCGTTGCCGCCAGCCGGCAGGCGCAGTGCCTTGTGGAAGAGCCGGGCAAAATCGCGTCCTGAACGGATTTTCGGAACTGATGCGTACAAGGCCACCCGCAAAAAACGGGTGGCCTTGTTTGTTGAGGAGCAGGAAACGGGTTGTTTCGAATGCGGGATATGGCATCGTGCATGCAAAAAAGCGGATGAGCGACGGCAATGAGCAACCACTACGGCTATATTGTTTTTCCCACAGCCCTCGGCCATTGCGGTCTCGCATGGGCGGGGCGGGGCATTGTGCGCCTGCAATTGCCCGGTTCTGATGCCGGCGAGACCGAAAAACTTCTCCAGAAGCGCCTGCCATCCGCCTCAATCGCCGTTCCCGAAACACACACGCGTGAGGTGATTGCGATGATCACCCGTTATTTCGGCGGCGAGGAGATCGATTTTACCGCCGTCGAACTCGATCTCGCCGGGCAGGAGCGTTTTTTCCTCGATGTTTACGCCGTTGCGCGGCAGATCGGCTGGGGCGACACGACGACCTATGGCGGCATCGTAAAGACCCTCGGTCTCGGCATGGAAAAGGCCCGCGATGTCGGTCAGGCCATGGCGAAAAATCCGGTGCCGCTGATCATTCCATGCCACCGGGTTCTCGCCGCCGGCGGCAGGCTTGGCGGCTTCTCCGCACCGGGCGGAACCACCACCAAATTGCGTATGCTGGATCTCGAAAATGCCGGCCGCAGCCGCGCCGATGAGGCGCAGGGCAGCCTGTTTTGAAGCAATGACAGATCAGCGCACATGAATAGGCGTCTGATTTCTGCCCATTTCTCGTCAAATTGTCGCTAAATTGTCACAATACACGGGCGCCCTCTAACATAAGGGCGAGACGTTTGAGAGTATCCGCGTTAATTCTATCGGTTGCCTTGTCTTTTACAGTCGTTGCATCGGCCTCCGCCGGCATGCTGAACCAGGCAGAAAAATACACCGGGCTGCACGAGTCCAAGAACAACAAGAGCCTCAAGAACATTCTTGGCGCAAATCCCCGCAGCACCCCATGGTGCGGCCTTTTCCTGCATGCGGTCGCCAGCAAGGCCGGCCGGCAATCTCCCAAATCCTATGGATTTGCGAAGTCCTGGACATCCTTCGGTTATGCCGTGCCCGTCAGTCAGGCAAAGCCGGGCGATGTCGTCGTCATTCGCAACGGCCGTGGTTACCATGCCGGCATTTTGAAGAGCATGAGCGGCAAGACCGCCCAAATCCTCGGCGGCAATCAGTCCGGCCGGGTGCAGGTGTCGAACTTCAACCGCAAGGCCATCGTTTCGGTCCGCCGATAAACCTCCTGACATTTTTGACGGCATTTTTCGATAAAGGCGGGCTTTGACCCGCCTTTTCCATTTTTGGGCCTAGGGCTGTTCTCTGGCGCCCGGCGCTGCGTCGCGCTGATCGTCGTCTTCCAGATCGGTTGCCACGATAAAGGCATCCTCATGCTGCCGCGCCGCCTGCCTGCGGGCCCGAAGGCTGATCGATTCATCCGGATAGATTTCACTGTCTTTGGACTTCAGCTCGCTGTCGGTTTCAAAATCCGCCACGTCTTTTTGTTGAATATCGAGAGGTTCGGGATTTCTGGGCCTGGTGCCGGTCATCGGAATTCTCCTGCTGTTGTCGGGGAGCAAACGATCGGTCGGCAAGGCGGTTCCTTCGCTCCTCGCGAAATCCGCATTTACGGCTGTCGAAGGCGGAACAAACTCTGGCTTTTTCGGGTTTTCCATGGGCAGAATAAAGCCGGTGCTACGAAAAGAGGGAGGCCGTTATGGACCACGATCGCGAAGCCAAAATCCGGGAAAGAGCCCGCGCAATATGGGAGAAGGAAGGAAGACCGGAGGGACACCACGAACGGCACTGGATGGAAGCGGAGCAGGAAGTCTCCAGTAACGCAGGCAAGACGAAATCGGCCAGCAAAAGCGGCACAAAAAAATCCCCTGCAACCAAAGCACCGGCCAAAAAACCGAAGTCACCGGCCGTAAAGTCGCTTCAGAAAGAGCAGAAGGCATCTCATCCCGAGAAGGATGACGATTTGACCGAGAGCCTTGAAGAAAGTTTCCCCGCAAGCGATCCACCGGCGCTCACCAATACAACGCGGGCAACGAAACGCGCACCGAAGAAAGCCTGAAGCCTTCAGGCGCAGAAAGCGCGATACGTCAATCCGGCCGGGAAGAAAGCCGTCTTACGCTCTTCATCATATGTTTTGAGAGAAATGGCTCCCCGGGCCGGATTCGAACCGGCGACCTGTCGATTAACAGTCGAATGCTCTACCGCTGAGCTACCAGGGAACGTCCACCGCTTGGCGCGGTGTGAGCGGGGTAATACAAATGCTTTTCCGATTTGCCAAGCGGTTTTTTCAAAAAAAACGCATTCCTCTTGTTTTATCCCTCCAGAGTCCCGATTTTCCGGGCTTATCGCCGGTGAAAAAATTATCCACAGGCCAGATGCAAAAGGGCAGGATGGAATGAAATTCGGTATCGACCACAGAACGCACCGCCTCCATGTCGGAAAATGGAGCTTTGCCATGCCGCGTTCGCGCGTCGGCAGGATTGCGACGGGCTCGGCGCTGGTGGTGGGCGGAACGCTGGGTTTCCTGCCCGTGCTCGGCTTCTGGATGATTCCGCTCGGTCTCGTCGTGCTTTCCCACGATCTGCCGGTGGTTCGCCGCCAGCGGCGACGGCTGGCGGTCTGGTGGGCATCGCGGCAGAACCGCCGCGAGACCCGCAATGGCGGTCGGCAATAGGTCTTATGCGCCGATGGAGCTGCTGATGCCCTGGCCGGCCCAGAAGGCCGCATAGGCGAGCGCTGCGAAATAAATCGCCGTCAGCCCCAGAAACAGGTAGCCGCCGAGCACGGTGACGCCATCCCTCTGAATCATCCCGGCTGAAAAAAGCAGGATCGCAACGCCTGGAAGGGTGTTGGAGAAGGGAATGAAGCCGAGCGGCATCATCAGCAATACGCCCGCCGTCATCAGCGCAAGCCCGTTTATGCGGTTGGCGATAATGCCGGTCGTCAGCGCGGGAATGCGCGGGCGAATGAAACCGTCGAGCTTGGAGACGATGGCGACGCCTTTTTGAAGGGCTGGAACGAGCTTTGCCGTCTCCATCTGCCGGTCGAGGATTTTTGCCGGCAGCCATGGCAGGCGGTTGAGGGTGATTGCGAGGCTGACAAGGATGATCGCCGCACCGAAGACCGTGCTGACGCCGGGAATGGAAACCGGGATGAGAAAGGGCAGGGAGGCGATTGCGCAGATAAGCAAAAGGCCCTGTTCGCCGATCGCTTCCATCAACTCGCGCAACGTGATCGTCTGACCCTGCAGCTTTCCTATCAGCTTCTCAAGCGTCGTGCTGAGCTTTTCAGACGTATCAGTGAATGCGAATTCGTTCGTCATGCGGCTTCCCGGAAGTTGTTTAACTCCGGGATTGATAACATCCATCCGGCCCGATGCCTATCGCCGATAGAAAAGGGGCCTCATCTCATTTGGTCGTGCGGTTCGCCTGGATCAGTGCGAAACCCAGTTGCTGTAGGCGCCTGCAAGAAGAACCACCAGCAGAATGACAAGTATGACCGGATTGATCGATGTAACGAAGTTTACATAGTCCATGATAACTTCCTCCTCACTCCTCCACCTCGTATTCTACAGCAAAAAGGCGAGTTCATCTACCGCAGGGTGAAATTTCGCATTGCAACAACCGGCTTGCGGTGAGGGCTGGAAATGCTCGTCTTTATGATTTTTTGCGATGCAAAAATAAATTTTCCAACATTTGCCATTCTCTTGCGTTGTCTCTAATCCTCATTCGGGGCCGGTCTCTCCGGCCCGCCGGCAACCGCATGAATCACCGCCGATATGCCTTGGCTCCCGCCTGCCTTCACTCCGCAACACTCTTCCCCGGGGACACGACATGCTGAAAAACATCTATGCCTGGACGATGGCGCTCGCCGCGCGCAAAACCGCCGTGTGGTGGCTGGCAATCGTGGCTTTCGTGGAAAGCTCCATCTTCGTCGTGCCTGCCGATGTGCTTTTCCTGCCCATGGTGCTGGCCAGACCGAAAAAGGCGATGTTTTATGCGCTCGTGGCAACTGTCGCCTCGGTTCTCGGCGGCATCGCCGGCTGGTTCCTCGGTCATTATGCCTTTGAAAGCATCGCGCGGCCCATTCTCGAATTTTACGGCAAACTCGACAGCTTCGAGCATCTGAAGAACTCGGTCGACTACGAAACCATCGTTCTCCTGCTGGTGACATCGGGGCTTGCGCATCTGCCGCCGATCAAGGTCGTGACGATTCTTTCCGGCGCGGCCAATATCAGCCTTGGCCTGTTCATTCTTTCGGCGGTCGTCACGCGCGGCGCACGCTTTTTCATCCTTGCCGGATTGCTGCAGAAATACGGGGAATCGGTGCGTCATTTCATCGAAAAACGTCTTGGCGCCATCACCGCGGCGGCGGCCGCCGCGCTCATCGCGGTCTATGCGGTTTACGTTTTCGTGCGTTGATCGAGCGCAAATTTTCTACTCTTACAATACTGTCGCATAACTTTCAGCTTACTGTCAGAATCCGCCTGTATCGGTTCTCTCGTCGAATGAGGGAACCGTTTTATTATGAGAAGATTCTGGAAGTGCTCCTTTGGGGGCATGGGTATTGCTGTGCTTGCCGCAGGCGGTTATCTCTACGCCATTCAGCTCCTGGGCAATTTTCACGAGGTTGTCGCAGGGCAGCTTTATCGCTCCAATCAGCCGAGCAATGAGCAGCTCGTCCGCTATACCAAAGACCACGGTATCAGGACGGTCATCAATCTGCGCGGCGCGAACGAATCCAAGGCCTGGTATCGCGATGAGGTCGAAACCGCCCGCGAGCTGGGACTTAATCATATCGATTTCGGCATGTCGGCAAGCCAGGAGCTTGACATGAACAGGGTCAACGAGCTGGTCGCCATCATGCGCGATGCGCCGAAGCCCATTCTCATTCATTGCAAGGCCGGTGCGGACAGGACAGGCCTCGCCACCGCGCTCTATCTCAGCCGCGTGGCAAAGCTTGATGAGGAACAGGCGGAAAGCCAGCTTTCCTTCCGCTTCGGCCATATCGGCATTCCCTATCTCTCGGAAACCTATGCCATGGACCGGACCTGGGAAAACGTGGAAAAGATGCCCGTCATCGACGATTTCGCCATCGCCTCCAACGAGTTCTGAAGTCGGCTCGGGCACATTTCCCGCAGGGCAGCACTTCGATGATCTGAACGGGATCTTGCGTCCTGTCTCGATGACGGAGGTTATCGGGAGGGGCGCAATCCGCAGGTCGCAGCCGGCTGAGGGCGCGGCGGCGCAGCATCTATTGCCGTCGCCCAGTGCAATATTTCACGGCATGCATTTTTGCCAAAAATGGCAATTTTCATTTTTATATTAGCAACTTATGTGATCTTGCGATTTAAGTTGACTCATAGTCTCACCTTTTATACAGCGGCATTGTTTCAACTTCTGGATCGCATCATGACCCGCAAAACATTTATCGGCGGCCTTGCCGCATCGTTCTTATCCGTTTTCTTTATCGCACCTTCCGCCACCGCCGCAGAGAAGACCATCACCGACGTCATCGGACGCGAGGTGAAGGTTGATCTTCCTGCAAAACGCGTCGTTCTCGGTTTCTATTTCGAGGACTATATGGCGGTCGGTGGCGAAAAGGCCTATGATTCCGTCGTCGGCATTTCCCGCGAAGCGTGGGAAGGCTGGGTTCCCGCCAACTGGAAAATGCATCTCGCCCACCGCGCTTCGCTTACAGATATTGCCGATGTCGGCGAAGTCGAAGCCCAGACCTTCTCGGTCGAAAAAGTGCTGAGCCTCAATCCCGATCTGGTGATCCTGGCGGATTGGCAATACAAGGCGCTCGGTCTTGATGCCGACCGTCTGGAAGAAGAGGGCATTCCCGTCGTTGTCGTCGACTATAACGCCCAGACGGTCGAGCGCCACGTCGCCTCCACCCGGCTGTTCGGCGAACTCACCGGCCAGCAACAGCGCGGCAAGGAAATTGCCGAATTCTACGCCGGTTCGCTGAAGGATGTCGCCGAACGGGTGGCGAAATCCGGTCAGCCGAAACCGAAGGTCTATGTCGAATTCGGCAATAAGGGACCGGCCGAATATTCCTTCACCTATGGCAAGAACATGTGGGGCGCCATGTCCACCGCCGCTGGCGGCGACAATATCGCAGCACCCTTCGTCGAGTGGTGGGGGCCGATCAATCCCGAGCAGGTTCTGGCTTCGAAGCCTGACGCCATCTTCATTTCCGGCCGTGAAAACAACAAGAACCCCGCGGCGCTGCCGATGGGGCAGGCGGTGAAGGCTGCGGATGCCCGCGAAAAGCTCAAGGCCTTCGAAACCCGTCAGGGCTGGAGTGAAGTGCCGGCCATCAAGAACGGTCAGCTGTTCGGTGTCTATCAGGGCGCGTCGCGCACGCTCTCCGATTTCGCCATGGTGCAATATATCGCCAAGCAGCTTTATCCCGAGCAGTTCAAGGATGTCGATCCGATCGCCAACTATCTCGGCTATTACAGGAAGTACCTGCCGGTCACGCCTGAAGGCACCTTTGCCATCGCCGTCAAGGATTGATGGTTCTGTCGCCGGCGGCGGAAAAGCACATTTGCTTGCCGCTGAAGGTTAAATTTTGCGGACGCCACTGCACGGCGTCCGCTTTTCAGCGTCTTTTTCAAACAGGTTTTCCATGACAATTGCCGCCCGCAATGCCGAAGCCATCGGTGCGCACCGGCTGCGTGAACGTCGTCGCTGGCGCGTCGTCTTGGTCTTTTTCGTGCTGATGGCGGTGAGCCTCGTTCTTGATATCGCCACCGGTCCCTCGCTACTGTCGCCCGCCGAAGTGGTGAAGTCGCTGACGGGCCTTGGCGAACGGGCGGCGATGACCGATTCCATCGTGCGCGGCCTCCGCCTGCCCATGGCGCTGATGGCGCTCGCCGTCGGAGCGGCGCTCGGCGCCGGCGGCGCGCAGATGCAGACCTTGCTGAATAATCCCATGGCAAGCCCCTATACGCTCGGCATGGCGGCTGCGGCGGGCTTTGGCGCCGCGCTGGTGCTTGCGCTCGGCGGTCTCGGGCTGGATGCGATGATTGCCGTTCCGCTCGGCGCTTTCGTCTTTTCCATGCTCGCTGCGCTTTTCCTTTTCATGCTGGCCTCCATGCGGCAAATGACGGCCGAAACCATCATTCTCGGCGGCATCGCGCTTCTTTTCCTGTTTCAGTCGCTGCTGTCGCTCATCCAGTTCCTGTCCTCGCCGGAACTGTCGCAGCAGATTCTTTTCTGGCTGTTCGGCAGCCTGACCAAGGCGACCTGGCCGACGCTTGGCCTGACAGCCGCCGTCACCGCCTTCTGCTGCGCCCTGCTGATGGCGGATTGCTGGAAACTGACGGCGCTCAGAATGGGGGAAATGCGGGCAGCCAGCCTCGGCATCAATGTGCGCCGGCTGCGTATGAAGGTTCTCATCATCGTCGCCATCATGACAGCGACGGCAACGAGTTTTGTTGGGGTCATCGGTTTCATCGGGCTGGTCGCGCCGCATATCGCCCGCATGACGGTGGGCGAGGATCAGCGCTTCTTCCTGCCGATGTCGGTGCTGAGCGGCGCGCTGATGCTTTCGGCAGCCTCGATTCTCTCCAAATCGATCATTCCCGGCGCTCTGTTCCCGGTCGGCATCGTCACCGCCATTGTCGGCGTGCCGTTTCTCCTGTGGCTGATTTTCGCTCCGAAGAGGCGCGGCCGATGATGGTTCTGGATAATATTTCCGTCGAACGGGGCGGGCATACCGTTGTGAGAGACCTCTCGGCACATCTGGAACCGGGGCACATCCATGCCGTCATCGGCCCGAACGGAACGGGCAAGACGACGCTTCTCAGAGCGATCTTCGGCGATCTGTCGCTCGCCGCAGGCGCGATCAGCCTCGGCGATTGTCGCCTTCAGGCCGGGGAAAGGGCAGGGCGGCACAGAAGGGACTGGCGGGATCGTTTCGCCTATATGCCGCAGGATACGGCGGCCGATATAGCGCTCAGCGTGCTGGAGGTGGTGGCGCTCGGCCGCTTCGGCAGGCTTTCGCTGCACATCGACGACGAAACGCTCGATCTGGCCATGACACGCCTGCATCAGGCCGGAATAGCCCATCTGGCGGGCAGGGAGATCGCCTCGCTCAGCGGCGGGCAACGGCAGATGGCGCTTTTCGCGCAGGTTCTGATGCGAGAGCCGCAGGCAATGTTGCTCGATGAACCGGTCAGCGCGCTGGACCTCAAGCATCAGGTGGCGCTTCTCGATCTGGTGCGGCGGGAAACCCGCGCCAATGGCCGGGTGACGCTTGTTGTGCTGCATGATCTCAACCTCGCCTGCCAATATGCCGACAACCTGCTGGTGATTTCGGATGGCGCGTTGAAGGCGACCGGCGCACCGGGCGATATCGTCACGCCGAAGCTCATTTCCGAGACCTATGGCGTTGCCGTGGAGGTTTTGCGCGACCGGCGCGGCAATCCCGTCATCCAGCCGGCGGGCGACCCGCCGCTCGAACATTTCAAAACCCTTGAAGGAATAATTGCATGAAACGATTTTTGATGACGCTTGCCACGGCTTTGGCCGTAATCCTGCCCGTCACGCCATCCCTTTCCGCCGAACACAAGATCCTGATGCTCAATTACGGCAAGGATGGCGGCATGGTGTTCGAGCCTTCCTATGTGAAGGCGGAGCCGGGCGACACCATTACCTTCGTGCCGCAAAATTCCAGCCACTATGTGCAGTCCTATGCGGTTCCGGAAGGCGTTAGCCCCTGGAAAAGCAAGCTCGATGAGGCCTTCACCGTCACCGTCGAGAAGGAGGGCGTCTATCTCTATTATTGCCCGCCGCATCTGATGATGGCGATGATCGGCATCATTCAGGTCGGCAAGCCCGTCAATCTCGAAGCCGTCAGACAAAAGGCCGAGAAGCTGCGGCCCAAGCTCGTCATGAAGGGCGAAAGGCTGGAGGCGGCGCTGGGGCAGGTGACGCCCGCACAATAACGCTCCGCCTTTCAGGCCGCGCCAATCCGTACCGTAAACCCGCTTCTTCAACCCCGAAACCAAGGATGAAACCATGGCAAACAAAGCGATCGAAACGACGCTGAACGATCTCCTCAATGGCGAACTGCGCGCCCACCATGCCTATCTTCAGGCGGCCGCATGGGCGGCGGAACGCAATCTCGACGGTTGCTATAAATTCCTGCTCGGCCACGCGGCGGAAGAGCTGGAGCACATGCACCGCATCTTCGGCTTCCTGAACGATCTCGGCGCACGCGTCACCTTTTCCGAACTGCCTGCGCCGCAGGTCACGGCAAACGACATCAAAGGCCTGTTCACCATCGTGACGGAGCACGAATCCCGCGTCACCGCCGCCATCAACGCGGCAGTCGATCTTGCCCACGTGGAAAAAGACCACGCCACCACCTCATTCCTGCAATGGTTCGTGGATGAGCAGCATGAGGAAGACAGCCTTTGCCGCACCATACTCGGCAAGATCGAGTTGATCGGCGACGGCCCCAATGCGCTTTACCTGATCGACCGCGAAATCGGTCAGCTGGCGGACAAGGGCTGATTGCTGCGCCAGTTTTCTTGCGCTCCACAAGCTGCATCGAACACGGCTTGTGGAGTGGACGCCGTCGGCTCAATCGCGTCCGATATCCGGCGTCCATCCGCGCGTATATCCCTTTCCCATAATGGCGACCGCCAGGGAAAGCTGTTCCTGCAAATGTTCGATTTCGCCGAGAAGGGCTTCGACAGCCGCCTTCGCATCGCCGTCATGACACTGGATGACATATCCCGCTATGTCGTCAGGCCGTATGGGGGTGATTTTTTCAGCGTCGGACATAGTGGATGACCTCTCTTTTGTTCACTAAATGTTCTAATTTTAGCAGAGAGTCAACAAGGCAATCGGCGTCGCCCTTTACAGTCCGGCACTGCGGAATTGAACTTTAATGGACCGACGGATCCTCGCCATCCAGAAAGCTGCGAATCCCGTCTTTTTCACAGGTGGCAAGGAATTCTTCCCAGGCGTCTTTGTCCGTCGCGAAGGGTTCGTCCCAGGTGGTGACATCGTCGTGCTCGCTGATGACTTCGAGCGTCCAATCCTGCTGGGTGCCAGCGGGCCGGTAGATGTCAACCAGAACCGTGATACCGTCGTCTTCAAACTCGCCCGAGAATTCTGAGTGTTCTATTTTCGTTTTCTTGGCCATCTCGGCACACCTCATTCTCAGGCCTGGACAAACGTATAGCCCAATCCGGGCTTTTAAATTCGCGCATGGCGCGGGTTACCAGATAGCTGAAACAAATATAGCCAGCTCTGGGGGAACTGGCTATCTATCTGATTTTAATGGTCGGAGCGGCGGGATTCGAACCCACGACCCCTTGACCCCCAGTCAAGTGCGCTACCGGGCTGCGCTACGCTCCGAACCTGAAAGCCGTTTATATATAAGCCTGTTAGGGCGCAAGCGGAAAATGGTCTTTTCATAAAAAAAGGAGCAAAGGGTGTGGATGGCGCAGAAGGGGACTAAGCAGCCCGGATGGGCGGCCGTCAAACGCATGACACATCCTCTTTCCATCATTGCCGGAACAAGCCGCCCGCTTCGGCGTTCAATCGCAGCGGAATTGAAACTCAGGGAGACGAACTATGTCCGAACTCGTCGTTGTTGGTTTTGACGGAACGGAAGTGGCCGACAGGGTGCTTCTGAAGCTTGCAGGCCTGAAAAAGGAATATCTGGTCGATCTGGAAGATGCCGTGGTTGTCGTTCGCGATGAAGACGGCAAGGTGCATCTGAAACAGAGCGTCAATCTGACGGCGATCGGCGCAAGCTCCGGTTTCCTGTCCGGCGGTCTCTGGGGCGGCCTCGTCGGCCTGCTGTTCCTCAATCCGCTGGCGGGATTTGCCATCGGCGGCGCCATCGGTGCCGGCACGGGCGCTCTTGCGGGTTCGCTGACGGATTTCGGTATCGATGACGATTTCATCAAATCGCTCGGCGAGACCATTCCCAACGGTTCTTCGGCGCTGTTCGTGCTGATCCGCAAGGTACAGCCGGAAAAGGTGCTGGCGGAATTCGAAGGCCTGCGCGGGCGGGTCATCAAGACGTCGCTGTCGCCGGCGCAGGAAGCGCAGTTGCAAAAGGCGCTTTCCGGCGGAGCCGAACCGGCTGCCGCACCTGCCGTCTGAGCAGACGATGAAAGCGAGGCTGCGGCAGGTTCCATGTCGCAGCCATCCGCTCGGGCATCGGGAAATTCGGCTTATACGGTCAAAGTGCCGTTTTTCGCCTGCGGCCAGGTGAGATAATAATAGCGGCTGCCGACGCTGCCGAAAAACGCGTTGTCGCCGGAAACGGTATCGACATAGGCGCCGGTCTCGCTTCTCGCATAGGCCGAGCCGTCGCGTTTGAGATGGTCTTTCAGAAAGTCGCTCCATCCCGTCATGGCGATATCCGAGGCCGGTCTGGAGGTGGTTTCTGTATCGGAGGCCACATCCCAGGCCTTGATTTGCGCACCCTCGGCAGGATCGGAGACGGTCAGCGTGCCGGCCGCCAAAGCCTCCAGCATGGCCTTGGCCTGCGAAGCCTTGTCCGGATCCGCGGTCAGTTCTTCCAGCGTCTCCTTCAGCTCCTTCATGAAATCGGCCTTGGTAATATCGCCGGAAGAAAGCTGGGTGTCCGTGTCGTCGGTCTGCGTATCCTCGTTCGAGGTCTGGGCATATTGCGCCAGAAGCTGCGTGAGCCGCGTGTTGGTGGAAGACGAGGAGGAGGTGGTGTCCAGCCCGTAGGAATCGAGGAGAGATGTCCGCGTTGAGGAGGATGTGGCGGCGGAATTGTCTTCCTGCTCCTTGATGGCCTTGAGGGCCAGTCTGGTGGCGGTGAGGCGTGTGGACAGGTCGATGGACGAGACCATTGCGCTAGCTGTTTCCTTGATCGGGCGATACGCATCATTCGTACCGAACCGGCTCGGCGGGCATCGATCCCGCCTTTCGTCTCCTCTCATAAGAAGACCGGGCGAATCCCGACCGTGTTCGGCTTGGGATACACCCGGTCTTAATGGTCGGACTTTGCGCGACGCTTGCGGATCAGTTCTCCTGAACGGAGACGCCGTTCGGGCCGATATTCATCTCGATCCCCTTCGGTTTGCTTTCCTCGTGCCAGACATAGATGCCAAGGCCTGCGATGACCACGATGAGCGCGCCGATGATGAGATAGAGATTATTGGTCTGCGTCATTAAGATGTCTCCCCGTTTGACAATCAGAATCGGGGGCCAAACGCATGAAATGGCGTAAGGTTCCGTAAGGGGAAGCATTTTAGGCGGCACGCGTGCGGCGGCGCAGGCTTTCGCGTTTTTCAAGCGCCATGCATCCCCACAATATGCCGAGCAGCAGGAAGAAGTGTCGCCAGTGATCGGTATCGATGACGGCGCCGATCATCACATGCCCGACGAAAGTTACCCAGGAAATGATGAGGAACGGCTGCCAGGGCCGTGGCCGCAGCAGATGCCTGAAGCCGGCGGCAATGGTCCAGCAGATCAACACGAGATAGATCACGAAACCGAACCAGCCATGCGTCGTCAGGCTCTTCAGCCAGATATTATGTTCGGCGGCGGGAAAGATATTGTCGAACACCATGGGGCCGATACCGAGCGGGTGTTCCATGGCGAGCAGGAAGCCGAGATAGTGGCGGGCAAAACGCCCGAGATGGCCGCCATCATAAGATTGCACCGCCGAAGCGCGGCTGGAGAACAGGTCCGCCACCTGCTTGAACTGCAACGCGATGATGACCGCTGCGACCATCAGCCCGGCGGCGACGAGAAACAGCACGAGGATCTTCAGGCGAAACGCGGCCGTCCGCTCCTTCAGCAGCATCACGAAGACGAGGAGGATGGTGGCGAACAGAAACAGGCCCCAGGCCGCGCGCGAGAACGACAGGAACACAGCAAGCGACAGGATGAGCAGCCCGGCGATCCGCCAGGGCGCATGCATCGCCTTGCCGGTGAGAAGGCCGTAAATAAGGTAAAGCGAGGGCGTCACCAGAAAGGGACCGAAAACGTTCGGGTCCTGAAACGCGCCCTTGGCGCGGTCGTAAAGGGTGAAGACCTCGAAACCCGGAATGGCGTGGAAATATCCGATGATGCCGAGCAGGGCGGTGATCAGCGCCGCCGCAAGCCAGGCCCGGAAAATCAAAAGCAGCCGCTGGTATTTGTCCTCTATGATCGCCGCATAAAAAACCGAGGTCAGCGCCAGAAAGGTCGAGACGGCGAGATAAAGCGGTCCCTCGTCCAGATCGGCCATGGTGGTGAGCGAAAGATAACCGCCGACATTGAAGGCAAGCAGCAGGCACAGAAGCAGGATGACGGTGCGCGAAAGGCGAAGGCCGAGCAGGAACCACAGGGCCACCTGTCCCACCATCATCAGCTCATAGGGCGCCGGCTCGGAAATGACGAAACCGGAAAGGAACACGCCGAATGCGATGAAGAACGAACCGACGAGCCGCATGGCGGCCAGCGGCGCGTCGAAATCCGGTGCGTGCTGGTAGCCGGTGTGGGTCAATAGGCGTTTTCCGATTTCAGCAACCGTATCGGCGTGAGGAAGAGGATTTTCAGATCGAGGAACAGCGACCAGTTCTCGATGTAATAGAGATCGTATTCGGTGCGGAACTTGATCTTGTCGCCATGGTCGATCTCGCCGCGCCAGCCGTTGATCTGCGCCCAGCCGGTAACACCGGGCTTTACCTTGTGGCGCGCGAAATAGTGCTCCACCACCTCGGTATATTTCAGGTCGCCCGTCTGGGCATGAACGGCATGCGGGCGCGGCCCGACGAGCGAAAGGTCGCCATAAAGAACGTTGAAAAGCTGCGGCAGCTCGTCCATCGAGGATTTGCGCAGGAAGCGGCCGACGGGCGTGACGCGCGGGTCGTTCTTCGTCACGGCCTTTTTCGCGGTCGGATCGCTGAGTTCCGTATACATGGAACGGAACTTCCAGACGTTGATCGTCTCATTGTTGAAGCCGTGGCGCTTCTGCTTGAAAAGGACCGGGCCTTTCGAGGTTGTTTTCACGGCAATTCCCGCGCCCACCATCACCGGCCATAAAAGGGCGATGCCGATGAGGCTGAAGGTGATGTCGAACACCCGTTTCGCCACCGAATCCCAGTCGCGGATCGGCTTGTCGAACACATCGAGCATCGGCACCTTGCCGACATGGGAATAGGCGCGGGGGCGGAAACGCAATTTATTGGCATGCGCTGCGATGCGGATATCGACCGGCAGCACCCACAGCTTGCGCAGAAGCTGGAGAATGCGCGCCTCGGCGCTGAGCGGCAGGGCGATGATCAGCATGTCCAGCTTCGTCAGCCGGGCAAATTCCACCAGCTCCGCGAAGGTTCCGAGCTTGGGATAGCCGGCGACAACCTCGGGAGAACGGGCGCTTTTCCGGTCATCGAAGATACCGCAGATGCGGATATCGTTATCGGACTGCTGCTCCAGCGAGCGGATAAGGTCCTTGGCGGTATCGCCGCCGCCGACGATGACGGCACGGCGTTCCATGACGCCGTTGCGGCCCCAGTGGCGAATGGCGAAGCCGAGGATCAGCCGCCCGGCGAAGATCGCCACCGCACCCGTTGCATACCAGATGCCGAAGGCCTGCCAGGAATGCAGCGCATCGGGAAAGAAGAGGAGAAGGAAACAGGCAATTCCCACGAAGGAGAGACAGACGGCACCCTGAATGCGCGCGAACATCTTCAGCGGCGTGCGCAGCGTCGGAAGCTGATAGCAGTCACCGGCCTGTAACAGAAAAACACAGAGCGCCGCCCCCAGCACGCCGCCACCGAAAACCGACAGAAAGGTTTCGAGACCGCGATCGGCTGCGATGCCGTTGACGATGGCGGCGATGACGACGAGCATCGTGAATTCCAGAAGCCGCAATTGCCCGATCACCATGTTGGGTGAATGGTTGCCGGCGCGAAGCTGGTTGGCGATCTGCCGTGCAAGCGGATTGAGAACGACGGTTCCGGAGGCCGAAGCCCCGCCGGCTTCATGGTCGGAGAGTTTCTTGCGCAATGACGCCAGATCGAATTGCAGTCTGTCCTTGTCAGTCTTGGTCATTGCTTTGGTCCGCACCCTCCAGCGCATCGGCCTTAAAATCGCATTGGATTTTCGACCGGAACGATGCGCAACCTCAAAGTGGTAGAGCGCCCTTTGTGCATCCGAATGGACACGCGCGCTCTACGAGCAGAAAACTAGCCGAAACATGCTAAGAAACGTTTATGATGAGTTTCTACAGGACGGCCGGAATATACAATTAAAAATCGTGTTTTTGAAATGGCTATTAGGTCGATAACAGGTCGCGATAGAGTTTCATCATCTCATCCGCCATGACCGGGGTTGAAAATTTCGCCTTGAAGCTGTCCGGGCGAGGCATGATCCGCTGCGCCCAGCCGGCATCCTCGGCATCCTTGACCATGATCCGTGCCAGCGCATCGGCGTCGCCAGCCGCTACGAGCGCCTCGCTGTCTTCTCCAAGGACTTCGGGAATACCGCCGACATGCGAGGCAATGACCGTTTTTCCCGCCGCAAGCGCTTCGAGCACGATATAGGGCATGGCTTCGGCGCGCGACGGCACCACCACTGTCGTTGCCAGTTCGAAGGCCTGCCTGGCGGGCATTGCCGCATGCATGGAAATCCGTCGGGAAAGCCCGGCCTTGTCGATCATCGCCGCATATTTGTCCCTGTCCGGTCCGTCGCCGACGATCACGCCGGTCATCGGCTGGCCGATGCTGCGTTCCATTTTTGCAAATGCCCTGATGAAGACATCCGGTCCCTTGAGGTCGCGCAACATGCCGATATAGAGAAAACGGGCCGCATCTTCGCGGGCGGGTACGGTTTCGAACTCGCTTTCCTGCACGCCGTTATAGATCATCGCAGTGCGGGTGCGTGGCCTGCCGACCTTGGCCTCGTAAGTCGCCTGCTCGAAATTGCAGACGAAACAGAGCGCATCGGTGAAATGCTCCTGAAACCGCTCCAGCCGCAGGAAAAGCTGCCCCTTAAGGCTGTTTCGAGCATAATGCAGGCTGCCGCCATGCGGTGAATAGAGGCGGGCTACGCGATACCTGTTCGCCCGCAGGAGTGAGCCGATCAGCCGGGCAAGAGCGCCACCCTTGGCGCTGTGTCCGTGCAGAATGTCCGGCCGCAAACTTTTGATGTGTTTGTATGACTTATAGAGCGCCAGCAGATCGCCGGGGCTGATGGACCGCCGGATGGGCAGGCGGGTGAGGCCAAGCTCCAGCATCGGGGTGATCTGTGCGAAAAGCCGTTCCTCATGCGCGCCGCCGGTGGAGCTGTCGCAGACGATGCCGACCTTGTGGCCCTGTTTCACATGTTCTTCGATGAGGTCGCGCACATGGCGGAAGACACCGCCCACCGGGGAGCGGAAGCAGTGAATGATGCGCAGGGGAGGGCCGTCATTCGACACGTTCGCCACTCCGTTTTCAGAAGAAGCGTTCACGCACATAGACGGTATCGCCGGCCAGAATGGGCGCGGTGATACCGATCCGGCCGGTCATCACCTCGGCATTGATCTTGCGGGTGATGTCGACATCGGCCTGATTGGCGCGCGGGGTGAAGCCGCCGGCAATGGCGATGGCGTTTTGCACGGTCATGCCCGGCACGTAGGAATATTGGCCGGGACGGCCGACTTCGCCCATGATGAAGACCGGGCGATAACGGTCGATCTCGATCGTCACGTCCGGATCGCGAAGATAACCCTGGCGCAGTTTGGCGGCGATGGCGGCTTCGAGCTGCGGCAGGGTCTTGCCGCGTGCCGGAACCTGGCCGACGAGCGGGAAGGCGACATAGCCGGCCTGATCGACCGTATAGGTATTGGTCAGCCCGGTCTGCTCGAACACGTTGATGCGCAGCCTGTCGCCGCTATCGACATGATAGGGCTGCAGGGCGGCCTCGTTAAAGGACCTCGGAGCGGGTTGATATGCCGCGCAGCCGGAAAGGGCCGTCAGAACGGCGAGCGTCAGTGCGGTGACATGTCGTGATCCGGCGAGCGGCATCTCATCTGGCTCCGAGTCGAACTTTGATCATTCTTATCGTTCTGTTAGGGTTAATGTGCGGTAAACGAGCAGCGCGAGCGGTGGTAATATCGGCTTTATTTCGTCGGATTCGCCGGGATTAACTGTTGTGTTACCGGCAAGACTTAAACTTCGCGAAAATTGACCATCTATATTTGAGCGCCCGAGGTTTGTCTCGGTTACGGAGCCCGCATGAACGGCGATCGCATTGACGACAGGGATGTGGATATCGATCTTGCGCAGCTTGTCGCGGCCATATGGCAGCGCAAGGGCCGGATCGCGGCGATCACGCTTCTGGCCGGGGGCGCCGCCTTCGTGATCTCAAGCATGATGTCGCCCGCCTACAAGGGCGAGGCGCGCGTGCTGATCGAATCCCGCGCGGCCTCCTTCGGCGCCTCGCAGCAGTCCAATGCGCCCGCCGAACCCGTGCTCGATGAATTGACCGTTTCCAGCCAGGTGCAGATCCTGCAATCGGTCGACCTCATCAAGCAGGTCGCCAAAGACATGAAGCTTTACGAGCTGGATGAGTTCGATCCGGAGGCCCATCCTTCGCTCATCTCGCAGCTCCTGGTCGCCGTCGGCGTCAAGAAGGACCCGCTTCAGGTGCTGCCCGAAGAGCGGGTGCTGAAGGCCTTCCGGGAAAAGCTGCAGGTCTATCAGGTCGAAAGCTCGCGCGTCATCACGGTCGAATTTTCCTCGCAGGATCCGAAACTTGCCGCCGCCATCCCAAATGAGATGATGAAGGCCTATATTGCGCTACAAAGCGGCGCGAAGCTGGATACAAGCACGGAAGCGGCGCGCTGGCTGGAGCCGGAAATCGCCAATCTGCGCGAAAAGGTGCGCGAGGCCGACAGGAAGGTCGCGGATTACCGCGCCTCCTCCGATCTTCTCTCGGCGGGGCAGGGCGAAACGCTCGCCACCCGCCAGCTCAGCGATATCTCCACCGAACTTGGCCGTATCCGCGGAGAGCGCGCCAATGCGGAGGCGCGGGCGGAAGGCGTGCGCAGCGCGCTTGCAAGCGGCCGCCCGCTCGATACTTTTCCCGATGTCGTCGGTTCCCCGACGATCCAGAGGCTGAAGGAAAACGAAACGACGATCCGCAGCCAGATTTCCGATCTCTCGTCCTCGCTGCTGGAAGGCCATCCGCGCATCCGCGCGCTGCGCAACCAGCTCGACGGCATACAGCGGCAGATTCAGGAAGAGACCCGCAAAGTGCTGGCAAGTCTCGAAAACGAGGCCAATGTTTCGCGCCTGCGGGAACGGCAACTGGTCCAGCAGCTGAACATGCTGAAATCGGAAAGCGTGCGTGCGGGCGAACAGCAGGTCGGCCTCAACGATCTGGAGCGGGAAGCCTCGGCGCAAAGGCAGCTTCTGGAAACCTATCTTGCCCGTTACCGCGAAGCGACGTCGCGCGCCGGCTCGGTGGATTCCACGCCGGCCGATGCGCGCGTCATCTCGACGGCGGTGGAGCCGCGCGAACCCTATTTCCCGAAGACGGGCGCCATCACCATCGTCGTGACGCTGGCTGCCTTTCTGCTGTCCTGCATCGTCGTCATGCTGGTGGAGCTTTTCACCGGCCGGGCTTTGAAACCGATGGGCAGGAACCAGGTTCCGCCGCTCTCCGATCCGCCTTCTCCTTCGCGTGCTCCAGCCGATCCGGACAAGACCACGGACGTGCCGGAACAGCCTGTAGCGGCGCGCCATGAAACCATACAGCCCGCTGCGCGGACCATGCCGGTCGCGGCATACCAGCCCGTTGCCGAAGAGGAAGAACGGCATGTACCGGCCGTCGCCGCTGCTGCTGCCATACCGGCCTTGCCGGTGGAAGATGTCGCGGCTGCGAAAGAGGAGGCAATGGAGGAGGAAGTCGACACCGATGACGATTTCTCCATCGATGCCGTTGCAGGTTTCCTCGCCACCCGCCTTGCCAAACCGGTCGCCGCAATCGTGTCTCCGGCTGGTGATAGCGGTTCGACCACGAGCGTCATGCTGGCGCGCGCTTTGTCCGAAATGGGCCGTTCGGTCGTTCTCGTCGACATGACGGCGTCAGCCTGTCCGACGCGGTTGATGGCGCCGGAAGCCGGGCTTCCCGGTGTCATGGACCTTCTGGCGGGCGCGGCCGCCTTCGGTGAAACCATTCACGGCGACCGCCTGTCCGACGCCCATATCGTGCCGCGCGGTAATGCGCAGCCGCGCGAGGCCATGCGCGCGATAGACCGTCTGACGATGATCCTCGGTGCGCTCTCCGACGCTTATGATACCGTCCTCGTCGAGTGCGGCGCGGTGCAGATTTCGAGCCTCGGGAAAATGCTGCGCAACCTGCCGGCGGAAATCATCGTCTCGGTTCCCGGCAAGGATAGCGAATTGTTGGAAAAGACGCTCGGTGAACTGGTTGCTGAGGGCTATGAACAGGCATTGCCGATGACCGGCATGCGCAAGCCGGACCATCTGAGCGCGGCCTGAGACGCGGCAAAAAAAAGCTGCTCAGTCGGTGGCGGTGTCCATCTTCGAGCGTCCGGCGCGAAAACGCTGAATCAGCGCATAAAGCGCCGGATTGGATTTGATCAGGCTCTTCGTCCGGGCGATGGCGACATAGGCCGAGGCCGCAACACGACCCTTCAACGTCACCGGCAGGAATATATCGTGCTGCACGGTGAAAAGCGGGCACCAGCTGCGTTTGTAGAGCTGGTCGCCGACGCCGAAATCGAAGATCGCCGCCTTTTCGCGACATGCCCTTTCGATCATCAGCCAGAACAGTAATTCACCGGGGCTGAGTTCCGAAACGGATTCATCGATCGAACCGAACTGGCAGATGATGTGATCCTGCTTGCGAGAAAGGCCGGCTATCGCGGCGATGACGCCCTCGCTTTCGCCATGCAGGCGAATGGCATGCAGTTCCAGCAGACTGGCCGTGCCCGTCTCGGGAAAATTGGCCAGATCGTAGAAGAAATCCCGCACCGATTGATCCCGAAACACATCCGGAATGCCCTGCGAGGCGAAACGGGCGGCCTTCTGGCGGAAAAATGCCTGCAACAATTCGCACTTTTCCTGTGGCGACCGTGCGATCACGTGGCTGTAACCGCCCATCTCCTCGGCCCTGCGGCTCTGGATGCGGAATTTCTTCCGTCGCCTCTTGGCATTGACCTGCCGAAGCGTGGCCTCGAAACTTTCGAACAGGGGAAGCTGAAAGGCCGGATTCTGGTTTTCGACGGAAGCAAGATGCGAGAGGGGATTGGTCCTGTCGCGCCACGTCAGGGGTATGTTCTGCAACGCCAGAATATCGGCCCGGCCATGCAGCAGCTTCCGCGCCTCGCGGGCAATCGCCGCTGCGATTTCCTGTCCGGCCTGTTCGGCAAAGGAGGGGTCGAAAAGCCCCGTATTGATATTGTTGAAACGGCCGCCGGGAAAACGCGCCTTGCGGATGCCGCCTTCCAGTACGATTTCGAGCGGCAGCAGAAAGATCGTCTTGCCGCCCTGCCGGCCGCGAAGCGTCAGGAGCGCGCTATTCTGCGTCTGCGCCCAGATGGAACACCAGCCGAAACCCTGATGCAGTGAATTAAGCGGGTCGTTTTCCAGTCGCTCCCAGTCGGCACGGATGGTGGAGGCGTCATCGACCAGATCGATCAACAGACGATCAGCACCCCGCCGCTCGTTTTGCACGGCGGTCGGCGCTTGCTCGTCGCTGATAAAGACCGGCCCCTCAGCCGCCATTCACTCTCTCCGGTTGTTTCGGTCGGACTATATCGCTGAGCGGCAAACAATCGGTTTATAAAATTGCGACCTCTGGGTGTCATGCAATGATCGGCGCTTAACCCTGCTTTTTGGGTCCGGCCATCCATTTGATGATCAGCATCGCCGGCAGAACCCACAAGATTCCGGTCAGCACGAAATAAGCGAGATGCACCCACCAGGGCGATTGCGCCAGCGCCGCCGATGCAATTGCCGTCGCCACCACGGCGTAAACGACGACGAGGCAGATGATGACGATGGTGCCGATAAGCGATCTGAGGCGAGGGTGCATGAAGTCTTCCGTCATTGAGTATCTGCGCGGGACTATAGCGCCGCGACCGCATGCCGCAAACCCTGAGGCCTTGTTTTGTGGTGCCGGTTGGGGCTAATCAACATGACTGTATGAGGGAGACCTGAAAGATGCGTTCGAGCGGCATGACGATGGCAAATGGTTCTGCGGAAATGGTGGTGGAGGCTGCCCTGCAGAAACAGAAGAAGGACCGTCGCCTGCTGCGCATCTGGCTGCGCGTCGTGCTTTTCACGCTCTTCTGTCTCGTGCTCGTCGGCGGCGCTACGCGGCTTACCGAATCCGGCCTGTCGATTACCGAATGGAAGCCGATCCACGGCGCCATTCCGCCGCTTTCAGTCGCCGAATGGGAAGAGGAGTTCCAGCTCTACAAGCGCATTCCCCAATATCAGGAAATCAACAAGGGCATGTCGCTCGACGAGTTCAAGACGATTTTCTGGTGGGAATGGGCGCATCGCCTGCTTGCCCGCACCATCGGCGTCATCTTCGCTTTGCCGCTCGCGTTCTTCTGGCTCACCGGCCGCGTCGAAAAGCGCCTGCGCCTGCCGCTGGTCGGCCTTCTGGCGCTTGGCGGCTTTCAGGGCTTCATCGGCTGGTGGATGGTCTCTTCCGGCCTCGTCAACCGCACGGATGTTTCGCAATATCGCCTTGCCACGCATCTGACCATCGCCTGCCTCATCTTTGCGGGCTGCATGTGGATTTTGCGCGGGCTGTCGCATCATTCGCCTGAGGCCGCCGACGAAAAGACGGGCAGGGGTTTTGCCGCGCTGCTGACGGTGCTCTGTCTCTTCCAGATCTATCTCGGCGCATTGGTGGCGGGGCTGAATGCCGGCCTTTCCTATAATACATGGCCGCTGATGGACGGCTCACTGGTGCCGGGCGATCTCTTCCTGCAACAGCCCTGGTGGATCAACCTCTTCGAGAACCCCAAGACGGTGCAATTCGTCCACCGCCTCGGCGCCTACACGCTGTTTGCCGCCACGCTATGGCATATGGTGTCTATGGCGCGCGCCTTGCCTAATACACCGCATGCTCGCCGCGCGGTGCTGTTCTTCGTGCTCGTCTCCATTCAGGCGGCGCTCGGCATCACCACGCTTTTGATGCATGTGGATATTCACGTCGCGCTCACTCATCAGGGCATGGCGCTGATCGTGCTCGGTTTCGCCGTCGCCCATTGGCGCGGTTTCATCGGCGAATATCCGGCGCCCGTTGCGGTCGAAGTCAGGGATTGAAGCGGTTTAGAACTGCCCGAGCACCGTTTTGATGGTGGCCGCGACGGCGAGTTCGTTGTCGCGTTCCTCCGCATTGCCGTCCTCTTCGTGCCACGCGGCAGAAAGGCAGCCATAGGCAAAGGCATATTGCAGCAATAGCCGTTCGTCCCGTTGCAGCGCCTTCGCAAAGATCGTCGCCATGGAGGCGATGCGCGCCTCGCTGCGGGTAAGGTCGAAACGGTCGAGCGGATTGGAGAACATATTGGCGACATCGAGCGCCGCATCGCCGATCAGGCCGGCCGGATCGATGATGATCCAGCCGCGTTCACTGCGCATGATGTTCTCGTGATGCAGATCGCCGTGCAGCGGCTTCACATCCCGCTGCCGGTCGATCAGTGCCTGCGCCAGCGTGGCCGCCTCGATATAGGGACTGTCCACGCCGTCGGTACGGTCCTGTTCGGCCTTGCGGAACAGGCTCTCGAAATAGAGTGGCAGCGTCAGCAGGCTTGAAGGCGGCTGCTGCTGCGATGGCTGGTGATATTTGAGCAGGACATCGGCGGCGATTTCCGTCGTGGCATCGTCGTTGCCGTCGCGAAACAGCACGTCGCGCAGGGTCTCCGTACCGGCATGTTCCATCAGCAGAATATCGTCGGAGCGGTCGAGCAGCTCCACGCAGCCGATGCCGGCGCGCCATGCGATGAAATCCGCGCCGCGAAGACTGTCTTTCAGTACTTTCTTTTTCAGAACCTTGGCGACGGCAAGGGAGCCGTCGCCGCGCGTAAGCTCGTAAACCACCCCGGCCGGCGTATCGGCAATAGGTTTCGCGGCCTCGATATTCCACGAGGCCGGAAAAGAGGGCGGGGCAATGTTCATGAGAAAAGTCTCATGCGGAGAGCATCAGCTCCATGTTCTGCACAGCAGCACCGGATGCACCCTTGCCGAGATTGTCGAGCAGTGCGACGAGGTTGATGTGTTCGCCGCCCGGCGTACCGAAGACGAAGAGCTTCATCGTGTCCTTGCCTGCCAGTTCCTCGGCGTCGATGCGCGCGAGCCCCTTGCTTTCGGCAAGCGGCACCACATTGACGATGTCCTGTCCCGCATAGTGGGCGGTCAGCGCCGCATGGATCGTTTCGACGGTCGCGCCTTCCTTGAGGTCGGCGGCAAACAGCGGCACCTGCACGATCATGCCCTGCGGGAAACGACCGACGGAAGGCGAAAACAGCGGTGCGCGGTCGAGCTGGCCATGAATGGTCATTTCCGGCACGTGCTTGTGCTTGAGCGTCAGGCCATAGAGGAAATTATTGGCGCTGATGGCGTCATCGCGGCTCTGGTCTTCCATCTGGGCGATCATCTGCTTGCCGCCGCCGGTATAACCGGAAACCGCATTGACGCTGACCGGGTAACCGTCGGGCAGCAGGCCTGCGGCGCGCAACGGGCGCAGAAGGGCGATCGCGCCGGTGGGGTAGCAGCCCGGATTGGCGACGAGACGGGCGGAACGAACCTTCTCGCCCTGTTCCTTATCCATTTCGGCAAAGCCATAGGCCCAGTCCTGATGGACGCGATAGGCGGTCGAGGTATCGATGATGCGGACATTGTTATTGCCGGCCACCATCGAGACCGCTTCCCGGGAAGCATCGTCCGGCAGGCAGAGGATCGAAATGTCGGCATTGTTGAGCATATCCTCGCGCATCGCCGCATTGCGGCGCTCGGCCTCGGGTATGGACAGCAGCTCAATATCGCGGCGACCGGCAAGGCGCGTGCGGATCTGCAGACCCGTGGTGCCGTGTTCGCCATCGATGAAGATCTTCGCTGTCATGTCCTTGTCCTGACTTTTCAAAGGGTTGCGAGGGTAATCGGAATCAGTTTTCTAAGTTGTGGCCGTGTTGTCAGCCGGCCTTGGCCAGCCGTTCGGCGCGCAGGCCAAGCATATACATTGCAACGGTGGCTCCGGCAATGGCGGTAATGTCGGCATGGTCGTAAGCGGGCGCCACCTCCACCACGTCCGAGCCGCGAATATCGAGCTGGCCAAGCCCACGCAGAACGGAGAGAATTTTAGCGCTGGTCGGCCCACCGGCCACCGGCGTTCCGGTTCCCGGCGCAAAGGCAGGATCGAGGCAGTCGATATCGAAGGTCAGATAGGCGGGCATGCCGGCCGTGTGCTTGACGATCAGCGAAGCGATATCGCCCGCCCGCATCTCCTCCACCTCGTAACCGTGGAGAATGCGAATGTCGAAATCGTCAGGCGCGTGGGTGCGGATGCCGATCTGGATGGACCGGTCGGGGTCGATCAGGCCATCGCGCGCGGCGCGGGCCACGAAGGAACCGTGGTCGATGCGCTTGCTGTCATCGAACCAGGTGTCCTGATGCGCATCGAACTGCACCAGCGCCAGAGGCCCATGCTTGGCCACATGCGCCTTTAGGAGCGGCCAGGTAATGAAGTGATCGCCGCCAAGCGTCAGCAGGTAATCCGTCTTGGAAATGATCCGGCGCGCTTCCTTTTCGATCGTATCAGGCGTTTTCCAGTGATTGCCATAGTCGAGCAGACAGTCGCCATAGTCGATGGTCGGCATATGGGCGAAGAGATCGCGCGCGAAGGGATATTGTGGATCGTTGTCGAAGATCGCCGAGGCGCGGCGGATCGCCTGCGGCCCGAAACGGGCGCCCGGCCGGTTGGAGGTGGCCGCATCGAAGGGAATGCCCCAGATGGCCGTCGATACGCCCTTGAGGTTCTTGGTATATTTGCGCCGCATGAAAGAGAGGACGCCCGCATGGGTCGGGTCGGTGGCGGCCGATGTCAGCGTCGTTGCGGTGAAGGCATGGTCGATGGTTTTGGACGGCATTGATCACCCCATTGCGATTTGCGCCGAGGTTGCTGTCTTCCTGCTGAAAAAACAAGGGAGGAGACCATGAAAAAAAGGCGGAGCCGAAGCCCCGCCTTTCGAAGTTCTGAACGAACCGTTCTGAGAAGCGATTAGCGCTTCGAGAACTGGAACGAACGGCGGGCCTTGGCCTTACCGTACTTCTTACGCTCGACAACGCGGCTGTCGCGGGTCAGGAAGCCACCCTTCTTCAGAACGGAGCGCAGGCCCGGTTCGAAGTAGGTGAGGGCCTTGGACAGACCGTGACGAACGGCACCGGCCTGACCGGACAGACCACCACCGGCAACGGTGGCGATGATGTCGAACTGACCCGTGCGGGCAGCGGCGACGATCGGCTGCTGAAGGATCATCTGCAGAACCGGACGTGCGAAATACGTGGTGAAATCGCGGCCGTTGATGATGATCTTGCCAGAACCGGCCTTGACCCATACGCGGGCTACGGCGTTCTTGCGCTTGCCGGTCGCGTAGGAGCGGCCGAGGGTGTCAACCTTGCGGACATGCACGGGAGCCGAAGCTTCCGATGCCGGGGCGAGGTCTTTCAGAGAGGAAAGATCGGCCATTATCAGGCGCTCCTTACGTTCTTCTTGTTAAGCGCGGCCACGTCGAGAACGGTGGGCTGCTGTGCTTCGTGCGGATGGTTCGAGCCGGCGTAAACGCGCAGGTTCTTCATCTGGCGACGGCCGAGCGGACCGCGCGGGATCATGCGCTCGATGGCCTTTTCAACGACGCGCTCCGGGAAGCGGCCTTCGATGATCTGGCGAGCCGTACGCTCCTTGATGCCACCCGGGTGACCGGTGTGCCAGTAGTACTTCTTGTCGGAGTACTTGTTGCCGGTGAAGGCAACCTTTTCCGCGTTGATAACGATGACGTTGTCGCCATCATCAACGTGGGGGGTGTAGGTAGCCTTGTGCTTGCCGCGCAGGCGGGTTGCAACGATGGTGGCGAGGCGACCAACAACGAGGCCTTCGGCGTCGATGATGACCCACTTCTTCTCCACCTCAGCGGGCTTCTGAACGAAAGTAGACATGGATTTCACTTTCTAACGTGGACCCGTCATCCTCTTTTAAATAAGAGCATACGGGCGTTTCTTGTTGCTTGGTTTGGTTGCCATCAAAGGCAACCGCAAATGACCCTATTCCGGCTGGAATCCGATCTGGCGCGCTTATACGGTGCGCGAGCGAAAGCGTCAATATGACGGATTCTAGAGGTCGTAAAAATAAGATAGCAAAAACAATGGCTTGATAATGGGGTATTATTTTACCTCATCGAACGGTCCCGTTTTACCCCAGTCGCATCACCAGAACGCCCGCTGCAATGATGCCTCCGGCAAGATAACGCCAGATGCTGGCGCGTTCTTTCAGGATCACCACGGAGATCACCAGCGCAAAGAGAATGGAGGTTTCCCGGAGCGCCGCGACGACGGCGACGGGCGCCTTGGTCATGGCGTAGAGCGCCAGCCCGTAGGAGAGAATGGAGCCGCCGCCGCCAATCAAGCCGCGCCACCAGTTGCGCCGGACATGGTCCGCGACCGGGCCCACGCCGCGCTGGTAGAAGGCGAAGCCGAAAAGCAGCACGGGCGGCAGAAGTGACATCCACAGCGTATAGGAGATGGCGTTGCCGGAAAGCCTTGCGCCGACACCGTCGACGAAGGTGTAGGATGCGATCACGAAGGCGTTGAGCAGGGCGACCATGATCGCCTTTCCGCCACCGCGCCGCGCCTCGAAAGCGAGCGTCAGAATGCCGCCGGAGATGACGATGATGCCGGCAAGGGCCAGCGGGCTTAAAATCTCGCTCAGGAACAGGCTGCTCGTCGCCGCGACGATCAGGGGCGCCACGCCGCGCATGACGGGATAAACAAGGCCGATGTCGCCGATCGTATAGGCGGCGGCGACAAGCCGGAAATAGGCGAATTGCAGAACGGCCGAAGCGATCAGGAAAGGAATGGCGACCGGCGCGGGAAATGGCAGGAAAGGCAGAAACGGCAGCGAACAGGCCGCAGCGCCCGCCGCGATCAGCGAGGCGTCCAGCGATTTGTCGGATCCGGCCTTGACCAGCGCATTCCATCCGGCATGCAGTATCGCGCCCAGGAGCACCAGAAGAAGAATGTCAAATGTCACAATAGAGACTCGCTCGCGGGCTACTTTGGGCAACCTATAGCATCGGCTTGAAAACCGGAATCGATTTTCGGCGAGGGCGGTAAGCCTCTCCTGATCATTCGAGCGAGCGTTTTGCGCCCGTGGAACCGCCCGCAAACGGCCTGTGATCGCAGCGGATACTGCGACGCGCGTAAAATTTATGCTTTGTGCATGTCATGGCGCCGGGGAATGATTTTGCGCAAGGGCGATATGGCGTTCTGCTCATGATTTCATCCGTCAGATGGAGGCATGAGCGTCCGACGCACAGCTTATGGTTTCGCTCCGGGACGAATTTTCATTAAAAATACTACCAAATTTGTCAAATATTGGTGCCCAGTGCGCTATGGCGCTTCGGGCGCAAGGTGTATCAATCGGGCGAAGGCGCGCATGAAAAGAAATTTCATATCTTTCGCGAATTGGCAACTGTAACGTTGTAGATTTGTGTATAGATTGATTTACAGAATAACTTTCTGAAAATTAGATGTCTCTAATTTTCCTGTGAACGGAATGAAAACAAACAGGAGACGAAGAGCGCATGAATTGCACGCTAATGTTGTTTGAGCCCTTATTTGCGGCAATTCGCGTCATTTTGAAAACTGGACAAAAATAGTCAGTACAACCGGCATTCCGGCGTTTGGTGAAATCATTTTGCGTGGGCGAAAACGTGCCACTGCGCGGCGGGGTTTCTGCCGTAGCTGCAATTTTTCAACCGGGCAGGGGTTCAAGAGAGCGAAGAACCTTCCTAGATGGAAGGGCGGACGCAACCGGTAGCGTCAGGAATGTGTCGGTGGAATTATGCAGGAGACGCTATGCTCGCGGCGCTTTCGAATGGCGCATCTGCATTGGTATTCTTCAAGCCATGCGACGCTCCAGAAGGGATAAGTTGACATGCAGCATGATAGTTACGAGCCCGACTACCTCAGAAAAATTCTGACCGATGTCAAAACCATCGCCCTGCTCGGTGCTTCGCCCAACCCGGACAGGCCGAGCCACGGCGTGATGCGCTTCCTGCTTTCCAGGGGTTATCGTGTGTTTCCGGTCAATCCCGGCCAGGCAGGCAAGGAGATATTGGGGCAGAAGGTCTATGCCAAACTCGCCGATATTCCCGAGCTGGTGGACATGATCGACGTTTTCCGGGCGCCGGAATATTTGTCGGCAATCGTCGAGGAGGCGATATTGCTGCCGGAGCGGCCATCGGTAATCTGGGGCCAGCTTTCCGTTCGCGATGACAATGCCGCGCCAAGGCGGAAGCCTACGGTATGGAAGTCGTGATGGACCGTTGTCCTGCAATTGAGTATCCGCGTCTCAATATTGTGCGATAGTTGGTACGGATCGGACTTACCATTTGGCGACAAGGCATTATGATCCCTCCGAAATTCCAATTGGAGGAACCATCATGCCGAGCAGCAATCCCGGGTTTTCGACGCTGGCCGTTCATGCGGGCGCGCAACCGGATCCGACCACCGGCGCGCGTGCCACACCCATTTATCAGACCACTGCCTATGCTTTCCGCGACGCCGATCACGCCGCCGCCCTGTTCGGATTAAAAGAGTTCGGCAATATCTACACCCGCATCATGAACCCCACCCAGGCGGTTCTGGAAGAGCGCGTGGCAGCACTTGAGGGCGGCACGGCCGCGCTTGCCGTCGCGTCCGGCCATGCCGCGCAATTGCTGGTCTTCCATACGCTGCTGCAATCCGGTGACAATTTCGTCGCCGCCCGCCAACTCTATGGCGGCTCGATCAACCAGTTCGGCCATGCCTTCAAGGGCTTCGATTGGCAGGTCCGCTGGGCCGACGCCACCGATCCGGCCAGCTTCGAGGCGCAGATCGATGAGCGCACCCGTGCCGTCTTCATCGAAAGCCTTGCCAATCCGGGCGGTACTTTCGTGGATATCGCCGCAATCGCCGATGTCGCCCACCGGCATGGCCTGCCGCTCATCGTCGACAATACCATGGCGAGCCCCTATCTGCTGCGGCCGCTGGAACATGGCGCGGATATCGTGCTGCATTCGCTGACGAAATTCCTCGGCGGCCATGGCAACTCCATGGGCGGCATCATTGTGGACGGCGGAACCTTCGACTGGTCGGCGACGGACCGATATCCGGCGTTGTCACAGCCTCGGCCGGAATATTCCGGCGTCGTGCTGCACCAGACCTTCGGCAATTTCGCCTTCGCCATCGCCTGCCGTGTGCTGGGCTTGCGTGACCTCGGCCCGGCGATCTCGCCCTTCAACGCTTTCCTCATACTGACCGGCATCGAGACGCTGCCGCTGCGCGTTCAGCGCCATTCCGACAATGCGCTTGCCGTCGCGAAATGGCTGAAGGCGCATCCCAAGGTTGGCTGGGTGCATTATGCGGGGCTGGAAGACAGCGACAACCACGCTATCCAGCAGCATTATTCGCCAAAGGGGGCGGGCTCTGTCTTCACCTTCGGCGTCAAGGGCGGTTATGCGGCCGGCAAGGCGCTGGTGGAAGGGCTGCAGCTCTTCTCCCATCTCGCCAATATCGGCGACACGCGCTCTCTCGTCATCCACCCGGCCTCCACCACCCATGCGCAGCTGACGCCGGAACAGCAGACGGCCGCCGGCGCCGGGCCGGATGTGGTTCGCCTGTCGGTCGGCATCGAGGACGTCAAGGACATCATCGCCGATCTCAAGCAATCGCTCGCCAAGGTCTGATGTGGTGGCTCACGCGAGTTTGGTGCCCGCGTGACACCAAGCATATTTTAGTGTGATTGAGCGGCCGCTGGAAAACCATGGAAACAGGGTGCTTTCGGCGGCAGCGGATTTGCGCGTTGCGGCGAGGTGCACTCGCTCGGCTGCATCCAGCTTATTTCTTCTGCAAAGTGCCAATGAAGTCCTTCGAAACGGCACATGATTTTTCGATGAAACCGATGATGAGCTGCAATTGCTCTTCATCATATTCCCCATAGAGCGCCTCCATTTTTTCCTGAAGGGGCGCATAGATCTGAAACAATTCCCGCATTTTTTCAGGATGAGGCGCTGCCAGCACGCGCCGGCGATCCGTAGGGTCGGGCAAACGTCTTATGAAGCCGGCCTTCTCCAGCCGGTCGAGTAGCGCCGTCACCGCTCCGGTCGTCAGGCCGGTCGATCTTGCAAGTTCACCCGCGCTTGCCTGGCCCTGCATCTGAAGGATGTCTAGGCACTCCAGATCGGTGGTGTTCATCCGAGCCTTTGCCGCGATGGACTGGCTGATGAGCAATGATTGCGCGCTTGCCTGGCGAAGTACGTCGGTCAACCGGCGATCCAGGATATCTCTTGACATTTGAATATCTCAATAATTAAGAAATGATAGTCATCAAGATAATTGGCCGGATGCGATTTCACCAGCGTTAAATGTGCTCGTTACGCCTGTGAGCGTCGAAAAGTGGAAAATGTGTGGTGGCCATGCTCTCGCAGGCGTCACGGCGATTTCTGGAAGAGGTGAATGATGTTCGAGCCGCTGGTTTTCTACGCGATTGTCGTCGCCGGTGTTCTTGGGAGCGTCGGGCTGGGCGGCGGCATCTACGAGACACTTCTTGTCGATCGGGTGTGGCCTTCGCAGCCGATGCTGATCCAGCCTGAACGGGGCGGGATCGACCGAAAGCTTTTCTGGGGGCCCGCTCACGGGCTGTTTGAGGTGGCCTTGCTCCTCGCTGTCTGGCTGACATGGGCTCATCCCGCAATTCGCGTCTGGATATGGTCCGCGCTCGCCGCGCATCTTGTCGCGCGGATCTGGTCTTTTGCATATTTCATCCCAATGGCGCTTCGGTTTGAGACGGGATTGGCCGGTGACGCAACGGCCGCTTCCAATGCTGCGGCCAGATGGGTCCGATTGAGCCGCTGGCGACTTCCCATCGAGTTTCTTGCGGTGATTCTCCTGTTCATCGCGCTCGCGAAATCAGCGGGAAACTGAGGTCTTACGCTGCCAGTTTCCACCGGTCCGTGGAGAAAACCTCGGTGCCAGGTTGAACGGCGCGCTCTCTCGTTCATCCGCGACCATCTTACTCAAAGCGCCGAATCCGCCTAGAACGGGCCCTGCCGTCCCATCGCGAAAGATACGCCATATGAAAAACCGAACCGGAATGCTCCGCATTGTCACCCTTCTCCTTGCAATCGGGGTCGCGGGTGTGGCTGATATACCGGTCGTAGCTTCGGTTTCGCCGGCAAAGGCAGAGGCGGAATATTTCCCGACGCAGCAGGACTTTGTCGGGAAATGGAAGCTCACCGGCGCGACCAGCCGCCCGCCGCGCGACATGAAGACTGAGCCTACCGCCCAGCAGGAAGCGGATGCGACACTGTTCCAGGAAACGGTGACGACATTTTACTCCGCGTTTGATTATCTGGAGATCACGGCGGACGGTCGCTACAATTTCCATCAACCCGGCGATCCTTCAGGTTCATGCGTCTGGTGCGGCACATGGTCCTTTGACAAGAGTTCGCTGTGGCTGAAGCTGGATACCGCGCCCCGGCTCGATATTTACGCGAAGGATGGCGATATACAGATGACGTACACCGCCGAACCCGACAAGAAATCGAAATACACCTGGCTGGTTTTCGGCTGGACGAAGATGGAGTAGGTGCCTCGTTTCCTCGGTGGCAACGCCCAACCGGCACACCCGAGACTATTTGACGAAGCGCCCACAATTGAGCAAAGCTGTATGGCCAACCATATTTGACGGACAGGGGACGTCATGACGAATTTTCTGTCCTTCGATGATATCGCCGAGCTGGAATACGGTGCGCCAGCGCCGGAAAGACTGATTTCCGGCGATCCTAAATTCACCACATGGAATATCGAGGAAGCTCCCGGCGGAATCTATGCCGGCATCTGGCAGTCCACGCCCGGCAAATGGCGGGTGGTCTATGACGAATGGGAATATTTCAACATTCTCGAAGGCCACTCCATCCTGACCGAAGACGGCGGTGCGCCGCGCGATCTGAGGCCGGGCGACCGCGTTATCCTGCGTCCGGGCTTTACGGGCACGTGGGAGGTGGTGGAAACGACACGCAAGGATTATGTCATCCGGCTCTGATGGCGCGCTACCAGCGTGTCATGACGCCGAGCGATGGAATTTTCTCGTCGATAGATATCAATGCCATGTTTTCCAAAATAGATTGAGCCGCAAGAATTCGATCGAACGGATCGCGGTGTTCGCCCGGCAGCATGGCGCTTCGAACCATATGAGCGCTGTTGATGGGAAGTTCGAGAAAGCCCTCCTGTTCAATCACACCCGCAAAATCGGGAAGTATGAGCGACGCACCGGGCAAACGACCTCGTGCAAATTTCGTGGCAATTTCCCATGCTGAAGCCGCGCTCACATAGAGGTCATTATTGGGGTCGCTGATGATTTCGCGCGCATCCGGCGAAAGCCGGTCATGGTCATTCAGCCACCAAAGCAGTGCATGGGTATCCAGTAGATATTTCATTCGGTCGCGAACTCTTTAAGTTCGTCTTCCGTCAGCGGTTCGAAGAACTCAGGCCCTACCACGAGCACGCCCTTAAAACGGCCCGGAACGCGTCGGCGTTTTTCGTGTGGAACAGAGCCCGATTTACTCTCCGAAAGACCCACCGCATCCAATTGACGCGATAGTCTCTCAAGATGCGCCTCCAGTTCGGTAAAAACGACCGGAGGGGGCGGCGTCATATCCGTTTTTTTCTTCGACTTGGTTGCCAAGGCATTTGCCTCATCACTATTGGACGAAAATACCATAGCGCATCGGGGATGATAAAAAAACTACTTCACCACGCCAGATCTAGCCGCTCCAGACCATGGAAATGATAGACATCCTTGATCCTCGGCCGCTCGGCGATCTTCAGGCCCGGCAGGCGTTTGAAAAGCAGCGGCAGGGCAAGATTGAGCTCCAGCCTCGCCAGCGGCGCGCCGATGCAGAAATGGATGCCGGCGCCGAAGGAGACGTTGGCGCCCTCGTTGCGGTCCGGCCGGAAGGTCAGTGGATCGGAAAATTTTGCCGGATGGAGATTGGCGGCGGCCAGAATGAGGCTGACCTTGTCGCCGCGCTTGAACGCGACGCCGTCGATTTCGACCGGCTCCAGAACCCAGCGCTGGAAAATATGCACCGGCGCGCAGATGCGCAGGGTTTCTTCCACCGTCCGTTCCGTGGCGGCATCGTCGTGGAACAGGACCTCGGGGGAGATGCCGCTTTCCAGAATGATGCGCACGGAATTGCCGATCTGGTGCACGGTCGCCTCGTGCCCGGCATTCAGCAGCACGATGGTGGTGGAGACCAGCTCGTCGTCGGTGAGGTACTGGCCCTTGTGTTCCGTGTGGATCATGTGGCTCAGCAGATCGTCCTTCGGTTCCGCCCGCCGCTCGGCGATCACGCTGCGCACATAGTCTGAAAACTCATGCGCGGCCCTGTCGGCCAGCAGCTCGTCTTCCGGCGTGCGCTTGAACATATACATGCCGACATAGGCATGCGACCATTTCAGAAGCTGCGGCCCCATCTCCTCGGGAATGCCGATCATGCGGGCGATCATCGTCACCGGAATTACATCGGCATAGGAGGAGAGCAGTTCCGTTTCGCCCTTGCTTTCGAAAGCGTCGATCAGACGGTTGGCGAGTTCCTCGATTTCCGGCTTCATCTTGTCGACATGCCGCGACACGAAGGCGCGGTTGATGAGCGTGCGCAGGCGCGTGTGCTCCGGCGGTTCCAGTTCCAGCAGCGAATGCTGCTCGGCGGCGTCGAAATGCTTCACATGGTCGAGCGGCTCCGCCAGGCCGATCTCTTCGCGGCTTGCCACATGCAGGATCTGCCGTCCGAAGCGGCGGTCGCGCAAAAGCGCGCTCACATGGTCGTATCCGGTGAAAAACCATTGCCGCTGTTCTTCCCAGTAGAAGGTGGGACATTCAGCGTGCAGGGCCGCATAGACCGGGTTCGGATCGTTGTAGAAAGCCGGGTCGCGGGCATCAAGGGAAACGCGGCGGGTGGCGGGATCGATTTTGAGAAACGGAAATGTCGCTGTCATGCCCATGGTCTATTCCGCGCGCGGCGCTTTGGGAAGGGAGGGAAATCCCTTCCGGATACCTCTATGCCTGTCACTGGGTGGTTACATCGTCATCGGCTGGCGATGGCGGATATCCGGTTCAGCGCCGCGACCTGACGGTCGGCATTGTTGTCCATCGGGCTTTCGTCGCGGTCCGAGGCCGGCACGACGACATTGGCCGAGTTGACGTGGATGACGGTCCGGTTGCGCCCGGCCTTCTTGGCGGCATAGAGCGCGCGGTCGGCTTCCGTCATCATCGTGTTGAGGTCGGCATCCTTTATCATGGCTTCCGATATGCCGACGCTGGTGGTCACCTCGATGGCTTCACCGCGCGAACTGATCTTCGAAAGGCGCAGATTGCTGCGGATGGCTTCCGCAAGCGTCGCCGTGCTGGAAGGGCTTTCCACTTCGGCAACCAGCGCGAATTCCTCGCCTCCCATCCTGACGAAAAGGCCGCGATCGCCGATTGCGCGCTGCGCGATATGACAGAAATGCACGAGCACCGCATCGCCGGACTGGTGGCCGTATCTGTCGTTGATCTTCTTGAAATGGTCGATATCGAACAGCACCAGCGCCACGTAACGGCTGGAGGCCGGCGACCTTTTCTTGATACGCTCGAACTCCTCCAGCAGACCACGACGATTGAGAACGCCGGTCAGATGATCGGTCATGGCGAGGCGATGGAGACGGATCTCTGTGTCTTCCATGATGATCTTGGCGCTGATCATGATGATGGCCGTAAAACCGAGCATGCCGGAAAAGGCAAGCGCCGATGTCAGCGGAATGGCGTTGGGGGCCGCGGCATTGGCGGGGATGACGATGGATGCGACGAACGCCCCGGCAAAAGCCTGCAGGACCAGGATCGCGGCCAGAACCCGGCGGCTGCGTGAGGCGCGCGCCTTGCTGGCCAGAAGGACGCCGGCGAGCATGAAATAACCGGTGGCCGCGCTGGCATGATAAAGCAGGATGCGGGCCACCATGTTTTCACGCACGGGCGGCAGGAACATTCCGGCGATCCACAGCAGAGCCGGAATGGCGACCCAGCCGCCGATTTTCCGCTGCTCGAAGCACAACAGGCCCGCAAGCCAGAAACCGAAGGCGGAAAGTGCGAGCGTATTGCCGACCTGAATGGACAGAAAACTGGAAATATCCCCGCGAAGCGCCACCATTACCGTGCCGATGCCCGTGGTGAGGAAACCGGCTGCGAAATAGAGATTATGCCGGCGGGAAGGGCGGTGCAGCCACAGCGTTCCCAAAAGCACGGCAAGGGTGAGCGTCTCCGCCGCCCACAGTAGCGTGCTCGTCTTTGCATCCAGCATTGCAAAATCCTATCTGCGCCATAATGCGGTAAAAGCGGGCTCTCTCGCACGAGGTGCGTTATGCCCGCTGGAATTGTTGAGCTGCCATTTCGCCCGGATGGGCCCATTCCCCAACGGGAACCGGAAATTCGCTGGCCAGTATCGGCAGCAAATACTAACGAGTTCTTGCCGGTGAGAAGTTATATCTGTGCATGGCGGGCGATTTTTGCCGTCGTCGCCTGCCATAGTAAAAAAATGGTGGCGGCGGGGGAAAGAGGCCCGGCTGGCGCCGCCCGGTCCGAAAGCCCTGTCAACCTCGGCCCGAAAGGCCTGCAAACGCTGTTGAGCCGTTAAGGATATGCGGCTTCGTGTCTTGAAGTACGGGGCAGGGACACTCTATGTAGGGAGTATGAAGGTTAGAAGTGATTCCGGAGCGGCTTTCCGCGAAGGGCAGAGTTTGACAAAGGACGGACATGAAAAATCCAGTTGATACCGCCATGGCTCTGGTGCCGATGGTCGTTGAGCAGACCAATCGCGGCGAACGCTCCTACGACATATTTTCCCGTCTTCTCAAGGAACGCATCATTTTCCTCACCGGCCCGGTGGAAGACCAGATGGCTTCGCTCGTCTGCGCGCAGCTGCTTTTCCTCGAGGCTGAAAACCCGAAGAAGGAAATCGCGCTTTACATCAATTCGCCGGGTGGCGTCGTGACCGCCGGCATGGCGATCTACGATACGATGCAGTTCATCCGTCCTGCGGTCTCCACGCTCTGCGTCGGCCAGGCCGCATCCATGGGCTCGCTGCTTCTGGCCGCCGGTGAAAAGGGAATGCGTTTCGCAACCCCGAACGCCCGCATCATGGTGCACCAGCCCTCCGGCGGTTTCCAGGGGCAGGCATCGGACATCGAGCGCCATGCTCGCGACATCATCAAGATGAAGCGTCGCCTCAATGAAGTCTACGTTAAGCACACCGGCCGTACGCTCGAAGAGGTTGAAAAAACCCTCGATCGCGACCACTTCATGGATGCAGACGAGGCGAAGGACTGGGGCGTGATCGACAAGATCCTGACCTCGCGCCAGGAAATCGAAGGCGCCGCCGCGAATTGAGGCGCGCCGCTTTTTGACGTTTGTTTGAACCCGCAAAAGTAATTTCGGGGCTTTCAACCGCAACAGAAAGCGATATTAGTATATATAAAGGCTATGTTGAATTTTTATGACGTGGCCTTTGGTTTGATGGGGAATTCGTTGCAGCCGGTTGTCAGCTCATGTATCTGATACCGGTTAGTACCCCGGGAAACGAGGCGGATACGGCGATGCACCCCAAGGGCTGCCGTATCGGCGGGCGGTAAGTTGACCGCGATCCGTTTGGCGGACCTGCGGCGTGCTGGAAGGAAAGAGATATGAGCAAAGTCAGCGGCAGCAACGGCGGCGACTCTAAGAATACACTCTATTGTTCATTCTGCGGCAAGAGCCAGCACGAAGTCCGGAAACTCATTGCCGGACCGACGGTATTCATCTGCGATGAATGCGTCGAATTGTGCATGGACATCATCCGCGAGGAGAACAAGACGTCGATGGTGAAGTCGCGCGAGGGTGTTCCGACCCCGCAGGATATCATCAAGATCCTCGACGAATATGTCATCGGCCAGAAGCAGGCGAAGAAGATCCTGTCTGTTGCCGTTCATAACCACTACAAGCGCCTCGCGCACGCCTCCAAGAATGGCGATGTCGAGCTTGCGAAGTCGAACATCATGCTCGTCGGCCCGACGGGCTGCGGCAAGACCTATCTTGCCCAGACGCTCGCCCGCATCATCGACGTTCCCTTCACCATGGCGGACGCAACGACGCTGACCGAAGCCGGTTATGTCGGCGAGGACGTGGAAAACATCATCCTGAAGCTGTTGCAGGCTGCGGACTACAATGTCGAGCGCGCCCAGCGCGGCATCGTCTATATCGACGAAGTCGACAAGATTTCCCGCAAGTCGGACAACCCGTCGATCACGCGTGACGTGTCGGGCGAGGGCGTTCAGCAGGCGCTTCTGAAGATCATGGAAGGCACGGTCGCTTCCGTTCCGCCGCAGGGCGGCCGCAAGCATCCGCAGCAGGAATTCCTGCAGGTGGATACGACCAACATCCTGTTCATCTGCGGCGGCGCCTTTGCCGGCCTAGACAAGATCATCTCGGCCCGTGGTGAAAAGACCTCGATAGGCTTCGGTGCGACCGTCAAGGCGGAAGACGATCGCCGTGTGGGCGAGGTGCTGCGCGAGCTGGAGCCCGAAGACCTGGTGAAGTTCGGTCTCATCCCGGAATTCATCGGCCGTCTGCCGGTTCTTGCCACGCTGGAAGACCTTGACGAGGATGCGCTGATCCAGATCCTGTCCGAACCGAAGAACGCGCTGGTCAAGCAGTATCAGCGCCTGTTCGAGATGGAAGATGTGGAACTGACCTTCCACGAGGACGCGCTGCGCGAAATCGCCCGCAAGGCGATCACCCGCAAGACCGGCGCCCGCGGCCTGCGCTCGATCATGGAAAAGATCCTTCTGGATACCATGTTCGAACTGCCGACGCTGGAAGGCGTGCGCGAAGTGGTCATTTCCGACGAGGTCGTCAGCGGCCTTGCGCGCCCGCTCTACATCTATGCGGACCGTCAGGAAGAAAAGACCAACGTTTCGGCCTGATCGGCCGATCCGGTGCTTCGATGAAGTTAGAAGGCCCGCCTCCGTGCGGGCCTTTTCTGTTATCGCCGGGTGTGAAACTTGCGCCTAACTTGGCGAAGCCCGATTTTGCGTTTGGAGCGGATTGCGCTTTGCTGATAAAGTCTTACAACTGATTTGCAGCGCGATATGACGGAAATGTGAATTCCCGTCGGCGACCCGGTTCCCATGTCCTTCGGGATAACCGGAAATGTCGGGAGTACTAGCCGGCGCTGGGTTTTGTTGAATTTCACGGTCTTGCGGCTTAGCGGGACCGTCTGTTCCGGCGACTTGAAATCGGTGTTTCGAAACTCCACTTTCAGTCTCGAGAAATGAATGTGCCGGATGCCCCAAGCTGTCCGGCAAAGTGTCCCGAAAGGGACCATGGAAAGGAAATGATATGACGAACATCACGTCTGCGGCATCTGGCGGTACCTATCCGGTACTTCCCCTGCGCGACATTGTCGTTTTCCCGCATATGATCGTTCCCCTGTTCGTCGGGCGGGAAAAATCCATCCGTGCGCTCGAGGAAGTCATGGGTTCGGACAAGCAGATCATGCTTGTCACCCAGATCAACGCCAGCGATGACGATCCGGCCCCGGAGGCCATCCACAAGGTCGGCACGGTCGCCAATGTCCTGCAGCTTCTGAAGCTTCCCGACGGCACCGTGAAGGTGCTGGTGGAAGGCAAGGGCCGCGCCCAGATCGACAGCTACACCGGCCGTGAAGACTTCTATGAAGCCACCGCGACGCCGTTGCAGGAGCCTGCCGAAGATCCGGTCGAGATCGAGGCGCTGTCGCGTTCGGTCGTGTCTGAATTCGAGAGCTATGTGAAGCTCAACAAGAAGATTTCGCCCGAGGTTGTCGGCGCTGCCGGCCAGATCGACGATTATTCGAAGCTTGCCGATACGGTCGCTTCGCACCTGTCGATCAAGATCACCGAAAAGCAGGAAATGCTGGAAACCGTCAGCGTGAAGCAGCGGCTCGAAAAGGCGCTCGGCTTCATGGAAGGCGAAATTTCCGTGCTCCAGGTCGAAAAGCGCATCCGCTCGCGCGTCAAGCGCCAGATGGAGAAGACGCAGCGCGAATATTACCTGAACGAGCAGATGAAGGCGATCCAGAAGGAACTCGGCGACGGCGAGGACGGCCGTGACGAGATGGCCGAACTGGAAGAGCGCATCGCCAAGACCAAGCTTTCCAAGGAGGCCAAGGAAAAGGCCGAGGCGGAAATGAAGAAGCTTCGCCAGATGAGCCCGATGTCCGCGGAAGCGACCGTCGTGCGTAACTATCTGGACTGGCTGCTTGGTCTGCCCTGGGGCAAGAAGTCGAAGATCAAGGCCGACCTCAACGCTGCCGAGAAAATCCTCGATCAGGATCATTTCGGTCTCGACAAGGTCAAGGAACGCATCGTCGAGTATCTCGCCGTACAGGCGCGCGCCTCGAAGATCCGCGGCCCCATCCTGTGCCTCGTCGGCCCTCCCGGCGTCGGCAAGACCTCGCTCGCTAAGTCGATCGCCAAGGCGACCGGCCGCGAATATGTGCGCATGGCGCTTGGCGGCGTGCGTGACGAGGCGGAAATCCGCGGTCACCGCCGTACCTATATCGGCTCCATGCCGGGCAAGATCGTCCAGTCGATGAAGAAGGCCAAGAAGGCGAACCCGCTCTTCCTGCTCGACGAAATCGACAAGATGGGCATGGATTTCCGTGGCGATCCGTCGTCGGCCCTGCTCGAGGTGCTCGATCCGGAACAGAACTCCACCTTCATGGACCATTACCTTGAAGTGGAATACGACCTGTCCGACGTGATGTTCGTAACCACGGCCAACACGCTGAACATTCCCGGCCCGCTGATGGACCGTATGGAAGTGATCCGCATCGCCGGTTACACGGAAGACGAAAAGCGCGAAATCGCCAAGCGTCACCTGTTGCCGAAGGCGATCAAGGAACATGCCCTGCGTCCGGAAGAGTTCTCGGTTACCGATGATGCCCTGATGGTCGTCATCCAGCAGTACACCCGTGAAGCCGGCGTGCGCAGCTTCGAACGCGAGCTGATGAAGCTGGCGCGCAAGGCTGTCACCGAGATCATCAAGGGCAAGGTCAAGTCCGTGGAAGTCACCGCTGCCAACGTGCCGGATTATCTGGGCGTTCCGCGGTTCCGCCATGGCGAGGCCGAGCGCGAGGATCAGGTCGGCGTCGTCACGGGTCTTGCCTGGACGGAAGTCGGCGGTGAGCTGCTCACCATCGAAGGCGTGATGATGCCGGGCAAGGGCCGCATGACGGTTACCGGCAACCTCAAGGAAGTGATGAAGGAATCCATTTCGGCGGCGGCATCCTATGTCCGTTCGCGCGCCGTGGACTTCGGCATCGAGCCGCCGCGCTTCGACAAGAGCGACATCCACGTGCACGTTCCGGAAGGTGCGACCCCGAAGGACGGACCGTCCGCCGGCGTTGCCATGGCGACCGCCATCGTCTCCATCATGACCGGCATCCCAGTCTCGAAGGATGTGGCGATGACGGGCGAGATCACGCTTCGCGGTCGCGTGCTGCCGATCGGCGGCCTGAAGGAAAAGCTGCTTGCGGCCCTTCGCGGCGGCATCAAGAAGGTGCTGATTCCGGAAGAAAACGCCAAGGATCTGGCGGAGATTCCGGACAACGTTAAGAACGAGATGGAAATCATCCCGGTATCGCGCATGGGCGAGGTCATCAAGCACGCCCTTATCCGCCAGCCGGAGCCCATCGAGTGGGACGGCAGCATCGAGACGCCGGTGATCGCAACCGTCGAAGGCGTCGACGATGGCAGCCAGACCATCGCGCATTGATAATGCATCGCCGCGAGGGGCGGGAATCGCCTTTCGCGACGGCTGCTGCATAGATTCAATGTGTTAGGTGTCTGAAGGCGCATGTGGCGCAAAGCTGCGCACAAGTGATGCGAATTTGGCACGAATATGTGGAAGGCCGGCAGAAATGTCGGCCTTTTTTGTGAAAAAAAACGCAGACCCCTTGTTTTTCAGGCGATTCCAGCGCTTTTGGGTTGCTGCGCGCGGATGCGAACGTATTCTGCGCCGGCTTAATTTGAGTCGTTTCAAACCATTGAAAGGGGTGGAAACATGAACAAGAACGAGCTCGTCTCTGCTGTTGCCGAAAAGGCTGGTCTCACGAAGGCAGATGCTGCTTCCGCTGTTGATGCTGTATTCGAAACTGTACAGGGCGAACTGAAGAACGGTGGCGACATTCGTCTGGCCGGCTTCGGCAGCTTCTCCGTCAGCCGTCGTGAAGCCTCCAAGGGCCGTAACCCTTCCACGGGTGCTGAAGTCGATATCCCGGCTCGCAACGTACCGAAGTTTTCCGCAGGCAAGGGCCTGAAGGACGCTGTCAACTCGTAAGGTTTCCGGAAAGCCGCAGCGCCCGGCGGCGGGCGGGCGGCTTTTCAGGTTCACGAGGAAACATGTTTTGACGCCCTGACGCCGTCACATCGCCGCCAAAAGTGGGCGGTGTTTCGAAAAACTCTTTGCGGACAGGCCGGGTTCTCCCGGTCAAGATGTGAATGAAAGCAGGGAAGCGCCTGTGTAGCTTCCATCCGGACACACGGCGTTTTTCTACGCGGAATGTGGGCATAAACACGAAAGCCCGGCCTTCTAGGCCGGGCTTTTTGATTCAGCGGTCAGGAAGTGTCATGCCACTGTCATGTCTGTAACGCAGAAGCCTTGGGGTATTTCTGGACCCAAGGGGGATTAAAATGGCGTTCCGATTTTCTCAAATGGCTTTGACCGCTGCTCTGCTCACGTCCGCAGCCATCCCGGCCGCTGCCGAGCCGGTTTTCAACCGCATCGCATCTTTCCCGGTGGCGAAAAACCTTCCCGCGGACAAGGACGCCAAGTCCGTCACCTCGGCTGAAATCATTACCGCCAGCGAAGACGGCAAGACGCTGATCTATTCGGACAGCCCGCTTGGCGGCATCGGTTTCATCGACATCACCGACGCCAAGGATCCCAAGGCCGGCGGCGCGCTGCTGCTCGAAGGCGAGCCGACCTCCGTTGCCGTTGCCGGTCTCAAGGTGCTGGCCGGCGTCAATACGTCGGAAAATCGCGCGAAGCCCTCCGGCAAGCTGGTGACGGTCGATATTGCTACCAAAAAGATCGAAGCAAGCTGCGATCTCGGCGGCCAGCCCGATTCCGTCGCCGTTTCCCCGGACAAGACCTTCGCCGCCATCGCCATCGAAAACGAGCGCGATGAAGAGGTGAACGAAGGCGCGCTGCCGCAGATGCCAGCCGGTTATCTGGTGACTGTCGGCCTGAAAGACGGCGTTGCCGATTGCGCGACGCTGAAGAAGATCGAACTCACCGGCCTTGCCGAAATTTCCCCTGAGGATCCGGAGCCGGAATTCGTGTCGATCAACGCCAATGGCGAGATCGCGCTGACGCTTCAGGAAAACAATCATATCGTCATTCTCGACGGCAAGACCGGCACGGTGAAGAGGCATTTCTCCGCCGGCAAGGTCGATCTTGAAGGCATCGATACGAAGACCGATGGCCAGTTGAAGTTCACCGACAAGCAGGAAGGCCGCAAGCGCGAGCCGGACGCCGTGAAGTGGCTGGACAATGACCGTATCGTCATCGCCAATGAGGGCGACTGGCAGGGCGGTTCGCGTGGTTTCACCATCTTCGACAAGACCGGCAAGCTCGTTTACGAATCCGGCTCCTCGCTCGAACATGCGGTTGCGGCCATCGGCCACTATCCGGAAAAGCGCTCCAAGGCCAAGGGCATCGAGCCTGAAGGTCTGGAAGCGGCGACCTTCGGCGATCAGAAATATTTCTTCGTACTGTCCGAACGCGCCTCTGTCGTCGCTGTCTACAAGGACACCGGCAAGGAGCCGGAACTGACGCAGCTCCTGCCTTCGGGCGTTTCGCCGGAGGGTGCTGTCGCCATCCCGTCGCGCAACCTCCTTGCCACGGCCAATGAGGTCGATCTGATCGAAGACGGCGGCGTGCGCTCGCATGTCATGCTCTATGAACGCGGTGAAGGTGAAGCAGCCTATCCGCAGCTCGTTTCCGCCACCGTCGATGGTGCACCGATCGGCTGGGGCGCTCTTTCGGGTCTGGTCGGCGATGCCGAAAAGCCCGGCATTCTCTACGCCGTGTCCGACTCGGTCTATGGCAACCAGCCGTCGATCTTCACCATCGATGCGACGAAAAAGCCTGCCACCATCACCAGCGTCCTGCGCGTCAAGCGTGACGGCATCGCCGCTCAGAAGCTCGACATCGAAGGCATCACGCTGGACGGCAAGGGCGGTTTCTGGCTGGCTTCTGAAGGCGACAGCGCCAAGCTCGTGCCCCACGCGCTCTATAACGTCAACGCCAAGGGCGAGATCAAGGCTGAGATCGCATTGCCGAAGGAACTTCTCGCCGGCGACACCCGCTTCGGTTTCGAAGGCGTGACGATGATCGGCAAGGGCGACGACGCGACGCTGTGGATGGCCGTGCAGCGTGAATGGGGCACGGACGAGAAGGGCTTCGTCAAGCTCGTCTCCTACAATCCGAATTCCAAGGAATGGGGCGCCGTCCGTTACCCGCTCGACAAGACCGAGGCAGGCTGGGTCGGCCTCTCCGAAATCGCCGCGCAGGGCGACTATGTCTATATCGTCGAGCGCGACAACCAGATCGGCGACAAGGCCAAGATCAAGAAGCTCTACCGCGTTGCGATCGCGGACCTGAAGCCGGGCAAGATCGGCGGCGAACTGCCGCTGGTGGCCAAGCAGGAAGCCCATGACTTCCTGCCCGACCTCAAGGCCCAGACCAACGGTTATGTCGTCGACAAGCTGGAAGGCTTCGCCTTCGACAAGGCGGGAATGGCCTATGCCGTGACCGACAATGACGGCGTGGACGATTCTTCCGGCGAAACACTGTTCTTCACCGTCAATATGAAGGCGATCAACTGATCGGGCCGATTGGCGCCGCAAATGAGAAAAGCCGGGCTATGCCCGGCTTTTTTGTATGGCGAGGGCCCCTTGGCCGGGTTTTCCGATCTTGCACGATGCCTGACGATGCAAGCCGTTAAAATCGGCATTGCCGCTTCGATATCGGATTGTGGAGGATTTCGTCTGGAAGCCATCCGGGAAAATGCTGCGGATCGATCGTAACGGATCACCGCCCTAGGGAATTCTTGCTTTTGGGAGTATCTTGTTTTTCCGAGTCCTGCTGGACCCAGCGGAAAAAAATATAAACAGGCAGCGCAATAAGCGCGAGTGTTACAAACGCGTCGATCGACATGGTTTCATCCATCAGTTCAACCGTTCATCATGAAACGGTGCGTAAACAATGCCTGAAATCTCTTTAGAAAGTCTGAATCTTCCTTATTTTCCGGTATGTTGCGGGGTGATACAGGCGGCGGCCAAGCTGTCGGAATATGGAACAGCAGTGCCGATTTGAAATAGAAACGGGCCGAAAAAAACGAACACCCAGGTTCAGAGCGCAAGGTCGAGCGCCTTCTTCGCGCTGAAACAACGCCGGGGAAGTTCAAGCGTCCGTCCTTAATATGCCGGTCATGCGTTTGTTTGACACGATGATCGCGTCCAATCATCATTTACCCAGCAGAGGAGATCGCAAACGTGAAGTTACACGCGCACGGCTGGAGTAGGTATGTATATGAGCGAACTGTATGGGATATCGACCTTGCGGAAAGCGCCGAAGGCCATAGTTTCGCTTGGCGGGGAGCGAACAAGGATCATGTAATGCAGGCCGAGGATGCAACGCTGATGAGCGGACCTGCACCAGTTCTGCGCTACAAGTTCAAGATGGACATTGGCGCATCGACTATGGGCGGGGACTACGCTGCCACTTTGATTGTAACCAAGAGCGATGTTCTCAGCATGTTTGTCGATATGTTCGGCGACAAATCGATTCTTGAGCTGTCCGTGTTCCTAGCTGAAGCTCAAGGTTTCAAGAAACCGAAAGCGTCCGGTGGAACGAAGAATCTCAAATCATAATAGCAATTCGATCCATCGCAGCTTCACCTTGTCATCAATTATAGAGCCGAAGGTGATCGGGTTCAGCTCGTTTATTATTTATGGGCGGCGCGTCGGCTAAGAGTGGATGAGTCGGCATGCCCGCGAAATCGCCTTGGTTGCGCTCGTCCTCGCGTTCGAATGTCGCATACCTGGAAACGTATAGGGCTTGGGCGATGATACGCCACTCGCGGGCGCCTTTTACGGCGTCGGTGCTTCTCGGCGAGGCCGTCGCGAAACGCTCTGTTTGGTCGAGGTCAACGCCCCATCGCGCATAGTTTGGCTCTTGTCGCTGCATGTCTGCATCAAAGTTGATTTGGCTCTACTCGTCACGGATTGCAATGTGTTGGATGGAGAGTGGGTAGGGCGCTGCTGGCCGCCTCGTGCTTTACCGGGCATTTCCTATCTGGCGCTGGATCGATGCCACGGGTGCGGCATGGTTGCGAATGGCTGTCCGGCGGTCGCCACCGAGATGAATTTCCAGCTCTGCTTTGTTGTCGAGGTAAGGACTAAGATAAGGCGGAACCACGACACGCGCCGAAACCCATTTTGTAATGTGATTTATGACGTCAATAGGAAAAAAAATTGAGGCGTAAACGCTATGGTTGACTTATCTATGGGAAAATGGTGGGCGATGAGAGACTCGAACTCCCGACATCCTCGGTGTAAACGAGGCGCTCTACCAACTGAGCTAATCGCCCTTCGCGTGTCTCGGATCATGTCCGCCGCGTCGATGGCCGTGATGTATTCGGATCGGAAAAAAACCGCAAGGGCTTTTGTGAAGTTTTTTTGTTTTTTTTGCCGAGAGAATTTTCCGTCGCCGGGGGGCGGGGCAAAAAGCCGGGAACTGCGGGCTTTTTGCCTGAAACAGGACCCGAGGACGCCTTGATGGCCATGTGGAAATCCCGTTACGGAAGCCTGCGGCTGTGGACAAGTTTTTTGTTTTCGTTGGGAAAAGCCCGCAAAACAGGGCGTTTGCCGCAATCGCGTTCCAAGGCCTTCCGGTTTTTCCCGATCAAAATGAAGAAGCTTATTCTTTTGTCGTGAAACCTGCTTGACACCCCCGCACGAACGCCGTAGTTAGCCGCTCATCGAACAGCCGAGGCTGGTTCGAGCGGCGGGACTGGTTCCTGTCGTCAGGAGATGCGGGTGTAGCTCAGTCGGTTAGAGTGCCGGCCTGTCACGCCGGAGGTCGCGGGTTCGAGCCCCGTCACTCGCGCCATCCTGTCCCTCGGAAAACGCAGATGAATGTCTGTGGTGCGCGGGTGTAGCTCAGTCGGTTAGAGTGCCGGCCTGTCACGCCGGAGGTCGCGGGTTCGAGCCCCGTCACTCGCGCCATTTCTTTCTCCTGAAATGTCTCCTCAAAAACAGATCGACGCGCGATTTGCGCGCTCGTCTATTGACGATTCCGGGACCTGATTCCGGGCTTTTTAAACACGATTTTTCCTGCATTTTTTAGTCAAGTTTCGATTCCCGAATATCGTCACTTCACCGCCATCCGGACGTAAAATTCGTGTGACTTTTTTGCGGTTGCGTCGTTCAATCGATTATTATTGTATTTGAGTGGCTTAGGCCGGAATTGTGGCCCAAATTTGCGTCAATTCCGGCAATATTGTTGCCAATCAATGCGGCAGGTGTCTTGAAATGGTGCCTAAACTCTTGCAGAGAGAGCGCGGCTGCGCTAACGACTTTGGCGTTGCAACATATTTGTGCGCTCTTTGAGACTTCGGGTCACAAAGGCAGGTCCGGCACCCGGCCGGGCAGGGAAGAGACCATGACTGAACTCCTCAGTTCCTACATTCCGATCGCAATCTTCATCGGTATCGCTCTCGTCATCGGCCTGGCGCTTCTCATTGCGCCTTTCGCTGTCGCCTACAAGGCGCCGGACCCGGAAAAGCTCTCCGCTTTCGAGTGCGGTTTCAACGCCTTCGACGACGCCCGCATGAAGTTCGATATCCGCTTTTATCTGGTGTCGATTCTGTTCATTATCTTCGATCTGGAAGTCGCCTTCCTGTTCCCATGGGCGGTGTCTTTCGGCGAGATGGGCTGGTTCGGTTTCTGGTCGATGATGGTGTTCCTCATCGTTCTCACCATCGGCTTTATCTATGAGTGGAAGAAGGGAGCGCTGGAATGGGCATGAGCCAGAACAACACCACGCTCGTTGCGCCGCAGCCGAAGGGGATCATCGATCCCTCGACTGGCAAGCCGGTTGGCAGCAACGACGCCTACTTCACGGAAATCAATGACGAGCTGGCCGACAAGGGCTTTCTCGTTACCTCGACCGACGAGCTGATCACCTGGGCGCGTACCGGCTCCCTGATGTGGATGCAGTTCGGTCTCGCCTGCTGCGCCGTGGAAGGCCTGATGCAGGCTTCCGGTCCGCGTTATGACATGGAGCGCTTCGGCGTTGCCCCGCGCGCCTCACCGCGCCAGTCGGACGTGATGATCGTCGCCGGCACGCTGACCAACAAGATGGCGCCGGCTCTGCGCAAGGTCTATGACCAGATGCCCGAGCCGCGTTACGTCATCTCCATGGGCTCCTGCGCCAATGGCGGCGGTTATTATCACTATTCCTACGCCGTGGTGCGCGGCTGCGACCGCGTCGTGCCGGTGGATATCTACGTTCCGGGCTGTCCCCCCACGGCGGAGGCGCTGCTTTACGGCGTGCTTCTGCTGCAGAAGAAGATTCGTCGTACCGGTACGATCGAGCGCTAAGGGCAAAGGACGGATTAAGAATGAGCGAAGCTCTCAACGATCTTGCTGCTTACGTTAAGGAAGCGCGCGGTTCCCTCGTGGCCTCAGCCGATATCGCCTATGGCGAGCTGACGCTGAACACGACGCCTGAAAGCGTGATCGCGCTTTTGACCTTCCTGCGTGACGACGTGCAGTGCGGTTTCGTCAACATCATCGATATTTGCGGCGTTGACTGGCCGCAGCGCGAAAAGCGTTTCGATGTCGTCTATCACCTGTTGTCGCCGCGCCAGAACCTGCGCGTTCGCGTCAAGCTGCAGGTGGCGGAAGACGAGGGCGTACCGTCTTCGACCTCCGTTTACATGGGCGCCGAATGGTTCGAGCGCGAAGCCTGGGACATGTATGGCATTCCGTTCGAAGGCCATAAGGATCTCCGCCGCATCCTCACGGATTACGGTTTCGAAGGCCATCCGCTGCGCAAGGATTTTCCGGTTACCGGCTTTGTGGAAGTGCGTTACGATGACGTGCTGAAACGGGTTCTTTATGAACCGGTCGAACTGAAGCAGGAATTCCGCAACTTCGATTTCCTCTCCCCATGGGAAGGAACCGAATATGTTCTCCCGGGTGACGAAAAGGCCAAGCAATGAGCCAAGCCCCCGCGACAGAGCATGCGCAATGTCTTTGCGGCGCCGTCGGCCTCAATGCCGTCATCGGTGCCCGCGAATTCGGCGTTTGCCATTGCTCCATGTGCCGCCGCTGGTCCGGCGGTGCGTTTTTGGCTGTCGAATGCGCTGATATCTCCGTTGAGAACGAAGAGAACCTCGGCGTCTATTCCTCGTCGGAATGGGGTGAGCGCTGCTTCTGCAAGAACTGCGGCAGCACGCTGATGTGGCGTTCCAAGGACGGCAAGCATTTCGCCGTTTCGCTGCAGGCGTTCGATAACCCTTCCAGTTTCAAGTTCGCGTCGCAGATTTTCACGGATGAGAAGCCCTCGAGCTACTCTTTCGCTGAAACCACGCAGAACATGACCGGCCCCGAATTCATCGCCATGATCACCTCGGCGGAGCACTAGAATGACTGAGCATAACGTCCGCAATTTCACGATCAACTTCGGTCCGGAACATCCGTCCGCGCACGGCGTGCTGCGTCTGGTTCTGGAACTGGACGGCGAAATCGTCGAGCGCGTCGATCCGCATATCGGTCTCCTGCATCGCGGCACCGAAAAGCTGATCGAGACCAAAACCTATCTGCAGGCCGTTCCTTACTTCGACCGCCTCGACTACGTCGCGCCGATGAACCAGGAACACGCTTTCGCGCTCGCCGTCGAAAAGCTGCTCGGCCTCGAAATCCCGATGCGCGGCCAGCTGATCCGCGTTCTCTATTCGGAAATTGGCCGCATCCTGTCGCACATCATGAACGTGACGACCCAGGCCATGGACGTCGGCGCGATGACGCCGCCGGTCTGGGGCTTCGAAGAGCGCGAAAAGCTGATGGTGTTCTATGAGCGCGCCTGCGGCGCCCGCATGCACTCGGCTTACGTTCGTCCGGGCGGCGTGCATCAGGACCTGCCGCCGGAGCTGGTCGATGATATCGGCAAGTGGTGCGACCCGTTCCTCACCGTTCTCGACAATATCGAGGGCCTTTTGACCGACAACCGCATCTACAAGCAGCGTAACGTCGATATCGGCGTCGTCTCGCTTGAAGACGCCTTCGCCTGGGGTTTCACGGGCGTGATGGTACGCGGCTCGGGCGCTGCCTGGGATTTGCGCCGCGCGCAGCCGTATGAGTGCTATTCCGATCTCGAATTCGACATTCCCGTCGGCAAGAACGGCGATTGCTATGATCGTTACCTGATCCGTATGCAGGAAATGCGCGAATCCGTGAAGATCATGAAGCAATGCGTCGATCTTCTCTCCGGCAAGCACCGCATCGGCCCGGTTTCCTCGCTCGATGGCAAGGTGGTTCCGCCGAAGCGTGGCGAGATGAAGCGTTCGATGGAAGCGCTGATCCACCACTTCAAGCTTTACACCGAAGGTTACCACGTTCCGGCCGGCGAAGTTTACGCCGCCGTCGAAGCGCCGAAGGGCGAGTTCGGCGTTTACGTGGTCGCAGACGGTTCGAACAAGCCCTATCGCTGCAAGATTCGCGCGCCGGGCTACGCACACCTGCAGGCCATGGATTTCCTTTGCAAGGGCCATCAGCTTGCTGACGTTACAGCCGTGCTCGGCTCCCTCGACATCGTGTTCGGGGAGGTCGACCGCTGATGCGTCTGCCGCTGGCCATACCGGCTTTTCTCGCTGCGATGTCTACCCCCGTTCTCGCCCAGACGGCGACGGACGAGGGCGGCATATCGCTGTCGAGCGGCGGCTCTTCGACCATCAAGCAGCTTCTGTCGTCGGGATACGAGATCAAGGCCTCGGTTCCCAATGGCAGCAAGTTCATCGTGTTCATGCAGAAAGACAAGGCGGCTTACGCCTGCGAATTCGTCACGGTGGCGAGATCGCGTTGTGAGACGTTAAACTGAAAAGGCGTGAGGAAGTATGTCCGTTCGTCGACTAGCCGAAGATCAGTTCCAGCCCGTGGCGTTTGCCTTCAATGCGGAAAATACCGCATGGGCTGAAAAGACGATTCTGAAATATCCCGAGGGACGCCAGCAATCGGCGGTCATCCCGCTGCTCATGCGTGCGCAGGAGCAGGACGGCTGGGTTACCCGCGCCGCCATCGAGAAAATCGCCGACATGCTGGATATGGCCTATATCCGCGTCATGGAAGTGGCGACCTTCTATACCCAGTTCCAGCTGAAGCCGGTCGGCACGCGCGCCCACGTTCAGGTTTGCGGCACCACGCCCTGCATGCTGCGCGGCTCGGAAGCGCTGATGGATGTCTGCCGCAAGAAGATCCACCACGATCCGCTGCACACCAATGAGAGCGGCACGCTCTCCTGGGAAGAAGTGGAATGTCAGGGCGCCTGCGTCAACGCGCCGATGGTCATCATCTTCAAGGATGCCTATGAGGACCTGACGCCCGAGCGTCTGGAAGAGATCATCGATACGTTCGAGGCAGGCAAGGGCGACACCGTCAAGACCGGCCCGCAGACCGACCGTCACCAGTCGGTCCCGGTCGGCGGCCTGACGACGCTGACGGAAGAGATCAAGCCGGATCGCTCCAATCTCGACAAGCCGGCCGAAGTGGTTGCGGATGCCGCACCGGTTCCGCCGTCCAACGCCGCCAAGCCGAAGACGGACGCCCCGGAAACCGATCCGAAGCTGAAGACGCCGGCGACCGCGCCAAAGGCTGCCGAAGCCAATGTAAAGACCGCCGAAAAGGAAGCTTCGGGATCTGCGAAGCCGTCGCTCGATTCCAAGGATCGTCCGGCCGGCATCGAAAAGCCGGCAACGCCCGACGACCTGAAGCTCATTTCCGGCGTCGGTCCGAAGATCGAAGGCACGCTGCACGAGCTCGGCATCTTTACCTATGCGCAGATCGCCGGCTGGAGACAAGCCGAATGCGACTGGGTTGACGGTTATCTGAATTTCAAGGGCCGCATCGAACGCGACGAGTGGATCAAGCAGGCCGAGGCGCTCGCCAAGGGTGGCGAAGCCGAGTATATCAAGGTCTTCGGCAAGAAGCCGCGGTAAGAGGTGAAGCATGTTAAAAGATCAGGATCGCATCTTTACCAATCTCTACGGCCTCAAGGACAAGTCCCTGAAGGGCGTGAGAGCGCGCGGCCACTGGGACGGCACCAAGCAGATCATCGAAAAGGGCCGTGACTGGATCATCAACGAGATGAAGGCTTCCGGCCTTCGCGGTCGCGGCGGCGCTGGCTTCCCGACGGGTCTCAAGTGGTCCTTCATGCCGAAGGAAAATGACGGCCGCCCGCATTATCTCGTCGTCAATGCCGACGAATCCGAGCCCGGCACCTGCAAGGACCGCGAAATCCTGCGCAACGATCCGCATACGCTGATCGAAGGCTGCGTGATCGCCGGTTTCGCCATGGGCGCGCATACCGCCTATATCTACGTTCGCGGCGAATATATGCGCGAGCGTGAGGCGCTGCAGGCAGCCATCGACGAGTGCTACGATGCCGGCCTGCTCGGCAAGAACAACAAGAACGGCTGGGATTTCGACATCTATGTCCATCACGGCGCCGGCGCCTATATCTGCGGCGAAGAGACGGCTCTGCTCGAAAGCCTCGAAGGCAAGAAGGGCCAGCCGCGCCTTAAACCCCCGTTCCCGGCCAATATGGGTCTTTATGGCTGCCCGACGACCGTCAACAACGTCGAATCCATCGCGGTTGCGCCGACCATCCTGCGTCGCGGCGCGGCCTGGTTCTCGTCCATCGGCCGTCCGAACAATGTCGGCACCAAGCTGTTCATGGTGTCAGGCCATGTCGAGCGTCCTTGCACCTTCGAAGACGCGTTGGGCCTGTCCTTCCGCGAGCTGATTGAGCACCATTGCGGTGGCATTCGCGGCGGTTGGGACAATCTGCTCGGCGTCATCCCCGGCGGCGCATCCTGCCCCATCGTTCGTGGTGAGGACATGAAGGACGCCATCATGGATTTCGACGGCATGCGCGAAGTGAAATCCTCCTTCGGCACCGGCGGCATGATCGTCATGGACAAGTCCACCGACGTCATCAAGGCGATTGCCCGCATCGCGGCCTTCTTCAAGCATGAAAGCTGCGGTCAGTGCACGCCGTGCCGCGAAGGCACGGGCTGGATGTGGCGCGTGCTGGAGCGCATGGTCAAGGGTAACGCGCAGAAGCGCGAAATCGACATGCTGTTCGAAGTCACGAAGCAGATCGAAGGCCACACCATCTGTGCGCTCGGCGACGCCGCAGCATGGCCGGTACAGGCGCTGATACGCAATTTCCGTCCGGAAATCGAAAAGCGCATCGACCAATATACCTACAGGGCCATGGATGATGGCGCTGTTCTGGAAGCCGCTGAATAAGCATTGAGGCTTCAGGCGGAGCCGGAATTTTCCGGCCTCGCGACACCATGAAGCGTCTGGCAGACGATACGAGTGCCGGGCGTGATTAAGGATTTGTTGCGGACCGTGTGAGACATGGGACGAACAGGCAACAGGACGTAAGTAGGACCATGGCAAAGCTCAAGGTTGACGGTAAAGAGATCGAGGTTCCGGATCATTTCACGCTGTTGCAGGCGTGCGAGGAGGCTGGTGCCGAAGTTCCGCGCTTTTGTTTTCATGAGCGCTTGTCGGTCGCGGGTAACTGCCGCATGTGTCTCATCGAGGTGAAGGGCGGACCGCCCAAGCCTGCCGCATCCTGCGCCATGGGCGTTCGCGACGTTCGCGGTGGCCCCAACGGCGAATTGCCGGAAATCTTCACCAACACGCCGATGGTCAAGAAGGCCCGCGAAGGCGTGATGGAATTCCTGCTCATCAACCACCCACTCGATTGCCCGATCTGCGACCAGGGCGGCGAATGCGACCTGCAGGACCAGGCCATGGCCTTCGGTATCGCCGGTTCGCGTTACGCGGAAAACAAGCGCGCGGTTGAAGACAAATATATCGGACCGCTCGTCAAGACGGTCATGAACCGTTGCATCCACTGCACGCGCTGCGTCCGTTTCACCACGGAAGTGGCTGGTATCGCCGAACTGGGCCTTATCGGTCGTGGCGAAGATGCCGAAATCACCACCTATCTCGAGCAGGCCATGACCTCCGAACTGCAGGGCAACGTCGTTGACCTCTGCCCGGTCGGCGCGCTCACCTCCAAGCCTTTCGCCTTCACCGCCCGTCCGTGGGAACTGAACAAGACCGAAACCATCGACGTGATGGATGCGCTCGGTTCGGCCATCCGCGTCGATACCCGTGGCCGCGAAGTGATGCGCGTCATGCCGCGCGTCAACGAGGCGATCAACGAAGAGTGGATTTCCGACAAGAGCCGCTTCATCTGGGATGGCCTGAAGACACAGCGCCTCGACCGCCCTTACGTCCGCAAGGATGGCCGTCTGCAGCCCGCAAGCTGGGGTGAAGCCTTCGGTGCGATCAAGCAGGCGGTTGCCGCGACCTCCGGCCAAAAGATCGGTGCGATTGCCGGCGATCTGGCCTCCGTTGAAGAAATGTTCGCGCTGAAGTCGCTTCTGGCGTCACTCGGCTCGGCCAATGTCGATTGCCGTCAGGATGGCGCTGCACTCGATCCGTCGCTCGGTCGCGCAAGCTACCTGTTCAACTCCACCATCGAAGGTATCGAACAGGCAGACGCCCTGCTGATCGTCGGTTCCAACCCGCGTTACGAAGCGGCCGTGCTCAACGCCCGCATCCGCAAGCGCTGGCGTCGCGGCGGTTTCCCGATCGGCGTGATCGGCGAAGCCGGTGAGCTTCGCTACAATTACGAATATCTCGGTTCCGGCGCTGAAACGCTGTCCGATCTGGCCAACGGTTCGCACAGCTTCGTTGACAAGCTGAAATCCGCCAAGAACCCGCTGATCATCATCGGCCAGGGTGCGCTGGCGCGCGCCGATGGTGCAGCCGTACTGGCTGCCGCCGCGAAGCTCGCTACCTCGGTAGGTGCTGTCACCGAAGAGTGGAACGGCTTCTCGGTTCTGCACACCGCCGCTGCCCGCGTTGGTGGTCTCGATATCGGCTTCGTGCCGGGCGAGGGCGGTGTTGCCGCCGCTGAAATGGTCGCGTCCATGGACGTTCTCTTCCTGCTCGGCGCCGATGAACTCGACCTGTCGAACAAGGGTGCGAAGTTCACCGTCTATATCGGCAGCCATGGCGATCAGGGCGCGATGAACGCCGACGTCATCCTTCCGGGCGCGGCCTATACCGAAAAATCCGGTATCTGGGTCAACACCGAAGGCCGCGTGCAGGTGGGCAACCGCGCCGGTTTCGCACCGGGCGAAGCCCGCGAAGACTGGGCGATCCTGCGTGCGCTGTCCGATGTTCTCGGCAAGAAGCTGCCGTTCGATTCGCTGCCGGCGCTCCGCGGCCAGCTCTATGTCGCGCATCCGCATCTGGCGGAAACCGACGAGATCGTCGCCGGCACGGCCACGGATATCGAAGCGCTGGCCGGCAAGACCGGCTCGCTCAACAAGTCGGCGTTTGCCTCGCCGGTAAAAGACTTTTATTTGACGAACCCGATTGCGCGCGCATCCGCTGTCATGGCCGAGTGCTCCGCATTGGCCCGCAACAATTTCCAGGCTGCGGCAGAGTAAGGGTAGGGGATTTATGGAACAGTTTTTCTGGAGCTACGTCTGGCCCGCGCTGATCATGGTCGGCCAGTCCCTGCTGCTTCTCGTTTGCCTTCTGGTGTCCATCGCGTTCCTGCTGCTTGCCGACCGCAAGGTCTGGGCGGCGGTGCAGCTGCGTCGTGGTCCGAACGTCGTTGGTCCCTTCGGTCTCTTCCAGTCCTTCGCCGACCTGTTGAAGTTCATCTTGAAGGAGCCTGTCATTCCGGCCGGCGCCAACAAGGCCGTCTTCCTTCTGGCGCCGCTGGTTGCGGTGACGCTGGCGCTCGCCACCTACGCCGTCATTCCCTTCAATGAGGGCTGGGTCGTCGCCAATATCAATGTCGGCATTCTCTATATCTTCGCGATTTCCTCGCTTGAAGTATACGGCATCATCATGGGCGGCTGGGCTTCGAACTCGAAGTACCCTTTCCTCGGCGCGCTGCGTTCTGCCGCGCAGATGGTGTCCTACGAAGTGTCGATCGGCCTCGTCATCGTGACCGTTCTGCTCTGCGTCGGTTCGCTGAACCTGACGGACATCGTGCTTGCCCAGAAGACCGGCCTCGGCACCATGCTCGGCCTGCCGGCCTCGTTCCTCGACTGGCACTGGCTGTCGCTGTTCCCGATGTTCATCGTGTTCTTCATTTCGGGCCTTGCCGAAACCAACCGCCCGCCCTTCGACCTTCCGGAAGCGGAATCGGAACTGGTTGCCGGTCACATGGTCGAATATGGCTCCACGCCTTACATGATGTTCATGCTCGGCGAATATGCTGCGATCGTCCTGATCTGCTGCCTGACGACGATCCTGTTCATGGGCGGCTGGCTGCCGATCGTGGATGTGTGGTTCCTGAACTGGGTTCCGGGCATTGTCTGGTTCGCGTTGAAGGGCTGCATGGTCTTCTTCATGATCGCTCTGACCAAGGCTTTCGTTCCGCGTTACCGTTATGACCAGCTCATGCGTCTCGGCTGGAAGGTGTTCCTGCCCCTGTCGCTCGCCATGGTCGTTATTGTTGCATTCGTATTGAAGCTGACGGGGTGGGCCGGTTGATGTCCGTACTCCTCGCTCAGAAATCTGGAGACTGAGATGGCAAGCCTCTCCCAAGCCGTCAATTCGCTGTTCCTCAAGGAGTTCGTGGGTGCGATCCTGCTCACGATGCGCCACTTCTTCAAACAGAAGGCAACGGTGAACTATCCTTTCGAAAAGGGCCCGGTCTCTCCGCGTTTCCGCGGCGAACATGCGCTGCGCCGTTATCCGAACGGTGAAGAGCGCTGCATCGCCTGCAAGCTGTGTGAAGCGATCTGTCCCGCTCAGGCGATCACCATCGAAGCCGGCCCGCGCCGCAATGACGGCACCCGCCGCACGGTGCGTTACGATATCGACATGGTGAAGTGCATCTATTGCGGTTTCTGCCAGGAAGCCTGCCCGGTGGATGCCATCGTCGAAGGCCCGAACTTCGAATTTGCGACGGAAACCCGCGAGGAGCTTTATTTCGACAAGCAGAAGCTTCTCGACAATGGCGACCGCTGGGAGCGTGAAATCGCACGCAACCTCGCACTGGATGCGCCTTACCGTTAAGGCGCAACCGTCTTTCCGGGGGAGACCCCGGAGAGCGATGAAAAGTAAAATGCCTGCGCGGTTTTCGCCGGCGGGGACGAAACGGGTGAGGGGCCTTCGAGCCATCTTTGCCCGATGAGGACAAGAAGGCACCAACATGGGTCTGCACGCTGTATTCTTTTATATATTCGCTTTCGTCGCCGTGGCGTCTGCGTTCATGGTCATCGCATCGAAGAACCCTGTTCATTCGGTGCTGTTTCTGATTTTGACCTTCTTCAACGCAGCCGCGCTGTTCCTGCTGACGGGCGCCGAGTTCCTCGGCATGATCCTGCTGGTGGTTTATGTCGGCGCCGTGGCGGTGCTCTTCCTCTTCGTCGTCATGATGCTGGATGTGGATTTCGCCGAGCTTCGCTCGGGCGTGCTGCAATATGCCCCGGTCGGGGCGCTGATCGGTGTCATCCTGGCGGCGGAACTGATCGTCGTGGTCGGTGGCAGCATGCTGAACCCGATTGCGGCCAAGTCCATCACCATGCCGATCCCGCCTGTCACCGAACGCACCAATACGGCCGCACTCGGCGACGTGCTCTATACCAATTACGTCTACTTCTTCCAGCTCGCCGGCCTTGTGCTGCTGGTGGCCATGATCGGCGCCATCGTGCTGACGCTGCGTCATCGCACCGACATCAAGCGGCAGGATATCTCCACGCAGGTCGGCCGCGACCCGAAGACCGCCGTTACCACGGTCAAGGTCAAGCCGGGCCAGGGCATCTGAGGCGCGAACGGATCCAAGGAAACAGAACATGGAAATCGGTCTTTCCCACTACCTGACGGTCAGCGCGATCCTCTTCACGATCGGCGTTTTCGGCATCTTCCTCAACCGGAAGAACGTCATCGTCATCCTCATGTCGATCGAACTCATCCTGCTTGCGGTCAACATCAACATGGTGGCCTTCTCGGCCTTCCTGAACGATATCGTCGGCCAGGTCTTCGCTTTGTTCATTCTGACCGTCGCAGCCGCTGAAGCGGCCATCGGTCTTGCAATACTCGTTGTCTTCTACCGCAACCGCGGATCGATCGCCGTCGAAGACGTCAATATGATGAAGGGCTGATAAGGCTATGATCTACAAGGCTATCGTCTTTCTTCCACTGATCGGCTTCCTGATCGCCGGCCTGTTCGGCCGCTCCATCGGCGCCAAGGCTTCGGAATATGTCACCACCGGTCTGATGATCGTGGTCGCCATCCTGTCGTGGATCGTCTTCTTCACCGTCGCGCTCGCCCATGGCGAGCCGGGCGAGGTGATAAAGGTTACCGTGCTGCGCTGGATCCAGTCCGGCGGCATCGATGTCGAATGGGCGTTCCGCATCGATACGCTGACGGCCGTCATGTTCGTTGTGGTCAACACGGTCTCGACGCTGGTGCATCTCTATTCGATCGGATACATGCACCACGATCCGCATCGTCCGCGTTTCTTCGCCTATCTGTCGCTCTTCACCTTCGCCATGCTGATGCTGGTGACCTCCGACAACCTGCTGCAGATGTTCTTCGGCTGGGAAGGTGTGGGTCTGGCGTCCTATCTGCTGATCGGTTTCTGGTTCAAGAAGCCGTCCGCATCGGCTGCCGCCATGAAGGCCTTCATCGTCAACCGCGTCGGTGACTTCGGCTTCATTCTCGGCATTGGCGGCGTGTTCGTGCTGTTCGGCTCGATCAATTTCGAAACGATCTTCGCTGCCGCTGCGACCTATCTGCCGGCTGAAGGCGCTGCCTCCTCGGAAACCGTCATCAACCTGTTCGGCATGCAGCTGGACAAGGCCAATGCGATGACGGGCGTGTGCCTGCTGCTCTTCATGGGCGCGATGGGTAAATCGGCGCAGTTCCTGCTGCACACCTGGCTGCCGGACGCGATGGAAGGCCCGACCCCGGTGTCTGCCCTCATCCACGCCGCAACCATGGTTACCGCCGGCGTCTTCCTCGTCGCCCGCATGTCGCCGCTGTTCGAACTGTCGCATGATGCGCTCACCGTCGTGACGCTGATCGGCGCGATCACCGCCTTCTTCGCGGCAACCGTCGGCCTCGTGCAGAACGACATCAAGCGCGTCATCGCCTATTCGACCTGCTCGCAGCTCGGTTACATGTTCGTGGCGCTCGGCGTCGGCGCTTATGGCGCTGCCGTATTCCACCTCTTCACGCACGCCTTCTTCAAGGCTCTTCTGTTCTTGTGCGCCGGCTCGGTCATCCATGCCGTCGATGGTGAGCAGGACATGCGTTACATGGGTGGCCTGCGCAAGCATATCCCCATCACCTTCTGGACCATGACCGTTGGCACGCTGGCGCTGACCGGCGTTGGTATTCCGGGCACGATGATCGGTTTTGCCGGCTTCTTCTCGAAGGACGTCATCATCGAATCCGCTTACGCGTCCCATTCGGTTCTCTCCGGCGTCGCCTTCACGCTGCTGGTCATCGCGGCCCTGTTCACCAGCTTCTACTCCTGGCGTCTGGCCTTCATGACCTTCTTCGGCAAGCCGCGCGCTTCGGCCGACGTCATGCACCATGTGCATGAATCGCCGATGGTCATGCTGATCCCGCTCTTCATCCTCACCGTCGGTGCGATCTTCGCCGGTGTGGCCTTCGAAGGTTATTTCTTCGGCCATGAATATGCCGAATTCTGGAAGGGCGCGCTCTTTACGCTTCCGGAAAACGAAATCCTCGAGGAATTCCACCATGTTCCGCTGTGGGTGAAGTGGAGCCCGTTCTTCGCCATGGCGCTTGGTTTCGTGACCGCGTGGTACATGTATATCAAGTCGCCCGAGACGCCGAAGCGTCTGGCCGAGACCCATCGCGGCCTCTACCAGTTCCTCTTGAACAAGTGGTACTTCGACGAACTCTACGACTTCCTCTTCGTTCGTTCCGCAAAGGCGCTCGGCCGCTTCCTGTGGAAGAAGGGCGACGTCGCCGTCATCGACCATTATGGACCGAACGGCATTGCAGCGCGTGTGGTTGACGTGACCAACCGCATGGTCCGCCTGCAATCCGGTTACCTCTATCATTATGCCTTTGCGATGCTGATCGGCATCGCGGCGCTTGTCACCTGGATGATGCTCGGGAGTGCCCTCTGATGACCGATTGGCCCATTCTTTCAACGGTCACCTTTCTGCCGCTCGTCGGCGTGGTGCTCCTGCTTCTGACGAATGAGAACGGCCCCTACGGTCGCCGCAACATTCTCAATGTCTCGCTGCTGACGACCGTTTTCACCTTCCTGGTGTCGCTGTTCGTCTGGATCGGTTTCGACAATTCGAACCCCGGTTTCCAGATGGTGGAAAAACACGCCTGGTTCGGCAACATCGCCGCCTATCATCTGGGCGTCGACGGCATCTCCATGCTGTTCGTCATCCTCACCACCTTCCTCATGCCCTTCTGCGTGCTGGCAAGCTGGGATTCGATCGAGAAGCGCGTCAAGGAATACATGATCGCCTTCCTGCTCTTGGAAGTCGTCATGGTCGGCGTCTTCGTGGCGCTGGATACGGTTCTCTTCTACGTCTTCTTCGAAGCGACGCTGATCCCGATGTTCATCATCATCGGCGTCTGGGGCGGCAAGGATCGCGTTTACGCATCTTACAAGTTCTTCCTCTACACGCTGCTCGGTTCGGTTCTGACCATGCTCGCCATCATGGCGATGTACTGGCAGGCCGGCACGACCGACATGACGGAACTCTTGAAATACGGCTTCCCGGCTGGCATGCAGACCTGGCTGTGGCTAGCCTGTTTCGCCGCCTTCTCGGTCAAGATGCCGATGTGGCCGGTGCACACCTGGCTGCCGGATGCCCACGTTCAGGCGCCGACCGCCGGTTCCGTCATCCTTGCCGGCGTCATGTTGAAGCTCGGCGGTTACGGTTTCATCCGTTTCTCGCTGTCGATGTTCCCGCTGGCCTCTGACTATTTCGCCCCCTTCGTCTTCACGCTGTCGGTTCTTGCCATCATCTACACCTCGCTGGTGGCGATGATGCAGGACGATATCAAGAAGCTGATCGCCTATTCCTCCGTCGCCCACATGGGTTACGTGACCATGGGCATCTTCGCCGCCAACGTTCAGGGCGTGCAGGGCGCAATCTTCCAGATGCTGTCGCACGGTATCGTCTCCGGCGCGCTCTTCCTCTGCGTCGGCGTTGTCTATGACCGTCTCCACACCCGCGAGATCGCGGCCTATGGCGGCCTCGTCAACAACATGCCGAAATATGCCGTCGCCTTCATGATCTTCACCATGGCCAATGTCGGTCTGCCCGGCACCTCCGGCTTTGTCGGTGAATTCCTGACGCTGATCGGCGTCTTCCGCGCCAACACGCTGGTCGCGCTGTTTGCGGCAACCGGGGTCATCCTCTCGGCCGCTTATGCGCTGTGGCTTTACCGCCGCGTGATCTTCGGTGCGCTGGAGAAGGAAAGCCTGAAGTCGATGCTCGATCTGTCGACCCGCGAAAAGGTCATCCTTTATCCGCTGGTTGTGCTGACGATCTTCTTCGGCGTCTATCCGGCGCCGGTGTTCGATGCGACAGCCGCATCGGTGATCTTCTGGTAAACAACTATACGGCTGCATTGCAGGCGGCGCAAAATGTTGCGCTCTCTATGAATTGACGACAGGACCCGTTGGACATGACCGCTGAAATCCTTTTTGCCAGTCTGCACATTGCGACGCCCGAGCTGATCCTTGCGGTCGGCGCGCTGGCGCTGCTCATGATTGGCGTCTTCTCGGGCGACAAGTCGACAACGACGGTCACCGGCCTTGCCGTTGCCCTCCTGCTCGTCGTCGGTCTCTGGATCATCTTTGCCCCCGCTTCGGGCGTGGCTTTCGGCGGTGTCTACATCGCCGATGCCTTCGGCAACTTCATGAAGGTACTGGCGCTGATCGGCTCCATCACCGCCATGATCCTCGCCGTCGGTCAGGGACGTTTCGAACCCATCGGCCGTTTCGAATATCCGGTGCTGCTGGTTCTTGCGACCCTCGGCATCCTGCTGATGATCTCGGCCAACAACCTGATCTCGCTCTACATGGCGCTGGAACTGCAGTCGCTGGCGCTCTATGTCGTCTGCGCGATCAACCGTGAAAGCCTGCGCTCTACGGAAGCGGGCCTGAAGTATTTCGTGCTCGGCGCGCTGTCTTCCGGCATGCTGCTTTATGGCATGTCGCTGGTCTACGGCTTCACCGGCAATACCGGCTTCACCGAAATCGCGCAGGTTCTGGCCTCGGAAACCCGTTCCCTCGGTCTGGTCTTCGGCCTGGTCTTCGTTCTCGCCGGTCTCGCCTTCAAGATTTCGGCCGTGCCGTTCCACATGTGGACGCCGGACGTTTATGAAGGTGCGCCGACCCCGGTAACGGCGTTCCTGTCGGCTGCGCCGAAGATTGGCGCCATGGCGATCCTCGTTCGCATCGTCATCGAGGCGTTCCAGCCGGTCTTCGCCGACTGGCAGCAGATCGTCGTGTTCATCTCCATCGCCTCCATGCTGCTCGGCTCCTTTGCCGCAATCGGCCAGAAGAACATCAAGCGCCTGATGGCTTATTCCTCCATCGGTCACATGGGTTATGCGCTGGTCGGTCTCGCTGCGGGCACTGAAGCCGGTGTGGCTGGCGTCATCCTCTACATGACCGTTTATATGGTCATGACGCTCGGCACCTTCGCCTGCATTCTCTCCATGCGCCGCAAGGAAATCGGCAATGTTGAGACTGTCGAGGATCTGGCCGGTCTTTCGTCCTCCAACCCCTTCATGGCGGTTGTGCTGACGATCCTGATGTTCTCGCTTGCCGGTATCCCGCCGCTCGCCGGCTTCTTCGGCAAGTATTATGTCTTCCTCGCAGCCATCGAGGCGAAGCTCTATCCGCTCGCCATCATCGGTGTGATCGGCTCTGTTGTCGGCGCCTATTATTATATCCGCGTCGTCAAGGTCATGTGGTTCGATGAGGCCAAGGACAAATTCGAGCGTCCCGCCGGCGAACTCAAAGTCGTTTACGCGCTTTCCGGCCTCTTCGTTGTCGCCTTCATCGTCTTCGGCGGTGCACTCGGCAACGCGGTGACAGTTGCGGCGAAGACCTTCTTTTGAGCAGCACGCACAAGCATACGGGCCGGATGTCCATCGATGACTTCCGGCACGAGGCGATGGCGGAAACGCCATCGACCAATCTGGAATGTTTCGCCCAGGCAAGGGCGGGCGATGGCGGCAATCTGTGGATCACCGCCATCCGCCAGACTGGCGGACGCGGCCGTCGCGGCCGTCCATGGGTCTCCGAACCCGGCAATCTCTACGCCTCGCTTCTCCTCATCGATCCCGCTTCGATGGACCGCATCGGGTCTTTGCCGCTGGCCTTCGCGCTTGCGGTTTACCGCGCCATCCGCGCGGTGCTGCCGACGGGCGGTGAGCCGCTTGAAATCAAATGGCCGAACGACGTGCTGATCGGCCGCCGCAAGACCTGCGGCATTCTGATGGAGACGGAGCTTCTGCCGGACGGTCGCCGCGCCATCGTCATCGGCATTGGCATCAATATCGCCCATAAGCCGGAAAACCCGCTTTATCCCGTCACCATGCTGTCCGAACATGGTGCATCGTGCTCGCCCGATGAGCTGTTCGCCCATCTTTTCCGCGAGACGGCGGAGGTGCTGGGGGATTGGGACGAGGGCAGGGGCGTTGCCGGCATCATGGCCGGCTGGCGGGCGGCCGCCTGCGGCATCGGCGAACACATCACCGTCAACTTTCCGGACCGTTCGATTGGCGGGCGTTTCGTCGGAATTGATGATAATGGTTATCTGCTGCTGGATGAGGACGAGGGCGCAAGGCGCTCCATCGCCGCCGGCGACGTGTTTTTCGGATGAGGTGCGCGGTGTGGGCTGAAGGGCCGCGCCGAACCGCATCCCACAGGTTGGAGCTTTCCTGCGGCTCATGAAAAGCAGGGTGGAAGACCGGTTCCGCATCGGCCCGGTCGATCAGATGGTTCAACAGGTCCGATGCTTAAGAGCGCGGCGGGCGCGGCCAATTGCCGTCGCCTGCATGCTTTCGTGAATGGATAAGAAAAACAATGGCTAAACAGGACGAACTGGTCTTTGTGCCGCTTGGCGGCGTGGGTGAAATCGGCATGAATCTGGCGCTTTACGGCTACGGGCCGGAAAGCAAGCGCCAATGGATCATGGTGGATTGCGGCGTGACCTTCGCCGGCCCGGACCTGCCGGGCGTCGATCTGGTACTGCCTGACATCAGCTATATCGCCGAGCAGAAAAAGAACCTCAAGGGCATCATCATCACCCACGCCCATGAAGACCATTACGGCGCGCTGAACGATCTCTGGCCCGGCCTCAACGTGCCGGTCTATGCCTCGCCTTTCACCGCCGGCATGCTGGAAGCCAAGCGCGCGTATGAGGGCACGCGCGCCGAAATTCCGGTGACGATCTTCAAGGCGGGCGACCGCATCAATGTCGGCCCGTTCGAAATCGAGGCTGTCGGCGTCAACCACTCCATTCCGGAGCCGATGTCGCTGGTCATCCGCACGCCGCTCGGCAATGTCATCCACACCGGCGACTGGAAAATCGACGAAGCCCCGTCGCTCGGTCCGTTGACGGATGAGGCCCGTTTCCGCGCCATCGGCGGAGAAGGCGTGCTGGCGCTGATGTGCGACAGCACCAATTCGGTGCGCGATGGCGTGTCGCCCTCCGAACACGAGGTTTCCGAAGGCCTGCGGCAGATCATCGAAAATGCCGAGGGTCGTGTGGCCGTCACCACCTTCTCCTCGAATGTCGGTCGCATCCGCTCGATTGCGCAGGCCGCGGAAGCAGCCGGCCGCGAAGTGCTGCTGCTCGGCTCGTCGCTGAAGCGCGTCGTCAACGTCTCGCAGGATCTCGGCATCATGGAAGGCATCAAGCCGTTCCTCGCCGAAGATGAATATGGCTATATTCCGCGCGACCGGGTGGTGCTGATCCTGACCGGTTCGCAGGGCGAGCCGCGCGCCGCACTCGCCAAGCTTTCGCGTGACGAGATGCGCAATGTGGCGCTGGCTTCCGGCGATACGGTGGTGTTCTCATCGCGCGCCATCCCCGGCAATGAGAAGGCGATCATCGATATCAAGAACGGCCTCATCGAGCAGGGCGTCCATATCGTCACCGACAATGAGGCGCTGGTGCATGTCTCCGGCCATCCGCGCCGCAATGAACTTCTGAAGATGTACGAATGGACGAAGCCGCAGATCGTCGTGCCCGTCCATGGCGAGGCGGCGCATCTGGTGGCGCAGAAGGAACTGGCCGAACAGGCCGGCATCTCGCAGGTGCCGAAAGTGCGCAACGGCAATGTTCTGCGCCTCGCACCCGGCCCGGCCGAAGTCATCGACGACGTGCCGCATGGCCGCGTCTTCAAGGATGGCAATCTCGTCGGAGACATGGACGAGATGGGCATCAGCAATCGCCGCAAGCTGTCCTTCGCCGGTCATGTGGCCGTCAATGTCGTGCTGGATAGCCGCTATGATTTCCTCGGCGATCCCGATGTTGTGCCCTTCGGCCTGCCGGAATTCGATGACGAGGATGAGGCCATGGAAGACACGCTTTATGACGCCGTGCTCGGCGCCGTCGAAAGCATTCCGCGTGCCCGCCGCAAGGATCTGGATCTGCTGCGTGAAGCGGTGCGCCGCGCCGTGCGCGCTGCCGCCAACCAGAGCTGGGGCAAGAAGCCGATCGTGACGGTTTTTGTAACCAAGGTCTAAGCCGGGAACCTCCCGGCAATCGGCCGGGGCGTCTGTCTCTTTCCCGATGATTCCAGGGCCGTGCCGCAAAGCGCGGCCCTTCTGTTTTTCTTTTAGGGTTTCTTGCGGAGAAGTGATTCCGATCTGCGGATGAATGCGTTACAAGAAGCCCATTGTGCAGGAGGATCACATGCCGCTTCTTTCGGCCTTCGCCGTTTATTTCATCGTCTGGTGGACGGTGCTTTTCATCGTGCTGCCAATTGGCCTGCGCACTCAGGATGAGGAGGGCGATGTGGCGCTGGGCACGGTCGCCAGTGCGCCATCAAGGTTCAAGGGCGGGCGGATCGTTTTGTGGACGACCCTGATCTCGGCCCTGATCTGTGGGCTGTGGTACGGCGGAACCTGGTGGTTCGGCGTCAGCCTCGATGACCTGCCGAGAATTATTCCCGTTTTCGATTGAAAAGCTGCGCAGGTGATCGCCGTTCGCGCGCATCTGCGCACTCAGGCTGGCGGCGAGCCCATGGTCGCGGCAGTTTCCGGCGGATATGGCCGGGATTCTGTCATATGGATGTCATATCTGTCGTGCACACAGCAAGAACGTGCTCAGTGCCTGATTCACCGCCATAATTTTACCGGAATATAGCGGCGGGGCGGGGTTATTTGCGTAGAAGCAAAAAAAAACAAGGCCTTTCAGCCTTGTTTTCCAGGTTTCGCGTGATCTGTAACCGTTGCCGGGGCTGCGAACGAGCGCGCCTAAGATCTGATCCTCCCAAGACTGACCGCGAAAATGACAAGAATTTAAACTTCCTGCCTCTTTTGTAAGCTAAAGCTAGCTCAAACCCCCATGCTTGTCATCTCATTTTTTGCATATTTGTTACAGTCGGCAAAAAATTCTCCGTGGTGCAATTTGTCGCACCGGATCAAGAATAATATTCCGATCAAAGCGTTTTGACGCGAATTAGCTATCGCGAAAATACCGCAAAATCGCCTTTAACGCTCTTTTCATGGCGGGTTTTCATCTCGGCCGGAAACGGCTATATCCGGCGCCAATATCCCTCTATTCGGGGCGATTCCCGCGCCTTTGCGCGCTGTCGTCCGCATCAATGGAAGCCGTCATGCGTCTCAGCCGTTATTTCATGCCCATCCTGAAGGAAAACCCCAAGGAAGCGGAGATCGTCTCCCACCGCCTCATGCTGCGCGCCGGCATGATCCGGCAGCAATCGGCTGGCATCTATTCCTGGCTGCCGCTCGGCAAGCGCGTGCTGGACAAGGTCAACAGGATCATCCGGCAGGAGCAGGATCGCTCGGGCGCCATCGAGCTTCTGATGCCGACGCTGCAATCGGCCGAGCTCTGGCAGGAAAGCGGCCGTTACGATGACTACGGCAAGGAAATGCTGCGCATCAAGGACCGTCAGGACCGCCAGATGCTCTATGGCCCCACCAATGAGGAGATGATCACCGACATCTTCCGTTCCTATGTGAAGTCCTACAAGAACCTGCCGCTGAACCTCTATCACATCCAGCTCAAGTTCCGCGACGAGGTGCGTCCGCGTTTCGGCACCATGCGTTCGCGTGAGTTCCTGATGAAGGATGCCTATTCCTTCGACCTGACCAAGGAAGACGCGATCCATTCCTATAACAAGATGTTCGTGGCTTACCTGCGCACGTTCGAGCGCCTTGGCCTGCGCGCCATTCCGATGCGCGCCGATACCGGCCCGATTGGCGGCAATCACAGCCATGAATTCATCATTCTGGCCGATACCGGCGAATCCGAAGTCTTCTGCCACAAGAGCTTCCTCGACCGCGCCATTCCGGCCGAAAACACCGACTTCGACGACGTCGCAGCCCTGCAGGGCGTATTCGACGAGTGGACGGCCGATTATGCCGCCACGTCCGAAATGCATGACGAAGCCGCCTATAACGCCATTCCCGATGGCGAGCGCCTTTCCGCGCGCGGCATTGAAGTCGGCCACATCTTCTATTTCGGCACCAAATATTCCGAGCCGATGGGCGCGAAAGTGCAGGGTAAGGATGGCAAGGAACACCCTGTCCACATGGGTTCCTATGGTATCGGGCCGACACGCCTTGTTCCCGCCATCATTGAAGCATCGCATGACGAGAACGGAATCATCTGGCCGGCCTCGGTCGCTCCCTTCGATGTCGTGATCATCAACATGAAGGCTGGCGATGCTGCCTGTGATGCGGCTTGCGAAAAGCTGTATTACTCGCTCTCCAACGCCGGCAAGGATGTTCTTTACGACGACACGGACGACCGTGCGGGCCAGAAATTCGCCACCGCCGACCTGATCGGCGTGCCGCTGCAGATCATCGTCGGCCCGCGTTCGGTCGCGAATGGTGAAGTCGAAGTGAAGGATCGCAAGACCGGCGAGCGGGAGACCGTGACGATCGAGGCGGCGATGAACAGGGTGCTCGGCTAAGAGCGAGTGGGAGACGGAGCGGCTTCACCCGAAGTCCGCTCCGGTTTCGTAACGCAGATGCCGCAGAAATATGGGCCGGTTTTCGGAAAAGACCGGCCTTGCAGTTTGAGATCAGGGAGACGACATGGCACAAGCCGAGGCTGACAAGGGTGCGGCTGTTTCCGCCGGGGCAAAGACTGCCCGGCCGTTTTCCGCTTTTGAACGCATGGTGGCCTGGCGTTATCTGCGGTCGCGGCGCAAGGAAGCGTTCATTTCCGTCATCGCCGGTTTTTCCTTCGTCGGCATCATGCTGGGCGTGGCGACGCTCATCATTGTCATGGCGGTGATGAACGGGTTCCGTACCGAGCTCATTTCGCGCATTCTCGGCATCAATGGCCATATGATCGTGCAGCCTATCGACCAGCCCTTCAATAATTATGATGAGCTGGCGAATAAGTTCGCCGCCGTTCCCGGCGTCACCATGGCCCTGCCGCTGGTGGAAGGCCAGACGCTCGCCTCCGGCCGCGGCGGCGCAGGCTCCGGTGCTCTGGTGCGCGGCGTGCGTCAGGAAGATATCGACAAGGTCAAGGAAGTCGCCACCAACATCAAGACCGGCGATCTGGTCGGCTTCATGGCCGGAGATGGCGTTCTCGTCGGCTCAAGGCTCGCCGCCCAGCTCGGCGTAACGGCCGGTGACGACATTACCCTCATTTCCCCGGAAGGCGACGTGACGCCGATGGGCGTCAATCCGCGCGTCAAATCCTACAAGATATCCGGGGTCTTCGAGATCGGCATGTCGGAATATGACGCCTCGATGATCTATATGCCGCTGTCCGAAGCCCAGCTTTATTTCAATGCCGAAGGCCTCGTGCAGTCCATCGAGCTTTATGTCAGCCGCCCCGACGATGTCGACGGAATCCGCCCGCTGGTGGAACAGGCCGCCGAACGGCAGATTTATATCACCGACTGGAGACAGCGGAACCAGACCTTCTTCTCCGCCCTGCAGGTGGAAAGAAACGTGATGTTCATGATCCTCACCCTCATCGTTCTGGTGGCGGCGCTGAACATCATTTCCGGCCTCATCATGCTGGTGAAGGACAAGGGCAGCGACATCGCCATTCTGCGCACCATGGGCGCAAGCTCCGGCTCCGTGATGCGCATCTTCTTCATGACCGGGGCGGCCATCGGCATGGTCGGCACCTTTGCCGGCGTGGCGCTCGGCGTCATCGTCTGCCTCAATGTCGAATCCATCCGGCAGTTCTTCTCCTGGATATCCGGCACGGTGCTGTTTGACCCGCAGCTTTATTTCCTGAGCCAGCTTCCGGCCGAAATGGATATCAGCGAGACCATTTCCGTTGTCATCATGGCGCTGACGCTCTCTTTCCTGGCAACGATCTTTCCAGCATGGCGGGCTTCCAAGCTCGATCCGGTGCAGGCCCTGCGTTACGAATAAGGACCGCTTCGCAATATGGCAAAAAAAACAGTGCTGCGGCTTACTGGCGTCGAGAGAACCTATGGTCAGGGCGAGACGTCGCTTTCCATTCTGCGCAAGGCTGATTTCGAATTGAAGAGCGGCGAGATGGTGGCGCTGGTCGCCCCTTCGGGAACCGGCAAATCCACGCTGCTGCATCTGGCGGGACTTCTCGAACATCCAGATGCCGGCGAGGTCTATATTAACGGCGCACCCTGCAATGACCTGCCGGATGAAACGCGAACCGCGATCCGCCGCAGCGATATCGGTTTTGTCTACCAGTTCCATCATCTCCTGCCGGAATTCTCGGCGGTGGAAAATGTGATGATGCCGCAGCTTATCGCCGGTCTGACACAGGCCGAAGCCCACAAGCGCGCCAGTGCGCTGCTCGACTATATGCGGGTGGGGCATCGCGGTGAGCACCGCCCGGCCGAACTCTCCGGCGGTGAACAGCAGCGTGTCGCCATCGCCCGCGCCGTCGCCAACGCACCGCTTTTGCTGCTCGCCGATGAGCCGACCGGCAATCTCGATCCGGAAACAGCGCATTATGTTTTCGACGCGCTGGAGGCGCTGGTACGCCAATCCGGCCTCGCGGCGCTGATCGCCACCCACAATCACGAACTCGCCGCCCGCATGGACCGGCGTGTGACGCTCGCTGACGGCAAGATCGTCGATTTCTGAGCTTGATGCGCGAGGCACGACCCTCGTGCGTCAATCTTTCCGTCGTGCTCGAAACGATCGTTGTCGCCAATTGAGGTGAACGAAGGTTCCCGGACGGGTTGCGCCAAGCTGGCGAGTCGATCCCTCCAGAGAACGCCTGTTCTCCATATTTGAATTTTTTCCGAACCCGGCGGTATTTTTACCTCCGGGTTTTTTCGCTTTGGAGTCAGGGGTTTGCTGTTCCCCCTGCGGGAACCGAAGGCGATTCTGCGGCATTAGCAAGGGGAATATCAGCAAAACCCTGTTGACAATCGAACAAAATGAGAACAAAGTTGGAACATAACGAGTAAGGAGAGACCAATGACTGATTTCATCCGTGACGTTGCCGCTTTCGCCTCCATCGCTGTCTTCGTAGCCAGCTTTTCGGTGATCCTCACCGCCCTGTGAAGGGCACGCCGGCGCAGAAACCTGTATGGACGCCGTAAAGCGGTGGACTTTGAGCGCCGGAAATCGGAAAATCGCCCCCTCGATTCAGAATGACAGGATGATGATATGGGCGATGCGGTTGTGCGTGGAGAGACCTCTGGCGAAACGCTGAAAACTCCCGGTTTCGTCCATTTGCGGGTTCATTCCGCCTATTCCCTGCTTGAGGGGGCCTTGCCCCTCAAGAAAATCATGTCCAAGGCCGTCGCCGATGGCCATCCGGCCATTGCCATTACCGATACCAACAACCTCTTTGTCGCGCTGGAGTTTTCCGAAAAGGCGCGCGATGAAGGTTTGCAGCCCATCATCGGCTGCCAGCTGTCGATCGACATGCAGGATGCGGCGGAGGATCGCCGCAACCATAACAGCCACCTTCAGAAACTTCCCGCCATCGTTTTGCTGGCGGCCAATGCCGAAGGTTACGAGCGGCTGGTGGATATCGTCAGCCGCGCCTATCTGGAAGGCGAGGGCAGCGGCCATTCCGTGCATATTACCCGTGCATGGCTGGAGGAAGCCTCCAATGCCGGCCTGATCGCGCTGACAGGCGCCTCCGGCGGTCCGGTGGATATGGCCTTGAAGGAAGGTCACGCTGCTCAGGCGAAGGAACGGCTGCTGACGCTGAAGTCACTCTTCGGTGACCGGCTTTATATCGAATTGCAGCGCCAGTCCGGTTATGACCGTTCCCATGAGCGGCGCATGATTGGCCTTGCTTATGACCATGATATTCCGCTGGTTGCCACCAACGAAGCGTTTTTCCCTTCCAAGGCCGACTATGAGGCGCATGATGCGCTGATGGCGGTGGCGCATAACGCCATCGTCTCCGATGACAGCCGGTTCCGGCTCACGCCCGATCATTACCTCAAAAGTCGACAGGAAATGGCGGCGCTGTTTGCCGATCTTCCCGAGGCACTGGAAAACACCGTCGAGATCGCGCTGCGCTGCTCCTATGTGCTGAAGAAGCGCGGGCCGATCCTGCCGCGTTTCACCGGCGCCAGCGACGACCCGGAGGCGGCGGAACACGCCGAAGCCGAAGAACTTCGTCGCCAGGCGGTGGAGGGACTGGATCAGCGGCTGGCGGCGCTCGGCATGGCGGCCGGCTATACCGAGCAGGATTATCGCGACAGGCTGGATTTCGAACTCGGCGTCATCTCGCGCATGAAGTTCCCCGGTTACTTTCTGATCGTTGCCGACTTCATCAAATGGGCCAAGCAGCACGATATTCCGGTCGGGCCGGGCCGCGGTTCGGGTGCGGGCTCGCTTGTCGCTTATGCGCTCACGATTACCGATGTCGATCCTCTGCGCTTCTCGCTGCTGTTCGAACGCTTCCTCAATCCTGAACGCGTTTCGATGCCCGACTTCGATATCGACTTCTGTCAGGATCGTCGCGAAGAGGTGATCCGTTATGTGCAGGCCAAATATGGCCGCGAGCAGGTGGCGCAGATCATCACCTTCGGTTCGTTGCAGGCGCGCGCGGCCTTGCGCGACGTCGGCCGCGTGCTGGAAATGCCCTATGGGCAGGTGGACAAGATCTGCAAGCTGGTGCCCAACAACCCGGCCAACCCGACACCCCTGTCGAAAGCGATCGAAGAAGAGCCGCGCCTGCAGGAAGAGGCGGACAAGGAGCCGGTCGTCGCCCGCCTTTTGGATATCGCCCAGAAGATCGAAGGGCTTTACCGCCACGCCTCCACCCATGCCGCCGGTATCGTCATCGGTGACCGCCCGCTATCGAAGCTGGTGCCGATGTATCGCGATCCGCGCTCGGATATGCCGGTCACCCAGTTCAACATGAAATGGGTGGAAAGCGCCGGCCTCGTCAAATTCGACTTCCTCGGCCTGAAGACGCTGACGGTGCTGAAGGTGGCCGTCGATTTCGTTGCCAAGCGCGGCATCAAGGTCGATCTTGCGGCGATCCCGCTCGATGACGCCAAAACCTACGAGATGCTCTCACGCGGCGAAACCATCGGCGTGTTTCAGGTGGAAAGTGCCGGCATGCGCAAGGCGCTGATCGGCATGCGCCCGGACTGCATCGAGGACATCATCGCGCTGGTGGCGCTTTATCGTCCGGGACCGATGGAAAACATCCCGGTCTATAATGCCCGCAAACATGGCGAGGAGGAGCTGGAGTCCATCCACCCCACCATCGACCATCTGCTCAAGGAAACGCAGGGCGTTATCGTCTATCAGGAACAGGTGATGCAGATCGCCCAGGTTCTCTCCGGTTATTCGCTCGGCGAAGCCGATCTTCTGCGCCGCGCCATGGGCAAGAAGATCAAGGAGGAGATGGACAAGCAGCGCGAGCGTTTCGTCGACGGCGCCATCGAGAACGGCGTCTCGAAGCCGCAGGCCAACACCATCTTCGACCTTCTCGCGAAATTCGCCAATTACGGCTTCAACAAGAGCCACGCCGCCGCCTACGCCATCGTGTCCTACCAGACCGCCTATATGAAGGCGCATTATCCGGTGGAGTTCCTGGCGGCCTCCATGACGCTCGATATGGCGAACACGGAAAAGCTCAACGATTTCCGCCAGGATGCCGGCCGCCTTGGCATCGAGGTCGTCGCACCTTCGGTGCAGACGTCGTTCCGGCAATTCGAGACGGGCGAGAACCGCATCTATTATTCGCTCGCCGCCATCAAGGGCGTGGGCGAGGGGGCGGTGGAACACATCGTCCAGGTTCGCGACGGCAAGCCGTTCACGAGCCTTGAGGATTTCTGCCTGCGCATCGATCCCAAGCAGATCAACCGGCGTGTACTGGAAAGCCTGATCAATGCCGGCGCTTTCGATTGTTTCGGCCGCGACCGCGCCGAACTGATCGGCGGGCTGGACCGCATCATCGGTTATGCGCAGATGGCGCAGAACAACCGCACCATTGGACAATCGGACATGTTTGGCTCCGGTGGTGGAAGCGGCCCGGAAAAGCTCATCCTTCCCGCCTTCCAGCCGTGGCTTGCCTCCGAAAAGCTGCTGCGCGAGTATCAGGTGCTCGGTTTTTACCTCACCGCCCATCCGCTCGATACCTACCGCCCCGTGCTGGAAAAGCTGCGGGTGCAGAATTTCGCCGATTTTTCCGCCGCGGTGAAACAGGGCGCGACTGCCGGGCGTCTGGCCGGCACCGTGACCGGCAAGCAGGAGCGCAAGACCCGCACCGGCAACAAGATGGGCATCGTCACCTTCTCGGATGCATCGGGCCAATATGAGGCGGTGCTGTTTTCCGAAGGGCTCGGCCAGTTCCGCGATCTGCTCGAGGTCGGCAAATCGCTGGTCATCACCGTGCAGGCGGAAGAACGCCCGGAAGGCATCGGTCTGCGTATCCAGACGGCGCAGTCACTGGAAGAGAAATCCGTGCAGATGCAGAAGGCGTTGCGTGTTTATGTGCGCGATTCCGGCCCGCTGAAAACGGTGGCCCGCCACCTCAATACGAAAGGCGATGGCTCGGTCTATTTCATCGTCATCAAGGATGAGGGCAGCCGCGAGATCGAGGTGGAGCTGACGGAGAAATATCGCATCTCGCCGGAAATCGCCGCTGCGCTGCGGTCCGCGCCCGGTGTCGTCGATGTGGAACTGGTGTGAGGCTTGAGGCCTCACACGTCGCTCATACCGGCCCTTCTTTGGTCACGGTGATGAAGTCCGTTCCAGTGCCTGTCTCCAGCTGGTGACTGATATCGGAAACGGTGATCGAGCTGCCGCTTGAAAGCTCCTGCTCGATCCGGCTGCGTATTTCCGTGGGAATTTCGAGGCGGCCGAGTACGGCGCTCAATTGATCGAAGCCGCCCGGCGCTTCGGTAACGGAGATGCCGAGCCGCTTGCGGGCCGCCGCCGGCAGATGGTTTTCCAGCGTCACGCCGTTCCATTCGGCGGTTCCGGCGGCGCGATCCACGGACACGGCTTCGAAGAAATGGGTTCCGAGCGCCACTTCCGGGTCCTTGATGTCGATGGCTGCTTCGAACAGCGGCTTGAAATCCTGTCGCACCATGATCTGGCCGGTCGGCGGGTGGTCTTCACCGGCGGAGGCATAAAGCGCCATCACGAAGGCATCGGTCAGAAGCGGGCCGGCGGTTTTCAGCCCCTTCCAGCGCTTGAAACCATTGATGGCGCTGATCGTCATCTCCCCGGCATAACCATCCGCTGAACCGGCATCGAAACCGAGGCGGGTCAGCACGGTCTGAATATCCATCACCTTTTCCCGCTCGCCGCGCCGGGTGATGAGAATGCGCAGGGGCGAGGGCTCCCTGGTCTTCGCCGCCGGCTTGAGGGCCTGGGTCTTTTCATTGACGGCGACCTCGACCGTCCCCAGAGCCGCATCGAAGGTCGCCGGGCGCAATTCCACATCCGACAGAAGCAGCTTGCCGTCGTCGGCATCGTCGCGCGGCTGAAACAGCGCCGGATGCTGCACAAAGCGCAGCGAGACCGGCCGGTCGGTGATGATGACATGCACGCCGGTTTTGGTGTCTCCAAAGAGAGACTTGGCGAATTTGGACGGCAGGCGCACGCAGCCATGCGAGGCCGGATAGTTCGGTACCTTGCCTTCGTGCAGCGCGATGCCGGACCATGTCAGCCGCTGCATGAAAGGCATGGGCGCGGCCGAGTAGATATTCGATTCGTGGTATTTCCGCTTTTCCAGAATGGAGAAGATGCCGCTCGGTGTCTCATGTCCGGCCTTGCCGGTGGAGACCTTCGAGGTGGCGACGATTTCGCCGTTCTCATAAAGCGCGAGCGACTGGTCGCTTTTCGATACCAATATCTGCAGGGACCTGCTGTCAGCGGCAAGCGCCGGAAAGGCAAGAATGCTGGCTGACAGCATGCCGGCCATAAGACGGAGGCGGAGGGACATGACGCAATACACCACATGTACAAAACTTGCCTCACTCAATCATGCGAAGTTTAATGAAGTTTAAGGACCGCTCATCCGCAACATCACTAATTTGTGTAAAATCTAAAATATATCCGGCGCGAAGCGGCCAGGACAGGATTGCGCGGCCTGTCGCACAATCCCGCAACTGTTATTTGCGCGTTCCGAACGTATAGCCGGTCTCGACGCTGCCCTTGCCGAACTTGTCGCGCAGCTTGTCCATCGCCGCTTCCGCCGCAGCCCGGCGCCCCGCCTGTTTGTCGACGAGATCGGGCGGATCGGCCAGACCCGCATCGCGCAGATCGCTGACGCCGATACCGATGAGGCGGAACTTGGTGCCGTCCGTTTCCTTTTCCAGCAGCGAAAGGCCGGTGCGGAAAATCCGGTCGGCAAGCTGCGTGGGGTCGTCCAGCTTGCGGTTGCGGGTGCGGAGTTTGAAGTCTGCCGTCTTCATCTTCAGCACCACCGTCTGGCCGGCAATGCCGCTCTTCTTCAGCCGCCAGGCAACCTTTTCGGAAAGCGAGCGCAGGATCGGCACCAGATCCTCATGGCGGGAAATATCGTTGAAGAAGGTGGTTTCGGAAGAGACGCTTTTGACGGGGTCGTTATTGTGCACATGCCGCTCGTCAATGCCGCGCGAAAGCCGGAAGAGGCGTTGCCCCATCACGCCATAGCGGCGCATCAGCTCGCTTTCCTCCATCTCCTGCAACTGCGCGATCATGCGGATACCGTCCGCCTCCAGCGTCGCCGCAAAGGCCTTGCCCACGCCCCAGATGGTGGTGACCGGCCGTGCCGCCAGAAAGGACAGCGCCTCCGTTTCGCCGATCACCGAAAAGCCGCGCGGCTTTTGCAGGTCGGACGCGACCTTGGCGAGAAATTTGCAATAGGAAAGCCCGGCGGAAACGGTCACGCCCACTTCCTTTTCCACGCGCCTAGCGAATTTCGCCAGCACACGGGCCGGTGGATCGTGATGCAGCTTCTCGGTGCCGGAGAGATCGAGAAACGCCTCGTCTATGGAAAGCGGCTGCACCAGCGGCGTCAATTCCTGCATCATCGCCCGGATTTCGCGCCCGACACGGCTGTATTTTTCCATATCCGGCTTGATGACGATTGCGTCAGGACAGGCTTCCAGCGCCTTGAACATCGGCATGGCGGAACGCACGCCGTGAATGCGGGCGATATAACAGGCGGTGGAAACCACCCCACGCTTGCCGCCGCCAACGATCACAGGCTTGTCGGCCAGTTCCGGATTGTCCCGTTTTTCAACGGAGGCATAAAAAGCGTCGCAGTCGATATGGGCAATGCTCAGATCGTAGAGTTCGGCATGATAAACAAGCCGCGGGCTGCCACAGGCGCGGCAACGCCTCAGCCCTTCTGGCTGGCCGGCCAGACAGTCGCGGCAAAAACCGGGATCATAGGGTTGCGACGTGGACATGGGCTGAAAACAAAACCAGAACGTTGCCGACCATACTCCGGCCGTGACAATGGCTCAAGGGGGCGACCCGTCAATACACGCCTGAATCCAGCCCCGGCCCGGAAAAGTGGTGCCATGCCGCCGCCACTGTTTCGGGGGAAGTATCGGTCGCGGCGCAAAACGCCATCAGGTCCGGTTCATGGCTCATCAGAAAATCGGTGAGGCCGGCAAGAAAGCCGGGATCGTTGACGGCCTGGCGCAACATATTGGCCTGCAACCCGCTCAGCGCCAGAAAACGCGCCAGCATTTCCGGTTCGTTTGCCAGCCAGCCAAGTATGGCGGCTGCCGTTTCTTGCGGATCCTGGCCGGCATTGCCTTTGTTTTTCGTATCGCGCAGCATTTCTTCCCCGAAGTTACCTATTTTGAAACCAAATCCCTCTAGCCTTGCGCAACAAATGGACGATGGAATCGGTTCTCTGGCAACTTATATGTCTGGATGAAGGTTTCAAAGCGAAACGGGGACTGCTCACCATGCCCAAGCAGGTCATGATAGTCGAAGACAACGAGCTGAACATGAAGCTCTTTCGCGACCTGATCGAGGCGTCCGGTTATACGACCATCCAGACGCGCAACGGCATGGAAGCGCTCGATCTCGCCCGCAAGCATCGCCCGGACCTCATCCTTATGGATATCCAGCTTCCGGAAGTCTCGGGGCTGGAGGTGACGAAGTGGCTGAAGGAAGATGACGAGCTGCATGTCATTCCGGTCATCGCGGTCACGGCTTTTGCCATGAAGGGCGACGAGGAACGGATTCGCCAGGGCGGATGCGAGGCCTATGTATCGAAGCCGATTTCCGTTCCGAAGTTCATCGAAGTCATCAAGACTTATCTGGGCGATGCGTGAGGCGACTGGGGAACGGTTATGACGGCGAGAGTTCTGGTTGTTGACGATATTCCGGCCAATGTGAAGCTTCTCGAAGCCCGCCTTCTGGCGGAATATTTCGATGTCGTCACCGCCGAGGATGGTTTCAAGGCTCTGGCGATCTGCGACGAAGAGCAGGTCGATATCATCCTGCTCGATATCATGATGCCGGGCATGGATGGCTTCGAGGTCTGCGAAAGGCTGAAGGCCAACCCGAATACCGCCCATATTCCGGTGGTGATGGTCACGGCACTCGATCAGCCGTCGGACCGCGTGCGCGGCCTCAAGGCCGGCGCCGACGATTTTCTCACCAAGCCGGTCAATGACCTTCAGCTCATCGCCCGTGTCAAAAGCCTTGTGCGCCTCAAGGCCGTCAGCGACGAATTGCGGCTACGCGCCGAAACCGCACGGCAGATCGGCATCGAGGAGATGCTGCGCAGCGATGGCCTGATGCAGACGCCCGGCCGCGTGCTGGTTGCGGATGGCCGCGCCAGCTCGCAGGAACGTATCGTGCGGGCGCTGAAGCCGGTTGCCGAGGTCGATGCCGTCACCGAGCCGCAGGCGGCCTTGCTCAAGGCCGCGGGCAATCCGTTCGAGCTCGTCATCGTCAATTCCAATTTCGAGAATTACGATCCGCTACGGCTGTGCTCGCAGCTTCGCTCGCTGGAACGCACCCGTTTCCTGCCGCTGCTTCTGGTGGCGGAGCAGGGGGCGGACGATATGGTGGCGCGGGCGCTCGATCTCGGCGTGAATGATTACATTCTCCGCCCGATCGATCCGAACGAACTCGTCGCGCGCTCGCTGACGCAGATCAGGCGCAAGCGTTACAACGAGCATCTGCGGCTCAATCTTCAGCACACGATGGAACTCGCGATTGTCGACGGGCTGACCGGCCTCAACAATCGCCGTTACCTCGACAACCACCTGAAGATACTCTTCGACCGTGCTGCCGTTCGCGGCCGTCCGATCTCCATCTGCATGACCGATATCGACCGCTTCAAGCTGGTCAACGACACCTATGGTCACGATGTCGGCGATGAGGTGCTGCGGGAATTTGCAGCACGCATTCGCAGCACGGTGCGCGGCGCGGATCTCGCCTGCCGTTATGGCGGGGAGGAGTTCGTCGTCGTCATGCCCGATACGCCGATGGAACTTGCGGCAAGCGTCGCCGAGCGCCTGCGGGCGATAGTCGAGGACAAGCCTTTTTATGTTCGTTCCATCGACCGGGAATTGAGCATTACCGCCTCCCTCGGCATCGCCACCAGCAGCGGCGCCTTCGGCGCACCGGACGAAATCCTGAAGCAGGCGGACAAGGCGCTCTACGAGGCGAAACACGCCGGTCGCAACCGCGTCGTTGCTGCCGCTGCCTGAGCGTCAGCGGCGGATTGACTAAAAATATTGCGCAATCTCTCCGTTATATCCCGGCGAAATAGTTATTCGGGAATACGGGGCGGGCGTCGCGAAACTGCAAGCCATTGACCTTGGATGTATTTTATCGCTTTGCAATGAAAAGATGCAGATTGGCGATATAAATAGAGTTCAAGTTGAAAAATACGTTGAATTCAATCTCTCCGGCAACTATAGTGTGCCAGCTTTGTATACTTAACCATGTTTCCCAGGTGATGTATCTCTGGCTTAAGAATTTGTTGATTTTTATTTTACTTCTGCGCACACTCCCTATTGAGAGTAACAGTTCTTCCGGCGGTTTATCCGTCTTGTGAAGATGAATGATAGCGGCTTTAGCCGTCGCGATTTCGCTCGTCAGGGGCTGGTATTGCGTAGTTTGAATGCCCCATGATGCTCAGGTCCGCCGCATCTCCTGAATCGTGGGGTCGGTCGGCTGACGATGTCCGAATCGGTTCCTCGTGCCGTAATCGCATCGTTGGCCGACCGCCTTCTTCCCGAAAATTGCCTGTTCGTGGTGCGCGTGTCGCAGCGTAGCGGCTTGTGCGGTCGTCTTCGTTCACGTCAGTGCGAGGTCGTGATACGGGGCAGGGGCGGATGGCCGTAGCCCTTGGGATACTTCTTCCGAGCATCTGAATGATTGCGGCGGCGGATGGGGCGTCGGACCATATGGTCGGACTTACCCATGGCTGTTCGCGCGCTTTGCTAGTAACGGCGGCGATTTCCGGGGGGCAGCGGAGACGCGGGGGCCTTATTGGCCGCCTGGAAAGCCTCTCAGCGCGACGAAGCTGGTGGCAGCCTTCTTCCGTTGGCACAAACAAAAAACGCGCCCGTTGGGCGCGCTTTTGTCGGAGACCGATCAAGAAATTACTTGATCTTGGTTTCCTTGAATTCAACGTGCTTGCGTACAACCGGGTCGTACTTCGTCTTCGTCATCTTGTCCGTGAACGTACGGCTGTTCTTGGTGGTGACGTAGAAGGTACCGGTGTCGGCTGTCGACAGCAGCTTGATCTTGATTGTTGTAGCTTTCGCCATGGTCGTCCTGCCTTTAAACAAAAGAGAAGCCGCAGGCGCTTCTCACCTCGGCTAAATCTGGCGCGAAACTACGTATCGCGCCTGAAAAGTCAAGCCTGTTTTGCCCGGAAAACAAAACGGACGATATAAAGCACCACGTAAAGCCCGAAAAATACCGCCAGCGACCAGGCAAAGCCGTCGGTTCCGGCAAGGTCCATGGAAATGCCCACGGCCTGCGGCCCCGCAATCGTGCCGACGGCGTAACAGAAGATGAAGGCGGCATTGGCGGCGACCAGATCGGCGCCTTTCAGGCGCGATCCGAGATGGGTGAGGCCGACAGTATACATGCCCGAGACCAGCCCGCCCCAGAACAGCAGCAGGGCCGCCACCAGAATCCAGCTTTCCACCAGGAAAGGCAGCGCCAGCGTGCCGCAGACGCCGGCAAAGGCCATCAGCCCCAGCATCGTACGCCGGTCCTTCATCCGGTCCGAAAGCAGGCCGATCGGTATCTGGAAGACCATATTGCCGATACCCATCACGGTGAGGAGAAGTGCCGCCTGCGATTCGTTGAAGCCTTCCCGCGTCGCATAGATCGGAAACAGCGAAAGGCCGCCGGCCTGCACCGAACCGAAGACGAAGGCCGCCGCGGACGCCATGGGCACCAGCCAGACATAACGGACGAAATGGTGGTTGGGCCGCTCATCCAGCTCCGGGCTTTCGCCGCGCGCCATGAAGATCGGGATCGCGGCGAGCAGGATGATCGCCGCGCCGACCAGAAACGGCAATATGCCTTCGCTGCCGACGACGGAAAACAGCAGCGGACCGACCGCGAAGCCAACCGCAAGGCCGGTGGCGTAGATGCCGAGAACCATGCCGCGCTTCCTGGGCGGCGCGGTCATGTTGATCCAGTATTCGGAGAGAATGAAAAGCGTGGTGGTGGCGCCGTGGAAAACGATTCGCAGCGGAAACCACATCCAGAAGGCTTCGGCGAAATAAAAACCGAGCGCGCTCAGCGCCGAAACGACGACTGCGAACAGCATGGTTCGCGCTACGCCGAAATCATGGGCGATCTTGGTGGTCACGGGGGCCGCCATCATCGCTGCGACGCCGGCCATGGCCGAATTCACCCCGATCATGGTGGAAGAGATGCCGCGCTTCTCAAGGATGATCGACAGGAGCGGCAGGCCAAGGCCGATGGCGACACCGACCGCACTGATGGCGGAAATGGCGGCGATCAGTGAGGGCCAGTGAATGGCGTCCGCTTCTTCGCATTTCATTTGTGACATGACGGCCTTTATACAAAGTCTCGAATGAACCGGCCGTGGCGCGTGACATAGAGCCGCGCGGGGCTTTCAAAGGGCAATGAGGGATCACCTATCATGAGTTTTGTGACATCTTCGAGAACCGTACGCGTGATTTTCGGCATGTTCAGACCGGAAAGGTCTGTCATGTCAAGCCATTGCACATTGTGCAACTCGTCGGAATCACGGGTTAGCCGGGTATCCAGCCGCAATTCGTCGGCATAACAGCAGAAGAATCGCGTGTCGTAGCGCCGCACATTGCCGGGTGGGGTGATGGCGCGGGCCACATATCGGAAACGGGAAAGATCGGGACCCCTGGTGCTCAGGCCGAGATCCACGCCGGTTTCCTCGAAAAGCTCGCGCGCGGCGGCAAGCGCCAGAGCTCTCGCGCCGGCAGCGCTCAGCCGCCGCGCTGCGGAGGCAGTGAGGCTGTGGAGGACGGCGGGATGCAGATCGCCGGAAAAGGGCAGCGCATGGTCGCGCGGATCGCGTTTGCCGCCGGGAAACACATAGGCGCCCGGCATGAAGACATGGGCGCTGCTGCGCTGGCCCATCAGCACCCTGAGCTGCGAGCCGGAACGGTCGAACAGAATGATGGAGGCGGCGTCGCGCGGCCGCATGGGCGCGCTCGCCGTTTCGGCACACCGGGGAAGCTGAGTCACCTGCAAGGTCCCGCCCGCCGTCAGTGAGACGAGCCGTCGATCTGCGCTTTTTGCTGTTTTCGGTCGAAGCCGTGCATCTTCAGCGCCCATTGCAGGCCGATGACGCCGCCCTTGATGGGTTGCAGCGTCAAAAGTGCGGCGAGAATGGTGATCGGCACCCAGATGGCGAAATGCACCCACATGGGAACGGAAAACACCATATCGGTCATCATGAAACCGCCGACGGCGATATGGCCGATGATGACGATGGAAATATAGGGCGGCAGGTCATCGGACCGGTGGTGGTGCATTTCTTCGCCGCAGGCGGCACAGGCGTCCACCGGCTTCAGGAAGGCCCGGAACAGGCGTCCGCTGCCGCACGCAGGACAGCGATTGGCCATTCCCCGCATGATCGAGCGGCCAAGCGGCCGTTCCGCGCTATCGTCTCCGAAGGTGACTGTTTCCGAGCCCTGATGTGCACTCATCCTTAAGTCCTTCTCCCGTTTTTCAACCGCCTGAAGCGGTCTTGTTATCGTCGCCTTCTGGGCGGTCGCGTCCCGGGCTTTGCGGCAGGACGCGATGTCCGCCGGCCTGCCTTGTGGAACGACCGCGAGCCGACCGGCATCTTGCGCCCCGGGCTCAGCATATCGAAACGAAGCGCGCCTGCCAAAGGCACCGCTTCCGCAAGCCGCACCTGAACCGTGTCGCCAAGCTGGTATCCAAGGCCCGTCTTCTCTCCTGTCAGGGCCTGATGGGCCTCATCGTAAAGGAAATAGTCGGTTCCAAGTGTAGATATAGGAACAAAGCCGTCCGCGCCAAATTGCGGAAGCGCGACAAAAAGTCCCGCCTTGGTGACACCGGAAACACGGCCCTCGAATTCTTCGCCCACCCGTTCGGAGAGATGATGCGCGATCAGCCGGTTGATGGTGTCGCGTTCGGCAGCCATGGCGCGGCGCTCGAAGGTGGAGATTTCGGCGGCGATGTCGTCCAGCGTCGCCTCTTCCTGCGGTGTGATGCCGCCTTCGCCAAGGCCAAGCGACCCCACCAGCGCGCGATGCACGATGAGGTCGGCATAACGGCGGATCGGCGAGGTGAAATGCGCATATTTCATCAGGTTGAGGCCGAAATGGCCGATGTTTTCCGGGCTGTAGATCGCCTGGCTCTGGCTGCGCAGCACCATCTCGTTGACCATGATCTGGTGCGGCGTATCGAGCGCGCGGGCCAGAATGCCGTTGAAGGAATTGGCGCGCATCGCCGCACCCTTGGCCATGGAAATGCCGATGGTGCCGAGGAATTCGCGCAGCACTTCCTGCTTGGAAAGCGTGGGCGCATCATGGACGCGATAGACCAGCGGCTGCTTCTTCTTTTCCAGCGTCTCGGCGGCGGCGACATTCGCCTGGATCATCATTTCCTCGATCAGCTTATGCGCGTCGAGGCGTTCAGGAATGACGACCTTGTCCACCGTCCCGTCAGGCCGAAGCAGGATCTTGCGTTCCGGCATATCGAGTTCCAGCGGCTGGCGACGGTCGCGGCCACGCTTCATCACCGCATAGGCGTGCCATAGCGGCTTCAGGATGGGTTCCAGCAGCGGGCCGGTCTTGTCATCCGGCCGTCCGTCGATGGCCGCCTGAGCTTGGCTGTAGGAGAGCTTGGCAGCGCTCTTCATCATGATGCGGTGGAAGGTGTGGCCGGCCTTGCGGCCTTCCTTCGAAAAGATCATCCGCACGGCAAGGGCAGGGCGGTCGACGCCTTCCTTCAGCGAGCAGAGATCGTTGGAGATGCGCTCCGGCAGCATCGGCACGACACGGTCAGGGAAATAGACCGAGTTGCCGCGCTTCAGCGCTTCGCGGTCGAGCGGCGAACCGGAACGCACATACCAGGAGACATCGGCAATGGCGACGGTGACGATGACACCGTCAGGGTTGTCGGGCGATGTGTCGGGCTCGGCATAGACTGCGTCGTCATGGTCCTTGGCGTCGGCGGGATCGATGGTGATGAGCGGCAGGTCGCGCCAGTCCTCGCGGTGCGACATGCTGGCCGCCTTGGCGGCATCCGCCTCGGCAAGAACGTTCGAGGGGAAGATATGCGGAATGCCGTGGGAATGGATCGCGATCATCGAGATCGCCTTTTCCGAGGCAACGGAGCCGATGACCGACAGCACCTTGGCGCGCGTCAGCCCGTAACGGCCGCTGTTGCGCGAGGTTTCCACCTCGATCAGGTCGCCGTCTTTCGCATCGCCGACGCCATCGGGGTCGATGACCATTTCTTCGCCGCGCCGGTCGATCGGCCTCAGCCGTCCGCCGCCGCCGGCCGTCTCCTTGAACACGCCGAGCAGCGCGTTCTGGCGGCGGTCGATCAGCTTGACGACGCGGGCCGTATAGGCCGGGCCGGAGCTTTCCTTGGAGGGGAAGATTTTCGCCAGAATGCGGTCGCCAAGACCCGCCGCCGGGGCCTTCTTGCCGCGATCCTGCGATGACTGGCGGATGAGCACGGCCGGTGCCGCGCCCTGATCCTCTGGCCATTCCGCTGGCCGGCCGATCAATTCGCCGTCCTTGTCGCGGGTGGTGATGTCGAGGACCGTGACCGGCGGCAGGCCGCCCGGCCGCGTCAGCGACTTGCGGCTCTTCTGCACCATGCCGTCGGTTTCAAGCTCTTTCAGCAGCGCTTTGAGAACGACGCGGTTCTCGCCTTTCAGCCCGAAAGCCTTGGCGATTTCCCGCTTGGAGGCCTGTTGCGGATGGTCGGCGATGAATTTCAGCAGCACGTCGCGGGGAGGCACCTCGCCATGGATGATGCCTTCACCTTCACTGACCCGCTTGCCGCGCCCGGTGCGTCCGAAACCGTCGCTGGCGGAACCCTGTCTCTGACGCGGCGCTTTGCTCACTCTGCTGCCTTCTTGGGTTTGGCCGCTGCCTTCGGCTTGGCGGCCGTCTTGCTCTTCGTTGCCGCCTTGGCCTTGGTCGCCTTCGGCTTAGCTGCGGCGTCACCATCGGCCTTCTTGGCAGTCATCTTCCTGCCCTTGGCAGGCTTGCCGCCGGTGCCGGTCTTGGCGATGCGCTCGGCGATCAGCACCAGCGCCTCGTCCAGCGTCACCGAAGCCGGGTCCTGACCCTTCGGAATGGTGGCGTTGACCTTGCCCCAGTTGACGTAAGCGCCATAGCGCCCGTCGCGAACGGTGATCGAGCCGCCATCGGGGTGATCGCCCAGCTCCTTCAGCGCGGCCGGCGTGCCGCTGCGGCCGCGACCCGGTCCCTTGCTCTGCTTTTCGGCAATCACGGTCACGGCCCGGTTGAGGCCGATAGAGAATACGTCCTCGATGCTTTCGAGGTTCGCATAGGAACCGTCATGCAAAAGGAACGGCCCGTAGCGACCGAGACCGGCGGAAATCATCTTGCCGGTTTCCGGATGCTTGCCGATATCGCGCGGCAGGTTGATGAGCGCCAGCGCCTTTTCGTGGTCGATATCCTCAGGCTTCCAGCCCTTGGGCAGCGAGGAGCGCTTGGCTTCCTTGCCGTCACCGCGCTGGATATAGGGCCCGAAACGGCCGGAGCGCAGCGTCAGTTCCTCGCCGGTCATCGGATCGGCACCCAGCGCCTTCGGCTCGTTCGAAGCCGCAGCTTCGGCTTCCGAGCCGTCCGAGGTCAGCTGGCGGGTGTAGTTGCATTCCGGATAATTGGAGCAACCGACGAAAGCGCCGTATTTGCCGAGCTTCAGCGAAAGATTGCCGGTGCCGCAAACCTGACAGATGCGCGGATCGGAACCGTCCTCGCGCTTCGGGAAGACCAGCGGCGCCAGAACCTCGTTCAGCGCATCCAGAACGTTGGTGACACGCAGTTCCTTGGTGTCTTCGATCTGGGCGAAGAAATCCTTCCAGAAATCGCGCAGAACCTGCTTCCAGTCCAGTTCGCCGGCGGAAATCCGGTCGAGCTTTTCTTCAAGCGCGGCGGTGAAGTCGTATTCGACGTATTTGGTGAAGAAGCTTTCGAGGAAAGCCGTCACCAGCCGGCCGCGCGAATGCGGGATCAGCTTGCGCTTGTCGACGACGATATATTCACGGTCGCTCAGCGTCTTCAGCGTCGCCGCATAGGTGGAAGGACGGCCGATGCCTAGTTCTTCCATCTTCTTGATCAGCGAGGCTTCCGAATAACGCGGCGGCGGTTCGGTGAAGTGCTGGCTGGCGTTGATCTTCTGCTTGGCGAGGTTCTCGCGCTCGTTGATCGGCGGCAGACGGCCTTCGTCGTCACCGTCATCGCTCTGTTCGCCATCTTCCTTCTGGTCGGTATAGGCGGCGATGAAACCGTCGAAACGGATCACCGAACCGACGGCGCGCAGGCCTGCCTTTTCGCCGCCATTGCTGGCGAGGATTTCCACCGTGGTCCGCTCGATTTCCGCCGAGGCCATCTGGCTCGCTATGCCGCGCTTCCAGATCAGGTCATAAAGACGCAGCTGATCGGGATCGAGGTAACGCTTCACCTGATCCGGTGTGCGGTTGAAATCGGTCGGGCGGATAGCTTCGTGCGCTTCCTGGGCGTTCTTGGCCTTGGTCGAATAGAAACGCGCCTTTTCCGGCACGTACCGGCCGCCGAACTGCTCGCCAATGGCGCGGCGGGCGGCATCGATCGCTTCCGGGGCCATCTGCACGCCGTCGGTACGCATATAGGTGATCAAACCGACGGTCTCACCGCCGATATCGATGCCTTCGTAAAGCTTCTGCGCCACCTGCATGGTGCGCGAGGCGGAAAAGCCCATGCGCGAGGAGGCCGCCTGCTGCAGCGTCGAAGTGGTGAAGGGCGGGCCGGGATTGCGCTTGACGGGTTTCGCCTCGACGCTTTCGACCACATAGCTCGCGCCTTCCAGCAGCGCCTTCAGCCGGTTCGCATCGTCTCCGGTCTTGATCGAGCGGCTTTGCAGGCGCTTGCCATCGGCCGAAACCAGCTTGGCTTCGAACTCGTCACCGCGCGGTGTCTTCAGAAGCGCGCTGATGTTCCAGTATTCTTCGGAGACGAAACGCTCGATCTCGGATTCGCGGTCGCAGACGAGACGCAGCGCAACCGACTGAACGCGGCCGGCGGAACGCGCGCCGGGCAGCTTACGCCACAGCACGGGCGACAGGTTGAAGCCGACGAGATAATCCAGCGCGCGGCGGGCGAGATAGGCGTCGACCAGCGGCACATCGATGTCGCGCGGGTTCGCCATGGCGTCCAGCACGGCCTTTTTGGTGATGGCGTTGAAGACCACGCGCTTCACTGGCTTGTCGCCGAGGACGCGCTTCTTCTTCAAAAGATCGAGAACGTGCCAGGAAATGGCCTCGCCTTCGCGATCCGGGTCGGTTGCGAGAATGAGGCCGTCGGAGGATTTTACCGCATCGGCAATATCCTTCATGCGCTTGGCGGATGCGCTGTCGACCTCCCAGGACATTTCGAAATCCTGGTCGGGCAGCACCGATCCGTCCTTGGCAGGAAGGTCTCTGACGTGGCCAAAGGATGCAAGAACCTTGTAGCCCGAGCCAAGATACTTGTTGATCGTCTTGGCTTTGGCAGGAGATTCTACGACGACGACATTCATATTGTTTTTCTCTGGAACTGGTCCGTTAACGTGGCCGGGTCACGGCGCAATGCCGCAATTCGCCTTCTTTATATTTCGACATGGACAGGTAATGCGCGCGGGTCAAGAGGCAAGGCCGATTTTATCGCTTCAAGGTGAATGCAACCTATGGATAATCTATTGTTGTATTGCAATCTTTGGTAAATTGGTTATGATGGGCAACATCATTTGAATCGACTTATTGCTCTTCGTTTCAGGCAAATTTTGCAGGATAGATATATGGTCCCCAACGCAACAAACAATAATGCCGATAATGAAGGGACCAGAGAGAACTTGGCTTACATTCGCCAGATGCTCGCGGAATTGCGGCAGGTCGCAAACCGTGAGGGGGCCGACATGCTGTGTTATCTGATCGAGATGGCCTATGTCGAAGTCGGCGATATCCAGAGCGGGCGGCGCAAGCTGTCAATCCGCGATGAAGAGCGACACACGCCCCCCGGCATGCCGGTTTAGACGTCCTGCGATATCAAGCTCCAGCAGCACCAGATGAACGGTTGCAGCGGAAAAACCTGTGTGACGGATGATATCGTCCGTTTCCACGGGCGAGGGACCGAGAGCGGCGGCGATGATGCTGCGCTCGTCGTCCCCTGGTGGTGACATCTCGGTGTCGGATCTCGGTTCCTCGATCTTGCGTTCATAGGGCAATTGCGGCTCCATCAGCGGTCGCAGCGCTTCCAGAATATCGGCCGCGCCCGTGGTCAGCATCGCACCTTCCTTGATCAGCCGGTTGGTGCCCTCGCAGCGTGCATCGAGCGGGGAGCCGGGCACGGCGAAAACCAGCCGTCCCGCTTCTCCGGCAAGCCTTGCCGTTATCAGCGAGCCGGAGCGCTCCGCCGCTTCGACGATGACAACACCGAGGGAGACGCCTGCGATCAATCGGTTGCGGCGGGGAAAATCGCGGGCGCGCGGTTCCCATCCAAAGGGCATTTCGCTGATCGTCGCGCCGCCCTGATCGTATATCTCCTGCAAGAGCCCGAAATTTTCCTGCGGGTAGGGGCGGTCGAGACCGCCGGCCAGCATGGCAACCGTGCCCGTCGCAAGGCTTGCCCGGTGCGCCGCCGCATCGATGCCGCGCGCCAGCCCCGAAGCGATGCTATAGCCGGCGCGGCCGCAATCGCGCGCCAGCATGGCGGCGAATTTCGCGCCGTTGATGGAGGCGTTGCGGGAGCCGACGATGCCGATGCTCGGTCTTGTCGCGGTCGCTGCCGATCCTTTCATGGCGATCAGCGGCGGCGCGCCATCCAGTTGCCGCAGGGCAGGCGGGTAATCCGGCTCACCGATACCGACGAAACACGCGCCGAATTTTTCGGCCGTTTCGATCTCACCTTCTGCCTCCGCCTGCGTGGCGATGCGCGGGCTGCGCGACGAGCCGCCGCGCCTTGAAAGCTCGGGCAGGGCGTCGAGCGCCTTTTCGGCGCTGCCGAAATGATTGATGAGTTCGCGGAAGGTGACGGGACCGATATTGTCGCTGCGGATCAGCCTCAGCCACGCGACCCGCTGCCGCGCGGAAAGCTCTATGCCCTGCCGTGTCGTTTCCTCATGCGGCATGGCATATCCTTAAATGGGTCTCAGCCCTTTTGCCCGATCCTGCTTTCAGTGCCCGCCAGCAGGCGCGCGATATTCTCGCGGTGCTTCCACCATGAAATCGCACTCAGCAGCGTCACCAGCAGCGCCGTCTTTTCAGGTCCGAGCACCCAGAGAGCCACGGGAATGACCAGCATGGCCAAAAGCGCCGAGAGCGAGGAATAACGGGTGATGAAGGCGGTTGCGAGCCAGATGAGCGCAAAGGCCAGCATCATCAGCGGTGCGGCACCCAAAAGCACGCCGATATAGGTCGCCACACCCTTGCCACCCTTGAAGCCGAGCCACACCGGAAACAGGTGGCCGAGGAAGGCGAAGAAACCGGCGACCAGCGACGCTTCGTAACCCCAGAGCGCATTGGCGACCAGCACCGCCGCCGTGCCCTTCAGCGCGTCGAGCAGCAGGGTTGCGGCGGCGAGCTTCTTGTTGCCGGTGCGCAGCACATTGGTCGCGCCGATATTGCCGGAGCCGATCTTGCGCACGTCGCCCAGCCCCGCCATGCGGGTGAGAATGAGGCCGAAGGGAATAGAACCGAACAGATAGCCGATCAGCGCCGAAAGCGCGAGAAGGGCAGGCGCCGTCTGCCAGTCAGTCAAAGCACTCATTCAAACGTCCCCTCTGTCGCGCTGGCCGCGTGATCTCCGTTGGTGATCTTATGCCAAGGAATGAACGGCTTTGCCAGCCACATAAGTGGCAACCGCGCGGCCGCTGAAACGGGCATCCTCGAACGGGGTGTTCTTGGATTTCGAGACCAGCTGCTCCTTTGCCACGAGCCACGGCTCGTCGAGGTCGATCAGCGTGATATCGGCTTTCGCGCCCGCCTTCAGCGTTCCGGCATCCAGTCCGAAAATCTTCGCAGGGCGGGTGGAAAGCGCATCGATCAGCCGCATCAGCGGAACTTCGCCGCTATGGTGCAGGCGCAGCGCCGCCGCCAGCAGGGTTTCGAGCCCGACCGCGCCGCTCGCCGCATCCGAAAACGGCAGGCGTTTGGTGTCGACATCCTGCGGGTCGTGCGAGGAGACAATAATGTCGATGGTGCCGTCCTTCAGTGCTTCCACCATCGCCTTGCGGTCGTCTTCGGCGCGCAGCGGCGGGGAGAGCTTGAAGAAGGTGCGGTATTCGCCAATATCGTTCTCGTTGAGCGTCAGATGGTTGATCGAGATGCCGCAGGTGGCTTTTACGCCCCGCTGCCGGGCAACGCGGATCGCTTCTGCCGATTCGGGCACGGAAATCTTGGCGGCGTGGTAGATCGCCTGTGTCAGCCCGGCAATGCGCAGGTCGCGCTCCAGCGGAATGATCTCGGCTTCCTTCGGAACGCCCGACAGCCCGAGCCAGCTTGCGAAAAGCCCCTCGTTCATGTCGCCGCCGCCGATATATTTGTCGCGCGTCTCGAGCGCGATCACTGCGCCCAGTTCGCGCGCATAGGTCATGGCGCGGCGCAACACCAGCGTATCGGAAAGCGCCTTGCGGCCATTGGTGAAGGCCACCGCGCCGGCTTCCTTCAACATGCCGCATTCGGTCATTTCCTCGCCGTTCAGACCCTTGGTGAGTGCTGCTGCGGGATGCACATTGACGAGCGCCTTGTCGCGTGCCGTCTTCTTCACATATTCGACCAGTGCGATGTCATCGATGACGGGATCGGTATCGGGCATGACGATGATGCTGGTGACGCCGCCGGCCGCTGCCGCGCGCGAGGCGGATTCGATGGTCTCGCGGTGTTCGGCACCCGGCTCACCCACGAAAACACGGGCGTCCACCAGACCGGGAACGGCCAGCAGACCCTTGCAGTCGCGAACGGTCGCCCCTTCGGGAGCGCCCTGATTATGGGCGTCCTTGCCGGCCGCGAGAATGGTGCCGTCGGCACCGATAACGATGCTGCCGGTCTCGTCGAGGTTACGGGACGGATCGACGATGCGGAGATTGTTGAGAACGGTAACGGCACTCATACGCGCTCACCCTGATTTTGCGAGACAAGCAGGGTTTCCATGACCGCCATGCGCACGGCAACCCCCATTTCCACCTGGCTTTCGATCACGCTCTGCGGACCGTCGGCCACGTCGGAGGCGATTTCCACGCCGCGGTTCATCGGGCCGGGATGCATGACCAGCGCATCTTCCTTCGCCGCCTTCAGCTTTTCGGCATCGAGGCCGTAATAATGGAAATATTCGCGCACTGAAGGCACGAAGGAGCCGGACATGCGCTCGCGCTGCAGGCGCAGCATCATCACCACATCGGCGTTCTTCAGCCCTTCCTTCATGTCGTGGAAGACTTCGACGCTCATGTCGCGGATACCGGAGGGCAGCAGCGTGGCTGGCGCGACGACGCGAACGCGCGCACCCATCTGGTTGAGCAGGATGATGTTGGAGCGGGCAACGCGCGAATGCAGCACGTCGCCGCAGATTGCCACCGTGATGCCGGACAGTTCGCCCTTGGCGCGGCGAATGGTCAGTGCGTCGAGCAGCGCCTGCGTCGGGTGCTCATGCTGGCCGTCGCCGGCATTGACGACGGAGCAGGCGACCTTTTGCGCGAGCAGCGCGGCGGCGCCGGCGGAGGAATGGCGCACGACCAGCACATCCGGGCGCATGGCGTTTAGCGTCATCGCCGTATCGATCAGCGTTTCGCCCTTCTTCACCGAGGAATTGCCGACCGACATGTTCATCACGTCTGCGCCGAGACGCTTTCCGGCGAGTTCGAAGGAGGATTGCGTGCGCGTCGAGGCTTCGAAGAACAGGTTGATCTGCGTCAGGCCCCGAAGCGTCGAGGTCTTTTTCTCGCGCTGGCGGCTGATTTTCACCGCCTCGTCGGCCTTGTCGAGAAGCAGGGTGATATCCTGGTGGGAAAGCCCCTTGATGCCGAGGAGATGGCGATGGGGGAAGAAGACCATGCGGTTTGCCTCCTGACGGGCGCCGCATTTTCCCGTGAAAATGCCCGGAACGCCCGAATGCTGATCCGCGCGCTCCCATTCGCTGTGAACACGCCTCAGGAGTGCGGCGGAATTCGGTCCTGCGCTCTATAGAGACTGCATGGTCGCGGGGCAAGCGCCCGCAACTCCTGAAATGAAAACATGACGATGTTTCCCCAACCCTCGAGGGCAAACGGCCTGACGATGGAAGGCGCAGGCATCAGACGATGCCATGCTCCTTCAAAAGCGCCTGTTCGTCGCCTGACGCCCAGCCGAAAACTTTCGGCGCCCCATCCAGCCTCTGGACGAAGTAATGAACATCGAAATCGATTGCGACATCCGGTTGCCGCTTGCGATCAAAGGTCGCCGTCCAGGCAACATGGGCAAGGCAATGATGGTCGTCGATGGGCGAGATACGGATGGCGCGTATCCGCATCTCTTTCGTTCCGATCGTCCGGTAGCGCTCGTAACCCTTCATCATGACCTGCTTCAAGTGGTCATCGTTCTTTCCGGTCATCACGCCGGCGGGGGAGGCGGCGATGAAGTCGGAGGCGTAGAGGGAGGCGACCTCCTCCATATCCATATCACCTTTGAGGGACTTGTTGAAAAATCGCTCATATCGCTCGAAGAGCTTTCTTACGCTGGCCTCCATGGTCTCCTCCCTATGCAGCCGTTCAGCAAAGTCGCCAACCGAAAAAGCCTGCCGCAGGTTCCACGTCAGGCCGCAGATTATGGAGAATGCGTTTATCCGCATGCCCGCCGGTTGCTGCCGCAACTTCTGCGCGGCTTTTTTTGGGACTGTCGTTGATCTTGCCGGAAACGTGTTTGGTATTCTGCGGGCCGGATACCTAAATCAGGATCACTCCCGAAAAATGCTGAAAGCGGCGGTTTAATCGTCTCAATCGCTTCCTGCGGGTGGAATTATGCAATATCACCCCACTATGCAACGCCAGTACAAAACAGCTAGAAGCAGCGGATGACCCAGAATTCCCGGACAGAAGAAACGCTCGCCGAACTGAACCAGCCAAGCCTCTGGTCCGGTATCAACGCCTATCGTTCCGATCCGCTGATCGTCGATCTCACCTCCGGCCTGTCGCGCAATCTGAGAGACGAGTTCGACCAGCTCGGCCGTTACGTCACGTCGCATGAGGCGCAGGAACTGGCACGCATGGCCAATCAGGGCGTGCCGCAACTGCATACCCACGGCCCGCGCGGCGAACGTCTGGATCAGGTGGAATTCCATCCCGCCTGGCATGCGCTGATGCGTCGTTCCATGTCGTCAGGCCTGCATTCCAGCGTCTGGGAAAATTCTCCCGATACACGCGGCAATGAGCATAAGGCCCGCGCCACGAAATTCTACCTGACCTCGCAACTCGAGGCCGGGCATCTTTGCCCGCTGACCATGACCAACGCCTCCGTCGCGGCCATCATGGCTTCGCCGCGCGTGCAGAAGGAATGGGCGCCGAAGATCCTATCGCGCAAATATGATTCCTCGCAGAAACCGGCCCTGCAGAAAACCGCCGTCACCATTGGCATGGGCATGACGGAAAAACAGGGCGGCACGGATGTGCGCGCCAACCGCACGACGGCGGAGCGGGTGGGCGAGGGCATCTATCGCCTGTCCGGCCACAAATGGTTCCTCTCCGCGCCGATGAGCGACGGTTTCGTCATGCTCGCTCAGATGGGCGACGGCATGGGCTGCTTCCTCGTTCCGCGTTATCTCGAAGACGGTTCGAAGAACGGCCTGCATTTCCAGCGCCTGAAGGACAAGCTCGGCAACCGCTCCAACGCATCCGCCGAAGTCGAATTCACCGACGCCTTCGGTTATCTGCTGGGCGATCCCGGCAGCGGCATCCGCACCATTCTCGACATGGTGACGCTGACGCGGCTCGATTGCGCGCTTGCCTCCGCTGGCATGATGCGCGCCTCGCTTGCCGAAGCCGTGCACTAGCCCGCGGCCGTTCGGTTTTCGGCAAGATGCTGGTCACGCAACCGATCATGACGCGCGTTCTCGCCGACATGGCGCTGGATGTGGCGGCGGCCACTGCGCTCTCCTTCCGGCTGGCGACGGCATTCGACGCCGCCCGCAACAATCCGGCCGAAGCCGCCTATGCGCGGGTGATGACGCCCATCGTGAAATACTGGTGCTGCAAGATCGCGCCGGCGCTTATCTATGAGGCCATGGAGTGCCTTGGCGGTAACGGTTACGTGGAAGAGCGGCCGATTGCCCGCCACTATCGCGAAGCCCCCGTCAACGCCATCTGGGAAGGCTCCGGCAACGTTATGGCGCTGGATGTGCTGCGGGTTCTCCAGCGCGGCAAGGATCTGTTCGATCTCGTCTTCCAGACGCTGGAGCGTGATCTGGGTGCGGCCGGCAAGAAGACCACCGACGTGCTGCGTGCCGCAATCGCCCTTGCTGAGCGTGACGAGGGAGCGGCCCGCCTGCTGGTGGAGCAGTTCGCGCTTGCGGCCGCTGCCGCCGAGCTTTGCCGTCTCGGCGCCGGCAAGATTGCCGATGCCTTCCTCGAGACCCGTCTGGCCGGCGGCTGGCGGCATACTTACGGCATGCTCGATTCCCGCTTCGATCCGAATTATATAATCGATCTTCTTTATCCGCCTGCATCTTGACCGATGCATGCGGATGAAGGTTTTGCAGTCCCGGCGGGAGGGGTCTCGGATTTGAAAAACAGCAATGGCGTAAAGCGTGTTCTGATCTGTCGTGACATTTTCGCGCATCGATGCGCGGCAAGGGAAGGCGGTTGCCAATGCTGACCTTCCGTTCCGCCCGTTCCGAGGATGAAGACGCGCTCTACGCCATAAGTCTCGCCACCGGCGATGCCGGGCAGGACGCCACCGCCCTTTACAATGACGGCCGCATGGTCGGGCACATCTATTCAGCGCCCTATCTGCATCTCTGGCCCGATGCCGTTTTCGTGGCGGAGGATGAGGAAGGTGTGTGCGGTTATATCGTCGGCGCTCTCGATACGGCGCTGCACGAAGAGCGGCTGGAGCGGGAATGGTGGCCGCATCTGCGCAGCCTTTACCCCGATCCCGGCGGCGACCAGCAGACATGGGACGCCGACCAGCGCCGCGCCCAGTTCATCCACTATCCGCGCCGCACACCCGCCTGGCTCACCGATCCGTTTCCGGCCCATATCCACATGAACCTCTTGCCGCGCACCCAGGGCAAGGGCGGCGGCACCCGGCTTCTGTCGCGCTGGCTCGATATGGCGAGACAGAACAACGTCTACGGCATCCACCTCGGCGCCAGCGAACGCAACCATGCGGGCATGCGCTTCTGGGAAACCCGCGGGTTCAAACGCCTCGAAAGCCACGAAACGCCGGGCAGCGTCTGGTTCGGCATGGCGCTGGAGTAATATTGGCAGATTATGCCAATCGATGGTATTGTTGGATGTCGCTAGAGCATTTCCAGGAAAAGTGGAACCCGGTTTTCCGTCCGGAAATGCGCTAAAATAAAGAGTTAGAGTGTTTTCGCGATTCGAAGAAAAGCGGAAAAATTCTAGTGTCTGGTGGAGGCTCCGATGCCAACGCGTAACGTCGTTCTGACACAGCATCACGAAGAGATCATAGACGAACTCGTCAAATCTGGCCGCTATCAAAATGCCAGCGAAGTGCTGCGCGAGGGCTTACGATTGATCGAAAGGCGCGAGCGCCTTGAGGTGACCAGATTGGAAGCCTTGAGGGTGGCGGCGCAACAGGGCTTCGCCGACCTTGATCAAGGCCGTTTTACGGATGTGGCGGAGGATGATCTCGACGACTTCATTTCCGCTCTCGGACGCGACGCTGAAGCGCGCCTTGCCAAATCTGATAAGGCATGACGAGGTATCGTCTGTCCGAAGCCGCGCAATCGGACATTATTGAAATTCTTGGATGGACCCACGCGACATTTGGGGCCGCAGCGAGAAAACGCTACGAAAAATTGCTTGTCACGGCGCTGCGTGATGTTGCGCGGGATCCGTTTCGTTCCGGAACAAGTCTCCGCCCGGAAGTGGCAGACGATGTGCGCAGCTACCATCTCCGTTACAGCCGGGAGAGGGCGAGAAGTGAAACCGGCCTGGTTAAATATCCGAGGCATCTGTTGCTGTATCGCGTGTTGAATCCCGATTTGGTGGGCATCGGTCGCATTCTTCATGATTCCATGGAAATCGAGCGGCATCTCCCGGTTAGCTATGGAGGTGTCAGCGCCTGAACGGCATGGCGTACCCTTCATCCACAAAAACCTTCCGTCCATCCTCTCCGCCACGTTGTTCTTCCCTTCATGCTTTGTTAACCCGTTGAGGAAGGCCTTTCAAAACACGGGTAGGGAATCATGCTGGCGACCGCAGAGGCGATTTCAGCCGACAGACCGGAAAAGCGCATCAAGGATCGCGCTCAGACCGAGAAGGCGATTTTTAATGCGGCGCGGTCGCTGCTTGCCGAAGAGGGATTTCAGGGTTTTGGCATCAATGCCGTTGCCCGCCGCGCCGGCTGCGACAAGCAGCTCATCTACCGTTATTTCGGCGGCCTCGATGGTCTGATCGAGGCGATCGGCGAGGACCTCGGTTCCTGGGTGAAGGATCGAATTCCGGAAGATACCGGCGGCATGTTCCTTTTGACCTATGGCGACCTCATGGAAAAGCTGGCGCTTTATTTCATGGATGCGCTGCGCAGCGATCCTCTCGTCTGCAAGATCATCGCGTGGGAAGTGTCTGACGGTTCGCCGCAGGTGCGGCAACTGGCCGAAGCCCGCGCCAAATCGCTGGGCAAATGGCTGGAGCGTATGCGCGGTTCGCTGGCGGCGCCGAAGGGGGTGGATACAGCGGCGGTCAATGCCGTACTGTTCGCTGCCATTCAGCACCTCGTCATTTCCGCTGCCACCAGCGGTCAGTTCGCTGGCGTACCGCTCAAATCGGACCGGGACTGGGACAAGATCGCCACTGCCGTCAAAAGGCTGGTGCGCGGCGTTTACGGCTGAACCGGTTTCCGCAGGCGGAAGACAGTCGCGCTTGGGCCTGTGCATTAAAGAAAAATCAGTCATGTTTTCACCGGGCCGGCAACCGCCCGGCGCAGCCGGCCGTTCACGCGATCACGTTCTTTTCCACATACCGGCCGCCCGTCGTTAACCATAATGACAGCTTTCGTTTGCCTCGCCATGGCTGCCGGTCCAGTGTGGATTAACGAAATGTTAACCATGCGCAATGACTGCGCACAAGGGAGCCGCAAGTGAGCCGCTGGACAGCTTTAGGCGTCATGATGACGTTTTTTGTGATGCTGCCGTTGGATATCGACGCGCCGGCGCTGAACCTCTGCCTTATGGCCGTGGTGCGCTGGGCGGTGCTTGCCGGCGTTCCCGATACGAGGTTTGTGCGGGGGCAGGCGGCATGAAGTGGTTTCTGATCCTCTGGGCCGGTCCCGTCGCGCTGCTGGGCAGCTGGTACTGGCTTTCCTATTACGACATGAGCTTCGGCTTCTACATGCTCACACGCCAGACCCATGATCTGGTGTTCGAGATTTACGGCAATATTCTCGGCCTGCCGCCGGAAAGCCTGCCGCCGCTGGTGGCGCGCGCCATCGCCGTCGACAGCCTGATCGTTTTTGCGATTCTCGCCTTCCGCAAGAGAAAGCAGATTGCGGTCTGGTGGCAGGGCCGTCAGTCGGCCGCGCGGGTGAGTGCGGAAAGCCTGTCCAGCGCGCCCTGAAGAATGAAGCTTGCGGCTGCCGAATCGATGCGTTCGGCGCGCTTTGCGCGTGAGACGTCCATTTCCAGCAATGCGCGCTCGGCCGCGACCGTCGAAAGCCGCTCATCCCAGAAAATGAAGGGCAGGGCGGTTTTTTCGCCCATCGTCCGCACGAAGGCGCGCGTCGCCTGCACGCGGGGACCGGCCGAACCATCCATGTTCATCGGCAGGCCGATGATGAAGGCGAAAACTTTTTCCTTTTCGGCGAAGGCCAGCAGCACTTCCGCATCCTGCGTGAATTTCACCCGTTTGATGACGGGGCGCGGCGTTGCGAAACGCCGCGACAGGTCCGACATGGCAAGCCCGATCGTCTTCGTGCCAAGGTCGAGGCCGGCAATCGCCTGTCCCGGCTGAAGCGCCTGCGCCAGTTCCTCAATGGTGAGTGTTGCCATGTCGCGTGTTGCCTTTATCGTTTGCGGACGAATTCGGTGCGCAGCACCAGACCCTTCACCGCATCATGTTTGCAATCGATCTCTTCCGGATTATCGGTCAGGCGGATCGACTTGATGACGGTGCCCTGCTTGATGACCGTGCTGGTGCCCTTGACCTTCAAATCCTTGATGAGGGTGACGGAATCGCCATCCGCCAGCACATTGCCCGCCGCATCGTGCACTTCATTCGCGCGCGCCGCTTCTGCAGCCAGCTCGGAGGCCGGTCGCCATTCACCGGTCGCCTCGTCATACACGTACTCGTCATCATTTGCGGCCATGGTCGCCTCTCTTAAATATTGGTAGTGCGGTTGTTCAGGCCGTCCTATGTCATAATATACCGGCAATACAAAGGAGAACTTTCCATGAAAATCACCTGGCTCGGCCATTCCGCCTTCCGCCTTGAAAACGGTAGCGCGAAGATCCTCATCGATCCGTTCTTCACCGGTAACCCCGGTTTTGCGGGGCAGGATGGGAAGTCGGCAGCCGAAGGCATCACCCATATTCTCCTGACCCACGGCCATGGCGACCATGTCGGCGATACCGTCCAGCTTGCCCGCGAGACGGGCGCGACCGTGCTCGCGAATGCCGATCTCGCCGCCTGGCTTTCCGCCAAGGGCGTCGCGAAGATCGATATGGGCAATACCGGCGGCACGGTGCATTTTGACGGTTTTTCCGTCACCTTCACCAATGCACTGCATTCCTCCGCCCAGATCACCGAGGATGGCGTCTCCCATTCGCTCGGCAGTGCCAATGGCCTGATGCTGCATTTCGAAGACGGTCCGGCCGTTTATCACATGGGCGATACCGACATCTTTTCCGACATGAAGCTCATCAATGAACTGCACCAGCCGGATATCGGCCTCGTGCCGATTGGCGACCGCTTCACCATGGGCGGAGCCGTCGCGGCGCTCGCCTGCCAGCGCTTCTTCAAGTTCGAGAATGTCATTCCCTGCCACTATGGCTCCTTCCCGATCATCGACCAGACGCCGGAGAAGTTCGTGACCGGCATGGAGGGGTCGGAAGCCCGTGTCCACACGCCTAAGGCGGGCGATACGCTGTCCTTCTGACGTTTTGCTCAGGCATGTCGTGACGCAAAAGCACCTCACACTTTGACGCGACATGCTTTCTACCGTTGCGAATGGCGGACATGGTGATTATAGCGGGTAGGAAAATTCCTACCGGAGTAGAACCATGTCCGTCGATCTCGCCACCGTAAAGCGCGTTGCGCGCCTTGCCCGTATCGCCGTCAGCGAAGAAGAAGCACAGAATATGCTCGGCCAGCTGAACGGCATACTCGGTTTCGTGGAGCAGCTTTCGGAAGTGAATGTCGACGGCGTCGAGCCGATGACATCAGTCACCCCGGTGGAGATGAAAAAGCGTGCCGACGTGGTGACCGACGGCAACAAGGCGGAAGACATTGTCGCCAATGCGCCTGCGACCGACCGGGATTTCTTCATGGTCCCGAAAGTGGTCGAATAAGCCGACCGCCGTTTGCCGCCCGATTTTTCCAAGATTTCGAAAGCCGTTGCCGATCATGACCGACCTGACGAGCCTGACCATTGCCGAAGCCCGCGAAAAGCTGAAGGCGAAAGAGTTTTCCGCCCTTGAGCTGACCGACGCCTATCTCTCCGCCATCGACGCGGCGAACGGCGCGCTGAACGCCTATGTCGTAACCACGCCTGAAAAGGCGCGTGACATGGCGAAAGCCTCCGATGGCCGTATCGCGTCCGGTTCGGCTGGCGAGCTGGAAGGCGTTCCGCTTGGTGTGAAGGACCTTTTCGCCACCCGTGACATCCACACGCAGGCGTGTTCGCATGTTCTCGATGGCTTTAAGCCGAAATATGAATCCACCGTTACCCAGAATCTCTGGGATCAGGGCGCCGTCATGCTCGGCAAGCTCAACATGGACGAATTCGCCATGGGCTCGTCCAACGAAAGCTCCTGGTACGGTCCGGCCATCAATCCCTGGCGCGCCAACGGCTCAGAGCAGAAGCTCGTGCCCGGCGGTTCCTCCGGCGGTTCGGCCGCTGCCGTGGCCGCGCATCTCTGCGCCGGCGCCACCGCAACCGACACGGGCGGCTCCATTCGCCAGCCGGCAGCCTTTACCGGCACCGTTGGCATCAAGCCCACCTATGGCCGTTGCTCACGCTTCGGCATCGTTGCCTATGCCTCCTCGCTCGATCAGGCCGGCCCGATCGCCCGTGACGTGCGCGACGCCGCTATCCTGTTGAAGACCATGGCAAGCGTTGACGCCAAGGATACGACCTCGGTCGACCTGCCGGTGCCGGATTACGAAAAGGCCATCGGCCAGTCGCTGAAGGGCCTGAAGATCGGTATCCCCAGGGAATACCGCGTTGACGGCATGCCGGAAGAAATCGAAAAGCTCTGGGCCAAGGGCGTGGAATGGCTGCGCGATGCCGGCGCCGAGGTTGTCGATATCTCGCTGCCGCATACCAAATACGCGCTGCCTGCCTATTACATCGTCGCACCGGCGGAAGCCTCGTCCAACCTTGCCCGTTATGACGGCGTGCGTTACGGCCTGCGCGTCGACGGCAAGGACATTGCCGACATGTACGAAAAGAGCCGCGCCGCCGGTTTCGGCAAGGAAGTGCAGCGCCGCATCATGGTCGGCACCTATGTGCTGTCGGCCGGTTATTACGACGCCTATTACCTGAAGGCGCAGAAGGTTCGCACGCTGATCAAGCGTGACTTCGAAAACGTCTTCCACGAAGGCGTCGACGCCATTCTGGCGCCGATCACCCCGTCCTCCGCCTTCGCAGTCGGCGACGAGGAACTCGCCTCCGATCCGGTGAAGATGTATCTGCAGGACGTTTTTACCATCACCGTCAACATGGCCGGCCTTCCCGGCCTTTCGGTTCCGGCCGGCCTTGACGGCAAGGGCCTACCGCTTGGCCTGCAGCTCATCGGCAAGCCATTCGACGAAGAAACGTTGTTCAAGACGGCCCACGCCATCGAGCAGGCAGCCGGCAAGTTCACCCCCGCCAAGTGGTGGTAAGCGGCCTCAAGCTTAGACAGATGAACGAAGCCGATCGCGATGCGGTCGGCTTTGTCGGTTTTGCCGCCTGGCGTTCCGGCGAGGCCTTCGACGACAGCTATCTCGATCCTGATGTCATCGAGCGGGTGAGGGGCGAATTCGAGAGTTTCGCCAAGTCTCCAACTGGTGATGTTGTCGTCGCTGAAATGGGAGGCGTGGTTGCCGGCTGGGGCGCATGCGATGCGGCGCCGCATCACATTTCCGATCTCTGGGTGGACCCGAACTGGCAAGGCAAGGGGATCGGCAAAGCCCTGATCCTTCATTTTCTCAACAAGATGCGCGCGCAAGGCCTGCCGCTTGCCACCATCGACACCCATGCCAGAAACCGCGCAGCCATCGGTCTTTACGAGCGTTGCGGATTTGAGATCGTCTGGCGCGGCATGGAATGGTCCGACATCATGAAAGTCGAGCTTGAAAAGGTGAAGCTCGAGCGCAGGCTCTCGCCATAACCCGCTTTTACGGTCGAGGCTGATTCTCGGCGAAATGCCGGGCGACAGCATTGCCGCCGCCCGGTCGATTTATCTGTTGTCCAACTCACCCCTCACGAGTTCCAGCCCGCGCGTGGTAATGCGGTAAGGTTTGCCGCCCGAGGAGGCGATCGCTCTCTTCCGTTTCAGCTTGCGGAAGGTGAGGAGATTGAGGCCGCTGAAAATCCAGCCGTCACGCGTATAAAGCGCGAGTTTTTCGATTTTGTGGGCGTCATCTCGAACGATTTCAATTCTGCCGCCCTGGGCGAGCAGGTGAAGAATGCGCTGTTCGGCGCGGGAAATGTCCATTTTTGGAAGTCCGGTCGGCGTCATATAGACGCGTGAAAACAAATCCGGGTGCCGTTAAGGCAACCGGCTCGGTTTCAGCATGGCCCGGCGCGCAATAAACTTGCGGGCAGGGCCTTTACCGGGACTCCGATTGAGCGAACATAAAAACTCCGTTCTTGCTCCTTTTGGGTAGCGGGCGAACCCGGCGCGGTCAAGTCCCGCCAGGCGTGAGAAAACCATGCTGGTCGAATCGCGCTGGCAATGGTTTAATTTCAACGGCCATGGAGGGTGCGGCTTGATCGTCATTCGCAATGCGCATGAGCAGGAAGCGGAGGTTCTGGCGGCCATCGGCCTCAGGGCATGGCGGCAGGCAACCGCGGCTCTCGGCATCACCCCGACCCTTTATGACAATGCGGCCAGCGCCTTTTCCAATTTTACCCGCTCGTCATGGCTGGCGATCAGGGTGGCGGAGTTTGGCGGCTCGGTTGCCGGATGGGCGGCGCGGGAGCATTTCGACGAGACGATTTCCGATTTCTGGATCGATCCTGATTTTCAGCGCCGGCGGGTCGGCACCCACCTGTTAGGCGATGTCGAAAGGCTGATAGAGGACCGGGGTTTCGAGACCATTCGGCTTGAAACCCATGCCCAGAATGAGCCGGCCGTCGCTTTTTTCCGCCACCATGGCTATAGCGTCCGCTGGCTCTCCGTCTCCTATGCGCCGAAGCTCGACCGCGAAGTGCAGTCGGTAGGCCTGCAGAAGCAATTGGCCGAGGTCGAGAGCGGTCTTTATGGGCCGGCTTTCTGAGACAGAGTTTGCAAAGCCTCCACCAGCTGCATCGGCCAATCCGGCATGATGGCGAGCGATACGACAAGGCCTATCTGCAATATCACGATCGATATCAGGATGCTGCGGAACGGTTCCTTGCGCGTTTTATGCCGCAGCAGACGTTGTGCCAAGATTGCGCCCAGGCTGCCGCCGATGAGCGCAAGCAACAACAGCGTGCTTTCCCGGATGCGCCATGCGCCATTTCTCGCCGCTTCCTTGTCCCACCAATAGGCAAGAAAGACGAAAAGATTGAAGGCGATATAGGTTATGAAACAGAGAGCGACCGTCACCATGACGTGAATTGAAACCGGGAAGCGTAAAAAACGCGTATCCTGTATCGGCGAAAATCCCGGGCCTGGCGTGAGAGGGTGCAAGATGTCTTGCGCCCGCGCTCCATTTGTTCTACCCACCAAGGCCAAAGAACCCGTATATCGTGAGCTTCAGATGACCCTTGTAGACGTGCGCACCCCCGACCCGAAACGCTTCATTCCCGGCGCCACCGGCGATTGGGAAATCGTGATCGGCATGGAGGTGCATGCGCAGGTTCTCTCCAATTCCAAGCTGTTTTCCGGTGCTTCGACCACTTTCGGCAACGCGCCGAATTCCAACGTGTCGCTGGTGGATGCCGCCATGCCCGGCATGCTGCCCGTTATCAACGAGGAATGCGTGAAGCAGGCGGTGCGCACCGGTCTTGGCCTGAAGGCGAAGATCAACCATCGCTCGATCTTCGACCGCAAGAACTACTTCTATCCGGACCTGCCGCAGGGCTACCAGATTTCGCAGTTCAAGGACCCGATCGTCGGTGAGGGCACCATCACCATTTCGCTCGGCCCGGACCGTCAGGGCAATTTCGAAGATATCGAGATCGGCATCGAGCGTCTGCATCTGGAGCAGGACGCCGGCAAGTCCATGCATGACCAGCACCCGACCATGTCCTTCGTGGACCTGAACCGTTCGGGCGTGGCGCTGATGGAAATCGTCTCCAAGCCGGACATGCGCTCGTCGGACGAAGCCAAGGCCTATCTCACCAAGCTGCGTTCCATCGTGCGTTATCTCGGCACCTGCGACGGCAATATGGATGAAGGCTCGATGCGCGCCGACGTCAACGTCTCCGTGCGCCGTCCGGGCGAAGGTTTCGGCACGCGCTGCGAAATCAAGAACGTCAACTCCATCCGCTTCGTCGGTCAGGCCATCGAATATGAGGCGCGCCGCCAGGTCGCAATTCTGGAAGATGGCGGCGTGATCGATCAGGAAACCCGCCTGTTCGATCCTGGCAAGGGCGAGACGCGTTCCATGCGCTCCAAGGAAGATGCGCATGATTACCGTTATTTCCCCGATCCGGATCTGCTGCCGCTCGAATTCGACGATGCTTTCGTCGAGGCGCTGAAGGTCGATCTGCCGGAACTGCCTGACGACAAGAAGGCGCGTTTCGTGGCCGATCTCGGCCTGTCGGTCTATGACGCCTCGATCCTCGTTTCGGAAAAGGCGATTGCCGATTATTACGAGGCCGTGGCCGCCGGTCGCGATGCGAAGGCTGCCGCCAACTGGGTCATCAACGATCTGCTCGGCGCGCTGAACAAATCGGGCAAGGATATCGAGACGACGCCGGTTTCGCCGGAACAGCTCGGCGGTATCATCGATCTCATCAAGGCCGAGACCATTTCCGGCAAGATCGCCAAGGACCTGTTCGAAATCGTCTGGAACGAGGGCGGCAACCCGGCGGAAATCGTGGAAGCTCGCGGCATGAAGCAGGTGACCGATACCGGCGCCATCGAAAAGGCCGTGGACGAGATCATCGCCGCCAACCCGGATCAGGTCGAGAAGGTGAAGGCAAAGCCGACGCTTGCCGGCTGGTTCGTCGGTCAGGTCATGAAGGCGACGGGCGGCAAGGCCAACCCGCAGGCGGTTCAGGCGCTGGTGAAGGCCAAGCTCGGTATCGAAGAAGAGTAAGCGGACGCTGCCTCGTGCTCATAGGTATCGAGGCAGAAAGCTCTCATCCGTCATCCTCGGGCTTGTCCCGAGGATCTAACGACCCACAAGGTCCAACGTGCTCAGATCCTCGGGACAGGCCCGAGGATGACGTCGGGTACGAGGGACTGACATCACTTCTGCCGGGATCAACGCCCGGCATTTCTGTTTCAAGACGGAGCCAAATCATGTTCTTCATCCGCACGGCAAGCCTGCGTGACATCGAGCCGGTGCGCACCCTGCTCGCCACGACGTGGCACGCGACCTATGATGCGATCTATGGCGTGGACAAGGTGAACCAGCTGATCCTTGCATGGCATTCGCCGCAGGCCATGAAGGATCGCATCGAGAAAAAGGGCGGAGAGTTTCTGGTGGCTGACGACGGCAAGCGGATCGGCGGCATGGCCTATGGCTCCATGTCCACAAAAATGGCGAAAACGGCCCTGCTGCACCAGCTCTATGTCGCGCCCGACCTCCAGCGGCAGGGCATCGGCCGCGATCTCTTCGCCGAACTCGAAACCTGCTTTCCGGATGCGGAAATCATGCGGCTGGAAGTCGAACCTAAAAATACTGTCGCAATCGCCTTTTATGAAGGCGTCGGATTTGTCGAGGTGGACCGAATCGAGCGCATGGCGGGCATCGAGGGGTTGCCCGGCATCGTTATGGAAAAGAGCCTAACCCGATGAATGAGACATTGCAGAAGCTGATCATCCGCGCAGCGCGCGAAGACGATCTCCCGGCGCTCGCCGCCATTTTTGCCGCCGATGAGATCGGCGGCCACGGCGATACGGCGGAAGAATCGGCGCAGCCGGACTATCTCGCGGCTTTCCGCGCTATCGAGGCATCGCCGAGCGAAACGCTCTATGTAGCGGAACTGGAAGGCGAGGTGGTCGGCACCTTCCAGACGGCGATTCTGACCAAGCTCGTCGGGCGAGGGGCGAAGTCCATGGTGATCGAGGCGGTGCAGACGCGCGCCGACATGCGCGGTCGCGGCATCGGCGCGGTGATGATCAATCATTGCCTGGAAGAAGCCCGCCGGCAGGGCCTGAACGCCGCGCAGCTGACGTCCAACATGGCCCGGCTGGACGCTCACCGCTTCTATGAGCGGCTGGGTTTCGAGAAGCGGCATTTAGGCTTCAGGATGAAGCTGAAATAGCGCGGATATATCTCGAAATGCTGGACAATTGCCGTGAGGGGCGGCATAAGCATGTCTTGTGCCGTGCACGGAAAATCGCTGCGGCGCATTCAAGCCCGAGGAACGTAGAATGAAGACTCTCCTGACGCAAATCTTCACCTGGTGGAACGGCCAGACGATCGGAACGCGGTTTCATACCTGGCGTTTCGGCAAGAAGGTAGGACAGGACGAGTTGGGCAATACCTATTACGAAGGCGGCACCACCTCCTGGGGCATGCCGCGCCGCTGGGTGATCTACAATGGTTATGCCGAAGCGTCGGCCATTCCGCCCGGCTGGCATGGCTGGATGCATTACCGCACCGACGTGCCGCCGAGCCAGGAAAGCTACGTTGCGCGCGACTGGCAGAAGCCGCACCAGCCGAACCTCACCGGTTCGTCCAAGGCCTATCGCCCGCAGGGATCGCTGGCCGTGGCCGGTGAGCGCCCGCGCGTGACCGGCGACTACGACGCCTGGACCCCCGGCAACTAAGCATCTTGCGATGCGCGGTGTTGTGCAAAACGCCGCGCTTGCATCCGGCCTCACCGGTTTTTGCCACATTCCGCCCTTAGGCGTTGATCCGGTCGGCGGTTCGACACAGGCAAATATTTGGAGACATATCGTATGAGGAAATTCACGCGGGATCGTTCTTTGCGTGCGCTGACAGTCTCGCTGTTCGCAGCGGTCTCTGCTGTCATCCTCATTTCGCCCGTTTCTGCTGCCCGTCTCGAAAACCGCGTGGCGGTGTTTTCCGGCATCGACAAGATCACCGGCCGCATCACTTCCTTCGATGTTTATATCGACGAGACCGTGCAGTTCGGCGCGCTTCAAGTGACGCCGAAAGTCTGTTATTCCCGCGACCAGACGGAAACCCAGAAGATCGACGCTTTTGTCGAGGTCGATGAGATCACGCTCGACCGCAAGATCAAGCGGATTTTCACGGGCTGGATGTTCGCCGACAGCCCAGGCCTGAACGCCGTGGAACACCCGATTTACGACGTGTGGCTGACGGGCTGCAAGCAGGACTCGGAAGTTCCCGCTCCCTCTACGGCAAGCAAGTAATTAACCCACGACCGCGCCTATTTCTGGCGTCTGAGCTTCTCGGCCAAATCGGCCAGGGCTTTGCTTTTGCTTTCCAGTTGTTCGATCATTTCCTCCCGTGTCAGTTCGGGCTCGATCACGATCGGAACGGTGAACTTGTTGGGCTGATCGCCGGCGGGAGGTGAGGGGAACCTGATTTCCGAGAACGCCCTCTTCACGGCCGTTCTTGTCTGATAGGTGCTATCCCTTATGTTTTTGACCTGAACAGCCTGCGTCTTTCCCGCCGGGTCAACGCGGAAAGTAACAAGGAGCACCTGCTTCTTGTTCGTCCGCACGACCTTGAATTCCGGGCGGCCGGTTACGCCCGTCAAGGCTCGGGAAATTTCGCCCCGCCAGGCGGCCTGCGGGTTGGGGCGCTGTTCGGCAGCGGTGACATTCGCCGCCGGCGTCAACATCAATAACAAGGCCGCAATCCAGCGCATGACAATCCCCGGTGAACCATATATCATGATCGGATAGGTCATGTTTTTGAGGGTTGCAAGCAAAATCTCAGGTTGTTTTCAGTGTGGATTTTCTTGCGCCGACAATTTTTCGAAGGGCACATCCGGCCTGTCGACAGCCGCTTCAAGTATCGTGGCATATTCCGACTTTGGAATATCGATTGCCCCGAATGTCTTCAGATGTTCGGTCGTAAATTGCGTGTCGAGCAGCGTAAATCCCTGCTGCCGTAAACGCTCGACCAGATGCACGAGGCAAATCTTCGATGCATTGGTGCGGCGGGAAAACATGCTCTCGCCGAAGAAGGCGGCGCCCAGCGAGACGCCGTAGAGCCCGCCGACGAGCTCCTCGCCCTCCCACGCCTCGACGCTATGGGCGTGGCCGATCTGGTGCAACTCGGTATAGAGCCTGCGGATGGTGGCGTTGATCCAGGTGCTTGGCCTGTCCGGCGCTTCCGCCGCGCATCCGGCCATCACCGCTTCGAACGCGGTGTTGAAGCGAATCTCGAACGGCTTCCTGCGCATCGCTTTGGCGAGGCTTTTGGAAACGTGAAAACCATTGAGCGGGATGATTCCCCGAATTTCCGGCTCGACCCAGAAAAGCTCGGGATCGTCAGCCGAATCGGCCATTGGGAACAGGCCGGCGGAATAGGCACGCAGCAGGATATCGACCGTTATGCCGTTATTTCTGCTGCGCCGCCCAACCATATCGTCTTAGTGAGACGCGTCACCGGCCAGATATTTTTCCAGCCAGTGAATGTCGTAATCGCCGTTCAGGATGTCCTCGTTCTGGAGGAGGTCCTGGAAAAGCGGCAGCGTGGTCTTGATGCCGTCGACGACGAACTCATCCAGCGCACGACGCAGGCGGCGAATGCACTCGTCACGGTCGCGACCGTGAACGATCAGCTTGCCGATCATGCTGTCGTAATAGGGCGGGATCTTATAGCCCTGATAGGCGCCCGAATCGACGCGCACGCCAAGGCCGCCCGGCGTATGGAAATAGGTCAGCGTGCCCGGTGAGGGAACGAAGGTGCGCGGGTCTTCGGCATTGATACGGCATTCGATGGCATGGCCATGAAATTCGATATCCGCCTGCGTGACCGACAGGCCCTGACCGGAAGCGACCCGGATCTGTTCCTGCACGAGATCCATGCCGGTGATGGCTTCCGTCACCGGATGCTCCACCTGCAGACGGGTGTTCATTTCGATGAAATAGAACTCGCCGTTTTCATAAAGGAACTCGATGGTGCCGGCACCGCGATATTTCAGCTTACGCATGGCGCTCGCGCAGATCTCGCCGATCTTCATGCGCTGTTCGACGGTCAGAGCCGGCGAATTGGCTTCTTCCAGCACTTTCTGGTGACGGCGCTGCAGCGAGCAATCGCGTTCGCCGAGGTGAACGGCATTGCCTTCGCCATCGCCGAAAACCTGCACTTCGATATGGCGCGGTTTGCCGAGGTATTTTTCCATGTAGACGGCATCGTTGCCGAAGGCTGCTGCCGCTTCGGAGCGGGCCGTCGCAACGGCCTCTTCCAGATCGGCTTCGGTCTTCGCCACCTTCATGCCGCGACCGCCGCCGCCCGCCGTCGCCTTGATGAGGACCGGGAAGCCGATCGTGCGAGCGATTTCGAGCGCGTTTTCAGGCTTCACTTCGCCATCGGAACCGGGAACCACGGGAATGCCGAGTTCCTGCGCCGTCTGCTTGGCGGTGATCTTGTCGCCCATGATGCGGATATGTTCGGCGGTCGGTCCGATGAAGGTGATGCCGTGCGCGTCGAGAATATCGGCGAACTTGGCATTTTCCGACAGGAAGCCGTAACCGGGGTGAACGGCGTCCGCACCGGTGATTTCGCAGGCCGCAACGATCTGATGGATGTTGAGGTAGCTGTCACGCGAGGGCGGCGGGCCGATGCACACGCTTTCGTCGGCAAGGCGCACATGCATGGCGTCCGCGTCGGCCGTGGAATGCACGGCCACCGTCGGAATGCCAAGTTCCTTGGCGGCGCGCAGGACGCGTAGCGCGATCTCGCCGCGGTTGGCTATGAGGATCTTCGAAACCATGCTGAACCGCCTTTATTCGATGACCACGAGGGCTTCGCCATACTCCACGGGCTGAGCGTCGTTGACGACGATTTCCACGACCTTGCCGGACTTGGGGGCCGGGATCTGGTTCATGGTCTTCATGGCTTCGACGATGAGGATGGTCTGGCCTTCCTTGACGGTTGCACCCACTTCGATGAAGGGACGTGCGCCCGGGGCAGGCGAAAGATAGACCGTGCCGACCATCGGCGAGGACACGGTGTTGGCCGGGTTGCGGGCAGGCGCTGCGGAGGCCGCAGGGGCGGCCGGCGCGGCTGCGGCCGGTGCAGCAACGGGGGCTGCTGCCGGTGCGGGCGCATAAGCAGCAGGCGCTGCGGCATAGACCGTGGCGGCGGGAGCGGCGCGGGAAACGCGGATGCGCAGGTCGTCCTGCTCCACTTCGATTTCCGAAAGGTCGGTATCGTTGAGGATATTCGCGAGTTCGCGGATCAGTTCCTTGTCGATACCCTGTTTCTTTTCAGACATGACAAACCCTATTCTTTGTTTCTTTTTATGCCGTGATGTTTTTCAGCGCGTGAAGCGCCATGATGTATCCATATGGTCCGAAACCGCAGACCATGCCCTTCGCCGCCGGTGATACCATCGATTTGTGACGGAACTCCTCGCGGGCGTGGATGTTGGAAATGTGCACTTCCACGACCGGCGTGGAAATCGCGCGAATGGCGTCGTGCAGGGCGATGGACGTGTGGCTGTAGGCGCCGGGATTGATGACGACGCCCACCGCCCGTTCACCCGCCTCATGCAACCAGTCCACGAGCACACCTTCGTGGTTGGACTGGCGGAATTCCACTGCGAAACCGAGATCGGCACCGGCTTGAAGGCAATCATTCTCGATGTCCTTCAGCGTCTTGCCACCATAGATACCCGGTTCCCTTTTTCCCAGCATGTTGAGATTGGGGCCGTTGATGACGATGATGATGTTGCTCATTCACGTTTCCATAAGAAAATCAGCGACACCTATAGACTGCGCAGCCGTCAAGGAAAAGCCCCCGCAAGCCCTAAACCGGCCGCTTGGCAGGCATCTCACAGGGAATGCAGTGGCTTTTTTAGCAATCAGGAGCAGGTGGCTTTTCCACAGCTGCGCATATTGGCGATTTTTTCCTTCAGCGGGTCGGCGCCGACCGCACCGAAAACCGCCTCGTCGCCGACGATATAGGACGGCGTTCCGGTGATGCCGAGGCTGGTTGCCAGCTTGTAAGTCTCCTGCACCTGCTCGTCATTGGGGTTCTCCGCCATCGATTTGCGGATATCGGCTTCCTTGAGGCCGAGCGAGGTCGCGACTTCCATGGCGCTGTCCTCATTCGCGCGTCCGCGGCCGCCGAGGAGCGTGCGCTGGAATTCGGGATACTTGGCCGGCGCAAGCAGCTTCACGGCATTGGAGACACGGTGGGCCGCAACCGATTCCGGTCCGAGGATCGGGAATTCCTTGAGGACGACGCGCACCTTCTTGTCGCTCTTCAGAATATTGTCCATGTCGCCCATGGCGCGTTTGCAATAACCGCAATTGTAGTCGAAAAACTCGACCAGCGTGACGTCGCCATCCGGGTTGCCGAGCGCCAGATCGAATTTCGATTCGAAGATGGCCTTCTTGTTGTCGGCGACGGCTTCCGCCGCCTTGGCATTGCGCGCCGCATATTGCTTGCGCTCAAGCGCATCCTGAACCTCAAGCATGATTTCCGGGTTCTCGATCAGATATTGTTTGATGAACTCGCCCATTTCCTTCTTCTGCTGCTCGTCGAGCGCATGGGCGGGCAGGGAGGCGAATACCGTCGAAAGGGCCGTCACGCTGGCGAGAAGGGTGGAACGGAGAAAATGCGCCATATCGGTCCTCATTCTGTGCGGCCGGAGCCTCTTCAAATCTTATGAAGGCAATTACCTTACTTTAAGCCAAATGCCATACGGCAAAAATACTTGTCCGCATTATGATCGCATGATTGTGAAGATTGTGATTCTACGGCAAGTCTCTGAAATACGGTTCAGGAAAGAGCATGCCCTTGATTACGATGTCGAAGCGGAGCGCAGTCGAACCCTTTCACGCCATGGACATCCTGGCGGAAGCGAATCGGCGCAGGCAGGCGGGCCGCCCCGTCATTTCCATGGCGGTCGGCCAGCCCTCCCATCCCGCGCCGAAAGCCTCGCTTGCGGCGGCTGAGGCCGCGCTGAAGCATGGGCGGATCGGCTATACCGATGCGCTGGGTCTGCGCGAGCTGCGCGAGGCGATTGCCGGCCATTATCGGCTGCGCCACCAGGTCGCCATCGATCCGGCCCGCATCGCCGTGACCACGGGCTCATCTGCGGCCTTCAACCTCGCTTTCCTCAGCCTTTTCGATGCGGGCGATTATGTCGCCATCGCAAGGCCCGGCTATCCTGCCTATCGCAATATTCTGAAGGCTCTCGGCCTCAATGTCGTGGAAGTGCCGGTCACCGCCGAAACCGGCTATACGCTGACGCCGGCAAGTCTGGAGCGGGCGGAGACCAAGGCCGGCTGCAAGCTGAAGGGCGTGCTTCTGGCAAGCCCGGCCAACCCGACCGGCACCGTTACCGGCCGCGAGGCGCTGAAGCGGCTGGCCAGCTATTGCGAAAGCCGCGACATGGCTTTCATTTCCGACGAGATCTATCACGGCCTTACCTTTGTCGGCGAAGAGACGAGTGCGCTCGAAATCACCGACAATGCCGTGATCATCAACTCCTTCTCCAAATATTATTGCATGACCGGCTGGCGCATCGGCTGGATGGTGCTGCCCGAGAACCTTGTCCGCCCCGTCGAGTGTCTGGCCCAGAGCCTTTATATTTCCGCGCCCGAACTGTCGCAGCTTGCGGCGACAGCGGCCTTTTCGGCGGCGGAGGAACTGGATGTCTACCGGGAAAGCTATCGCACCAACCGCGATTTCCTGATGGCGCGCCTGCCGGAGATCGGCCTACCGCTGGCATCCCCCATGGATGGCGCTTTTTACGCCTATGTCGATACCAGCCGTTTTTCTAATGACAGCATGGATTTTGCCAAGCGCATGCTGGCGGAAATCGATGTGGCGGCGACGCCCGGCATGGATTTCGACCCCGAGGAAGGCCACAGGGCGCTGCGCATTTCCTATGCGGGTTCCGTGTCGGATATCGCCGAGGCCGTTGGACGTATTGCCGGCTGGCTGAAATAAGCCGGGATCGTCCGCTCGGGGAAATCAGGTCGGGGAAATCAGGCGGGCGTGCAGCCGAATGTGCTGTTGAACGCCTTTTCACCCTTTGCAGTGAAGGTCAGCACACGGCCGTTTCCACGCCGCAGCCAGTCGCGCTGCTGCATGGCTTCGAGAAGCGATGCGCCAAGCCCGCCGCCGAGGTGATGGCGGCGTTCGCTCCAGTCCAGGCAATGCAGGCAGACCGGGCGGCGGGCCTTCTCGAGCGGCGAAAGGTCTATGCCGAAGTTCGAGAAGAAGTCGCGTCCGCTCTCCGTAAGAGCAGGATCGTCACCTAACGTCACGAGCCCTTTTGCGGTGATGGCGGCAAGCAGCGCCACGCCGCTCTCCCCGGCCAGATGATCGTAGCAGATGCGCGCTTCCCGCAGCGCTTTGTCCTTCGGTCCCGTGCGGACGCGGACTGCGCCCGTGCGCTGGGCAAGACCCATCAACGCTTCCAGAACATGCGCCACATCCTCGTCGGAAAGACGGAAATAGCGGTGACGTCCCTGTTTTTCCGCTTTCAGGAGCTGCGCCTCGGAGAGCTTCGATAGATGCCCGCTGGCGGTCTGCAGGGTCACGCCGGCGGCTTCGGCAAGCTCGCTTGCGGTCAGCGCGCGTCCGTCCATCAGCGCCGTCAGGATGTTGGCGCGGGCAGGGTCGCCGATCAGCGCGGCAACATTGGCGATCAGAGGTCCGTCTTTCATGCTTCGATGGTAGCCGAAGCATTGATGCAAGGCAATGGCTTAAAGGAGAGAAGCAAACCACGAGGAGACAAACGATGCTGACCTGTTTCATCCGCTACGAGATCGATCCTTTCAAGGTCGACGCCTTCGAACGATATGCCCGCACATGGGGTGAGGCGATACCACGCTGCGGGGCCGATCTGATCGGTTATTACGCGCCGAAGGAGGGATCGAGCACCATTGCCTACGGTGTCTACAACATCGAAAATCTCGCCGCTTACGAAGCCTACAGGGCACGGCTCGCCGCCGATCCTGCGGGGCGGGAAAATTACGAATTCGCCCGCCGCGAACAGTTCATCCGCCGCGAGGACCGGCTTTTCCTGCGTCTCGCCTCCGCTCCGCATGCCGGAGGTGGACAATGATCGCCGTTATTTTCGAGGTCTGGCCGGCTGAAGGCGAGAAGCAGCATTATCTCGACATTGCGGCAGGCCTGCGGGCGGAACTGGAAACCATCGACGGCTTCCTGTCCGTCGAACGGTTTCAAAGCATCGGCAATCCGGACAAGATGCTGTCTCTGTCCTTTTTCCGGGATGAGGAGGCGGTGAGGGCGTGGCGCAACACCCTGCCGCATCGCGCCGCGCAGTCGCTGGGCCGCTCCGGCGTTTTTTCCGATTACCGGCTGCGTATCGCGCAGGTGATCCGCGACTATGGCCTAGAGGAGAGGTAGGAAGCGCCAGCCGACAGCCGGAAAGCCCATCCGGCAGAGGGAAATGGCCTAGGCTGATATTTCCAGCATCAGTTTTTCTGCATGCCGTTGCAAGGCTTTCTGGTTCGAACTCGCCTTTGAAACCCGTTATAGATAGGCCAATGTGGTGCAGGACACCCTTAGGATTGGACAAGGAGAAAAGCGATGTCGGCAGAAAAAGTAGCGATTGTAACGGCAGGCGGCAGCGGCATGGGGGCTGCCGTGGCGAAACGTCTGGCCGCGGATGGCTACAAGCTCGCAATCCTGTCTTCGTCCGGCAAGGGGGAGGCGCTGGCGCAGGAGTTGGGCGGCATCGGCGTTACCGGTTCAAACCAGTCCAATGACGATCTCCAGCGGCTCACGGATTTGACGCTCGAAAAATTCGGCCGTATCGATGTGCTGGTCAACAGCGCCGGCCATGGCCCGCGCGCCTCCATTCTCGATATCACCGACGAGCAATGGCACACCGGCCTCGATGTCTACCTCATGAACGTCATCCGCCCGACACGGATCGTCGCCCCCGTCATGGTGAAACAGAAGGCGGGCGCCATCGTCAACATCTCGACCGCCTGGGCTTTCGAACCGAGCAGCATGTTCCCGACATCCGCCGTTTTCCGCGCCGGACTTGCCTCCTACAGCAAGATTTTCGCCGATACCTATGCGGCCGACAATGTGCGCATGAACAATGTTCTGCCCGGCTGGATCGACAGCCTGCCGGCGACGGAGGAACGCCGCGAGAGCGTGCCGATGCAGCGTTACGGCAAGAGCGAGGAAATCGCCGCCACCGTGGCATTCCTTGTCTCTGAGGGGGCCGGATATATTACCGGTCAAAATATCCGCGTTGATGGCGGGCTGACGCGGTCTGTTTGACGGGTTGGCCTTTCCCACTTCTCATTCCTGTGACAAGCACAGGAATGAGGAAATGTCAGCGGCTCGAAAAAACGCCCGTTCTTTGCGCCGATAAAAGAAAACGCCCGCAACATCGTTGCGGGCGTCTTTTATTCAGGATGTGGCTTCTCTCAGAAGAAGCCCTTGCGCTGCCACCAGCCGCCCTTGCGGGGCTTCGGCTCGTCGCCATCGGCGGGCGTGGAGGAACCGGAAGAGGTGACCACCGGCTCCGAGCTCGAGACATTGCTGCCCCGGTTCGCGCGGACCTTTTCTTCCGTGGCCGGTGCTTCCGCTTCCGAAGCCAGATCGGCCGAAGCCTCACCCACTTCTTCAATCGCAACGTCTACGACGGTTTCCTCGACGATCACCGGCTCCACCGTTTCAACGGCCTCGGCCTTCGGCGCTTCCTCGGTTTCAGTCTTGGCTTTTGCCTTGCGGGTGCGGCGCGGCTTTTTCGGCACGTCCTCTTCCGCGACCTCGGCAACCGCACCTTCCACCACCTCGGCGGCGGTCGGCTCTTCGGTTACGGATGCTTCGGCGGAAGCCTCTTCGCTTTCACCTTCGGCTTCCGAGCCGGCGGCATCGAGAGCCTCGTCTTCCGCACGGTTGCGACGTCCGCCGCGCTTGCCGCGACGGCGGCGCTTGCGCTTGCCGTCCTCTTCGGAGGTTACCGCTTCGGCTGCACCGTTTTCGGTTTCAGCATCGGCTTCATCGGTTTCGACGCCATCGTCGTCACCTTCGACATCATCGCCTTCCGCATCGCCGGACTGGGCGTCGAGCGCGCCGTTCTGCTCGCCCTGACCGCCCTTGCCGCGACGGCGGCGGCGACGCTTGCGCTTGCGCTTGCCTTCCTCGCCATTGTCGCCCTGCTGCTGCTGGCGTGGCTCAGAGGTCTGCGCCTTGACGATTTCTTCCTCGTCTTCGTCCTCTTCCACCTCGGCGACGAAATCGTCTTCCTCTTCCACGAAGTTCGGCAGCATCTGGATGAGGCTTTCGATCTTCACCGGGTTTTCGACGGCTTCACCGCGATCGATGGCGAAATGCTGCGCACCGACGCCGGAATCGGCGGCGATGATGATCGACACGCCGAAACGGCCTTCATAATCGACAATCGTGCCGCGCTTGTGGTTGAGCAGGTAGAGCGCCGTTTCAGGCGTGCTGCGCACCGTGATGTTATGCGTGGTGTTCCGCAGCAGATATTCCTCGATGCCGCGCAGCACATGCAGGGCGATGGAGGATTCCGAGCGAACATGGCCCGTGCCGCCGCAATGCTGGCAGACCTGCGTGGTCGATTCCAGCACCGAAGCGCGGATGCGCTGGCGCGACATTTCCAGGAGGCCGAAATGCGAGATACGGCCGACCTGAATGCGGGCGCGGTCGTTCTTCAGGCAATCCTTGAGCTTCTTCTCGACAGCGCGGTTGTTGCGCTTTTCTTCCATGTCGATGAAGTCGATGACGACAAGACCTGCAAGGTCGCGCAGGCGCAGCTGGCGCGCCACTTCTTCCGCCGCCTCGAGGTTCGTCGTCAGCGCGGTTTCCTCGATGGAGTGCTCGCGTGTCGAACGGCCCGAGTTGACGTCGATGGAAACCAGCGCTTCCGTCTGGTTGATAATGAGGTAACCGCCGGACTTCAGCGTGACCTGCGGCTGCAGCATCCGGTCGAGCTGGGCTTCGATACCGGAGCGCGAGAAGATCGGGTGAATGTCGCGGTAAGGCTGAACCACCTTGGCGTGGCTCGGCATCAGCATCTTCATGAAGTCTTTGGCTTCACGGTAGCCGTCTTCACCCGAAACGATGATCTCGCCGATATCCTTGTTGTAGAGATCGCGGATCGAACGCTTGATGAGCGAGCCTTCCTCGTAAACGAGGCAGGGGGCTGTGGAATTCAGCGTCAGCGTGCGGACATTTTCCCACAGGCGCATCAGATATTCGAAGTCGCGCTTGATTTCGACGCGGGTACGGTTGGCGCCGGCGGTGCGCAGAATGACGCCCATGCCCTGCGGCACTTCCAGATCGCGCGCGATTTCCTTCAGGCGCTTGCGGTCGGCCGGCTGGGTAATCTTGCGGGAAATACCGCCGCCACGCGCCGTATTCGGCATCAGAACGGAATAACGGCCGGCGAGCGACAGATAGGTGGTCAGCGCCGCGCCCTTGTTGCCGCGTTCTTCCTTGGCAACCTGCACCAGAAGGATCTGGCGGCGCTTGATGACTTCCTGAATGCGATACTGCTTGCGCGGCTTGCGGGCGACACGGTCCGGAACCTCTTCCATGGCGTCTTCGGCGCCGACGGATTCGATCACTTCCTTTTCGTGGTGATCGTCATCGTCGTCGTCATCATCGTCATTGCCACGGCGAAGACCCTCGACTTCCTCGGAAATCGTGTCGGTATCGACCATGGCGGCCATTTCGCCGCCGGTGCTGCCGTCATCTTCGGAGGAAGCTTCGGCGGCCTCGGCCGCTGCGGCTTCTTCTTCCGCCGTCTTCTTCTTGGCGCGGGGGCGACGGGTGCGCTTCTTCGGCTTTTCTTCCTCGGCGGGCGCTTCTTCGGCTACGGCCTCGACGGCAATTGCCTCGGAAACCTCTTCCGCGACGGTCGCGGTTTCTTCCACGACGACCGTTTCAGTGGTTTCGCTTGCGGAAACAATGCCGACATCCGGCTGATCCACCTGCGAAAGGTCGATCATGGGGGCGCCGGGCTCGGGTGCATCAGCGGATTCGAAATCGTCGCTGCGGCGATGATCCTCGGCTTCCGCTTTCAGGAGGGCCTGACGGTCGGCAAGCGGAATCTGGTAATAGTCCGGGTGGATTTCCGCAAAAGCGAGAAAGCCGTGGCGGTTTCCACCGTAATCGACGAAGGCCGCCTGAAGCGAGGGTTCAACCCGCGTGACCTTGGCAAGGTAGATATTGCCGCGGATCTGTTTCTTGTGCTCCGATTCGAAATCGAATTCTTCGATCCGGTTCCCACGGACAACGACTACGCGTGTCTCCTCTTCGTGGGAGGCGTCGATAAGCATTTTGTCTGCCATGTAAGCTGTGCTCCTCGGCGCAGCCTTGTTTTATACGAGAACAGGCCCGCCACACGGACGAGCCTTTCATATGAGTGCAAGGATGTGCCGGAAATGAAGTCTCCTGCCGGGCGTCTGTAAACTGGCAGCATCCGGACCGACGGCGAGGCGCTTGGCCTGCTCCTGGTATCCGGTTCATGTGAAAACTGCTGCGACATCATTGGCCAGGCGGAACGACAATAATATATAGACCCCTTGGGATCCGATGAATTTGCTCTCCTCAGAGCGGCGGTGGCAGCGCCACCGGGTAGGTCTCCGGCCACGGCCGGAATTGATCGAGTTTCAGGATAAATGTAACGACGGCAGATGATTGCCCGATTTGCAGCGCCAGCGTCTTTTTCGATTGGCAGCCGGCGGGCATCTATCCCGTCAACACTTTTAACCCTCATCCGTGTTGTATGTTTTCTCTGTCATAATAGCAATAGGCTGGCTAAATATGCCATATTATTGGTGGAATTTCCGGGTTAACAATTGGTTCACCAAGGCCTGCGATTGTGGGGCGCAAACGCGCAAACTATCGTACGGCGTGGTTGAAACGGCACTGTTGCCGGCGTTTTTCCTCGCCGTTTATCGAAAATGACTGAAATACGGAATTTCTTGAAGACCATGAATTTCACGCGCAACGCAGCGATATTCGGTGGGAGAGGGCGGCTTGGCGCGCGAATCGCGCGGCTTGCGGCGGCTCTGGCATTTTCCGTCGTCGCCTTTGTTTCCGCCGCGCCGGCAGCCTATGCGGTGGAGCCGCTCGTCGTCCATCAGGCGCGGATCATCGGCGATGAGGCGCGCACGCGCATCGTTCTCGACTTCGCCGAAGAGCCGGAATTCGACGTTCACTATCTCGATTCGCCCGCCCGCATCGTTGTGGACTTTCCGGCGGTGAATTTCAGCTTCCCCGCATCCGACCTGAAGCCGACCGGTCTTTTTTCGGATATCCGTTTCGGCAGCATGGGGCAGAACAGCGCCCGCATCGTGCTGACGGCGAAAAAACCGGTTCAGGTGGCGGTTGCCGAAACCAAAAAGACCGATAACGGCCAATCTTTCCATTTCGTGCTCGATACGGAAATCACCACCAAGGGCAAGTTCGCGGAACTGGTGAAGGATCAGCAGTGGCAGGCGGCGGCCCCGGTGACGACTGCCGCGATCACGCCGGATGACAAGACGTCGCGGCCAGCGGAATTCGTCATCGCGGTCGATGCCGGCCATGGCGGCATCGATGCCGGCGCCACCGGCGGCACCACGGGCACCGAGGAAAAGGTTATCACGCTGACTTTCGCCAAGGAACTTGCCGAGCGGCTGAACCGCGAACCCGGTATCAAGGCTTTCCTGACGCGTGATTCCGATACTTTTCTCGCCTTGTCGGAACGGGTGACCATCGCCCGCCAGAACAATGCCAATCTCTTTATTTCCCTTCATGCGGATACGTTGAAGCAAAAGGGCATCCGAGGCGCGACCGTCTATACATTGTCGGACCGGGCATCGGACCGGCAGGCGCAGGAACTGGCGGAGCGCGAAAACAAGTCCGATCAGATCGCGGGCGTCGCTGCCTCCAGCGAGCCGCCGGAAGTGGCCGATATTCTTCTCGATTTCACCCGCCGTGAAACGCAGGCCTTTTCGGTGACACTGGCTGAAAACATCGTCTCCTCCTTCGAGGGGCAGGTTGGGCTCATCAACAATCCGCACCGTTACGCCGGTTTCATGGTGCTGCGCGCCCATGATGTGCCGTCGGTGCTGCTGGAACTCGGTTTTCTCTCCAATCCGGACGACGAAAAGCTGCTTCTCGATGGGGAATGGCGCAAGAAAGTGGCCGATACGCTGGCAACCGCCGTTGGGCGATACCGCGCCAAGGCCATGGCAAATGGCGGCTGAGAGGCCAGTCGGCGGAGCGGCAATGCTGTTGCCGCCCTGCCATTGACCGCCGAAAAGCTGTTCAATTCTTGGGTCTTGCGGACGATTACGAAGGCGAAGCCCTATTTTACTCACATTCGCCGCGTTACTCGGAAAGCGGATTCGGTGGCGATCCGCAAAGCGTCCGCAGCGCGATTGCGGGCCTGCCGCCCGGTAACATATCAGCGAATGCTGCCGTATCCGGCTTGTCATCGAAGGTATGGTGTGCAAAACGGCACGCGATATGCAAGGATGCGCCCGTAAATCGTCGGGCGTTGATGGTTACGATTCGAATTATCGGTAGCTTGGTATGATCAGACTGATTGGATATTTTTTCGGCTTGGCCAGCGTGCTCTTCCTGTGCGCCGCCGCCGCCGGTGCGATTTATTTGCACGGCGTGACGAAGGACCTGCCGGATTACGCAGTTCTGAGCACGTATGAGCCGCCGGTGACGACCCGCGTGCATGCCGGCAACGGTGCGCTGATGGCGGAATACGCCCATGAAAAGCGCCTGTTCCTGCCGATCCAGGCCATACCCGACCGGGTGAAGGCGGCCTTCCTTTCGGCGGAAGACAAGAATTTCTACAACCATCCGGGTGTCGACGTCTTCGGTCTCGGCCGCGCCATTCTCGTCAATATCCAGAATCTCGGCTCCGGCCGCCGTCCCGTCGGCGCATCCACCATCACCCAGCAGGTGGCGAAGAACTTCCTTCTGACCAACGACCAGACCATCGACCGCAAGCTCAAGGAAGCCATTCTCTCCTTCCGCATCGAGCAGACCTATTCCAAGGACAAGATTCTCGAGCTTTATCTCAACGAGATTTTCTTCGGCCTGAATTCCTACGGCATTGCCGGTGCGGCGCTCACCTATTTCAATAAATCGGTGACGGAACTGACAATCGCCGAGACGGCTTATCTCGCATCGCTGCCGAAGGGTCCGGCCAACTATCACCCGATCCGCCGCGAAAAGGCGGCTCTCGAGCGCCGCGACTGGGTGATCGATCGCATGGCCGAAAACGGCTATATCACCGTCGCCGACGCCACGGATGCCAAAAAGCAGCCGCTTGGCGTCAATCTGCGTCGCGGTGGCGCGCATATCTTCGCATCCGATTATTTCGCCGAAGAAGTCCGCCGCCAGATCGTCGAGAAATACGGCGAGGAAGCGCTTCTCGAAGGCGGGCTCTCGGTTCGCACCTCTTTCGATCCGCAGATACAGATGGAAGCACGCAAGGCGCTTCAGGACGGTCTGGTGCAATATGATGAGCGTCGCGGTTTCCGCGGACCCGTCGAAAAGATCGAGACTGCGGGTGACTGGACGGCTGCGCTCGCCAAGGTAAAGGGCCTGCGCGACGTTCCGGAATGGAAAGTCGCTGTGGTGCTTGCCGTCGCTGCCGATGGCGTCGATATCGGCGTACAGCCGGACACGGAAACGGAAGATGGCGACAAGCGCACGCGCGGCCATATCTCCGCTGAAAACATGCGCTGGGCTTTCCGCGATGCGACTGGCAAGAAGGCGACCGCCAAGTCGCCGGTTGGCGTCCTGTCGGCCGGTGACGTCGTTTATGCGCAGCCGCTTGCCAATTCCGGCAATGAATATCGCCTGCGCCAACCGCCGAAAGTGCAGGGCGGCATGGTGGTGATGGACCCGCATACCGGCCGTGTTCTGGCCATGGTCGGCGGTTTCTCCTATGCGCAGTCGGAATTCAACCGCTCGACACAGGCGATGCGCCAGCCGGGCTCCTCCTTCAAGCCGTTCATCTACGCTGCGGCGCTCGATAACGGCTATACGCCGGCGTCGGTCATTCTCGATGCGCCTATCGAGGTGGTTTCCGGCAATCAGGTCTGGAAGCCGCAGAATTACGGCGGCGGTTCCGCCGGTCCGTCGACCCTGCGTCTCGGTATCGAGAAGTCCCGTAACCTCATGACGGTGCGTCTGGCGCAGGACATGGGCATGAATCTGGTGGCGGAATATGCCGAACGCTTCGGCATCTACGACAAGATGCCGCCGCTTCTGTCCATGTCGCTCGGTTCGGGTGAAACGACGGTGATGCGCATGGTCTCGGCCTATTCGGTCATCGCCAATGGCGGCAAGCAGATCAAGCCGACACTGATCGACCGCATTCAGGACCGCTACGGCAAGACGATCTTCCGGCATGAGGAGCGCGCCTGCGAGGGCTGCAACGCGACAAGCTGGCAGAACCAGGATGAGCCTGTCATCGTCGACAATCGCGAACAGGTTCTCGACCCGATGACCGCCTATCAGACGACCTCGATGCTGGAAGGCGTCGTGCAGCGCGGCACGGCGGCGGGCAAGATCAAGGTCGATCTGCCGGTTGCCGGCAAGACGGGCACGACCAACGATGAAAAGGATGCCTGGTTCGTCGGTTACACGCCGGACATGGTCGCCGGCCTCTATATCGGCTTCGATTCGCCGGCGCCGCTCGGCCGTGGCGGCACCGGTGGCTCGCTGTCCGCGCCGATCTTCGGCGAGTTCATCTCCGATGCGGCCAAGCACATGGAGCCGAGCAAGTTCATCGTACCGAGCGGCATGAACTTCGTCGCCGTCAACCGCAAGACCGGCATGGCGGCGGTCGAGGGCGAGCCCGACACCATCATGGAAGCCTTTAAGCCCGGCACGGGTCCTGCTTCCACCTTCTCTGTCATCGGCGATGACGGATACATGTCGCAGGAAGACATTCTAAAGACCTCGCCGCAGGCGCAGCAGGCCATCACCGGCGGTGGCGGCGGTCTTTATTGATATCACTCCTGACGTTTGGCGGGGGCGCGGGTCTTTACATCCGCGCCCCCCGCATTTATTTGAGCAACGAGTTTCAATGAAGGTGAAGAACCAGCGAAATGCGCAATGAAATCGTGAACGTAGTCGACGAAATCAAGCAGGCCATAAGCCTGCTGAGGAGGCATCTTTGACTGGGACCAGGCGATAAGACGACTGGACTGGTTGAATAACAAGGCAGAGGACCCGACCCTCTGGAACGATGCAGCTGAAGCCCAGAAGCTGATGCGCGAACGCCAGCAGCTGGATGACAGCATCAACGGCGTCAAGGCGCTCGAGCAGCAGCTCAAGGACAATATCGAGCTGATCGAACTCGGCGAGATGGAAGGCGATGACGAGATCGTCAAGGACGCCGAAGACGCATTGAAAGCGTTGAAGAGCGAGGCGAACCGCCGTCAGGTGGAAGCCATGCTGTCAGGCGAAGCCGATACCAACGATACCTATCTCGAAGTGCATTCCGGCGCCGGCGGCACCGAAAGCCAGGACTGGGCGAACATGCTTCTGCGCATGTATACCCGCTGGGCCGACCGCGAAGGTTTCAAGGTCGAGGTGCTCGAAGTTCACGACGGCGAAGAAGCCGGCATCAAGTCCGCGACGATCCTCGTCAAGGGCCACAATGCCTTCGGCTGGCTGAAGACGGAATCGGGCGTGCATCGCCTCGTTCGTATTTCGCCCTATGACAGCAATGCGCGTCGCCACACATCGTTCTCTTCCGTCTGGGTTTACCCGGTGGTCGACGATTCGATCCAGATCGACATCAACGAGAGCGATTGCCGCATCGATACCTATCGTTCGTCCGGCGCAGGCGGCCAGCACGTCAACACCACCGACTCGGCCGTGCGTATCACGCATATTCCGACCGGTATTGCCGTTGCCTGCCAGCAGGAGCGTTCCCAGCACAAGAACCGCGCCAAGGCGTGGGACATGCTGCGCGCCCGCCTCTACGAGGTGGAGCTGCAGAAGCGGGAAGAGGCGGCAAACGCCCAGGCCGCATCCAAGACCGATATCGGCTGGGGCCACCAGATCCGTTCCTACGTTCTGCAGCCTTACCAGCTGGTCAAGGATCTGCGCACCGGCGTGGAAAGCACCGCACCCGGCAACGTGCTGGACGGCGATCTGAACGAGTTCATGGAAGCGGCCCTCGCGCATCGCATCAGCGGCGGCGCGGATGTGGAAGTCGCGGATATCGACTGACGCGCCAAGTGCGTCGATTGAAAAGATTACCCCTCGCAAACCCATTGCGAGGGGTTTTTCGTTGGAGGACAAGCATGAAACAGGCGCTCTATATCGTCGACGTCCAGCCAAGCTTCAATCCGCCGGCTGCGCTGGTGGCGGAAATATCCGCTCTCGCCCTGACGATGCACAGCATTGCCACCGTCGAGCGCCATGATGAAAGCGTGACACCCTTTGAGCGGCAACTCGGCTGGAAACCTGGGAGGGACGACGAGTCGCTTGTTGCGGCAGATCGCATATTCATCAAACACGGCTATGCGCCACCCCGGGAGGTCATCGACCATCTTCTGTCGCTGAAACTCGACAGGGTGCTGGTCTGCGGCATTCAGGCCGATACCTGCGTGCTGGCCGCCGGTTTTGCCCTCTTCGATGCGGGGCTGCATCCCACGCTGTTGCCGTGGCTGACGGTGGGCTCCAGTCTCGACCGCAGTGGTGAACTCGGGGCGAGATTGTGGAAACATCATTTCGGTGCGGTTCTTGCCGGGGCGGAGGCACTGCAAGCGTAAACTTGCCCGGCCCGCGCATCGGGCCGATCAGTTGGACGCTTTCTCGATCTTCATCTCGCCCAGCTCGTCGATCAGGATCGTCCAGCTTTCCGCTTCCTTGGCTATCGGGTCCGTCTTCAGGTAGACGGTCACGAACAGGCCGGGCGAGGCAGGTGCGCCATTCGAGCTTTCGGGGCGAATATCCGTGACATAGGACTTCATCTGGTTGAATTCTTCCAGCTCGATATTTTCCAGGAGATTCGGCCCGTCGGCGGTAAAGACGATGCGTTGCAGGTAGATTTTCGCCGTGCCGTCGCCCTGGCGGATGGCGATAACCTTGTAATAGCCGCGCGTGGGCGAGGCAGGCGGTGGCCGCAACTGCCCGTCGGGACCTTTCACCGGCTCAAGATTGCGATCTTCCCACATGCCGCTGCTGACGACGAAGATCGCCGAAACCGGCAGCGCGTCAATCGCTTCCGTCTGCGCCCGCGCGGGAAGCGCGGCGGCGGCGAAAAGAAAGGCAGCGAGGATAGGTCTTGTCAGTTGCATGGCCATTGTCGATTGTGGGCGTCAATTGTTGAACTGTTCGGCGAGAACCCGGTCCGACCATGAACGATCCGGATCCGAGAGAATTCTGGCCGTCCTGTCCTGCGATTGTGCGATCCGAACGTGACGAACGGATTTCACCTCGGTGTGGTCGGCCACCGCATTCACAGGGCGCTTGTCGCGTTCGAGAACATGAATATCAACCGTTACCTTATTCGGCAAAAGCGCGCCGCGCCAGCGCCGCGGGCGGAAAGCGCTGACCGGGGTGAGCGCAAGCAGCGGCGATTCCAGCGGCAGGATGGGTCCATGGGCGGAGAAATTGTAGGCTGTCGACCCTGCCGGGGTCGCCACCATCATGCCGTCGCAGATCAATTCTTCCAGCCGTACCTTGCCGTCCACCTCCACACGAAGCTTGGCGGCCTGATGCGACTGGCGAAACAGGCTGACCTCGTTCATGGCGAGTGCCGTAAACTCGTCGCCGTCGGAATCCGTCGTCGTCATGCGCAGGGGATGGAAATCATTGCCGCTCGCCACCGCGATGCGCTCCAGCAGGCCGTCCACCCGGTAGTCATTCATCAGGAAGCCGACGGACCCCCGGTTCATGCCATAGACCCGCTTGCCGGAATTCATCGTTTCGTTGAGAATCTGCAGCATGAAGCCATCGCCGCCGAGCGCGACGATCACTTCCGCCTCTTCGAACGGCGTATCGCCGTAAATGCCTTTCAGCTCTTTCAGCGCCGTCTGCGCCTCCTCGGTTGCGGAGGCGACGAAGGACAGTGAATAGGTAGAATGCGACATCCGCTTCCCTCGACAACGCGCAGACCGGAAACCGTCCACGCAAGGCGCTGTAACCCGTTGAAGCGGCTCGAAATCTTTAAACCTCGACAGGAAGGTCGATAACAAGCCGCCAGACGCACCCTTGGTACATGAAGACGGCGGCTGGCGACAAGGCCTTTCGAAGACGCAGGCGTTCCCTGACGGCGGACCGCACCGCTCCGGTCCACAGCTTCTTGATTTGCGCCCGCCGACAAGGGTTGCGATGCGGGACGGCCTGATGCAGTTTGCCAAGGCAGTCGGAATGACGAGTGGCAGGAGACGGATGTGGCGCTGAACTACGATATCTACGATGTCTTTACCGAGACGAAAATGGCGGGAAACCCGCTGGCGGTCATGTATGACGCCGACGATCTTCCCCAGGCCACGATGCAAGCGATCGCGCGGGAAATGAACCTCTCCGAGACGGTTTTCGTCAACCGGTCCAGCAATCCGGCCCATGCGGCTTCGCTGCGCATCTTCACGCCATCGGGTGAATTGCCCTTCGCCGGCCATCCGACAGTCGGCGCGGCGGTCGCCATCGCCGAGCGAAATCGCGGCGAGGGCGATGACGATATCGATATGGTCTGCGTGCTGGAAGAGCAGGTGGGTCCGGTGCGTTGCGCGGTGAAGATGCGTGCCGGCGCGGTCAGCTTCGCGGAATTCGACCTGCCGCGCAAATCGTCTCGCGTGGAACTACCGCTCGATCACACCGCGCTTGCCGATGCGTTGGGCGTCAGCGAGGCGCATCTCGGCTTTGAAAACCATGTACCGTCGATCTGGACGGCCGGGGTACCGTTCCTCATCGTACCGCTGCACATATCGCCGCCATCAGGGACATGGATTTCGATGCCAATCTGTGGCTACGCACCGCGCCGCTGGTCGAAGGACGCCTGGCGGCGGCCTATATCTACTGTCGCGGCGGCGTCAATCACGCGGCGAAGTTCCACGCCCGCATGTTCTCTCCGGATATGGGCATTTCGGAAGACCCCGCCACCGGTTCCGCCGCCGCCGCCCTTTCCGGCGCCATCCACCATTTCGACGGCCTGACCGACGGCCATTATCCGCTGCTCATCGAGCAGGGCGTGGAGATGGAACGACCGTCCCATATCCATTTGCGTATGGACATCAAGGACGGCGAAATCGCCCGCGCCCGCATCGGCGGCCACGCGGTGCGCGTTGCCTCGGGCACGTTCGAGATTTGATTTCAGCGTCACCCGCTCAGTTCGATGTCGTCGAAGAGCGATAAAACAGCGAGCAGAGCCAAAAGAAAAACCCCGGTCTTGACCGGGGTTTTGTCATTTCAGCGTCAATCGGCTCAGTTGAACCGGCCCGCCGCATGGGCAAGCATCGTATAGACCTTGCCGGTATCGGAGGTGAGGTAGGATTGTGTCACGGTCCGGTCGCGGTCGGTGCGGGCCACGTCGGCAAGCAGCTTCTCGAAATCGGTGATGTAGCGGTCCACGGCGGTGCGGAATTCCGCTTCCCGCTCATATTTACGCTTGATTTCGTCAAAGGTCGTCTGACCCTTCAGCGTATAGAGGCGACGGGTGAAGACGTCGCGCTCGCCGCGCTGGTAACGCCGCCACAGCTCCACGGAGGCGTCGTGATCGATGGCGCGGGCGATGTCGACCGAGAGCGAGTTCAGCGATTCCACCATGTGGCGCGGATTGCGGGTGTCGGCGGCACGGGTCGGCTGCTGTTCCGCGCCGGCGCGAGGTGCGGACGCCGCTGGCGTTTCCTGCGATGCGCCGCGCAGCAAATCGCTGATCCAGCCGCCGCCTTCTTCGCGGCGTCCGGCCGGAGCACCCGGCTGGGCCGGGGCAGGCGCCTGACGGTTCTCGACCTGACGGTTCTCAAGCGGCAGGGTGCCGCGCAATGCGGCCGGTGCGGGAGCAGGCTGCGGCTGGGCCGGGCGCTGCTGCTGAACCGGAGCCGGAGCTGCCGGCTGCGGACGCGTCTCGACACGGCGCTCGGCCGCCGGCTGGGTTGCGGCGATGGCGCGGGCAACCGGTTCGGAGACTTCCATCTGGTGGGTCGAACGACCAACGAGCTGGGAAATATCCTGCAGGGCCTTGATCTGTTCGGAAACGGCGCGACGCATGGCGGCCGCACTTTCCTTGGCTTCTTCCGGCAGGTCGAAGGCGCCGCGCTTCAGTTCCGCACGGGTCGCATCCAGTTCGCGGCGGATGTCGTGGCTCGAGCGGCGGATTTCGTCCGTTGCACCGGCGAAGCGGCTGACGGCTTCTTCCACGGCCTGACGCAGCGTCTCCTTGAGGCTGGCTGCGGCGGCATTCGATTTTTCCGAGGCGCTGCCGAGAAGATTGTCGACTTCCGAAAGCGAGGATTCGACGCCGCCACGCAGGCGATTGACCAGCTCGTCGGAATATTTCTGCGCGTCGGACAGCGTGCTTTCAATCGAGCGGCTGGCATCCTGACCGGCGGACAGCAGGGCGCCCCGCATGGTCTGTGCCGCCGAGCGGGCGCGCTGTTCGGTCTCATCGAGCGAACGGCCGATATCGGAGAAGGAGGCCTGCAGATTGTCGCGCAGATTGCCGGCGACGTTCTGCGAACGCTCTTCGGCGTCGTTGAGCGTGGTTTCCACCACGCCGATGACATTGCGCATGGCGCTTTCGATTTCCTCGGAACGCTTGACGAGGCCGACCGACAGGCTGCGCAGGGCGTCCTGGCGCTCTTCCAGCGTGCCGACGAGGCTTGACTGCGCCGCATTGAGCAGTTCGGACGCCTGGCTCAGCACCTTCGAATGTTCCTCGAAGCGTCCGACGATACCGGCGACCTGCGCCAGCGTCTGGCCGGAAATATTCGACAGGCGGTCGATCTTTCCTTCGAGCAGACGGCTGGAGCTGGACACCATGTCGGCGGCCTGCGAGGCGGATTCGGAGAAGCGGGTCGCCGAGGCGTTCAATGCCTCGTCTGCCGCGCCGAAGCCCTGTGCGGCGCGCTCGACGGCGGAGTTGAAGTTGGTTGCCGACTGTTCGACGATTTCCGCCATGCTGTTATGGGTCTGCGACAGCATATCGGTGCTCTGGCGGGTGGCGGCCACCAGCTTGTTGGCCGCATCGCTGCCGGCGCGGGCATATTTGTCGATGCCCTGTTCGACGGCGTCCGCCATGGCCGTATGCGTCTCGGACAGCATGTCGGTGCTCTGGCGGGTGGCCGCGACGAGCTTGCTTGCCGCATCCGTTCCGGCAGCGGCATAATCGCTGATCGCCTGTTCCACCATGCCGACCATGCCGCTGTTGCTCTGCGACAGAAGGTCCGCGCTCTGCTGGGCTGCGGAAACGATCTTTTCGGCGGCTTCGCGGCCGATGGTGGCATATTCGTCGACGACAGGCTTGGCCTTCTCCTCGATCAGGCGCGAAAGCTCGGCGGAGCGGCTGGCCAGCATCGAATTGAGTTCGCGGGTGCGGTTGTCCAGCGCCGAGCGAATGGATTCGCCGCGCGCGTCGAGGGCGGATTCGACACCGGTGAGCGTCTCGGAAATGACGCCGACCTGGGAGCGGACGACGGCTTCAGCCTCGGCAACCTTGTTGACGATGATGTTGCCTGCCTCGGAGAAGGTCTGGGCCACGGCGGCGGCCTGGCCGGAAAGACGGGTCTGGGCATCCGAAATGCGGTTGACGATCTCGCCGGAGCGTTCCTCGATGGCCTTGGTGAAGGCCTCGTTCTGCGCCTGCACCTGTTCGGCGAATTCCGAACCGGACTTGGCGAGAAGGGAGGTGGAGCGCACGGCTTCTTCGCCGATGCTCTGGGTGGCGGAGGTGACCGCGCCGCGCAGGCTGACAGCGAGATCGCTCGCCTTGCCTTCAATGGTGCGGTTGACGTTTTCAAGACCGATGGTCAACGCCCGGTCCATGGTGCCGAGGCGTTCATCGATGCGGGCCGTGCCGGTATCGAAGGTCTCTGCCAGACGGCTGGTACGGTTTTCGAACGTGTCCGCGACACGCGTGGTCTGTTCGTCCAGAATACCGGTGATGCGCTCGGCCGCCTCGTCGCTGGCGCGGGCGAACACAGCCGTCTTGTCTTCCAGCGCTTCAGCGAAGCGGCGGCCGGCATCTTCGATAGAGGTGTTTACATTGGCCAGATCGCCGCCGACGCGTGCCTGCAGCGTATCGAGCGAGGTCTCGATACGGGCGCCGGTCTCGTCGAGACGGGTGGTGACATTGCCGATGGAGGTCTCGATTTTCGAGGACAGGGCATCCGTCGCACCGCCGATTTCGCGGGCAGCCTCGCCGATCTTGACGGCGATGTCGCCGGCGCTGTTGCGCAGGCGCTCTTCCAGCGTCTGCGCGCTGCCGTCGATCGCCTTCTGCAGCGTTTCCTGCTGGGTTTCGAGAGACAGTTCGAGCATGCTGGCACTGGAGGCGACCGTGGTGCCGATCATCATCGCCTGTTCGGAGAGCATGTCGCCCATCTGGGTCGTGGCGGAGCTGAGCGTCGCGGCAAGATCCGCCTGGCGCTGATCGAGCGCGGTGCGAATATCCTCATGCGATTGCGACAGATTGCTTTCGAGGCGGGACACACCTTCTTCCACCGTCTGGGCAAAACGGGTGCTGCCGTCTTCAACGACGCTTTCGATGCGGTTGGCCGCACCCGAGACGCTCTGCTCGATCAGGCCGCTATTGCGCTCCAGCGATCCGGCAATGCGTTCAGCCTGCGAACCGAGCATGGTTTCGAGCCGTTCATGGCCGCTGGCAAGCGCGTTTTCAAGCGTGAATGCGGTGGCTTCGAGGCGCTGGCCGACGCCGGCTGCGGCAAGCGAAAGCGACGATGCTCTGGCATCCATAGCCTCGGCAATACGGTCCTCGACGCCGGAAATCGCCATGTCGAGCGCCATGGTGCGGCTGTCGAGCGCGTCTGCGATGCGCTCCTCCGCACCGGAGACGATGCCCGAGAGGGCCGCAGTACGGCTGTCGAGCGCGCCGGCAATGCGGTCTTCGACGCCGGAAACGGCATTCTGCAGCGCTGTGGTGCGACCGTCGAGAATATCGGCGATCTTTTCCTCGACGCCGGAGAAGCTCATATCGAGTGCCATGGTGCGGCTGTCGAGCACATCGGTGATCCGCTCTTCCGCGCCGGAAACGACGGTCTTCAGCGACTCGGTTCGGCTGTCGAGCGCCCCGGCGATGCGGGTCTCGGCGCCGGCCACCAGTTCGCCAAGGGCTGCGGTGCGGGTGTCGAGCGCTTCGGCGATTTTTTCTTCCGCGCCGGAGAATGCCATGTCGAGCGCCATGGTACGGCTGTCGAGCGCATCGGCGATGCGTTCTTCAGCACCCGAAACCACGGCGTTGAGGGCTGCGGTGCGGCCATCCAGCGTTTCCGCGATGCGGGTTTCAGCACCGGCGACCACGTCTCCGAAGGTGGCCGTGCGGCTGTCGAGCGCGCCGGCAATCTTTTCCTCAGCACTTGCGACAATGCCAGTGAGGGCAGAGGTACGGTTGTCGAGCGTCTCGGAAAGTCTTTCCTCGACGTTGGCAAAGGTCATGTCGAGCGACAGCGTGCGGCTGTCCATCGTGTCGGCGATGCGTTCCTCGACGCCGGAAATGGCGCTGGAAAGCGCGGCCGTGCGGCCGTCAAGCGTATCGGCGATACGGCTCTCCGCGCCGGAGACGACGTCGTGCAGGGCAGCCGTGCGGCTTTCCAGCGTGTCGGAAATGCGGTCTTCGATGCCGGAAACCGCGCCGGTGATGGCTGCCGCCCGGGTTTCGAGCGTTTCGGCAAGACGGCGCTCGACATCGGCGACGACGTTGTTGATTGCGGCGGCACGTTCGTCGAGCATGGCGGCGAGACGTTCGGCCGTGCCGGAGACGGAGCCGGTAATCGCCATCGAACGGCTGGCGAGCGCTTCGTCGAAACGGTTCTGGCTGGCCGAAAGCGCGCCGAAGAGGGCATTGCTGCGTTCCGCCAGCACGGCGTCGATCTTCTCGTGCGAACTGGTGAAGGCATCGGTGATTTCGGCGGTACGCTGGCCGATTGCGTCGCTGAAGGCCTGCGTCCGGCTTTCAAGCGCGCTTTCCAGCATTTCCTGACCCGTGCCGAGCGCAGTTGCGAGCGCCAGCGATTGATCGGTCATGGTGGTGCCGATGCGCTCCAGACCGGCGCTCAGCATGGTGTCGAGCGCTTCGGAGCCGCCGGCAACGGTCTCGTTGATGCGGGCGAGGCTCTCCATCAGCTTGCTGTCGAGGCTGCCGGCGCGCTGGTCGAAGGCGCTGGCGAACTGCGCGACATGCTCGTCGAAGGCAGAGTTGACCTGGCCGACCGTCGCCTGCATCCGCTCTTCGTAGAGGCCGGAGCGAAGATCGAGATCCATGATCGCGTCGTCCGCCGTGCTCTGCAGGCTCTGGCGGAAGGAGAGACCCTTTTCCTCAAGCGTCGTGGACAGCTTGTCGAGAACGGTATCCAGCGAACCGCCGATGATCTGCTGGCCGCGATCGATATTGCGGTTGAGTTCGAGCGTGCGCGTGGACAGCGTCTCGTTGAGCTGGCGGGTGCGCTCTTCAAGCGCGCTGTTGAGGCTTTCCGCACCGCTATCCAGCGTCGAGGCATGGATCGCGAAACGCTCGAGCAGGACTTCACCGCGCTCATCCAGCGTCGAAGTGAGGTTGTGCAGGCGCATGTCGAATTCGTTGGACAGCGTCGCGCCGGAGGAATTCAGCGCCTGAAGCAGGTTTTCGGTCTTGGCGGCGATCAGGCTGCCCATCGCTTCGGTCGAGGCGCGCGATTTTTCCAAAAGCGCGGCCGAGCGGGTGTCGATCATCGAGGCGAAAGCCTCGCCGGTCGTGGCGATCCGCATCGAAAGCTCTTCACCGACGATGGAAAGCTCTTCCTTGATCTGCTCCTGCGCGCCGACGATGGAGGAGCGGATACGCTCGGCGTGATTGACGATAGCGTCACGCTCGGCGGTCAGTTCCTGCACGAGGCTGCGCACGCGCAGTTCATTGTCGGCATAGCTGCGCTCAAGCGCGTTGACCTCGGAATGCACGAGGGTTTCGAGTTCCGTCGCGCGGGCGATTGTGCGCTCGATGCCGTCATTCATGGCCGAGACTTCACGGCGAACCGCCTGGCCGACGGACATGATGCGGTCGGACGCGACCGTTTCCGGCTCGGCAAGGCGAAGGGCGACTTCGGCCATGGAGCGGGCGGCGTTCCGCAGATCGCGGGCACGCGCCATCATGATCGCAAAGGCGAAGAACAGCAGGATGGGAACGAGGATGCCGACGACGATAGCCATCAGGCCGGGGATCGCGGTGAGATCGGCCAGCGAGGCGATGTTCCACAGCGCGTTGCCATAAAGAAGATGTGCGATGCCAAGACCGCCGAGCGCCCAGATGACCGACATGATCGTGGCGTTGCGCAGCGCGCCGCCGATGGAGCCGCCTTCCAGCGATTTCAGGATCATGGCCGGGCTGCGCTTGGAGCCGTCATTGGCCGCTTCGAGATTGGGTGATCTGGGCGTCTGTTCGGCGGGCGCGCGGGCGGCCTCGGGAGCAGGGGTCTGTCTGCTTGCTTCCTTCAATCTGGCCTCCGGCTGCTTCGGCGCTGCAGTTTTCCGCGTCTCCGGCTTTTCTTCGAAAGCGCCAAGCTGCAGGGCGTCTTCCAACGCCTGAAATGCAGTCTCGTCGACAGAGTCGCTGATCTTGTTATTCGCCATGCGGTTACGCCTCGTTACACATACGCCCGGCTTCATGCCGTTGACCACTTGCGTTCCGCAAGCGGACTGCCGCCATCATGCCAGCGGAACATTATCCCTTGAAGAGAGAACAATTCCGCCATTTACCAAATCCCGAATTGCTGGTGGTCCAGCTTTCGGGCGAAATTACATCACTGTGCCGCAATAACAAAGCTTGAGCTTAAGCCTCGTGGGAACGGCAGTACCGTAGTGACACATTTAGGTGTTCGAAACAATTAATGCGGATTTGCGGCGGTGGCGAAGTGTCGGCTTTTTAACAGTTTTTAAACCTGAGTTTCACGCTGAACGCCTTGTTTCGCATAAGTTTAACATAAATTAACCATAGCAGAAGATTTTCGCCCGCGTCACGCCGTAATTTAAGCCGATAGCAGCGGCCCGGATGCGTGAATACGACACAGATGTGACACGAAACAGGAAACGGCGAGACAGGAATTTCAGCCATGGCAGCGGTCAGTATTGCTTTCGAAGCTCCCGACAATTGCGGCGGTGCGCCCGCCGCCGGTAAAAAACCGATCGATTTCGATCATCTCGCCCGGCAGACGATGGGCGACAAGGATCTGGAGATCGAGGTGCTGCAACTCTTCAGCCGCAACGCCCGCGCCGCCCTGCATGAAATGGCAAGCGCCGACGACAAGGCCGTCATGGCGACGGCCCATCGTTTGAAGGGGTCTGCGCAGGCTGTCGGCGCCGCGGCCGTTTCCGCGGCCGCAGCCGTGGTGGAAGACAAGGGCAATGACAGCGCGGCGATCGCAAAACTCGCGGCAACCATTGTCGAGGCCGAAAATTTCATCCTCAAGCTCTGCCGCTGAGGCGTAACGCATCAAATTTGTCATTTTGCAAGGCCGGTTGCGTCTGTGCGCCCTTGAAGCGGGTTGCCAAGGCGGACCGGCCTTTCTATGTGTTTAGAACAGTTCTTAGATCACATTTTGGATTTCCGGCATGACAAAACTGACCATCGTTGCCTTTGATGGCACGCCCCATGAACTCGACGTGAGCAATGGCTCCACCGTCATGGAGAATGCGGTGCGCAACTCCATTCCCGGCATCGATGCGGAATGCGGCGGCGCCTGTGCCTGTGCGACCTGTCATGTCTATGTCGACGACGCCTGGTCGGAGCGTGTCGGCGGACCGGAACCGATGGAAGAGGACATGCTGGACTTCGCCTTCGACGTGCGCCCCACCTCGCGTCTTTCCTGTCAGATCAAGATGAACGACGAGCTCGATGGTCTCGTCGTTCATGTTCCCGAACGTCAGGGCTGAAATCTTTCGTCATTGCTAAACGCAGAAAAAGCCCCGCTCACCTGGTAGCGGGGAGCGGGGCGAGGCGGGTACGCAGCATGCAGGCGAGGGAGGAAACACCTGCGAGCCCTCAAGCGCGCACCGGGAGAACCGGAGACGGTTGCAACCGTCGGACCCGCCGTGGGCCGCAACCATTTCAAACCGTATGAACAAGCTACAATGAGTCTTGCCGGCCGCACCATGACGAGAATTCACGGGTGATATCGGACATGACGTTACGTCATGTCCCGTGTTGTTCGTTTGGATTTGGGGGAGGTACGTCCAGCGACCGTCAGCGGCGGTTCTGGCCCTGCTCGAGCCGGTTCTTCAAAAGCCGTGTCATGCGGGCATCGAAATTTTTCGATTCCACCACATCGAAGCGCAACTGATCGCGGTCGTGTTCGTCCATCACCGTCTGGGTGATCTTGCCGACCATTTCCTGCAGCGTCTCGCAGCTTTTCTGCGGGCGAAGCGACGTCAGCTGTCTTTCAAGCGAGCGGGCATGGGTGCGGGCGATTTCCGCGTGGCGCTCCTCGTGGCGCTTGATATCGGCAAGCAGCGTATCCCAGATGAAGGCCAGTTCCGCCGTGGTGCGGCGGCGGTTTTTCCATTGCGGCAGGAGAATGCGGGTATTCAGCACCACTTTGGCCGTTCCGACGCTGCAAAGGCCGTTTTTCTCGACATAGGTGAGCTCGCCGCCGAATTTGATTTCGGTGGCGCCGGGATGGCGCGCGCCGGTATTGCGCGTCAGCGGGCCGTGCCTGGAAAGCTGCTGATCGAGGTCGGCGGCGGTCTTGCCGCTGATCGAAAAATAGGAATAGGTCTTGCGGACGATGGTTTCGGAAAAAGCCGATCCGGGTAGGGAAAGTGCCACTGCGGCCGCTAAAGCGGCGCAAAGAGCACGTGATGATTTGGTCATGACCCGGCCTTCCGGTTGAACTTGAAAAAGGTTTGCTGCATAGGCGGAGCGGAACTTATAAGAATTGGCATAACACTCCGTTATTCCCGAAAGGCGCGTGTTACGTGATAACAGCCGGCAGCAACGCGTGGCAAGCGGCCCATGGCCGCTCCCTGAAACTTGATGGGCGTGGCCGTATTATGGCCATCGTCAATGCAACGCCCGATTCCTTTTCCGATGGCGGCCGTTATCTTGCCGTCGATGCGGCTTTTTCCCACGCGCTGACCTGTGTGGAGGAGGGTGCTGACATCATCGATATCGGCGGGGAATCCACCCGGCCGGGTGCGGCCGCAGTAACGGAAGCCGAGGAACAGGACCGGGTGCTTCCCGTCATCGAAAAATTGCGCCGCGAGACGGATGTGCTGATTTCCGTCGATACCTATCGCGCCTCGACAGCGCGGCTGGCGGTCGGGGCGGGCGCACATATCGTCAATGATGTCTTCGGCCTGCAGAAAGACCCGGAGATGGCCGGTGTGGTCGCCGCCACCCGCGCCGGCGTGTGCATCATGCATACCGGCCGCGACCGGCAGAAGCTTGCCGATGTCATCGCCGACCAGTTCGAATTTCTCAATCGCTCGCTGGAGATCGCCGAGGATGCGGGTATTGCCCGTGACGCCGTCGTGCTCGATCCCGGTTTCGGTTTCGCCAAGGACGAGAGCGAAAATGTCGCGCTGATGGCGCGTTTCGGCGAACTTGCCGCTTTCGGCCTGCCGGTTCTGGCCGGCACGTCGCGCAAGCGTTTCATCGGGTCGCTGACGGGCCGGGATGCGGCCCATGAACGCGATATCGGAACGGCTGCGACCACCGCGATCCTGAGGCTTGCCGGCGCTTCGATTTTTCGCGTGCATAATGTCGCCGCAACCCGCGATGCGCTGGCAATCGCCGATGCGGTTCTTGCCAAAACGTCGGCAAAGGCCGATGCGTAGATCAACGAGTGCCGGAACGCCGTGTCCCGAAGGTGGCGCGGCTTTCTGGCGAAACAGTCCTGCCATGGAGGCGATGCGATGAGCCGCTATACCATTATCCTGAAAAACTGTTCTTTCTTCGCCCGTCATGGTCTTCTCGAGCAGGAGGAGGTGCTGGGCCAGCGCTTTTTCGTCGATGCCGAGATGGAAGTCGAGGCGGGTGATGCGCTGGAAACCGACGATATCGAAAACACCGTCGATTATGGCGTGGCTTTCGCCGTCATCGAAAAAATCGTCGTCGGCCAGCGCCGCTATCTCATCGAGGCGCTGGCGAATGACATCGCCAAGGCGCTTCGCGCCCGTTATCCGCAGATCGTCTGGCTCAGGATCACGGTACGCAAACCCTCGGCGCCGGTTCCCGGCATTCTCGATTATGCGCAGGTGAGCGTTGAACACCGTGCCTGAAAAGATGACCGTCGCCGCTTTGGGGCTCGGCGGCAATATCGGCGATCCCGCCGCCGCCATGGCAAGGGCGCTCCGCGAACTCGATGCGCGTGACGATTGCCGCCTGCTGGCCGTGTCCGGCCTTTACCGCACGCCGCCCTGGGGCAAGACGGATCAGGCGGATTTCTTCAATTGCTGCGCCTTGGTCGAAACCTCGCTTTCAGCGCCCGCGCTGCTGCAACTATGCCTCGACATCGAAAAGGGCATGAAGCGGGTGCGCACGGAACGCTGGGGTCCGCGCACCATCGATATCGATGTGCTGACCTATGGGAATGATTCTCTCGTTACGGAAAGCATCGAAGTGCCACATCCACGCATGACGGAGCGCGCTTTCGTGCTGATGCCGCTTGCCGATATCGCGCCCGACCTTGAGGTAAAAGGCAAGCCCGTGCGGGAATGGCTTCAGCAGGCGGACAAGACGGGCATTGTCAGCGCAAACGAAAAACGGGAGTGGTGGACACTCCCGCTTGGCGATGGCTGAGAAGAGTATGGCTTTTACGGCTTGATCGAACCGACGGCGAGCTGGTCGATATCGCGCGCCAGCGTCACACCGATGACCGGGATCATCTGGTCGGCGACCTTGACCGAAATGGTGATGTTCATCGAATTGTCGTTCGAGACGCGGGCGACCATCGCACCGTTGAGCTTGGCGCGGTTGATGCCGACGACGACCTTGTCGCCGCTGACCTGTCCAGAGGTGATGTCCAGTCCCTTGCCTTCGGCGCCGTCGAGGAATTTGCCCTCGTAAGAGTTGCCCTTCTGGCTGATGACGGCAGACATGGGCTGGCTGAAGACGCCGACGCGGCAGGTGCCGCCGAGCTTGATGCCGGTCTGCTTGTCGTCGAGCGGCTCGCCCGTCAGATCGCAGGTGAATTTCGTGCCCTTGTATTTACCGGCGACGATTTCGCCCGGGCCTTTCCAGACACCGGCCACGGAGCGGAAGAACACGTCGTCGCGATCGCGCGATGCGGCATGGACGTCAGACATGCCGAAACCGCCGCTGACGGACAATATGGCGGCAAGCCCGCCCACAAGCGAAAAGAAGCGCGAATACATGATACTTTCCCCGGCGAAGATGCCTGTTCGATAGGCTGCAATCTACCGGCGGAATGGTTAATGCTTGGTTTATTTCGCTCTCATTTGCGGCTTCGTTCGTAACCTTTTGAACCGTCCAAGCCCGGGCAATCAGGCTTTTTCACCGGTTTTTCCACCGCTTAAATCGGGTGTGAGGTCGGACATGAAATCGCCGATCCCCGGCCGCTTCACCGCCCTGAACGGCAGCGGACGGCACAGATCCATCGCGGCAATGCCGATTCGCGCCGTCATCAGGCCGTTGATGACGCCTTCGCCGAGTCGCGCCGAGAGTTTCGAGGCAAGACCGTGGCCGAGAACCTGCTGGGCAAGCCCGTCGCCAACGGCGATCGAGCCTGTGACGGCAAGATGGGCGACGACATCGCGCAGCAGCTTCAGCATGCCGAGCGTACCGGGACGGCCGCCATAAAGCTCCGCCATGGCGCGCACCAGCCGCGTCACTTCAAACAGCACGTAAGCGAGATCGACCACCGCGCGCGGGCTGACTGCGGTGACGACGGAGACGCGCTTGGACGAATTGAGAATGAGGGCGCGGGCCTGCCTGTCGAGCGGCACGAGCAACTCACGTTCGGCAAGCTCGATCAGATGTGGGCCGTCGATCACATCGTTTTCGGTTTCCTTCAGCGCCGCACGCCCCTTGGCCGTTTCGGCCCGGTGGGAGAGAACGGCATTCAGGCGGGTGACGATGGCGCGTGCGGGTTTCGGGCTCTTATCGAGGCTCGCTGTTTCAGCGTCCGCCTTGAGGGACTGCACGGCATTGAGCCGCATGATGCCGAAGACTTCCCGGCCGACGAGAACGAGAACGGCGAAAAGCGCTACAATAAGAGCGGTAGTGGCCGTGTAACCCAGCCAGTCGGAACGGGAGAACAGGTTGCGGATGAGCTGATCCGCCCAGAGCCCGAAGGCGAGCGAGAACAAGACGCCAAGCGCGCCGAGCGCAAGCTTGCCGAAGGAGAAGCGGCTTTTCTTCGGAGACGCCACCGGCAAGGCGGCGGCATCGATCTCCTCAGGCGCCAGAAACGGATCGTCCTCGTCGGGTGTCAGCGAAATCTCGGCGTCGAAGCTGCGCGGCGCGCGTTTCTGTGCGGCGGACGGTCGTGCCGTCTCTTCGGTTTCAAGCGTGAAAGCGGCCGGGCGGCGCGCCTGCGGATCGTTTTGTGTGGGAAGCTTCATGCGAGCTTGTCTCCGAACAGGAACTGCATGGCGCGGTCGAGCCTGATATGGGGAACGGAAAGCCTGATGCCGCCGCTGCCCGGCTCGTCTATATTCGGCGGGCGGAAGCGCACGACATTGACGTCCGGCAGCGACGCCTTGTCGCCATCCCTGTCGATGCTGCGGAAAAGCGGCTCGGGATCTTCAGGCAGATCGCCGGGAAAGATCGCTGTCTTGCGATTGCCGTCGAAAGTCTCGCCATTGATGGTTTCACCGGCCATGGGTGTGCCGACGATAACGGGCAGCTCGTGGCCGTCCTGCCGCACGCTTGCCTCTCTGGTAGCGCGCACGGAAGCGAGCGCCATGACCTCGATGCCGGCGCCATTCATGCCGATGGTGGTGATGGCGCGGTCCACCAGACGGCGGGTCAGGCGCTCCAGCCGGTCGTGGCTTTCGTGATGCAGGTGATCGGCCTTGGTGGCGGCGATCAGCACCTTGTCGATGCGACGGCCGATCAGCGACGACAGCAGGCTGTTGGTGCCGGGGCGGAAACAGGCGAGAACATCGCCCAGCGCCCGCTCCAGATCCTGGACGGCTTCCGGGCCGCGATTGACCGCCTGCAGCGTGTCGATCAGAACGATCTGCCGGTCGAGGCGGGCGAAATGCTCGCGGAAGAAGGGTTTGACCACAATCGACTTGTAGGCGTCATAGCGCCGTTCCATCATGGCGCGCAGCGAGCCCTTGGGCGCTTTCTCATCCGTCAGGCCGGGAAGCGGTGCGAAGGTCAGCGCGGGCGATCCTTCCAGATCGCCGGGCATCAGGAAACGGCCGGGCGGCAGGGTCGAGAGTGATCTTTCATCGGATTTGCAGGCCTTCAGATAGGCTGCGAAACTTTCGGCCAAACGTCGGGCCGTCATCTCGTCAGCCGGTGCGTTGATGTCGAGAGAAGAGGCGATCGCCAGCCATTCCTGCGCCAGTTCGGCGCGAATGCCGCTTCCGGCAAGGGCGACGGTCGCGTCGCTGAACTGTTTATAGTCCTGCGACAGAAGCGGCAGGTCGAGCAGCCATTCGCCGGGATAATCAACGATATCGATGGAAAGCTTGCCGGCCGAAAACCATCGGCCCCAGCCGCTGGCGCTCTGATAATCCAGCGTTATCCTGAGTTCCGAGATCGCCCGTGTCGAATCCGGCCATAGCCGGTCGCGCACCAGCGCCTGAATATGATCCTCATATTGAAAACGCGGAATGGCGTCATCCGGCTGCGGCTCCAGCCGCACATTCGAGACGCGTCCGGACCGCATCGCCTCGAACAGCGGCAGCCGGCCGCCATTCAGAAGATTGTGGACGAGGGAAGAGATGAAAACCGTCTTGCCCGCCCGCGAAAGGCCGGTAACGCCAAGCCGCAATGTCGGGTGGGTGAGGTTGCTCGCACGGTCGGCCAGATTATCGAATGCGATAAGCGCGCTGTCTGTCAGGGACGTAAGAGAAGGCGGCAATGGCAGTTTCCTGGCTGTGTTTAACGGTCACGGCTGCAATATAGGAAGGTATGGCTGCCCAAAAAAGAAGCGCTCCAGCGGATTTTCAGCAGGGCGGCTTTGCAAAATTCTTACGAAGGGCCGTAGCGATTATTTGCCCGGCGCGAGAAAATCGACCAGCCGCCAGCTGTTTTTACCGTTTGCGGCGCTGTCATCATGGTCGAGAACCGCAAGGCCCGATGTGGGAAAGCCCGAGGGCAGGGCGGCATGCAGCAAATCCTCGCCGATCATCGCTTCCAGCGTCGCCTCCATGGTGGGGTTGTGGCCCACCAGCATCACCGATTGCGCCTGCGCCTGCGCGGCGATGAGGGAAAGATAGGTTTCGCTGCGGGCATTATACATCTCATCGACGTAGAAGATGTCTATGCCCTCGTTGAAGGCACGCTGCCAAGCCTGCGTGGTCTGCCGGCAGCGCGCGGCGGTGGATGACAGAAGCAGATCGGGGCGGTAATGCCGGTCGGCGGCAAGGTCGGCGATGACCTCCGCCTCGGCAAAACCGGCTTCGTTCAATCCCCGGTCGAAATCCCGTTCTCCCGGCGCCGCCCAGGCGGCCTTGGCGTGGCGCAGAAGATAAACTCGGCTCGGGGAAGATGCTGTCAAGGGCGGGGACCGGCGTTCGAATGTCAGGGCACGGGTTGAATGCTACAGGATAGGGTTGCAGGACCGCAAGTCCTCTTTCCTGTTGGTAAGTCGCGTTGAAGTGATTGAAGAAGAGTTCGCTTCAATACGAATAAAGGATAAAAATTAGTCATTTAGATGATTTTTGTGTCAGTTTTAAAAATGCCTGAAAACTGATCTGCAGACTTGAATCGGCCACTATCATTGGAGTATACACCGCCGCATTGAGATGTTCTTCGAGGAGAATCGCGTTGAGTGAGAAGATCGATCTTAGCAAATATGTGCTCTCGGAAGACGATGAGTTCATGAATGCCAGCCAGCGGGCTTACTTCCGCGCGAAGCTGGTCGCCTGGAAAAATGACATCCTGAGAGAAGCGCGCGAGACCCTCGGACATCTCGCCGAAGAAAGCGCCAACCACCCCGATCTCGCCGATCGGGCTTCCTCCGAAACGGACCGGGCGATCGAACTTCGCGCTCGCGACCGTCAGCGCAAGCTGATTTCAAAGATCGATGCAGCTCTTCAGCGGATCGAAGACGGCACTTACGGTTACTGTGAGGAAACGGGCGAGCCTATCGGCCTCAAGCGTCTGGACGCCCGCCCGATTGCAACGCTCTCCATCGAGGCGCAGGAGCGTCACGAGCGTCGCGAAAAAGTCTATCGCGACGAATAAGGCGCTGCGGCCGGCAGGTCGGCAAATCGCATGACAAATAAATTAAGGGCACGGAAATCGCTTCCGTGCCCTTTTTCTATTTCAAAGTTCTGGTCGGAAGACCCGCGCGCGTCAACGGTCGCGGGTCACGGAAAGCTCTCCGAAGATACGCGCCATTTCCTTCTGCATGTCTCCATCCGGTGAAGCGCCGGTGACAGGTGGGGAAGCTGGCTGGCTCTTCACCTGCTTTTCGGCGACAGGGGCGATGGACGGCTCATTATCCGCCTCCTTGCTCTTGGCGATTTCCGCCTCGAGGAAGCTTTCGAAATCGCTGGCGAGCTCATCGGAAAATTTCGGCTCGGCGTCGTTCGAAGCCACAGCCGGATTTTCAGGCTTGGGCGGGAAAGGTGCGGGCGGCGTTGTCTGTCCCGGCTTCAGGTCGGGAAGGACGCGCTCCCGTGCAGCGTCGAGAAAATCGGCGGCGATGGACTGGTCGATCACCGGCTCGCGCGCGGCAAAGACGGGCGGGGCGAATTCCGCAGTCCGTTCTTCCGCCTTTGCCTCGACGGGCGCCTGTGCAGGGATCGGCGGTGTGACAGGTGCCGGAGCCGGCACGACGGGCTCGGCACGCCTGGGTTCCGTTCGGGCCGCAGCCATGTCGAGCGATGCAGCCGCCATCGGCAAGACGGCAGCGACCGGAGCCGTTGCAACCGGTATCGGCGGCGGTGTGGGGCGCGCTGTCTCCCGCTCGGGTGCCGCCTGTCTTGCCGGCGGCGCGGTTTCGCGCGCCGTTGAAGGCGTGGGTACGGGTTGCGGCGGGGTCGATGGGCGTGGCGGAACCTGTGCCACGGCTGCCGCAACGGGTGCTGGACGCGGGGAGGGCACAGGTGCCGGCGGCTCCGGCCGCTGTGCTTGCTTCACGGGTTCTTCAGGCACGGAACCGGGAGCCGCAGCCGCAACGGGCTGCTGTTGCGGCAGGGCGGGGCGACGTTCCTGCTGGATCGCCGGCTCGGCTCTCTTCTGCTCGCTTTCCTGGCGCGGCAGCGCCTTCAATTCCGGCTCCTGCACGTCCCTGACAATGGGGATCGCGCCTATACCGCTTTCGATGACGATATCCGTCGGACCGCCGATCATGACGAGATGCTCGACATTGTCGCGGCGCACCAGCACCAGACGGCGGCGTGCGTCCACGGCCGTTGCATCGAGAACCTGCAGTCGCGGCTGCCGGTTGCGCCCGCCCCGGATGAAAGGGGCAGAACCGCTGCGCCTGCGCAGAAGCCACAGCGCAATCGCCAGAACAAGCAGGGCCACACCCACGCCGACGACGGCGACGATGAGACGGTTTCCATAAGCGCCGATAAAATCTTCCATCATGGAGATCATCCCTTCAGATTTTTTGGCTTTTTCGTTTCTTGGGCAATTAATATTGCCGTGGTTCTTATAAAGTGAACGTCAAGCAGGAAAAGACGATTTTTTTGGGCGCGATACAAGGTTTATTCCTTTCGCCCCACAGGATTGCCGCCTCAACCGTAACGACGCCACCAAAGCGCCATATCTCGTCCTTCAATGCTGAAAGACAGTGAAAGTTGCAATTCTTTTGCCGAAGGAGCGTTCCGGAATGTCCCAGTCATTGCGCATTAACGGCTCCCCCGCACGGCATTTGATGCGTGTTGTTTTGCTGTTGCCACCGTTTTTCGCGTTTCCGCATTCGATGGCCTGGGCCGAAGACAAGGTGCCGAATAACGCCGCGACCATGGCGGAATTCGTGCGCGACAATCCTTCCTGCGTCGACTTCACGGACGGATGCTCGGTTTGCACCGTCGCTGACGGCAAGATCGTCTGTTCCGCGCCGCGCATTCAATGTCAGGTGAAGGAGCTGACCTGTACCAGGCCGTAGTCTTTTAAGGCTTTTATACACCTTTCAGGCCGTTTTCGCTGTGCGTTTTTAAGCCTTTGTGTCCTGGCGGAGCTTTTTGCCGGTCAAGCGAGTTGCTACAAGAAATTTTACTGCCCGATTCCGTCAGGGAAATGGGGCTGACCGAATGACGACCTGCACGACTGCGAGGCCAAGATGACACGGGTGCGCGAGACAAGCGACAACGACCTTCCGCTGGTGGACAGGCGCGCCCGTTCCGGCACGGTCTTGCGCATTCTGCTTCTGGCGCTGGTTCTGATCGCCGCCGCTGCCGCCTTCGTCTATTTCAAGGATTCGCTCGAAAACGAAATCGTGCTCGGCATTCTCGGCGTGCTGGCCATGATGGGCATCTTCTTCCTGGTCTCGTCGATCATCGGCTTCATCGAGGTCATGCCGCAGTCGCAATCGGATGGGCTTGCCCGCCGCTTTCTCTCGGCCCATCCCGAAGGCACGCTGATCACCGACGCCAAGGGGCATATGGTCTATGCCAACGCCACCTATTGCCGGATGAGCGGCACCACCAAGGCGAGCGATATCCAGAGTCTCGAAACGCTCCTGTCGCGCAGCCGGGAATCGACCGAAGCGCTTTACCGGCTCATCAACGTGCTGCGCGAAGGCCGCGACGGTTACGAAGAATTCCGCTTGCTCAAACCGCTGGGTGAGGACTCTAACACCGGGCCGCACTGGTACAGGCTGAAGGGCCGCGTGCTGAAGGATGCGGGTGGCGAGGGGCTGCATGTCTTCCAGATCGCCGATATCACGCCGGAACGCGAGGATCAGGAGCGCTTTTTCCGCGAATTGCAGAATGCCATCGATTACCTCGATCATGCCCCGGCCGGTTTCTTTTCCGCCGGGCGCAAGGGCGAGATCGTTTATCTGAACGCTACCCTGTCGGAATGGCTCGGCATCGATCTGGCGCAGTTTTCGCCCGGTTCTATGACCGTTTCCGATATCGTCGCCGGCGAGGGCATGGCGCTGATCGAATCGGTGCATCCGCAGGGCACGGCGAAGCGCACTGAAATCCTCGATCTCGACATGCGACGGGTGAACGGCCAGAGCATGCCGGCCCGCCTCGTGCATCAGGTCACCTCGAAAGATGGCGCGCCCGGCGAGAGCCGCACCATCGTCCTGATGCGCCCAAAGGGGCAGGAGGATACGGAATCCTCCTCCGCCATGCGTTTCACCCGCTTTTTCAACAACACGCCGATGGCGATTGCTTCGCTCGACGGCGAAGGCCGCATCCTGCGGATCAACGCGCCCTTCCTGAAATTGTTCTCCGGCGTCGTCGGACGCGACGATATCGATCGCGGCGTGGCGCTTGAGACGGTTATTCACGACAATGAGAAGCCGCGGCTCGAGCAGGCGCTGGCCGAAGCGAAGGACCGTCAGGGTGACATTGCACCCTTCGATTCCCGCCACCCGAGCGACGAGGGCCGGCATTTCCGCTTCTACGTCAACGCTGTCATCGATCAGGACGATGAAGCGCCGGAAGAGGTGGCTATCGTCTATGCCATAGAAGTGACCGAGCAGAAGGCGCTCGAGACCCAGATGGCACAGACGCAGAAGATGAATGCCGTTGGCACCCTCGCAGGCGGCATCGCCCACGATTTCAACAACGTATTGACCGCCATCCTGCTGTCGTCGGACCATCTTCTGCTACAGGCGCGGCCTGCCGATCCGAGCTTCGCCGATCTCATGGAGATCAAGCGCAACGCCAACCGCGCGGCCGTTCTGGTGCGCCAGCTTCTGGCGTTCTCGCGCAAGCAGACCATGCGTCCGGCCATCCTCAACCTGACGGATGTGATCGGTGATCTGCGCATGCTGGTGGACAGGCTTATTTCCGGCACCAATGTCAAGCTGGAGGTCGATTATGGCCGCGATCTGTGGCCGGTGAAGACGGATCTGTCGCAGTTCGAGCAGGTGCTCATCAATCTCTGCGTCAATGCGCGCGACGCCATGCCCGACGGCGGCAAGATCACCATCAGGACGCGCAACGTCGACGCGAAGGAAATCGCAGCGCTCGGCCGTCCGGAATTCCCGGCCGAGGACATGGTGATGGTGGAAGTTGCCGATAACGGCACGGGTATTCCGCCCGAGATCATGGACAAGATTTTCGAACCCTTCTTCACCACCAAGGAAGTCGGCAAGGGCACCGGCCTTGGCCTGTCGATGGTCTATGGCATCGTCAAGCAGTCGGGCGGTTATATCTATCCCGAATCGGAAGTGGGCAAGGGAACCGCCTTCCGCATCTACCTGCCGCGCTATGTGGTGGAGGCCGCTCAGAGCAACGGACAGCAGCCCGGCGAGGCGGCGCTTGCTCCGGTCATCGCGGCCGAGCCGGTGAAGGAAGAGCCGCTGGACCTGACCGGCAAATCCGCCGTCGTGCTTCTGGTGGAGGACGAGGAAGCGGTGCGGCGCGGCGGCAAGCGCATGCTGGAAACCCGAGGCTACACCGTGCACGAGGCCGGCTCCGGCACCGAAGCCCTTGAGGTGATGGAGGAGCTGGAAGGCAAGGTCGACATCGTCGTTTCCGACGTCGTGATGCCGGAAATGGACGGTCCGTCACTGCTGAGAGAACTGCGTAAATCCTATCCGGACCTGAAATTCATCTTCGTTTCGGGTTATGCAGAGGATGCCTTCGCAAAGAACCTGCCGGCGGACGCCAAGTTCGGTTTCCTGCCGAAACCCTTCTCGCTCAAGCAGCTCGCCATCGCCGTTCGCGAAATGCTCGACGACAAGGAATAAGGCCTGCGGCGGCGAACCGGATTCGGCTGCGCCGCGACCTGTCGCATCCATTTGCATCCGGCCTGAAAAATGCGCCACTACTGCGGGTCCCTGTCTTCCTGCGCCCCGGTTGCCCCCATATCCGCACTTTTCCCGAGGTTTGCCTCTTCGCAAACGCAATAGTGATTGCACCGTTTCGCAAGGGGCTTAAAATCGCGTCTTAACGACCTAGATATGAAGAGGCGAAGTTCTCCCTCCTGGCAAAGAACTGTCGGTTTGAGAACGGTTTGGAGAATGATGAAAGATGATCGCTAGGCCGATCTACATGCAGGGCGAGGGCGAAGGGGAAGACGGCGGCGGCACCAACCGCGGAACGTCTGTTATCACCCGCGTCAAGCCAAAAACAAAAAGACCGAATTTGTACCGTGTTCTTTTACTGAATGACGACTACACTCCCATGGAATTCGTCATCCACATTCTGGAGCGTTTTTTCCAGAAGGATCGCGAAGCGGCAACCCGCATCATGCTGCACGTGCACCAGCACGGCGTGGGCGAATGCGGGGTGTTTACATATGAGGTCGCAGAGACGAAAGTAAGCCAGGTCATGGATTTCGCCCGACAGCACCAGCATCCGCTGCAATGCGTCATGGAAAAGAAATGAGGATCGCAACGTGCCAACTTTTTCCCCAAGTCTCGAGAAGGCGCTGCACCAGGCACTGACCTTTGCAAATGAGCGTCACCACGAATATGCGACGCTGGAACATCTCCTTCTGGCGCTGATCGACGACGCGGATGCCGCAGCCGTCATGGGCGCCTGCAATGTCGATCTCGATGCGCTGCGCAAGACTGTCAGCGATTACGTCGACAATGAACTGACGAACCTCGTCACGGGTTACGACGAGGATTCCAAACCCACATCCGGCTTCCAGCGCGTCATCCAGCGGGCCGTCATCCATGTTCAATCGTCCGGCCGCGAGGAAGTGACCGGCGCGAACGTGCTTGTGGCCATTTTTGCCGAGCGCGAAAGCCACGCCGCTTATTTCCTGCAGGAGCAGGAGATGACCCGTTACGACGCGGTCAACTACATCTCCCATGGCATCGGTAAGCGCCCCGGCACGTCGCAGACGCGCACGCCGCGTGGTGCCGATGAACCGGAAAGCGAAAACAAGGCGAGCCGCAGCAATCCCGAGGAAGACGGATCGTCCGCCAAGAAGCAGCAGGATGCGCTGAAGGCCTATTGCATCAACCTCAATGAAAAGGCGAAAAACGGCAAGATCGATCCGCTGATCGGCCGTCATGACGAGGTCAACCGCACGATCCAGATCCTCTGCCGTCGCTCCAAGAACAACCCGCTTTATGTGGGGGATCCGGGCGTGGGCAAGACGGCGATTGCCGAAGGTCTCGCCAAGCGCATCGTCGAAGGCAAGGTGCCGGAAGCGCTTGCCAATGACACCATCTTCTCGCTCGACATGGGCACACTGCTGGCCGGAACCCGCTATCGCGGCGATTTCGAAGAGCGGCTGAAGCAGGTCGTTAAAGAGCTCGAAGAATATCCGGGCGCGGTTCTGTTCATCGATGAAATCCACACCGTCATCGGTGCGGGCGCCACATCCGGCGGCGCAATGGATGCATCGAACCTCTTGAAGCCTGCTTTGTCGTCGGGTGCGATCCGCTGCATCGGCTCCACCACCTACAAGGAGTACCGTCAGTTCTTCGAAAAGGACCGTGCACTCGTGCGCCGTTTCCAGAAGATCGACGTCAATGAGCCGTCCATCGATGACGCCATCGCGATCATGAAGGGGCTGAAGCCTTATTTCGAGGATTATCATCACCTGAGATATTCCAACGAGGCGATCAAGGCTGCCGTGGAACTGTCGGCCCGCTACATTTCCGACCGCAAGCTGCCAGACAAGGCGATCGATGTGATCGACGAGACCGGTGCGGCGCAGATGCTGCTGCCGGCCTCCAAGCGCCGCAAGCTGATCACCGAGCGGGAAATCGAGGCCACCATCGCGACGATGGCCCGCATTCCGCCGAAGACGGTTTCCAAGGATGACGAGATGGTTCTCGCCAACCTTGAAAAGGAACTGCGTTCCGTCGTCTACGGTCAGGATATCGCCATCGAGGCGCTTGCCACGGCCATCAAGCTGGCCCGCGCTGGTCTGCGCGAACCGAACAAGCCGATCGGCTCCTATGTCTTCTCCGGCCCGACGGGCGTGGGCAAGACGGAAGTGGCCAAGCAGCTTGCCGCCTCGCTCGGCGTCGAGATGCTGCGCTTCGACATGTCGGAATATATGGAACGTCATACCGTGTCGCGCCTGCTTGGCGCACCTCCCGGTTATGTCGGCTTCGATCAGGGCGGTCTGTTGACCGACGGTGTCGACCAGCACCCGCATTCCGTGGTGCTGCTGGACGAAATCGAAAAGGCGCATCCGGATATCTACAACATCCTGTTGCAGGTGATGGACCATGGCTCGCTGACCGACCATAACGGCAAGAAGATCGACTTCCGCAACGTCATCCTCATCATGACGACCAATGCGGGCGCATCCGAAATGGCGAAATCCGCCATCGGTTTCGGTTCTTCCCGGCGCACGGGCGAGGATGAAGAGGCAATCAACCGTCTGTTCACCCCGGAATTCCGCAACCGTCTGGATGCGATCATTCCGTTCTCGCCGCTGCCGACTGCCGTCATCCACAAGGTGGTGCAGAAGTTCGTCATGCAGCTGGAAACCCAGCTGTCTGAGCGCAACGTCACCTTCGATCTGCATGAAGATGCGATCTCCTGGCTGGCGGAGAAGGGTTACGACGAGAAGATGGGCGCCCGCCCGCTGTCGCGCGTAATCCAGGAAAACATCAAGAAGCCGCTCGCCAATGAAATCCTCTTCGGCAAGCTCAAGAAGGGCGGCGTCGTCAGCGTCACCGTCGGCAAGAAGGACGACGGCTCCGAAGGTCTCATACTCGAGGTCCTGCCGGAGACAGCGCCCGTGAAGCCGCAGCCGGAGGCCGAACTGAAGGCGGCCAAATCGCCCGGCAAGGCAAAGGCCAAGACGAAACCTGCTTCCAAGGCGGCGAAGGCCAATGAAGAGGCGGATGTCCTTGTTGCCGAGGCCGACAAGTCGGACGAGGACAGCAAGCCGCGCCGCAAGACCAATGCGGTGCCGAAAGTGCCGAAGAAGAAATGATGAAGGTCTTCGACCGATAAACCGATGCCGGGCGAAAGCCCGGCATTTTCATGTATGAAGCGCGTCGCGTTTTCCCTGATACCTCCGGCGCGTTTTGTTTTTTGTTTTATGCATGACGTTACCCCGAAGCTGCGGCACAGTTTCGGGTGACATGCACAAGTGGGTCAGCAATGCAGACTGCCGACAGCGATACCATCCCCCTAAGCGGCTGGTTTTTCAGGGGAATGCGGGGCATATTTTCGCTGCCCTCGCTCATTCTGATGACATCTTTCGTCGGTTTCAGCGCTTTCGCGCTGGAATCCGGTGTCGCGCGCGGTGAAGCCGTGTTCATGACGCTGATGATCTGGGCCCTGCCGGCCAAGATGATCCTGATCGGCTCCATGGTCGGCGGAGCTAATCTTGCCGCCTGCTTTCTGGCGGTGACGCTGTCGTCGGTCCGGATGATGCCGATGGTCGCCTCCATCGTTCCGGAAATGCGCGGCGCGAAGACCCCGACATGGATTTTGCTGTTTCTCTCGCATTTCGTCGCAATCACCGCCTGGGTCTTTGCCACACAGAATCTTTCCAGGGTACCGCGTGAAGCCCGCGCCGCCTGGTTCGCCGGTTTCGGCATGACGCTCACCGTGGTCAATGCCATCATCGTCGGCCTGTGTTACGGCGTTGTTGCCGCCTTTCCGCCGCTTGTCGCCGGCGTGCTGTTTTTTCTCACACCGGTCTATTTCGTGGCATCGATCTGGGCTTCGGCCCGTCATTCCGTCGTCAAGGTCGCCTTCGTCATCGGCGTCATCGCCGGACCCGCATTCGCGGTCATCGCACCGGAATTCGATATTCTCTATGCCGGGATAGGCGGGGGCACGGCGGCCTATCTGATCGACCGCCTCGTGTTCCGCCGCCGGATAAAACCCGTCTCACCGGAGAGCGAACCATGATGACCGAACATTGGTGGGCACCCTATCTCTTCATCGCGATTGCCGGCTGGCTGGCGACCGATCTCTGGCGCTGGCTCGGCGTTCTCGCCGGTAACCGCCTGAAGGAGGATTCCGAAGCGCTGCACTGGGTGAGGGCAGTCGCCACCGCACTCGTCATGGCCGTCACCGCCAAGCTGATCGTCTTTCCAACCGGAACGCTCGAAGCATCCCCCCTGTGGCTGCGCATCGGCGCTGCCGCACTCGGTTTCATCGCTTTTCTGATGGCAGGTCAGCGGGTCATCGTCGGCGTGGCGGTGCCGATCCTGCTTCTGGCGGGTGGTTTGTTCGCGCTCGGTTTCTGAGACTGGTATATTCGACCTCAGAGACCGTTCTCTCGGGCTTCCGCAACAAGCCAATCCGCAAGAAGTCTAGCCGGTGCGGTCATCTCTTCGGCTTCCGTCAGCCAGTAATATTTCTCCGTATCCGCCGCCCGGTCGAAGAGCACGGTCAGTCGACCTTCGGCAATCTCGTCGTGAAGCAGCGCCGTCGGGCAGAGGCCGATGCCTTGACCGGCTTTGAGAGCGGTCACGAGCAGATTGAAATCCGCGAAAACCGGACCGGCGTTATCGGGCAGGGATATTCCCCCGACTGCGAACCAGTTCTGCCAAGCCGCCTCGGTGTCGTCATGCAGCAATTCCGCTCGTAACAGGCTGTCAACATTGTCGAAAGGACCGAATTTAGCGGCATAGCCCGGCGCGCATGTCGGCCGCGTCTCCGCGCTGAAAAGCGCAACCGCATTTTCCCCGGAGGCGATGCCATGTCCTATGGTGAGATCGGCCGGTATTGTGTGATGCGCGCCGGAATAGCTGATGGATACCTGTATATCGGGGTAAAGCGCCCGAAAGCGGGGCAGGCGGGGCGTCAGAAAATGCGCCACGACCGAGGGCAGGCTGGCAAGGCGAACGGTAATGCGGTCATGGCCCTGACGGATCCGGGCGGCGCCAGAGGCAATCTGCCGTAAGGCGGTCGAAACCGTCGTGCCGAATTCCTTTCCGGCCGGGGTAAGCCTCACACCCCTCGCATACCGCTCAAACAGCGCTACACCGAGCCATGCCTCCAGATTGCGCACATGCTGGCTGACGGCAGTTGCCGTCATGCCGAGTTCCTGTGCAGCCAGAGAAAAACTCGTTCTTCTGGCTGCGGCTTCGAATGCCCGGAGGGTGGTGAGCGGCGGTAATTTCATGGTGTCTCAAGGGTAAGTAAGACTTGGCCTGAGCGCAAGAAAAACCCGTCTTGTCAGGCGGGCACACATGGCGCAATTTCGCCTCGAGATTTTGATTGCCCGAGGATTTCATGACCCCCATGCCCGCCGCCGAACCTGTCGACGCCGCTGAACGCCGCGCCGTCCGTCCTGTTGTCGTTTATCCGAACGGGACGCTTGAAATGCCAGACCTCGCGCGTCTGGAAGAAGCCAAACGAAGCATGGAAAAGATCGATGAGGTCATCGTGCCGCCGCGTGACGGCCGCACCTTTCATGTGCCGAAGGGGCATTTCTTTCGCATCGTAAGCGTTGAAGGTCCGCAGGTCGGAGACCTGAACCTCTGGAACGCCAATGATCTGACCGAGCGGTTTTTCAGCGGCAAGACCCGCGCCCTGCACGCCACCCATGTTTCGGTCGGCAACCGGCTGTGGAGCAACCTGCCGTCCCTGCGGCCGATGGCGACGATCACCCACGATACCCTGTCATGGTACGGCTTCGACGAAGACGGTGGGGGCGTTCATGACGTGATCGGCACACGCTGCGATCCCTATACCAACAAGCTCCTGAGCGGTGGCGATTACCACCATTGCTGCCATTCCAATCTGACCAATGCGCTGGCCTCCGCCAAGGGGCTGTCGTTCCGGCAGGCGGAGCCGCATGTGCATGACGTCCTCAATGTCTTCATGTGCACGGGTTTCACCCGCGACACACACCAATATTTCATGAAGGCGAGCCCGGTGCGGCCGGGTGATTATCTGGAGCTTTTTGCGGAGATCGATCTTATCGGCGCGCTGTCCGCCTGCCCGGGCGGTGATTGCAGCGCCACGCATTCGAGCGACACGGCGGCCTGCTATCCGCTGAAGGTGGAGATATTCCGGCCGGATATGGCGGTGCTTGAAGGCTGGCCTTGGCCGGAACGGAATGCTTACCGTTCTCCGGAATGATCAGTCCGAAAACCTCTCCTGCGTCATGCTCGGGCCTGTCCCGAGCATCTACAACCGATTGATTTCAGGTACGTGGTTGGATCCCCGGCACAAGGCCGAGGATGACGTCGCCTGCTATGCAGCCATCACGAAGCAAGCGCAGCCTGCTATGCAACCATCACGAAGCAAGCGCAGCCTTTATCTTCTCCGCGTGGGCCTTCAATACGTCGCCATCGGCCATCACGCCGGAATGCGGCTTCAGCGGCTCGCCTTCCTTGCGCGGAATGACGTGGAAATGCAGGTGAAAAACGGTCTGGCCAGCCGCCGGTTCGTTGAACTGCGCGATGAAGACGCCATCGGCATCGAAGGCTTCCTTGGCCGCCACGGCGAGTTTCTGCACGACGGGAATGGTCCTCGCCAGCACTTCCGGGTCGGCATCGAGCAGGTTGCGGGAGCCGGTCTTGGGAACGACCAGCAGATGGCCGGGGGCCTGCGGCATCACATCCATGAAGGCCAGCGTGTGCTCGTCCTCATAAAGCTTGTGGCTCGGAATTTCGCCGCGCAGGATTTTTGCGAAGATATTGTTGTCGTCATAGGCGCTGGCCGTCATCGTGATCTCTCCTCATGGCGGACTATACGTCCGGTTCCTGTCTCTCGCCCTTGCGGAAGGGCGTGTGTTCATCAAGATAATCGCCGATATGCTCGACTTCCTCGCGCTCGCGCTGAAGATAGTCGGCAATGGCGCGGCGCAGGCCCGGATGGACAATGAAATGCGCCGAATGGGTGGTGACCGGCATGTAACCACGCGCCAACTTGTGTTCGCCCTGAGCGCCGGCTTCCACCCGTTTCAGTCCCCTGGAAAGCGCGAAATCGATCGCCTGATGATAGCAGACCTCGAAATGCAGAAAGGGATGATCCTCGATGCAGCCCCAGTGGCGGCCATAAAGCGCATCCGAGCCGATGAAATTGATCGCACCGGCAATATAGCGTCCCTCGCGTTTCGCCATCACCAGCAGCACATCATCGGCCATGCGCTCGCCGATCAGCGAATAAAATTCCCGCGTCAGATAGGGCCGGCCCCATTTGCGGCTGCCGGTATCCATGTAGAAAGCGAAGAACTGGTCCCAGACATCCTCGGTCAGGTCGCTCCCAGTCAGCCAGTCGATCTCGATGCCGTTTTCCAGCGCCGCGCGGCGTTCCTTTTTCAGCCCCTTGCGCTTGCGCGAGGAAAGGGCGTCAAGAAAATCATCGTGGTCACGATAACCGTCATTGATGAAGTGGAACTGCTGGTCGGTCCTGTGCAGGAAATCGCGGGGCAGAAGGGCGGAAAGATCGTTCTCTTCCAGAAATGTGACATGTGCCGACGAGACGCCGATCTTTTCCGTCACCTGCGCAAGACCGGAGGCTAGGAGCGTTTTGAAACGTGTCTCGTCCTCGTTTTCGCAGACGAGCAACCGTGGTCCGGTTGCCGGCGTGAAAGGGATCGAGCATTGCAGTTTCGGATAATAATGTCCGCCGGCCCGTTCGAAAGCATCCGCCCAGCCATGGTCGAAAACATATTCGCCCTTGCTGTGGTTCTTCAGATAGGCCGGCACTGCGCCGACGAGAGCACCGGAGGCGTTTTCGAGAAGCAGATGGTGCCCAAGCCAGCCGGTTTTGGCTGTCGCCGACCCCGATTCTTCCATGGATGATAAAAATTCATGGGAAATAAAGGGGTTGTAGATTTTTCCTGACGTATTGCGCGAGGTTCCGGAAAGCCGTTTCCAGCTTTCCGGATCGATATCCCTGAAGGATTGCGCAATGCTGATGGAATAGTCTTCTGTCATGCCGTGGCGGACGGGTTCTCTCTCGGGTCGAAACCTTCGAATGTCATCTGGTCCGCATATTTATAGGTAGTCTCGCGCGCATTTTCATCCCTGACCGTCCAGGTAATCACCGGAAGGCCAAGTTTTCTTTGCGCCTCGATGAAGCTGTTGGGCAGATGACCCCAATGATAGGAGATAAAATCGAGACCCATCTGCATCGCTTCGTCATGTTTGAAGAAGTCTTCCGGCTTATCGCCTTCGGCGGTGAGACCCAGCGGCCAGGGCGAGCCGGCCGCCTTCAGATCTTTCAGCAGATGGTGGTCGAAGCTCATCAGCGCCACATGGCCCTTATAGCCCTCGAGGTCTTCCAGCACCGCCTCGGCAAAACCGTCGTCGACGCCTTCACCGGCGCGGCCTTTCAGCTCGATCACCAGCGGCACCTTGCCGGCGCAGAGCGTGAGAAGCTGCTTGAGGGTAGGGACCCGGTCCCCGGTCTGGCCGACGGCAAGAAGCGACAGCTCGGCCGATGTGCGTTCGCGCACATCGCCCTTGATGCCGGTCAGGCGGGCCATGTCGTCGTCGTGAAAAATCACCGGCACACTGTCGGCCGCCAGCTGCACGTCGCATTCGATGGCGAAACCGGCTTCGATGGCCCGGGAAAAGGCGGAAAGCGTGTTTTCCCAGACCGCCTTATTGAGATCATGATAACCGCGATGGGCGACGGGCTCAGCCGTCAGCCAGGAGAGTTTCAGCGTCATACGTCGATTTCCACGATGGCGTCGATTTCGACGGCGGCATTGAAGGGCAGGCAGGCCATGCCGACGGCGGCGCGGGCATGTTTGCCGGGTTCACCGAGTACATTGGCAATGAGATTGGAAGCGCCGTTGATGACGAGGTGCTGTTCCACGAACTCCGGAACCGACGCAACAAAGCCATTCAGCTTGATGACACGGCGGATTTTCGAGAGATCGCCATTCAAAGCGGCCTTGACCTGTGCGAGAATGTTGACGGCGCAAAGTTCGGCCGCGCGCTGGGCGCCTGGCACGTCGACATCGCGGCCAACGAGGCCCGTCACCGCAATCTTGCCCGATTCCATCGGCAGTTGACCCGATACATAAAGCAGATTGCCGCTGATGGTGAATGGAACGTAGTTTGCGGCTGGTGCTGCGGCTACGGGGAGCGTAAAGCCAAGTTCCTTGAGGCGGCCTTCGATGACGTCCGACATTTTCGTCTCCGGTTTTGTTGTAAATCCTTCAAGAATCCGGCATTCAGAAGATGTTGATCCAAAAGCCGGGCGGTTGCTTGTACAATATGAGCGGCGAGTCCAACAGGAGATATTGCATGTTTGTCAGGACGCTTGGTTTCGTTGCCGCAACAGGGCTTATGACCGGCCTGTCGAACGCTGCCAATGCCTTGCCGGTCACGGTTCCCGATCTCGTCGCCCACCGCGCCGTCTACGATCTCGAGCTCAAGGATGCGTCCGATCGCTCCGGCATCGAGGGCATGACGGGCCGCATGGTCTATGAGTTCACCGGCTCGGCCTGTCAGGGCTACAAGACGGATTTCCGTTTCGTGACGCAGATCAACACCGGCGATGCCGTGCGCATGACCGACCAGCAGACCACAACCTTCGAGGATCTGACGGCCAAGAAATTCACCTTCGAAACCAAGTCCTACACCGACGACAAGCTGGACAAGGAAGTGCAGGGCGCTGCGACCGACGGCACCGATGGCGTGAAGGTCGATCTGACCCGCCCGGATGCCCGCCAGGTCAGCCTTGTCGCCAGCGAATTCCCGACGCAGCATATGTTTCAGGTCATCGAACATGCGAAACAGGGAAAGCGCATCTTCGAATCCCGGATATTCGACGGTTCGGATGATGGTGATGAAAGTCTGATCACCTCCACCCTGGTCGGTAAGTCGCAGATGCCGAAGGATGGCGATGCCGACGCCGGCAAGGCAGGCGAATTCGCCAAGGCGGCATTCTGGCCGGTAACGATCGCCTATTACAACGACAAGACCGGCACGGACGCTTTGCCGATCTACCGCATGTCGTTCAAGCTTTACGAAAACGGAATCACCCGCGATCTGACGATGGATTACGGCGATTTCGTTCTGACGGGAAAGCTTGCGAAGCTCGATATTCTCAAGCCCGAAACCTGCGAAAACAAGCCTGTCCGCTGAAAGGCGGCGGTTTCTGCGGTTTTTTCGCATAAATGCTTGCATTTTCATGCGGGCGACTGTATGCGGCTCACCATTCCACACGCGAAGCTTGGGATGTTCCGGGAGAAATCCGGTCCGTTCCGCCCGGTGGTATCGATGAAAATCGGTGCTGTTCGCTTCGCGGGGGTTAAACCGGAAAAGGAGTAACAAGGCATGGCATTGCCCGATTTTTCTATGCGCCAGCTTCTGGAAGCTGGTGTTCACTTCGGCCACCAGACGCACCGCTGGAACCCGAAGATGAAGCCGTACATCTTCGGCGACCGTAACAACATCCACATCATCGACCTGGCTCAGACCGTTCCGATGCTGTCGCGCGCCCTTCAGGTCGTGTCCGACACCGTCGCTCGCGGCGGCCGCGTTCTGTTCGTCGGCACCAAGCGCCAGGCGTCCGAAATCATCGCCGACAGCGCAAAGCGTTCGGCCCAGTACTACGTCAACTCCCGCTGGCTCGGCGGCATGATGACCAACTGGAAGACCATCTCCAACTCGATCCAGCGCCTGCGCAAGGTCGACGAGATCCTGAACTCGGAAGCTTCCGGCTACTCCAAGAAGGAACGCCTGAACCTTGAGCGCGAACGCGAAAAGCTTGAAAAGGCTCTCGGCGGTATCCGCGATATGGGCGGCGTTCCGGACCTGATGTTCATCATCGACACCAACAAGGAAAAGATCGCGATCGAAGAAGCCAAGCGTCTTGGCATTCCGGTCGTTGCGATCATCGACAGCAACTGCGACCCGGACCACATCGACTTCCCGATCCCGGGTAACGACGATGCTTCGCGCGCCATCTCGCTTTACTGCGACCTGATCGCCCGCGCTGCCATCGACGGTATCGCCCGTCAGCAGGGCGCTTCCGGCCGCGACATCGGCGCTTCGGAAGAAGCTCCGATCGAGCCCGCTCTCGAAGACGAGGCTGGCGCCTGATATAGGCCCTGTCTGGCGGCGATCTCGGTCGCCGTCTCCTCGACCAGGATATGACAAGGCCGTCAAAGACCTTCAATGGGTTGACGGCCTTGTTCGTTTCAAGCGCTCCGCCACGTTTTTATGAAATCGCTGGCGTCCGATGCGGTTGAAACGGAAGGCAGTCTTCATAACGCTGTCATACTTCAGCGGCACCCATCATCTCGATGCATGGAGACGCCGCAGCACTTGGGAATGCGCATGCCCCTTTCCTGAAATCCTCTCCGGTTTCAAAGGGTGTGCGGCCGGGTACAGTCATCACCCAGAACTTCGGCACGGCAAATTCCGCCGGCTGACCGATCGAACCGATAAGAGGCAAACAATGACCGAAATCACAGCCGCAATGGTGAAGGAACTGCGCGAAAAGTCTGGCGCAGGCATGATGGACTGCAAGAAGGCTCTTGCTGAGACCAATGGCGACATGGAAGCGGCGATCGACTGGCTGCGCGCCAAGGGCATCGCAAAGGCCGACAAGAAGTCCGGCCGTACGGCTGCCGAAGGTCTGGTCGGCGTTGCCACCATGGGTCACAAGGCTGTCGTCGTTGAGCTGAACTCCGAAACCGACTTCGTTGCCCGTAACGATGCGTTCCAGGACCTCATCCGCGGTATCGCCCAGGTTGCCCTCACCACCAACGGCACTGTTGACGCTGTTTCCGCTGCCACCTATCCGGCAACCGGCAAGTCCGTTGCCGACAGCATCAAGGACGCGATTGCCACCATCGGTGAGAACATGACGCTCCGCCGCTCGGCAGCGCTCGAAGTTCCGCACGGCGTTGTTGCGACCTACATCCACAACGCTGCCGGCGACGGCATCGGCAAGCTCGGCGTTCTCGTTGCCCTGAAGTCGGAAGGCGACAAGGCCGTTCTGAACTCCATCGGCCGTCAGGTTGCCATGCACATCGCTGCGACCAACCCGCTCGCCATCCGCGCTGAAGAAGTCGACGCCGCCGTTGCCGAGCGCGAGCGCAACGTCTTCATCGAACAGGCCCGCGAATCCGGCAAGCCGGAAGCCATCATCGAAAAGATGGTCGATGGCCGTATGCGCAAGTTCTTCGAAGAAGTCGCCCTTCTGTCGCAGGCTTTCGTCATCAACCCGGACCTGACCGTCGGCGCTGCCGTTAAGGAAGCCGAAAAGGAAGCCGGCGCTTCCATCGAAGTGACGGGCATGGTTCGCCTGCTGCTCGGCGAAGGCGTCGAGAAGGAAGAAAGCGATTTCGCAGCCGAAGTTGCAGCCGTCGCCAAGGGCTGATTATATTTACCCAATCTTGGGAAAACGGAGGGCATCGCGTGACAACGCGGTGCCCTTCGTGTATCCGCGTTTCGGTTACATTTCCGAGGAGTCATGATGTCTTCCAAGCCGATCTACAAACGCGTTCTTCTCAAGGCTTCCGGCGAAGCCCTCATGGGCGATCAGGGTTTCGGTATCGATGTGGCGGTGGCTGACCGCATCGCTTCCGATATCGCCGAGGCGAGGGCGATGGGCGTCGAAGTCGGCGTTGTCGTCGGCGGCGGCAATATTTTCCGCGGCGTTGCCGTGGCCTCCAAAGGCGGCGACCGCGTTACCGGCGACCATATGGGCATGCTGGCGACCGTCATCAACGCGCTGGCGCTCGCAACCTCGCTGCGCAAGCTCAGCATCGATACCGTCGTTCTCTCCGCAATCGCCATGCCTGAAATCTGTGAGAGCTTCTCGCAGCGTGCGGCGCTCCATCATCTCGCGCAGGGGCGCGTGGTGATTTTCGCTGGCGGTACGGGCAACCCATTCTTCACCACTGATTCTGCCGCGGCATTGCGCGCTGCGGAAATGGGCGCCGAAGCCATCTTCAAGGGCACGCAGGTGGATGGCATCTATTCCGCCGACCCGAAGAAGGATCCGACGGCGACCCGTTTCGACGAGCTGACCCATAGCGAGGTGCTCGGCAAGGGCCTTGCGGTCATGGATATCGCAGCTGTCGCACTTGCCCGCGAAAACCATATTCCGATCATTGTTTTCTCGATCCACGAGAAGGGCGGTTTTGCGCAGATATTGACCGGCGGCGGCCGCAAGACCATCGTGCACGACAAATAATCAAAACGATGCCGCCTCAAGGGGCGATTACGGCCGGCTTGGCCGACAAGATGGAGTATCAAGATGAGTGGTGTTGACCTCAACGATATCAAGCGCCGTATGGACGGCGCCATCAATGCATTCAAGAGCGATATCGCATCGCTTCGCACCGGCCGCGCTTCGGCCAATATTCTCGATCCGGTCACCATCGAGGCTTATGGCTCGCGCGTACCGCTGAACCAGGTTGCGAATATCACCGTTCCGGAGCCGCGCATGCTCGGCGTCAACATCTGGGACAAGTCGATGGTCAACGCCGTCGACCGTGCGATCCGCGAATCCAATCTCGGCCTCAACCCCATCGTCGACGGCCAGAACCTGCGCATTCCTCTGCCTGAACTCAACGAGGAGCGCCGCAAATCGCTCGTCAAAGTCGCCCACGATTATGCCGAAAAGTCCAAGGTGGCGATTCGCCATGTGCGTCGTGATGGCATGGATGGTCTGAAAAAAGCCGAAAAGGACGGTGACATCGGTCAGGACGAAAGCCGTGGACAGTCGGAAAAGGTTCAGAAAATGACCGATGACACGATTTCGGAAATTGACCGCTTGCTTGCCGAGAAGGAAAAGGAAATCATGCAGGTCTGATATCGTTCGCGATAGACCTGTATTTTATTCGTTTTAATTCCGCGCTGCCCTGTTACTGGATCGATATGCCGACGACGACACGTTCCTCCATACCCGAGCACGTCGCCATCATCATGGATGGCAATGGACGCTGGGCAAAGCAGCGCGGTCTTCCGCGCGTGATGGGGCATCGCCGCGGTGTGGAGGCCGTGCGCGAGACCGTGCGCGCGGCCGGCGATTGCGGAATACGCTATCTCACGCTCTTTGCCTTCTCGTCGGAAAACTGGCGCAGACCCGAATCCGAGGTGAGCGATCTGATGGGGCTTTTGAAAGCCTTCATCCGGCGTGATCTTGCGGAACTGCACCGCGAAAATGTCCGTGTGCGGATCATCGGCGACCGGCAGGGGCTGAAGCACGACATACGTTCTCTCCTCGAAGAGGCGGAGCAGATGACGGCGGACAATACCAAGCTGACGCTGGTCATCGCCTTCAACTACGGAAGCCGCGACGAGATTGCGCGTGCGACGGCGGCGATTGCGCGCGATGTCGCCGAAGGCAGGATTAATGCCGAATCCATTACGCCGGAGATGATTTCGGCCAGACTCGACACGTCGGGGATGCCCGATCCGGATCTCATCATCCGCACCAGCGGCGAAGAGCGCCTGTCGAACTTCCTGCTCTGGCAGGCCGCTTATTCCGAGTTCCTGTTCGTTCCCGAATATTGGCCGGACTTCGATCGCCAGCGATTCTTCTCCGCAATCGAGCAATATGCAACGCGTGACCGCCGCTTCGGTGCACTCACCGAGCAGGTTGCCGTGGCAGGCGCCTGATGAGCCGTGAACTCAGACTGCGGATCGTGTCCGCAATCGTCATGGCGGCGGTCATTCTGGCCGCGACCTGGTATGGCGGCATTCTGTTCCGCATCGTCGCGGGCCTTCTGGCGATCCTTATCTATTATGAATGGTCGACGATTACCCGGCTGTCGGAGACCAATTCGACCGGCAATGCCTGGGGCTGGTTCGCGGTCGCCGTCATCGCCGGCAACACGATATTCGGCGAATCCTCGCTCGATCTGCCGCTCTTATCCGGTTTCACGCTGACGGCGGCGCTATTCCCAATTTTGCGCGGCAGAAACTGGTGGCTGGTGGGCGGCATTTTTTATGCGGGCCTGAGCGGCATATCGCTGGCAGCCATCCGTGGTGACGAGCTGACCGGCTTCGTGTCCATCCTGTTTATCTTCGCCGTTGTCTGGTCGACGGATATTCTCGCCTATTTCGTCGGACGCGCCATTGGCGGGCCGAAGCTTGCGCCTTCGATCTCGCCCGGCAAGACCTGGTCCGGCGCGATCGGCGGGGCGGTAGCGGCCGTGATCGGCGGCGGCGCGGTGTCCATGGCCTATCACGGCAGGATCAGCGTGCTGGTGCTGGGGCTCGCCCTTATCCTCTCGGTGTTCAGCCAGGTCGGCGATCTCTTCGAATCCTTCGTGAAGCGGCGTTTCCAGGTCAAGGATTCCAGTCATCTCATTCCGGGCCATGGCGGCTTCATGGACCGTGTCGACGGTCTTGTTTTCGCCTGCTTTACGGTATTCCTCATTGCTTTCGTGCATGCGGCGGCAACCGGCGACGTGCCCGGATCGGGCGGCGGTCTGTTGCCGGGTTTCTGAGCGGCGCGAAAGGTCACGACACAAAGGGCAGATTGTCATGAACACAGTAATGGCGGCGACCGGCTTTCTGACCGGCTATATCGTGCCCTTCATCCTGGTGCTGTCGCTGCTCGTTTTTGTCCATGAAATGGGCCATTATCTGGTCGGTCGCTGGTGCGGCATCCGCTCCACGGCATTCTCCATCGGCTTCGGCCCGGAGCTGATCGGTTTCACCGACAAGCGCGGCACGCGATGGAAGATTTCCGCGATACCTCTCGGCGGTTACGTCAAGTTCTTCGGCGATGAGGATGCGGCGAGCAAGCCGGATAGTTCCGGCCTGTCGCATATGTCGCTGGAGGAGAGGGCGCAGACGCTTTCCGGTGCAAAGCTGTGGAAAAGAGCGGCCACGGTTGCCGCGGGCCCGATCGCCAATTTCATTCTCGCCATTCTCATCTTCGCGGTGCTCTTCGGTATCTATGGCCGGATGATCGCCGATCCGGTCGTGGCGGAAGTCCGTGAAAACAGCGCGGCTGCCGCCGCGGGCGTGCAGCCCGGTGACCGGCTCATCGCGATCGATGGCGAAAAAGTGATGACCTTCGAGGATGTCCGCCGTTACGTCGGCATCCGGCCGGGCACGCCGATCACGGTGACGGTCGAAAGGGCGGGCGAGGAGCTGAAGCTGCCGATGGTCCCGACCCGCACCGAAACCACAGACCAGTTCGGCAACAAGCTGGAAATGGGCATTATCGGTATCGTCACCGACCAGACCAGCGGCAACTTCCGCCACATCGAATATTCGCCGTCCGAGGCGCTGGTCGAAGGCGTGCGCGAAACGGGCCACGTCATCACCGGCACATTCAACTATATCGGCAATCTCGTGACAGGGCGCATGAACGCCGATCAGCTTGGCGGTCCGGTGCGTGTGGCGCAGGCCTCCGGCCAGATGGCGACGCTCGGCATTTCCGCCGTTATCCAGCTTGCCGCCGTTCTTTCCGTCTCCATCGGTCTTTTGAACCTGATGCCTGTGCCGGTTCTGGACGGCGGGCATCTGGTGTTCTACGCCATCGAGGCCATTCGCGGCAGGCCGCTCGGCGCGGGCGCGCAGGAAGTCGCGTTCCGTATCGGGATGATGATGATTTTGGGTCTTATGGTTTTTGCAACATGGAATGATATCAGCAGCTTGATCGGCTGAGGATTGTGTTTTAACGGTTTTGTTAGTTATTTGTTTACCTTGTTTTTATGCCGAAGTGGCGAATGAGCCACTCTGGAGCACGAAGTAAACAGAATTTAACGTTCGCGCTTGCTTGTAGGGGAAAAGCAGGTAAAACGACGCACATGGCCGGAGTCGGGTTCCGCCCGCTGAGGGACAACGTAAAAAGGTAAGAATTGAAATGAAGGCTGGTTCAAGATTTTTGAACGCTGTGTCGGCGGTTGCTCTGTCTGCCGGTGTTGCTTCGGTTGCGGGCCTTGGCGTGCTTGCCTCTGCTGGCGCTGCAAATGCGGCCGTCATCAGCAGGATCGATGTTCGCGGGGCCGACCGGTCCGGTGCGGACTCCGTGCGTTCCAACATCACCATTGCGCCGGGTAAGAACTTTTCCAATTCGGACATCGATGAATCGGTGAAGCGTCTTTACGCCACCGGTTATTTCTCGAATGTTTCCATGCGCGTTTCCGGCAGCACGCTGGTCGTGACCGTCAATGAGAACCAGCTCGTCAACCAGGTGGTCTTCAACGGTAACCGCAAGATCAAGGACGACAAGCTCGCCGGCGTTGTGCAGACCCAGTCCCTCGGCCCGTTCAATCAGGCCATCGTGACGGCGGATATCGCCCGCATCAAGGAAGCCTATGCCGCCATCGGCCGTAGCGATGTTGAAGTCACCACGCAGACCGTTTCCGTCGGTCAGGGCCGTGTGAACATTGCTTTCGTCATCAATGAAGGCGAGCGCACGAAGATCGGCCGTATCGATTTCGTCGGCAACAATGCCTATAGCGATGGTCGTCTGGCCGCCGTCATCAACACCAAGAAGTCCAACATGCTGTCATTCCTGACGCGTAAGGACGTCTATAACGAGGACAAGCTGCGCGCCGACGAAGAGGCGCTGCGCCAGTTCTACTACAACCGCGGTTATGCCGACTTCCGTGTCGTGTCCTCCGAGGCTGTGCTGGACGAGTCCAAGAACGAATACACTATCTCCATCACGGTCGATGAAGGTCAGCGTTACAACTTCGGCAACGTCGCGGTCGAATCGACCGTTCCGGGCGTCGACGGTTCGGAGCTTCAGGGTCTCGTGGAAACCCACCAGGGCGGAAGCTACAGCGCCAAGGAAGTTCAGCAGAGCATGGAAGCGATTTCCAAGCGCGTGGCCGGCGAAGGTTATCCCTTTGCCCGCGTAACGCCGCGCGGCGACCGCGATATGGCTGGCAACACCATCGGTGTGACCTATATCGTCGACCAGGGCGAGCGCGCCTATGTCGAGCGTATCGAAATCCGCGGCAACACCCGTACGCGTGACTATGTCATTCGTCGCGAGTTCGATATTTCCGAAGGCGATGCGTTCAACCAGACGGTCATCACGGCTGCAAAGCGCCGTCTCGAAGCGCTCGGCTATTTCTCGAAGGTCAATATTTCGACCGCCGGCGGCAGCGCGCCTGACCGCGTCGTCATCGTTGTCGACGTAGAAGATCAGTCGACGGGTTCGTTCGGTATCGGCGCCGGCTATTCGCAGAACGACGGTGTGCTGCTCGAAGCCTCCATCGAAGAGAAGAACTTCCTCGGCCGTGGCCAGTACATCCGTCTCGCCGCCGGTGCGGGTGAAGACGATGCGCGCAGCTATACGCTGTCCTTCACGGAACCCTATTTCCTCGGCTACCGTCTTGCAGCGGGTTTCGACCTGTTCAAGAGCCAGAGCCGCAGCGAAGACTATTATGACTACGACGAGCAGGGCTTCTCGCTGCGCGTGACCGCGCCGATCACCGAAGACCTCTCGACGACGTTCAAGTACACCTACAAGCAGATCAATTATGATGGTGAGGGCGACTGGGAAACCGGTAGCAACCTTGCCGAGCCTTACAAGGACCTGATCCGTGGCGGTGACTGGACGCAGTCCATCATTTCGAACACGCTGAACTACAATACGCTCGACGACCGCAACATGCCGCGCGAAGGCTGGCAGGCTGCTCTGACGAACGAATTTGCAGGTCTCGGCGGCGATTCCGAATATTACAAGATTTACGCCAAGGCTCGCTTCTTCTACACGCTTTCCGATGAGTACGATGTCATCGGCTCGCTCACCGGCCAGGCCGGTCACGTGATGCCGACGGGCGACAATCTACTGGTATTCGATCAGTTCAAGTTCGGCGGCCGTCAGGTTCGCGGCTTCAAGAACGATGGTATCGGTCCGCGCATCGGTTCCGACTCCATCGGCGGCACGACCTATTTCGCCGCTTCTGCTGAAGTCACGGCTCCGATGCCTGGCGTTCCGGAAGATTTCGGCCTGCGCCTCGCTGGCTTCGTGGATGCCGGCACGCTCTATGGCAACAAGGTTGCCAACAGCGCCGGTGTGAAGGACGACAACTCCATCCGCGCATCCGCCGGTATCGGCGTGATGTGGGCGTCGCCCTTCGGTCCGATCCGCGTCGACTACGCCGTGCCTTTCGCCAAGGAAGACTACGACGAGGAACAGCGTTTCCGGTTTGGCATGTCCAACACTTTCTGATATCGGCAGTCCAGAACTGCAACTTTGAACGTTCTGGAGTTTCCGGCTGATGGAATACAACGCCTTTTTTCCGCCCCACGAGGGACTGCGATTGAAAGATATCGCAGACCGTTTTGGGGCGGAACTGTCTGATGACGCGGCGGGAGAGCGGATCATTCGGTCCGTTGCGCCGGTCTACCGGGCAAAACCCGATCAGCTCTGCTATATTCTTTCGCGCAAGAACCGCGATGAGCTGCAGACCTGCGACGCTGGCGCCGTCATTTGTGACGCCGCACTTGTAGACATGCTTCCGTCTCACACCCCTGCGCTGATATCGAAAAACCCGCACACACTTTTTGCGCAGGTTGGTGCCTTGTTGCATCCTTCCGCCATGCGTCCGGGTCCGATCGCGCGGATGGAAGCTGAAATTTCCCATGCTGCGCATGTTGATCCATCCGCGAAGCTGGAGGCGGGCGTCATCGTCGAGTCTCTCGCCGTGATTGGAGCTGGCGCCCATATCGGCGCTGGCACTCGGATCGGTCCCGGCGTCATCATCGGGCAGGATGTGCAGATCGGGCGCGATTGCACCATTGCCGGCGGAGCAAGCGTTCTTGCAGCCCTCATCGGTAATAATGTGATTATCCATAACGGCGCGCGCATCGGTCAGGACGGTTTCGGTTATGCGCCCGGTCCGCGCGGCATGTTGAAGATCGTGCAGATCGGCCGGGTCATCATTCAGGACAATGTCGAGATTGGCGCGAACACCACGATCGATCGCGGCACCATGGATGACACGGTCATCGGCGAAGGCACCAAGATCGACAATCAGGTCCAGATCGGCCACAACGTCCGCATCGGCCGCCATTGCGGCATCGTCAGCAAGGTCGGCATTGCGGGCAGCACCCGCATCGGCGACGGCGTGATGATTGGCGGCGCGGCTGGTATCAATGGCCATATCAACATTGGCGACGGCGTACAGATCGCGGCGATGAGCGGTGTTGTGGCGGACGTGCCGGCAGGCGCCCGTTATGGCGGCACGCCCGCGCGTCCGATGAAATATTTCCTGCGCGACATGGCCGAAATTCTGGCGCGCGCTGAAGGGCGTGATAAAAAAACAGGAGAGAAAAACAATGACTGAAGAAACGAAGACGGCGCTCGGCGCGGCTGACATTCTGGAAGTCATGAAGCTTCTGCCGCATCGTTACCCATTCCTGCTGATCGACAAGATCATCGAGATCGACGGTAACAACTCGGCGATTGGCATCAAGAACGTGACGGTCAACGAACCGCATTTCACCGGTCACTTCCCGGACCGGCCGATCATGCCGGGCGTTCTGATCGTCGAGGCCATGGCTCAGACGGCGGGTGCGATCTGCGCTCGCAGCCAGGGCGAGGGCGGTCATCTGGTCTACTTCATGACAATCGACAATGCGCGTTTCCGTAAGCCCGTGATCCCCGGCGATCGTCTGGAAATCCATGTCGTCAAGCAGCGTCAGCGCGGCAATGTCTTTAAATTCCATTGCGAAGCGAAGGTGGACGGCGCGCTGGTGGCGGAGGCCGATGTCGGCGCCATGATGATCCCCGAGGATCAGCAATGAGCACGATTGCCGCCTCGGCCAGAATTCACCCGAGCGCCGTGATCGAAGACGGTGCGGTGATCGGTGAAAACGTCGTCATCGGTGCGCTGAGCTATGTCGGCGCGAAAGTCACGCTGCATGACGGTGTCCAGCTGCACAATCACGCCGTTGTTTCCGGCCTGACCGTCATCGGCCGTGGTTCGGTTGTCCATCCCATGGCGGTCATCGGCGGGACGCCGCAGGCAATTCGCCACGACGGTTCGGAAACGACCCTCGAGATCGGTGAGCGCTGCATCATGCGTGAAGGCGTGACGATGAACGCCGGCAGTTCCGATGGCAGCAGCAAGACCATTATCGGTGACGATAATCTCTTCCTCGCCAATTCGCATGTGGCGCATGATTGCCGCCTCGGCAGCCACATCGTGCTTTCCAACAATGTCATGCTGGCGGGTCATGTCACCATTGAGGACCGCGCTATTCTCGGCGGTGGCTGTGCAGTGCACCAGTTCACCCGCATCGGCCGCCAGGCCTTCATCGGCGGACTTTCGGCTGTCAATTACGATGTCATTCCCTATGGCATGCTGAATGGCAATCCCGGCATCCTCGGCGGCCTGAACGTCGTCGGCATGACCCGTGCCGGCATCGAGCGCGCCGATATCCATAAGGTCAGACGCGTCTACAAGGCGATTTTCGAGGCCGAAGGCACGATCCGCGGCAATGCGGCGGCCATCGACCGTAACGACTATCTGGATTGCCCACAGGCGCTTGAAGTCATCGATTTCATCGGTGCGGATAGCGACCGCGCGATCTCTTCGCCCAACCGGGGCAAGTGAGCCGTGACAGGCGGCGGGCGTCTCGCCATTGTGGCCGGAAGCGGCCAGCTGCCGCTTTATGTGGCGGCCGCCGCCCGTGAGATGGGCGAGAACCCTTTCATCGTGCGGTTGCGCGATGATTCCCGTTTCGACTGGAGTGGTTTCGATAATGCCGTCATCAGTGTCGGCGATGTCGCCGGGCTTGGCCGTCTGCTGCGCGAAAACCGGGTAGACCGCGTCGTGCTATCCGGTGGTGTGGCGCGGCGGCCGGAATGGCGCGAGATCCGCCCCACGCTTGGCATCCTGCTCAAATTGCCGTCCATTGTGAGGACGCTGCTGTCGAGCGGCGATGACGCCGTTCTGCAGATGGTCATTAAAATCATCGGCACGCTCGGCGCAAAAGTCATCGGCGCTCACGAGATCGCCCCCGGCCTGCTGGCCGCGATAGGCCCTTTCGGTACGCAAAAACCTGCCGAGGATGATCTGCGCGATATACGCAAGGCAGCTGAGGCCGCGCTTGCACTCGGCAAGCTCGATGTGGGGCAGGGCGCCGTCGCCGTCGGTGGCCGCATCGTCGCGCTAGAAGGCGTCGAGGGCACGGATGCCATGCTGGCGCGCGTTGCGGCATTGCGAGCCGAAGGACGGATATCCCCGCGCCGCAGGGGTGTGCTCGTAAAGCTCTGCAAGCCGCAGCAGGATGTGCGCGCCGACCTGCCGACAATCGGTGTGGAAACGGTGGAGAATGCGCGAAAAGCCGGGCTGGCGGGCATCGCCGTCGAAGCCGGGCGGGCGCTGGTGCTCGATCGCGAGGCGATGTTGAAAGCGGCCGATGAGGCGGGCATATTCGTCTGCGGCATCGATACATCACTTGGCGGAGATATGATCGGATGACGGCGGCATTAAAAGTGGCGGTCATAGCCGGGGAAGTATCCGGCGATCTTCTGGGTGCGGATCTGATCCGCTCGCTTAAGGCCCAATATGCGGGGCCTGTCGAGCTGGTCGGGGTCGGCGGCGAAGCGCTGGAAGCGCAGGGACTGGTTTCCCTGTTCGACTATTCCGAACTCTCCATCATGGGCTTCACGCAGGTTCTGAAAAAACTGCCGAAGCTGATTGCGCGGATCAACCAGACCGCTCAGGCAATCGCCGCCACAAAGCCCGATATTCTGCTGATTATCGACAGCCCGGATTTCACCCATCGCGTTGCGAAAAAAGTCCGGCAGCAATTGCCGCATCTGCCGGTCGTCAATTACGTCTGCCCCAGCGTCTGGGCGTGGAAGGAATATCGCGCCACCGCGATGCTCTCCTATGTCGATCACGTGCTGGCTCTGCTGCCCTTCGAGCCGGAAGCCATGCAACGTCTCGGCGGTCCGCCGACAACTTTTGTCGGTCATCGCCTCAGCGTCGACCCCGATGTGCTGGCAGTGCGCCAGAAGCGGGCGGAACGTTCTCTGACGGCAGATGGCGAACCGAAGACCATTCTCCTCCTGCCAGGGTCGCGTTCCACGGAGACGACGCGGCTGATGGAGCCGTTTCAGGCGGCGGCAAGAGCTTTTGTCGAGCGCAACGGTCCGACGCGGTTCCTGTTGCCCACCGTGCCGCGTCAGGAAAAACGCATCCGCGAACTGGCGGCGTCATGGCCGGAGGATATCAGGCCCGAAATAGGTATCGATTCCGCTTTCAAATGGAATGCATTTGCTGAAGCCGATGCGGCGATTGCCGCTTCCGGCACGGTCATTCTGGAACTCGCGCTAGCGGGCGTACCGACGATCTCGGTCTACAAGACCGATTGGATTTTCACCATGCTGAGCAAGCGGGTGAAGACCTGGACAGGGGCTCTGCCGAACCTGATTGCCGATTACGCCGTCGTGCCGGAATATTTCAACGAGGTGGTAAGGGCAGGTTCGATGCTGCGCTGGGCAGAGCGTCTGTCTTCCGACACCACCGAGCGGCGGGCGATGCTCGAAGGTTATGCACTCGTGCAGCAGCGTTTGCACACGGATGTGCCTCCGGGCGAAACCGGCGCGCGCATTCTTCTCGATGTCCTGAAGAGCAAAGCTCGTCCCTCACAATAACCATATAGGCTCTCGCTCCCACGGGCTGCCGTCCTGCTGCCGATGCAGGCAGGCGAGGGCGCGATTTTACTGCATTTGATCGTTAGTGCGGCAAACGGCTGACCATCGGATGGCTCCCGGCCCATAAATTTCCGTCTGGCACACCTCTTGCTTTCAATCTTGTATGCAAGATAGCCATACATCAGAAAGCGCCCAGAGCGCGGTAGAAGACGCCATCATCTCAGGCATTCTTTCCGCCCGCATCCGTCCGGGAACCCGCCTCAGCGAGAACCAGCTCGCCAGCCTTTTCAGCGTGTCGCGCACGCGCATTCGCGAAGCGATGATGCGGCTGGAGACGCGCGGCATAGTCACCGTCAGCCCGCGCCGGGGCTGGTTCGTGGTGGAGCCCTCTGCCGAAGAATCCATCAAGGTCTATGAGGCGCGGCGCATCATCGAATATGGGCTCTTGCGCAATCTTTCCGGTGTCAGCCCGGAAGGCATCGCCATCCTCGCCGATCATCTCGATGAGGAGAAGGCGGCGATTGCCAAAGGCGACCGCCAGCGCCTGACCTGCCTGATGGGCGATTTCCACATCCGCATCGCCGAAATCGCCGGCAACGACATCATCGTCGAAACGCTGCGCGACCTGACGGCCAGAACCATTCTCATTTCTATGCTCTATCAGTCCGATTTCCATGCGCAGCAATCGCATGACGGACATTGCCGCATCTTCGAGGCGATCAAGGCGACCGATTTTCACGCCGCCGCCGAACTCGCCATCCGCCATCTCGACGAAGTCGAAACCGGTCTCGATCTCACCCGCAGGCCGGACCCGCTCTACGAGCTTCGCAACTCCCTTTCATTGCAGCCTCTTTCCCCAAGCCCCAAGGAGTAATTCCCAATGTTTTCCAGACGTTCATTGCTTGCCATTGCCGCGATTTCCGCAACCCTTGGTTTTTCGCCCGCAGCCTTTGCCGATGCGCTCGGTGATATCACCTCCCGCGGCACGATCCGCGTTGCCGTCCCGCAGGATTTCCCGCCCTTCGGCAGCGTCGGCACGGATATGGCCCCGCAGGGCTATGATATCGACGTCGCCAATCTGATCGGCGAGAAGCTGGGCGTGAAGGTCGAACTCGTACCGGTGACCAGCGCCAACCGCGTTCCCTATCTGCAGACCAACAAGGTCGATCTCGTCATTTCGAGCCTCGGCAAGAACCCGGACCGTGAAAAGGTCATCGACTTCTCCACCGCCTATGCGCCTTTCTTCAACGGCGTGTTCGCTCCGGATTCGGTTGCCGTCACCAAGGCGGAAGATTTGTCCGGCAAGACCATCGGTGTCACCCGTGGCGCGGTCGAGGATCTGGAACTGACGAAGGTGGCGCCTGCCGATACGACCATCAAGCGTTATGAGGACAATAACGGCACGATCTCCGCCTTCCTCGCCGGCCAGGTGGAGGCCGTGGCCACGGGCAACGTCGTGGCCGCCGCCATTCTCGCCAAGAACCCGCCAAAGCGCCCCGAACTGAAGTTCCTGATCAAGAATTCGCCCTGCTATATCGGCCTGAACAAGGAACAGCCGGCGCTGCTGGAGAAGGTCAACGCCATCATCGCCACCGCAAAGACCGATGGTTCGCTGAACACGATCGCGCAGAAATGGCTGAAAACCGACCTGCCTAAGGATCTCTGAGCAACCCGGCAAAATGCATGCGCCGGCCTTGCCTTGAGGCGGGACCGGCGCATGGTTTGTCCTCGCCGAAAGGAAGCATCGGGTGAAATACACATTCGATTTTGGATGGCTTCTCGACTATTATCCGCAGATCGCCAAAGGCATCGCAGTTACGCTGGAATTGATTGCCATCGGCGGCGTTCTCGGCATCGCCCTCGGCATCGTCTGCGCCTGGGTGCGTGCGCTCGGGCCCAAATGGCTGCGGCCGCCGGTCGCGACCTATGTGGAGCTCATTCGCAATACGCCATTCCTCATACAATTGTTTTTTATCTTTTTCGGCCTGCCATCGCTTGGCCTGCAATTGTCGGAACTGACCGCCGCCAATATCGCCATGGTTGTCAATCTCGGGGCCTATAGCTGCGAAATCATCCGCGCCGGCATCCAGGCGACGCCGAAGGGGCAGTTCGAGGCGGGGGCAAGCCTTGCCATGACCCGTTTCGAGACCTTCCGGCATGTGGTTCTGGTTCCCTCACTACAACGCATCTGGCCCGCTCTTTCATCGCAGGTGGTGATCGTCATGCTCGGCTCGTCGGTCGTCTCGCAGATCGCCGCCGAGGATTTGACCTTCGCCGCCAATTTCATCCAGTCGCGTACCTTCCGCGCCTTCGAAGCTTATATGGTCTCCACCGTCATTTATCTCGTGCTGGCCATCCTTCTCCGGCAGGTGCTTGTCATGGGCGGCAACCTCATCTTTCCGCGCAGGAGCGTCCGATGATCGAATTCTCCACCTGGGATATTCTCAGAAACCTGCTGCTCGCCACGCGCTGGACCGTGCTGCTGTCGCTCGTCTCCTTCGTCGGCGGCGGCATGGTGGCGCTGCTTTTGCTGTTCATGCGCATTTCCCGAAAAAAATCGATGCGGGTTTTTGCGCGCTATTATGTCGAGCTTTTTCAGGGCACGCCGCTTTTGATGCAGCTCTTCATCGCCTTTTTCGGCCTCGGCCTGTTCGGCATCGATGTGCCGGCCTGGCTGGCGGCGGGTTTGACGCTGATCCTGTGGGCAGCGGCCTTCCTCACCGAAATCTGGCGCGGCTGCGTGGAATCCGTCGCCAAGGGCCAATGGGAGGCATCGGCGAGCCTTGCCATGGGACGCCTGCAGCAGATGCGTTATGTCATCCTGCCGCAGGCCATGCGGGTCGCCATTCCGCCGACCGTCGGTTTCTTCGTGCAGGTCATCAAGGGAACGGCCGTGACCTCGATCATCGGTTTCGTGGAACTGTCCAAGGCCGGCACGGTCGTCACCAACGCCACCTTCCAGCCCTTCACCGTTTATGGCCTCGTCGCCCTCATCTATTTCGCGCTGTGCTGGCCTCTGTCGAAGAGCAGCCAGATCCTCGAAAGGAAGCTCAATGTCGCTCATCGAAATCACTGAAGTCCGCAAAAGCTATGGCAGCAACGAGGTTCTGAAGGGCATCAACCTCGATGTGGAGCCGGGCGAGGTCATCGCCATCATCGGCAAGAGCGGATCGGGAAAATCGACCCTGCTTCGCTGCATCAACGGGCTGGAGACGATTTCGGCCGGTTCCATATCGGTCGCCGGCGCGCAGCTTCTCGAAGACGATCTGCATCTCAAAGCCCTGCGGCTGAAGGTCGGCATGATCTTCCAGCAGTTCAATCTTTTCCCGCACCAGACCGTCGGCGGCAACGTCATGCTGTCGCAGACCGTGGTGAAGAAGACCCCAAAGCCGGAAGCCGAAGCCGTTGCCCGCAAGATGCTGGAACGGGTCGGGCTGGCGCATAAATTCGACGCCTATCCCGACGAATTGTCCGGCGGCCAGCAGCAGCGCGTCGCCATTGCCCGTGCACTCGCCATGCAGCCGATCGCGCTGCTGTGCGATGAGATCACCTCGGCGCTCGATCCCGAACTGGTGGCGGAAGTGCTGGCCGTGGTGCGGGAACTCGCCGCCGAGGGCATGACGCTCCTGATGGTGACGCATGAAATGAAATTTGCGCGCGACGTCTGCTCCCGCGTCGTCTTCATGCATGAGGGCAGGGTGCATGAAATTGGCCCGCCGGAAGAGGTGTTCTCCAATCCCGCGACACCCGAACTCAAGCAGTTCCTGGGCGTTGCTGCACGCCATTGAGCACCGTTCGGATGCCCAACAAAAAAGGCCGGCGGGTGAAAACCTGCCGGCCTTTGATCTTATAGGGTTTCGCGGCTTAGCGCTTGGAAACCGGAACGTAGTCGCGCTTGCCGGCGCCCGTATAGAGCTGGCGCGGACGGCCGATGCGCTGCTGCGGATCTTCGATCATTTCGTTCCACTGTGCGATCCAGCCGACGGTGCGGGCAAGAGCGAAGAGAACGGTGAACATGGTCGTGGGGAAGCCGAGCGCCTTCAGCGTGATGCCCGAATAGAAGTCGACATTCGGGTAAAGCTTCTTTTCGACGAAGTAGGGGTCGGAAAGGGCGATCTTTTCCAGTTCCAGCGCGACCTGCATGATCGGATCGTCAGAGTTGCCGGTGGCTTCCAGCACTTCGTACATCGTCTTCTGCATGATCTTGGCGCGCGGGTCGTAGTTCTTGTAGACGCGGTGGCCAAAGCCCATCAGGCGGAACGGGTCGTTCTTGTCCTTGGCGCGGGCGATATATTCCGGAATACGGTCAACCGTGCCGATTTCGTTGAGCATGTTGAGCGCCGCTTCGTTGGCGCCGCCATGAGCCGGGCCCCAGAGGCAGGCAATGCCAGCCGCGATACAGGCGAAGGGGTTCGCACCCGACGAACCTGCAAGACGCACCGTGGAGGTGGAGGCGTTCTGCTCGTGATCGGCATGCAGGATGAAGATGCGGTCCATGGCGCGGGCCAGAACCGGATCGACCTTGTAATCCTCGCAGGGCACGGCAAAGCACATGTGCAGGAAGTTGGAGGCGTAATCGAGATCGTTCTTCGGGTAAACGAAGGGCTGGCCGATATGGTACTTGTAGGCCATGGCGGCGATCGTTGGCATCTTGGCGATCATGCGCAGCGAAGCGACCATGCGCTGGTGCGGATCGGTAATGTCGGTCGAGTCGTGATAGAAGGCAGAGAGGGCGCCGACCGTGCCGCACATGACGGCCATCGGATGCGCATCGCGGCGGTAGCCGGTGAAGAAGCGGCTCATCTGCTCATGCACCATGGTGTGGCGCGTGACGCGGGTGTCGAAGTCCTTCTTCTGAGCCGCGGTCGGCAGTTCGCCGTAAAGCAGCAGATAGCAGGTTTCCAGGAAGTCGCCCTGTTCGGCGAGCTGCTCGATGGGGAAGCCACGATGCAGGAGAACGCCCTCGTCACCGTCGATATAGGTGATCTTGGATTCGCAGGAGGCCGTCGACGTGAAACCCGGGTCGTAAGTGAAAGAGCCCGTGTGCTTGTACAGCGTGGCGATATCGACGACGCTTGGTCCGATCGTGCCCTCCCTGACCGGGAGTTCGACCTGTTTTTCGCCAAGTGTCACTGTAGCGCTTTTTTCCGTCATACTGATCCTCCGAAAACATGCGGGTGGGGGCGTTGAGACACGCCCCGCGGTTAAGCGTCTACCGATTAGCTATATGATCCTTGCGCAGATGCCAAGCTATCCAAAGGTCAAATTGTGCATTGCGGCAAACGCAATTGCTTTGCTTTCGTCTTTCCCAGCGATGGCAATTCAATCTCAGTCAACGCAGGGTTAAAGGAAAGGATTGCAATCCCTCGCATCCGCCTGCAAACCTGTTCCCGGTGCGGCAGGGGCGCGGCGCGGATTGCTCGGTCAAGGGGAAAAACAGCATTTCAGACATGCCGAAACGATGCAGGGCGATTTGCCCGGCACGGCGGAAATCCTTTATCCGCTTCGCAGAACCGGCGATGTCGCGACATATGATACGCCCGCCCTTGTCGGTAAGCCGAACCTGCGAGCTATCGCCTCTCAAAAAATCGCCGCATGCTTTGCCGAGGAGCGCGCATTCGGCCACGATTTTCTTTTCGTTCCGGTCTTCATCGGCTGCGGCGCGATCCTCTGGTTTTCCCTCAACACCTCGCCTTCATTCTCCGTTCTGGCGATTACATGTTTCATCGCCGCCGGTCTGGCGTTCTTCGCGAAATATCGCTCGGGCTTCGCAGCGACGGCCTACGGCCTTTTCGCGCTGCTTTTGCTGGGCATGCTTTTCGCCGGGGTCGAAACATGGCGTGCGGGAACGGTGGTGCTGGATACGCCCGTCACCACCACCATTACCGGCACGGTGACCCGCCGCGAGGTGGATGCGCGCGGGGACTGGCGATATGTGGTGCAACTAACCACGACGGAAGCGCCGGCATTGTCACGCCCGCCAGAGAAGGTCTCGCTCCTGTCACGCGGGGGAGGCGAGCCCGCCGCACTCGGCGCGACCATTCGTGGCAAGGCGCGACTTTCGCCGCCATCCGGCCCGGCCTTGCCGGGGCTCAACGATTTCGCCTTCGCCTCCTATTTCAGAGGCATAGGCGCGACCGGATTCTTCTATAAGCCGCCACAGACGGTAACTCCGCCCGGCATTGACGCGAAGACGGACTGGCTGGAATGGGCCGACATGCGGCTCTATGGCCTTCGCACCGCCATTGCCGAGCGCATCCGCAACACCATCGGCGGCGATGCCGGCGCTTTTGCCGCCTCCATCGTCACCGATGAGAGACAGGCCATATCCGCCGAAACGATGGAAGCGTTACGGCTTTCCGGCCTTGCCCATATCGTCGCCATATCCGGGCTCAACATGGCGCTGGCGTCGGGCATATTCTTCGTGGGGTTGAGGCTTGCCTTCAGCCTTTTTCCGGCATTTGCGCAGCGCTGGCCCGTGAAGAAGATTTCGGCTTTCGCCGCGCTCTTGATGACGCTTGCCTATTACCTGATTTCAGGTTTTGCCGTTTCCGCCGAACGCGCCTGGCTGATGATGTCGGTGATGCTGATCGCGGTGCTGTTCGATCAACCCTCGCTCAGCCTCAGGAATGTTGCGCTTTCCGCTTTGGTCATTCTCGCTTTTTCGCCCTCGGAAATCATGGGCCCAAGCTTTCAGATGTCTTTTGCCGCGACCATCGCGCTCGTCGCCTCCTATGCCGCCTGGAGCCGCTGGCGTATCGATCGCGAGCGTTTGTTCATCGGGCGCAAACCGGCATGGATGACGGTGGCGCAAACGGTGGGCACCATCATCGGCGGCGTCATCACGACGTCGCTGATCGGCGGCCTTTCGACGGCGATCTATTCGGTCGAGCATTTTCAGCGTGTGACCACCTATGGACTTTTCGCCAATCTGGCCGCCATGCCGCTGATGTCGCTGATTGTCATGCCTTTCGGCCTCGTCGCCATGCTGCTGATGCCTTTCGGGCTAGACGCGCCATTCCTGAAAGTCATGGGATACGGCATGGCCCTCGTCATCGAGGTGGCGCAGGAAGTGGCGTCCTGGGGCGGAAGCGCTGCGACGGGCCGGCCGCACGGGTGGTTTCTGGGGCTCGCCTCGGCTGGCTTTCTGCTGCTGACTTTGCTGCGCAGCCGGCTTGCGCTTCTGGGCATGCCGCTTCTGTTCCTCGCCTTCGGCCTGTCGTCCGCCACGGCCTATCGCGATCCGCCCGACCTGCTTGTTCACGAGGATGGCGAGCTGGTGGCATTGCTGGAGGACGGCAAAGCCTACACGACGAAGGCTCAGCCGCAGGGTTTCGTTTATGGCCAATGGCAAAGGGCGCTGCTTTTGCCGGAACAGCCTGTGCCGCCGGTCTTTCTAAAGACCGAGGCCACGGCAAAAACCGTGGCTTTGACCCCCAAGGCGAAGCTTGATCCGCAAGAGATGAGCGCGGTTGCACGGCAGATGACGGCAGCCCTGAGAGACACCGAGCCCGGTGTTTTCACCTGCAGCAAAGGCACATGGTGCGTGGCGCGCGCGGGAAGCGGCGAATGGATCATCGTTCTGGAAGACGGCCGCTTTGCCGGAAAGGCTTGCGATATTGCCGATATCGTTATCGTCTCCCGCAGAACGTCCTTCTCCCAATGTCGCTCGGGCGCACTTCTGCTGAACCGCGATATCCTGCGGCGGATCGGTTCGCTGGAAATGGACTTCGCCGGCAGCGATCAGGCAGGGGTGGTTGGCAGGCTGCGCGCGGCAATCGCCGGCATGGACAGGCCCTGGAGCGAACATCGCTATTACGACTGGAAAAGCGGCCGTTTCGATCACGACGTGCCTGATGCCGTCATGCGGTTGCTGGCGGCATCGCAATAGAGCGCCGCCAGCATGGACCGTCATGCCTTGATGCGCAGATCCGCAGTCAATTCGCCGATCCCGCTAATTTCCTCTTCATGCGCCGCATCGCGCCAGACTTCCTTCAGCCCGGCCTCGTACCATTCGCGCATGGCGGGAAGGGCGAGCAGCCGGTCGCAATAGGCTTTCGCCGCAGGGGAAAGTTCCGCGCCATAAGTCTGGAAACGAAATGCCACAGGGCAGAAGAAGGCATCGACCGCCGTGAATTTCTGGCCGGCAAGAAAAGGCCCGCCGAATTTCGCGAGGCCTTCGCTCCACAGCGTATCGATGCGCTTTATATCGGCCGCAAGCCCGGTATCGCCACCCTTCGGTTTTACGCGAATGCCGACCGACATCGGGTAGAGATTGCGCAGCGAGGAAAAGCCCGCATGCATTTCGCTCGCCGCCGACCGTGACCAGGCCCTTGCCTGCTTGTCGCTCGCCCAGACGCCCTGATGTCTTTCCGCCAGATATTCGGCGATCGACAGCGATTCCCAAACCGTCACGCCCTCATCGACAAGGCAGGGCACCTTGCCGGTCGGCGAGAAGGTGGAGAAGGAAACGCCTTCGCCGAAGGGAACGAGTTTTTCATCGAAGGCGATGCCGAGCGTGCGCATCAATACCCAGGGCCGCAGCGACCATGAGGAATAGTTCTTGTTGGCGATATAAAGATCGTACATGACGTGTTTCCCCGATATGACGCGCATTTCTATACCGGCGGAGGGCCCCTGGAATATTGCAAATAATCCATGGCTCCCATAAGCCGCGTTGATGAATGGGAAGGTGAGGGTAGGGCGAAAGAAGCAAACCCGCGTCACCGCCCGGAGACGAGAACGAAACGCACCCTCTCTTTACTTCCGCAGAGCCACTCTGTTCCAGGGAACAAGCCAAGATGCCTCAAAGGGAGCGTCATCTTCTCGATGACGCCCCTGGCGAAAAAAGGCGGGCTGCCAATTAATGGTAGCGGCGGATCAGACCAACCAGCTTGCCCTGGATTTTCACCCGGTCCGGTCCGAAAATGCGGGTCTCATAGGCGGGATTGGCCGCTTCCAGAGCGATGGAGGCTCCCTTGCGGCGGAAACGCTTCAGGGTCGCTTCTTCATCATCCACCAGTGCTACGACGATATCGCCCGGATTGGCCGTATTGCCGTTGCGGATGATGACGGTATCGCCATCAAAAATGCCGGCCTCGATCATCGAGTCGCCCTTGACCTCAAGAGCGTAATGTTCGCCCGAGCCGAGCATGTCGACCGGTACGGCCACATCATGGGTGTTGTTCTGGATGGCGGAAATCGGCACACCGGCGGCGATGCGGCCCATGACCGGCACGGTGACGGCGCCGCCGAGATCATTGGCCGGCGCCTTGGGGGCCGGGGCCGGCTCCGGCGTCTTCGGCTTGCCGAGGCTGCCTTCGATGACGCTCGGCGAGAAGCCGCGCTGCGGCCTTGCACCCGGCGTATAGGCCTCAGGCAATTTGATGACTTCCAGCGCCCGCGCCCTGTTAGGTAGCCGGCGAATAAAGCCGCGCTCCTCGAGTGCGGTGATCAGCCGGTGGATGCCGGATTTGGAGGCAAGATCGAGTGCGTCCTTCATTTCATCGAAGGAGGGCGGCACGCCGGACTCTTTCATTCTTTCATGAATGAAGAGAAGCAATTCCTGCTGTTTGCGCGTGAGCATGAGGAAAACACCCTTGAGAATCGTCGTTGAAGTCGCGAAACAAATACAGAACGAACACTATATGTTCCATATGTGTTCCGCAATCCCCTAAAATTTCGTGAAGGGTGCATCGCAGATCGTGATTTGATCGTCGAAACCATGAACAAAGCAGATTGAACGATGTAAGCGGCACATCTTGAATACTAAAACCACCGGCCGGGGAGACCCGGCCGGTGGTTTTTGGCTGCCGATTTGTTGCGGGCCTTATGTCAGTAGATCGTGAGCGCGGGAATGAAGCTGACCGCGATGAGAAGCAGCATCGCCATGGTGAAGAACGGCCACAATTCCCTCGTCGTCGCGCCGAGCGGCGCTCTGGCTATGGAGGACGAGATGAAGAGCGTGGTGCCGATCGGTGGCGTATAGAGCCCGATACCGAGGTTGATGACCATCATCATGCCGAGCTGCACCCGGTCGAGCCCGATCATATCCGCAAGCGGCACGAAGATCGGTCCGAGCAGCAGGATCGACGGCGGCAGATCGAGCGGCATGCCGATGATCAGCATCAGGATGTTCATCATGAGAATGATCAGGATCGGGTTGGAGATATTCTCGGCTACCCAGGTGGCGAAATGCTGCGGCGCCTGATCGAAGGTGAGCACCCAGCCCACCGCCGCGCTGCCCATGATGACCAACATGACGACGCCGGTTGCGGAGCCAGCCTCGACGAAATTGTCGCAGAAACGCTTCCACGTCAGATCGCGATAAAAGAAGATGCTGAGCACGAGCGAATAAACGACGGAAAGAACGGCCACTTCGGTCGGCGTTGCAAAGCCGAAGCGCAGGCCGAGGATGATCAGGATCGGCAGAAGGATCGCCGGCAGGCTGCGGAATGCAAGTAGCGCCAGATCGCGCTTGCGAATGCGTTCGTCACGCACCGCATAGCCACGCCGCACGGCAATGGCCCAGCAGACGAAGATGAAACCGACGGCCATGAGCAGGCCCGGCAGAATGCCGGCGATGAACAGATTGGCGATGCTGACGCCGCTGACCAGCGAATAGAGGATCATCGGGATCGACGGCGGAATGAGCACGTCGATGACAGCCGAGGTGGCATTATTGGCCGCACAGAGGGGAGCGGGGTAACCTTGGCGCTTCTGCCATGGAATGAGCACCGAGCCGAGTGCGCTCGCATTGGCGACCGCCGAGCCGGAAACGCCGCCGAACACGACCGAGGAAATGACGGTGGTGGAAAGCGGGCCGCCGCGCCAGCGCTGCATGGCCTTGGAGGCGAGTTCGAGAAGCTGGGTTCCGAGTTTGCCGCCGAGCATCAGTGTGCCCGCGAGCATGAAGAACGGCAGCGCCAGCATCGGGAAAGACTGCGTCTGGTCGTAAACCTGCTGCGCCACGATCGAAAGCGGCACATAACCGTTCCACAGCACGGCGACGCCGGCAGAGATGATCAGCGCATAGCCGACCGGAACCGCAATCATCATGAGAATACAAAATGCAATGATCATCACGATGGTCATAGCGGTATCTCCTCGGTTGCACCGTGCGGGCGGGCATGCCAGCCGCCGGAGAGAATGCGCAGGCTCGCGGTTGCGGTCGTGACCGAGACCAGTGCTGCGCCGAAGGCGATGGAATAATATCCGATACTGTTGGGCAGCTGCAGCACAGGGCTGATTTCCGCGCCGGCGATCTCGGCGACGACAAGCGCCTGCTGCGCGAGAATGACGAAGCTTGCGACCGTCACGAGATTGGCGAACAGCAGAACGGCCACCTTGCCGCGTTCGTCGAACTTGTCATAAATCCATTCAACCGCCATATGCGCGCCGCTCTGCGCGGCAAGGGTAATGCCGGCGACGATGAACCATGGAAACAGCATGGTCGGCAGTTCTTCCGCAAAATCCAGCCCGCCGGATGTCGATAGATAGCGGACGATGACGTTTGCGGTCATGATGACCGTGAGCAGAATGCCGGTTGCCACGATGATGATGCGGCAGAGGATGGCGATGAAACTGTCAACGCGATTGGCGGCGGACAAGGCTCCTTCGAGCATTGGCGCATCTCCTGAAAACTGAAACCGTATGAATGTCGGCGTGAGTGAGGCTCCCGCCGATCCTGTCGGTGGACATGAAGGCGAGGCCGGGCGGCATGAACCGGCCCGGCATCCTGATCGTCAGCCCTTGGCGGCCTTTTCCAGCTCGGCGACGAAATCGCCGAAGGGCTTCTGCTTCCATGTCTCCAGCACCTGCGCGGTCGCTTTCGCGAAAGCGGCGTGGTCGATGTCTTCCACCACCTCGATGGCGGCATTGGCCTTGAAGGCGGCCAGAGACGCGCTTGCCTTTTCCGCCGAAAGTTTGCGCTGAAGCGCTCCGGCCTCCTTCGCAGCCGCCTTGACCGCCTCGAAATCCTTGCCCAGCCGCCCCTCGGCGAATTTGGACATCAGGAACGGGGTGGACTCCCATTTATGGGCGGTGAGGCTGATATGTTTGTTGACCTCGTAAAGCTTGGAGCTTTCGATATTTACGAGCGGATTTTCCTGCCCGTCCACCACGCCCTGCTGAAGCGCGATGTAGAGTTCGCCGAAGGCGATCTGAACCGTCGCCGCATCCAGCGCCTTGAAAATATCCATGGTCATCGGGTCGGCGGGGGTACGGATTTTCAGGCCCGCGACGTCCTGCGGCTTGGTGATGGCGTGTTTGGAGTTGGAGACATGGCGGATGCCGTTGTCCCACCAGTCGAGCGGCACGATGCCGACCTTCTGGAAGCGCGCATCGAGCGATGCGCCGACATCGCCCTCTAGCACCTTGATCGCCTGATCGGCGTTGCTGAACAGGAAAGGCAGGCCGAGCGCCGCAAGTTCAGGAACAACGCTCGAAACCGGACCCTGGCTGTTGGCGGTGAAATCCAGCGCCCCGGTGCGCAGGCTGGTCAGCATGGCGGCGTCGCTGCCAAGCGTTTCCGAACCGGCGACATTGATCGCCACGCGGCCTTCGGTTTTCTGGGCAACGAGTTCCGCGAATTTCGCGGCCGCGAGCGTGCGCGGATTGCCCGGCGCAGCCCCGTGGCCGAGCGTCAGCGTCGTGGCGGCCCGGGCGTTGCGGGCCGTCGTCAGAATGGCCGGCGCCGCCAGTGCCAGTCCGGTACCGGTCAGGAACATACGCCTGTTGATGGAAATACTCATTTTTCTCCTCCCTGGATTTAAACACCCTCGGCGTTGTCCGAACACGCGGATAACGCGCTCCACTCCCTTGAAACCGCCGGCTCCCTCCGGCTGATTCCGCACCATGTCTGAGCTTCAGCCTTTAGACCGAACCGCGCGGTACTTCAAAACTTTCATTCTCCAGCCACGCCCTTGCGCGCGCCACGATCATCGCCGTCGAGATGCCGTAGCGGTCATGCAGGGTGGGCAGCGCACCTGCATCCAGAAAGGCGTCGGGCAGGGCGATCTGCCGCAGGCGCGGCGCACGGCCGCTTTTCATCAGCGCCATTGCCACAGCCTCTCCAAGCCCGCCGATTTCGCTGTGGTTTTCCGCCACGATGACCAGACGATCCGCCCGGTCCACTTCCGCGAAGATCGAGGCGGTATCGAGCGGCTTGATGGTGGGGGAATGCAGCACGGCGCAGCCGACGCGCTCCTTTTCAAGCAGGGCAGCCGCTTCGAGAACCCGCATCGTCAATATGCCGGACGATATGAAAAGGACCTGCGCACCATCGCGGATAAGCTTCGCCTTGCCGAGTTCGAACCGATAGCCATATTCTTCGAGCACCACCGGCACCTGGCCGCGCAGCAGGCGCATATAGACGGGGCCATTATAATCCGTAATCGCCGGCACAGCGCCTTCTATGTCGGTCGCATCGCATGGGTCGATGATCGTCATGTTCGGCAGCGCGCGAAAAATCGCCAGATCGTCGGTCGCCTGATGGCTGGGGCCGTAACCCGTCGTCAGGCCGGGCAGGGCGCAGACGATCTTCACCGGCAGGTTTTCCTCGGCAATTGCCATCGCGATGAAATCATAGGCGCGGCGGGCGGCAAAGACCGCATAGGTGGTCGCAAAGGGCACGAAACCTTCGCGCGCCAGACCGGCCGCAGTGCTCATCAAAAGCTGCTCTGCCATGCCCATCTGATAAAAGCGCTCGGGAAAGGCTTTGGCGAAAATATGCAGGTCGGTATATTTGCCGAGATCGGCGGTGAGGCCGACAATATCCTCGCGTTCCTTCGCCAGCTGAACGAGAGCGTGACCGAAGGGAGCAGGGCGTGTCGGCTGGCCTTCGGCGGCGATGGAGGCGATCATCGCCGATGTGGTGAGGCGCTTCTGCGGGGCTGCTGCACTCATTGCGGCCGTCCTTCTTCAAGGGCGTCGAGCGCCAGCTTCCATTCATGCGCTTCCACGCGAATGAAATGGGTGATTTCGCGGTTTTCGAGAAAGGGCACGCCGCGGCCCATCCGGGTATCGAAAATGATGGCGCGCGGCCTGTCATCGGTAAGTGACATGGCGATATCGAAGGCATCTCGAACCTTGTCGATATCGTTGCCGTCCACGCGCTGCACATGCCAGCCGAAGGCCGCGAATTTGGCGTCCACAGGTTCGGAGGACAGCATCTCGCGGGAAGGGCCGTCCGCCTGCTGATTGTTGAAATCCACAAGATTGATGAGATTGCCGAGCCTGTGATGGGATGCGCCCATGGCGGCTTCCCAGGTGGAGCCTTCGCCAAGCTCGCCATCCGACATCAGGTTGATGATGAACCGGTCGGAATTCTTGCGTTTGAGGCCAAGAGCCATGCCCACCGCAATACCAAGCCCATGGCCGAGCGATCCGCCGGTGATTTCCATGCCCGGCGTATAGGAGGCCATGCCGGACATGGGCAGGCGCGACCCGTCGCAGCCATAGGTCTCCAGCTCGTCTTCCGGGATAACGCCCGCCTCGATGAGCGCTGCGTAAAGTGCAATCGCATAATGGCCGATGGAGAGCAGAAACCGGTCGCGGCCTTCCCAGTGCGGATCGTCCGCCCGGTAACGCATGGTGTGAAACCAGGCCACCGCCAGAACATCGGCAATGCCGAGCGCCTGGCCGACATAACCCTGTCCCTGCACCTCACCCATCAAAAGGGCGTTGCGCCGGATGCGCCAGGCGCGTTCCGCCAGCGATACATTCGCCAGCGCCGCTTCCCCGGTTGCATCTGCGTGCCGATATCCCTGAGCCATGGTTTCCTCCTCCCGGTCAGAAAAATCGAAGCCGGTTTACCGGCTTCGACAGGTGGTTTTCAGTGAATGAGCATTCCGCCATTCACATCGACAACCGCACCGGTGACGTAGGAGGAGAGGTCCGAGGCGAGGAAGAGATAGATATTGGCGACATCGATGGCGTCGCCGAGACGGTTGAGCGGAATGCCCTTGAGAATGTCGCGGCGCATGTCGTCGGTCAGCTTGCCGCCGGTAATGTCGGTCTGGATCAGGCCGGGAGTGACGGAGTTGACGCGAATGCCGTCGGGTCCGAATTCACGCGCCATGGCCTTTGCGAGACCGAGAACGCCCGCCTTGGCCGCCGAATAATGCGGCCCGCCGAAAATGCCGCCGCCACGCTGTGCGGAGACCGACGACATGCAGGCAATCGAGCCGCCGCCATTGTCGCGCATATTGGGAATGAAGGCCTGGCTGAAATTCAGCACACCGGTCATGTTGACATCGACGATGCGCTGCCAGTCTGCGCCGGTAATGTCGAGCGTCTTCACCGGCTGGGTAATGCCGGCATTATTGATGAGGATATCGATCTTGCCGAAAGCGGCGATGACTTTTTGCGCGGCCGCCTCGCAGGAGGCGCGATCCGCCACATTGCCGCCGACGCCGAGATGCTCGCCGCCATCCACTTTTTCAAGCGAGGCCGCGGCTTCGATGCTGCCGGCTTCATCCAGATCCACGATGGCGACGCGGGCGCCGTGGCGGGCGAAAAGTTCCGCCGTCGCGCGGCCGATGCCACGCTTGCTGGCGGCGCCTGAAATAACCGCGGTCTTTCCATTCAACAACATAAGCAATCCTCCCAAGCCGGGCGGGCCGGCTCCATACGCTTGACGGCGGTGCTCCCGACCTGCCGCCGCATCCCGTCCTGCGACGAATGCAGCCTCGATATTGCAGATGGGCAGAGGGCGCTTCAAACGCGAAGTTTACATCATCTCATGAATCTGCTTCAGTAATCGAATGTTGAACGGCATTTCACTCACCTCCATCCGCGCCTTCGAATCCGCCGCCCGGCTCGGCTCATTCCGGGCCGCTGCCGATGAGCTCAACCTGTCGGCGAGCGCCGTCAGCCATGCTATCGTCAAGCTCGAAAGGGTGCTCGGCACGCCGCTTTTCGAGCGCACCACGCGAACCGTGCGCCTGACGGCGGCGGGGCAGACGCTTCTGACACATGCATCGAACGCCTTCGAGGAGTTGCGGCAGGGCATCGAGGTGGTGTCCTCCAACCGCTCCCATCTTCTGCGCCTGCATTGTGCGCCCAGCTATGCGGCGCAGGTATTGTCTCCGCGCCTGCCGCAATTCTTGAACGCCAATCCGGGCATTGAGGTGCGGCTGGCGGCCAGCACGGCCTATGTGCGTTTCGTCGATGGTGAATTCGATGCCGATATCATCTATGGCGAACCGCAGGGAGACGATCTCATCATCATTCCGCTGGGCAGCGAGCGTGTCACGCCGCTGTGCTCGCCGGCGCTCGCGGACGAGATCAGGACACCCCGGGATTTGAACCGGCAATTGCTTATTCGAAGCGACAACAAACGTCTGCAATGGCCGGACTGGTTCGAGGCCAATGGGCTCGGCAAGCCGCCCATTCAGGCCATGAGTTTCGACCGCAGTTTCCTGGCGATCGATGCCGCCGCCAATGGCGTCGGTGTGGCGCTGGAATCGACACGCCTTGCCCATCGCGAGATAAAATCCGGGCGGCTGGTCGCGCCCCTGAGCGGCGCGACGCAGGACCTTCACTATGTCGGCCATTATCTCGCCTATCCCAAATCCGGCAGCCAGCGCAGACTGGCGAGACGGTTTGCCGACTGGCTGATCGAAGATCTTCAGGATCCTGCATTTGAATAGGAATGCGGCTGTTACGTGAATTGAATTCACTGACGCGTTAATTTTTTCCGCTTGCTCACGAGCGGACCTCTCCGTCATTTTCCGGTCGGAATAATGAGGTTGCAGCGTGATCGGCATCGTCCCTTCGGCTGTGGCTCAATGGGAGGATTGCATGAAAGATCGCATCATATCGGCGTCCGGCGCGCCATATGACGGCTATGGGCGTGAGGAGATGCTGGAAAGCATCGCCAGGATCGGTTTTCGCCATGTGGAGCCTGCCTTTATCGTCGGTTACACCGAACCATTCGACGAAAGCGCGTTCCTGCCGGCTGAAATGGCCTCATGGCGCCGCTCGCTTGATGATGCCGGGCTCGGCTGCCATGCCATGTCGTCGCATATCGATCTTGGGCTGGACGATTCCGTTGAAATTTTCACCGGTAGAATGGCTTTTGCGGCGGGAATCGGCGCGAAGGTAATCGCCACCAATGCATCGGCCCGGCAGCGCGAAGACCGGTTCCTGCGCAATATCGAGATACTTCTGCGCCGTGCCGAAGCCTTCGGCATCGTGATCGGGCTGGAAAATCCCGGCGACGGCAGCGACAACCTTTTCAACATCGCGCAGGAGGGCATCGCTCTCACGCGTCGTTTCGGTTCCCCATGGCTGGGGCTGAATTATGACGCTGCCAACACCGCGTCCCATCGTCCGCAACTCAAAAATTTTGCCGATGACGCGGTGGCGGCGCTGCCCGCCTCGGTTCACGCCCATATCAAGGATGTGAAACGCACGCCCGAAGGCTGGTTTTTCGTGCCGGTGGGCGAGGGCGATATCGATTGCGGCAAGCTGCTCGGTGAGATTGCCAAAAAGCCGGAGATGCCGATCAGCATCGAGTTTCCAGCGCGCCTTCACCGCCGCGCGGATGCCCAGCCGGTAAGACGTATCAGCCCCGCATCGCTTCGGGAAATAGAGCAGGCTCTGACGGTTTCGCTTAGTGCGGTCAAAAGAGGATTGGCCGGGGGTGGAGCCGCAAGCTCGGCCGCTGTCGCCTGAGAGGCGGCCTGAGAAGCGGCCCGAGAAGCGGTAGGGGCTGGCGTAGACGGCATAAAGGAGGAGAATAATGCAGAGATTTGTGAATAACCCCGACGAGGTGGTCGAGGATACGGTGAAAGGCTTCGTCAAGGCCCATCGCGACATCGTGCGCCTTGCGGAGAATCCACGTGTCGTCGTTGCCAGGGGCGCGCCGGTCGCCGGCAAGGTCGGCGTGGTCACGGGCGGCGGCTCCGGGCATGAGCCGGCCTTTATCGGCTACACCGGCCGCAACATGCTGGATGCCGTCGCCGTCGGCGAATTGTTTTCATCACCCACGGCCAAGAGCTTTCACGATGCGATCCGCGAGGCCAATGGCGGCAGGGGTGTGATCGTGCTCTACGGCAACTATGCCGGCGACAATATGAATGTGAAGATGGCGACAAAGCTCGCCGCCAAAGACGGCATCGAGATCGCCACCGTGGTCGCCAATGACGATGTGTGTTCCGCCGCTCCCGAGGAGCGTGAGAAACGCCGCGGTGTCGCCGGCGAAATCTTCATGTGGAAGATCGGCGGCGCCAAGGCGGCAGGCGGCGCTTCGCTGGAGGAGGTGCGCGCCACCGCCCAGAAGGCCATCGACAATTGCCGCTCCATCGGCGTCGGTCTCGGCCCCTGCACCCTGCCGGCGGTCGGCCATCCCAACTTTCAGATCGAACCGGGCGCGATGGAAGTGGGAATAGGCCACCATGGCGAACCCGGCGTTCGCGTCGAGAAGCTGAAATCCGCTGCTGAGGTGGCGAAGGACATGTGCAAGATCGTGCTCGACGATCACAACCTGCCGGCTGGCAGCGAGGTGGCGGTGCTGGTCTCCGGCCTTGGCGCGACGCCCGTCAACGAACTCTACATCCTCAACGACACGATAGAATCCGAGATTTCGGCGCGTGGCCTGAAAATCCACAAAACCTATATCGGCAACTATTTCACGTCGCTTGAGATGGTGGGCGCGACTTTGACCGTGATGGCGCTGGATGACGAGCTGAAACCGCTGCTCGATGCCGAGGCGCTTTGCACCGTTATGCTGTGAGGAGAAAATTCATGCAGTCTTTTCAGAACGCCAAGGCCGGCGATATCGTTCTCTCCATGGCCGAAAGGATCATCGAAAACCGCGCCTATCTCAGCGAGATCGACGGCAAGATCGGCGATGGCGACCATGGCGTGAACATGGCCAAGGGATTCGGCATGGCCGCAGACCGGCTGAGAGGGCAGGACGCCTCGCTTGCCAAGGCGCTCGATACGCTCGGCACGATCCTGATGACGGAAATCGGCGGCTCCATGGGGCCTCTTTATGGAGTGATGTTTACGGAATTCGCCGAAAAAATCGAAAATGCCGAGATTATCGATGCACCGTCCTTCAGCAGAATGCTGCATGCCGGCCTCGAAGGCGTCAGTTCCATCGGTTCGGCCAAGGTGGGCGACAAGACGCTGCTGGATACGCTGGTGCCGGCCGTTACGGCATTCGACACCGCCACCGCCTCGGGCGCGTCATTCCACGATGCCGCCGCAGCCCTTGTGGCCGCCGCCGAAACCGGCAGGGATTCGACCATCAATCTCGTGGCGAAGATCGGCCGCGCCAGCCGTCTCGGCGAGCGCTCGCTCGGTGTTCTCGATGCCGGCGCCACCTCCTGCGCGCTCATCCTGCGAAGCCTTGCCGAAGGCGCACAGGCCAGATTGCAATCGTGAAAACAGAAGATAGCGGCCGCAGCCCGTCGGGGCTTACGCGCGACTAACGGGAGATTTAGAAATGAGAATTGTCGCGGGCGCCGACAGCGCCGGAAAACCCCTGCTGGATGCGGTGCTCGCCCATCTCTCGGGCAGGCAAGGGCTGACCGTTGTGGATCGAAGCCAGGACGGATTTTATGCCGATCTGGCCGAAGCCGTGGCCGGCAGCATCATCGCCGGTGAGTTCGATCGCGGCCTCTTGTTTTGCGGAACCGGCATCGGCGTTTGCATTTCCGCCAATAAGGTGCCCGGCATCCGAGCCGCCTTGACCCATGATACCTATTCCGCCGAACGGGCGGCGAAATCCAACAACGCCCAGATCATCACCATGGGCGCCCGCGTGATCGGACCGGAACTGGCGAAAGCCATCGTCGATACCTGGCTGGCATCGGATTTCGATCCGAAAGGATCTTCGGCGAAAAACGTGGAGGCCATCAACCGTCTCGATGCATGCCGGTGAGCCATAGGTGCGTGACCGGGCCGGGCCGGCGAAGCTGATCGTTTGCATTGCTGGCGTCATCTGTGCTTTGGTCACGCACAAACCGGCTCGGCTTGACGCCCTGCCGCGCAGCACAGGGGCTCGAAAATGGCGAACCGAAATAGTGTCGATCATCTCGTTTTGCCGGTACAGTCTCTTGCCGTGGCGAAAGACCGCCTTGAGCTTCTCGGCTTCACCGTCGCTCCGGCGGCCCTCCATCCCTTCGGCACGCAGAATGCCTGCGTTTTCTTCGCGGACGGCACCTATCTGGAACCGCTCGCGATTGCTGACCCGGCTAAATATAATGAATCGGTGAACAGGGGCGACGTGTTCACCGGTAGGGATCGTGCCTTTCGGCAGCGTCATGGCGAGGACGGTTTTTCGGCCCTGGTGGCAAGAAGCGAAAGCGCCATTGCCGATCATGACAGGTTTTCCGCGTCCGGCTTCTCGGCGGGCGATATCTTTGAATTTTCACGGCTCGTGCGGATGCCGGACGGCTCACAGAGTGAGGCGGCATTCCGGCTGGCTTTCGCAGCGAGCGGCGCGGCTTCGGATTTCTTTCTGTTCAGCTGCCAGCGATTGCAGGCTTTGCCGAGCGACCGGGCGGCGCTGGAGCGCCACGCCAATGGTGCTTCCGGTCTCAGCGAGATCGTTCTGTTTTCCGGCGGCGATCCCAACGCGGTCCGTCTGATCGAAACGGTATTTGCCTGCGAGGAGGAGATGTCTCCAGATGGAGATATTATTTTTACGACCGGCAATGTGCGCATCAGGCTGAACCAAAAACCGGCCTTCAGCGAAAGCCTGCTCAATCCTCCGAATGGACTGCACGGCGCAGGCATCGTCTTTTCCGTTGACGATCTTGCCGTGACAGAAGCGGTGCTTGCTGCTAATGGCGTCTCCAGCGCAGAAGCGGGCGGCCGTCTGGTGGTGTCCGCCGCGCCCGGTCAGGGCGTTGCATTCGCCTTCGAGGAAAAATGATGAGCGTTACGAACAATCTCAAAGTCACCGCCGGCGACGGCGCCAATTCGGTTTCCTTTTCCAATAGCGAGCGATTTTCCCTGATCGCCGGCCCCTGCCAGATGGAAAGCCGGGAACATGCTTTCATGATCGCCGGTGTCCTGAAGGAGCTTTGCGACAAGCTGGGGATCGGGCTCGTTTATAAGTCGTCCTTCGACAAGGCGAACCGTACTTCGCTTTCCGGCAAGCGCGGCATCGGCCTTGAGAGCGCCATGCAGGTTTTCGCCGATCTCAAGAAGGAATTCGGCTTTCCTGTTTTGACCGACATTCACACCGAAGAACAATGCGCCATCGTGTCCGAAGTGGTGGATGTGCTGCAGATTCCGGCCTTTCTCAGCCGTCAGACAGATCTTCTCGTCGCCGCCGCGAAAACCGGCCGCGTCATCAATGTCAAGAAGGGCCAGTTCCTTGCCCCCTGGGACATGAAGAACGTGCTGGCCAAGCTGAATGAGAGCGGCAATCCGAATGTGCTTCTGTGCGAGCGCGGCGCCTCCTTCGGTTACAACACGCTTGTTTCCGACATGCGCTCGCTGCCGATCATGGCTTCGCTCGGCGCGCCTGTTGTCTTTGACGCCACCCATTCGGTTCAGCAGCCGGGCGGGCAGGGCGGTTCCACGGGCGGCCAGCGTGAATTCGTCGGACTCTGGCGCGGGCGGCGGTTGCGGTCGGTGTCGCCGGGCTTTTCATCGAGACGCATGAGGACCCGGACAATGCACCGTCCGACGGTCCCAACATGGTCCATCTGAAGGACATGCCGAAACTGCTGGAAAAGCTCCTCGCCTTCGACGCCATTACGAAAGCCTGAGGGGCGCGGCGGGCACTGTCTGTGCCAATCGATTTTAATGGCGGGCGGGCCGTTTCTGCCGCCCGTCGTCATTGTAATTTCTTCGCCATCGTCTAAGACAGGCGACGGAAAATATCTGTTCCATTCCCAAGGGAGAGACCATGACTGCCATTACCGATATCATCGCGCGCGAAATCCTCGACAGCCGCGGCAACCCGACCGTTGAAGTCGATGTTTACCTCGAAGACGGCTCCATGGGCCGCGCCGCCGTTCCTTCCGGCGCCTCCACGGGCGCGCATGAGGCGGTTGAGCTGCGCGATGGCGGCAAGCGTTATCTCGGCAAGGGCGTGGAAAAGGCGGTCGAAGCCGTCAATACCGAAATCTTCGACGCCATCGGCGGTTTCGACGCTGAAAACCAGATCCAGATCGACCAGACGATGATCGTGCTCGACGGCACGCCGAACAAGTCGCGCATCGGCGCCAACGCCATCCTCGGCGTATCGCTTGCCGTCGCCAAGGCTGCCGCCGAAGCCTCCGGCCTGCCGCTTTACCGTTATGTCGGCGGCCCGAACGCACATCTGCTGCCGGTTCCGATGATGAACATCATCAATGGCGGCGCACATGCCGATAACCCCATCGACTTCCAGGAATTCATGATCCTGCCGGTCGGCGCGGAAAACATCCGCGAAGCCGTGCGCATGGGTTCTGAAGTGTTCCATACGCTGAAGAAAGAACTGGCGGCACAGGGCCACAACACCAATGTCGGCGACGAGGGCGGTTTCGCACCGGGTCTCGAAAGCGCACCGGCCGCGCTCGATTTCATCATGAAGTCGATCGAAAAGGCTGGCTACCGTCCGGGCGACGACATGTTCATCGGTCTCGACTGTGCCGCAACCGAATTCTTCAAGAACGGCAACTACGTTTATGAAGGCGAAGGCAAGACCCGTTCGCCGATCGAGCAGGCCGAATATCTGGCCGAACTCGTCGCCAAGTATCCGATCATCTCCGTCGAAGACGGCATGGCTGAAGACGACTGGGACGGCTGGAAGGCTCTGACCGATCTTATTGGCAACAAGTGCCAGCTCGTCGGCGACGATCTCTTCGTCACCAACTCCGCGCGTCTTCGCGACGGCATCAAGATGGGCGTTGCAAACTCCATCCTCGTCAAGGTCAACCAGATCGGTTCGCTCTCCGAGACGCTGGATGCGGTCGAAACAGCGCACAAGGCTGGTTACACCGCCGTCATGTCGCACCGCTCGGGCGAGACGGAAGATTCCACCATCGCCGATCTCGCGGTCGCCACGAACTGCGGTCAGATCAAGACCGGCTCGCTCGCCCGTTCCGACCGGCTCGCAAAGTACAACCAGCTTATCCGCATCGAGGAAATGCTCGGCCCGCAGGCCGCTTACGCCGGCCGCTCGATCCTGCGCGGGTAACGTGTGTTCGCGGGGCGGTAGAGCCCCGCTGACCGGCTGACCGAAGTTGACAACAGGTCTGGCAACACATTCGACGTCATCCTCGGCCTTGTGCCGAGGATCTGCCAATGTCCCACCAACTTGAGACGTTGCAGATGCTCGGGACAGGCCCGAGCATGACGGAGGAGAGATTGACGGACTTCGTCAGCAGTTTGAGCCCGCCCTCCGGCGGGCTTTTTTGCGTCCATCTGCCGATTGGAATTTAAGGTCAACGGATAGTTAAACAATCCGCCTTAGTCTCGAGACTCACGTTATGCGTTTTAAGGCTTCTCTCCGGCATGTGGACCAGACATCATAAAAAGAGACGATTCGGCCGTTTGATCGTTCCGGCCATCACGATCGCTTTTCTTTCCTATTTCGGCTATCATTCGATCCATGGCGACTTCGGCCTTCAGGCAACGGAGCGGCTGGAGCGGCAGCGTATCACCCGTACTGCGGAGCTTGCAAAGCTGACGCAGGCCCGTGTGGCGCTGGAACGGCAGGTGGAATTGATGAGCGATGGCTCGCTGGAGCGGGACATGATCGACGAGATTTCCCGTTACCAGCTGAATATGTCCCGCACGGACGAAATCGTCATCATGAACACATATTTCTAATTAACCGAAATCGAGTTAATTTAACATTTCTGATTTATTCACAGCATCTTAGCGTGAATATGTGCCATGCGTTTAAAGCATTGCTGCATGGCATTTTCTTGCATATGGTACGCGCCACTCTATCCATTCAAACGGCAACTCAGGGAGGGATGAATGGCGCCGCGAAAACCAGCGACCGTATCCGGCCGCAAGACCACGGCAAAGGCCGCAACCGAATTCACCGGCAAGAACAGCCCGGACTTCTCGAAGGAAGAAGAGCTTCACGCTTATCGTGAGATGCTGCTCATCCGCCGTTTCGAGGAAAAGGCCGGCCAGCTCTATGGCATGGGCTTCATCGGTGGTTTCTGTCACCTCTACATCGGTCAGGAAGCTGTCGTCGTCGGCATGCAGATGTCGCAGAAGGAAGGCGATCAGGTTATCACCGCTTACCGCGACCACGGCCACATGCTGGCGCTCGGCATGAGCGCGCGTGGCGTCATGGCCGAGCTGACCGGCCGCAGGGGCGGCCTGTCGAAAGGCAAGGGCGGCTCGATGCACATGTTCTCCAAGGAGAAGCATTTCTACGGCGGCCACGGCATTGTCGGCGCGCAGGTTTCGCTCGGAACCGGTCTCGCTTTCGCCAACCGCTATCGCGGCAACGACAATGTCTCCGTAACCTATTTCGGTGACGGCGCCGCCAACCAGGGCCAGGTCTACGAGAGCTTCAACATGGCCGCTCTCTGGAAGCTGCCGATCATCTATATCGTCGAGAACAACCGTTACGCCATGGGCACCTCCACCGCCCGCGCCACCGCCCAGTCGAACTATTCGCTGCGCGGCCAGTCCTTCGGCATTCCCGGCATCCAGGTGGATGGCATGGATGTGCGCGCCGTCAAGGCCGCCGCCGATCAGGCGCTGGAACATTGCCGTTCCGGCAAGGGTCCGATCATTCTGGAAATGCTGACCTACCGTTACCGTGGTCACTCCATGTCCGACCCGGCGAAATACCGTTCGAAAGACGAAGTGCAGAAGATGCGCTCCGAACATGACCCGATCGAGCAGGTCAAGGCACGGCTTCTGGAGCAGGGCTGGGCAAGCGAAGACGAATTGAAGGCCATCGACAAGGATGTCCGTGATATCGTCGCCGACAGCGCCGACTTCGCCCAGAACGACCCAGAGCCGGATGTATCCGAGCTCTACACCGACATTCTGCTCTGATCGGGAAAGGGAAACCCATGCCAGTAGAAATTCTTATGCCCGCCCTTTCCCCGACCATGGAGGAAGGCACGCTTTCCAAGTGGCTTAAAAAGGAAGGCGACAAGGTCACCTCCGGCGATGTGATCGCCGAGATCGAGACCGACAAGGCGACCATGGAAGTGGAAGCTGTGGATGAAGGCGTCATCGGCAAGCTGCTGATCGAGGCCGGCACCGAAGGCGTCAAGGTCAACACGGCAATCGCCGTTCTTCTTCAGGACGGCGAAAGCGCCGACGACATTTCTTCCTCCGCGAAGAAAGAAGAGCCGAAGGCCGAAGCCGCAAACTCCGATTCGGATGCGGCCGGCGGCAAGACCCGCGAAGCGACCGAGGAGCCGAGCGCTGCCAAGGAAGCCGCCAAGGTTCCGGCAGCACCCAAGATCGAAGTCGCAGCCGATCCGGACATTCCGGCAGGCACGGAAATGGTGATGACGACGGTGCGTGAAGCGCTGCGCGACGCCATGGCCGAAGAAATGCGCGCCGACGAAAAAGTCTTCGTCATGGGTGAGGAAGTCGCCGAATATCAGGGCGCCTACAAGATCACCCAAGGCCTGTTGCAGGAGTTCGGTGAGCGTCGCGTCATCGATACCCCGATCACCGAGCACGGCTTTGCCGGTATCGGCGTCGGTGCGGCGATGACGGGCCTGCGGCCTATCGTCGAATTCATGACCTTCAACTTCGCCATGCAGGCGATCGACCAGATCGTCAACTCGGCGGCGAAGACGCTTTACATGTCGGGTGGCCAGATGGGCGCGCCGATGGTGTTCCGTGGTCCGTCCGGTGCGGCTGCCCGCGTCGGCGCCCAGCATTCGCAATGTTACGCCGCATGGTACAGCCATATTCCGGGCCTCAAGGTCGTCATGCCTTACACGGCTGCTGACGCCAAGGGTCTGCTCAAGGCCGCCATCCGCGATCCGAACCCGGTCATTTTCCTGGAAAATGAAATTCTCTACGGCCAGAGCTTCGAAGTTCCAAAGCTCGATGATTTCGTGCTGCCGATCGGCAAGGCACGCATTCACCGCAAGGGCAAGGATGCGACCATCGTTTCCTTCGGCATCGGCATGACCTACGCGATCAAGGCGGTTGCGGAACTCGAAAAGCTTGGCATCGATGTCGAACTGATCGACCTTCGCACCATCCGCCCGATGGATCTGCCCACCGTCATCGAATCGGTCAAGAAGACCGGTCGTCTGGTCACGGTCGAGGAAGGTTTCCCGCAGTCATCGGTCGGTGACTTCATCGCCAACCAGGTCATGCGCGCCGCTTTCGATTATCTCGATGCGCCGATCCTGACGATCGCCGGCAAGGATGTTCCGATGCCTTACGCGGCAAACCTCGAAAAGCTGGCTCTGCCGAACGTCGATGAAGTCGTTCAGGCCGTCAAAACCGTCTGCTACAAGTAAGGGGAGGCGTTTCGATGCCGATAAACATCACCATGCCTGCCCTTTCTCCGACGATGGAAGAGGGCAATCTGGCCAAGTGGCTGGTCAAGGAAGGCGACAAGGTCGCACCCGGTGACGTGATCGCCGAGATCGAGACCGACAAGGCGACCATGGAAGTGGAAGCCGTTGACGAAGGCACGGTCGCCAAGCTGGTTGTTCCGGCAGGCACTGAAGCGGTCAAGGTCAACGCCCTGATCGCCATCCTCGCCGCCGATGGCGAGGATGTTGCCGAAGCGGCAAAGGGCGGCGCTGCCGCTCCTGCCAAGGCCGAGGCTCCGAAGCAGGAAGCTGCAAAGGCCGAAGCGCCGAAGGAAGAATCTGCCCCGGCCAAGGCTGAAAAGCCGGCCGCCGATCAGGCTGCCGCATCTTCCACGCCGGCTCCGGTCGCAAAGTCCGGCGAACGCATCTTCGCTTCGCCGCTTGCCCGCCGTCTCGCCAAGGAAGCCGGTCTCGACCTCTCGGCCGTTTCCGGTTCCGGCCCGCATGGCCGTATCGTCAAGACCGACGTTGAAAAGGCTGCCGCTTCCGGCGGTGCGAAGGCCGTACCGTCTGCTGCTGCATCCGCAGGCGCACCGGCTCCGGCTCTCGCCAAGGGCCCGTCGGACGAAGCCGTTCTCAAGCTGTTCGAACAGGGTTCCTACGAGCTTGTGCCGCATGACGGCATGCGCAAGGTCATCGCCAAGCGTCTGGTCGAATCCAAGCAGACGGTTCCGCATTTCTACGTTTCCGTGGATTGCGAGCTCGATACGCTTCTGGCGCTGCGCGCCCAGCTCAACGCGGCTGCCCCCGAAAAGGACGGCAAGCCGGCCTACAAGCTGTCGGTCAACGATATGGTCATCAAGGCGCTGGCTCTTGCCCTGCGCGATGTGCCTGATGCCAACGTCTCCTGGACGGAAAGCGCCATGGTCAAGCACAAGCATTCGGATGTCGGCGTTGCCGTTTCCATTCCGGGTGGCCTGATCACGCCGATCATCCGCAAGGCGGAAGAGAAGTCGCTCTCCACCATCTCCAACGAGATGAAGGACTACGGCAAGCGCGCCAAGGAGCGCAAGCTGAAGCCCGAGGAGTATCAGGGCGGCACGACCGCCGTGTCCAACATGGGCATGATGGGCGTCAAGAGCTTCTCGGCCGTCATCAACCCGCCGCATGCCACCATTCTGGCGGTCGGTGCGGGCGAACAGCGGGCAGTCGTGAAGAACGGCGAGATCAAGATCGCCAACGTCATGACGGTTACGCTCTCCACCGACCACCGCTGCGTCGATGGCGCGCTCGGAGCCGAACTGATCGGCGCCTTCAAGCGCTACATCGAAAACCCGATGGGCATGCTGGTTTGATCGGAGCGTGACATGGTGAAATCGGTCCTCTGCTTTGGCGATTCCCTGACCTGGGGATCAAATGCGGAAACGGGTGGCCGGCACAGCCATGACGATCTTTGGCCGAGCGTCTTGCAAAAGGCGCTCGGTCCCGACGTGCATGTGATCCACGAAGGGCTGGGCGGCCGTACCACCGCCTATGACGATCTGACGGCCGATTGTGACCGCAATGGCGCAAGGCTTCTGCCGACGCTGCTGCACAGCCATGCGCCGCTTGATCTCGTCATCATCATGCTCGGCACCAACGACATGAAACCGTCGATTCACGGATCGGCCATTGTCGCCATGAAGGGTATCGAGCGATTGGTGAAACTCACGCGCAATCACGTCTGGCAAGTCGCTGACTGGGAAGCGCCGGATGTTCTGATCGTCGCGCCGCCGCAGCTTTGCGAAACGGCAAACCCCGTGATGGGGGCGATCTATCGCGATGCGATCGATGAATCGGCCATGCTGGCTTCGGTTTACCGGGACCTTGCCGACGACCTCGATTGCGGTTTTTTCGATGCTGGCTCCGTTGCCCGCACGACGCCGGTGGACGGCGTTCATCTCGATGCTGAAAACACGCGGGCCATCGGCCGCGGGCTGGAGCCCGTCGTCCGCATGATGCTCGGACTTTGACACTCATTCTCGTTTCGGGGCGGTTTGCCGTCACCCGAATAAGACAAGGCAGGATTTCCAATGGCTCAATCTTATGACGTCATCATCATTGGTTCGGGACCGGGCGGTTATATTGCCGCGATCCGCGCAGCCCAGCTCGGCATGAAGGTTGCCGTCGTGGAGCGCGAGCATCTGGCCGGCATCTGCTCCAACTGGGGCTGCATTCCCACCAAGGCTCTGCTGCGCACCGCCGATGTCATGCACACCGCCACCCATGCCAAGGATTACGGCCTAACGCTGGAAGGCTCGATCAAGCCGGACGTGAAGGCAATCGTGGCGCGCTCGCGCGGCATTGCTGCGCGCATGAACAATGGCGTCGGTTTCCTGTTCAAGAAGAACAAGGTCGATATCATCTGGGGTGAAGCAAGAATTACCAAGCCGGGCGAGATCGTCGTCGGCAAATCCACCAAGCCGGTGGTTCAGCCGCAGGGTCCCGTGCCGAAGAATACGCTGGGCGAGGGCACCTATACCGCCAAGCACATCATCGTCGCTACAGGTGCGCGCCCGCGCGCGCTGCCCGGCATCGAGCCCGATGGCAAGCTGATCTGGACCTATTTCGAGGCGATGAAGCCGGAAGAACTGCCGAAGTCGCTGCTCGTCATGGGCTCGGGCGCCATCGGCATCGAATTCGCCAGCTTCTACCGTACCATGGGCGTCGACGTCACCGTCGTCGAGATCATGAGCCAGGTCATGCCGGTCGAGGATGCGGAAATTTCCACCTTCGCCAAGAAGCAGCTCGAAAAGCAGGGCATGAAAATTCACCTTGAAACCAAGGTTTCCAAGGTTGAGAAGGGCGCGAACTCCATCACCGCGACGCTGGAGAAGAAGGACGGTTCTTCCGAGAAGATCACCGCCGACCGCATGATTTCGGCCGTCGGCGTCGTCGCCAATATCGAAGGCATCGGGCTTGAGGCTGCCGGCGTGAAGACGGATCGCGGCTTCATCGTCATCGACGGTTACGGCAAGACCAATGTGCCTGGCATCTACGCCATCGGCGATGTCGCCGGCCCGCCGCTGCTCGCCCACAAGGCCGAGCATGAAGCAGTGATCTGCGTGGAAAAGATCGCCGGTCTGCCGAATGTGCACCCGATGGACAAGCTCAAGATTCCGGGCTGCACCTATTGCAACCCGCAGGTCGCCTCGGTCGGTTTGACCGAAGCCAAGGCGAAGGAACAGGGCCGCGACATCCGCGTCGGTCGCTTCTCCTTTGCGGCGAACGGCAAGGCCGTGGCGCTCGGCGAAGATCAGGGCATGGTCAAGACCATCTTCGACAAGAAGACCGGCGAGCTGCTCGGCGCGCATATGGTCGGTGCGGAAGTCACCGAACTCATTCAGGGCTTCGTTGTTGCGATGAACCTCGAGACCACTGAAGAAGACTTGATGCACACGATCTTCCCGCATCCGACCATTTCGGAATCGATGAAGGAAAGCGTGCTCGACGCCTATGGGCGTGTGCTGAACGCATAAGTGCTCCGTGATACCCGGCATTGTCTAACCATGCCGGGTGTCCCATATGTCTCGATGCAGGCTCCTTAAATGGGGCTGGTTCTTTCAGGGAGCGTGGGAATGGAAAGTGTAGGCTGGATTGCAGCAATCATCATCGGCGGTCTCGCCGGCTGGCTTGCGGGCAAGCTCATGGATATGCGCTTCGGCATTTTCATGAACATCATCCTCGGCATTGTCGGTTCGGTGGTTGCGGTTGCGGTGCTTCGAACCTTCGATGTTTTCGTGCAGGACAGCAGGCTCGGCTATTTCGTCACGTCTTTCATCGGCGCCAGCCTGTTGCTGTTTCTGGCGAAGCTGGTACGGCGCTGACAGGCTTCGTGACCGGAAGGGGCTTACGCTTTTTCTGGAATTGTTCTAAAGCATCGGGCCAACAGATGTTTAGGTCGCCAGGGGCGATGGAAGCAGGTTTTTAATGGTCACTATTCTCGACAGGACGTCGTCCGACGAAAAGCGCATTCGCCACCCGGAAAAGGCGCATAAGCCCGATACCGAGGTCATGCGCAAGCCGGAATGGATCCGCGTCAAGGCGCCGACCTCAAAGGGTTATCACGAGACGCGTGAACTGGTGCGTTCGCACAAGCTGGTGACGGTGTGCGAGGAAGCCGGCTGTCCGAATATCGGCGAATGCTGGGACAAGAAGCACGCGACCTTCATGATCATGGGTGAAATTTGCACCCGCGCCTGCGCCTTCTGCAATGTCGCGACCGGCAAGCCCAATCCGCTGGATATGGCCGAGCCCGAGAACGTCGCCAAGGCCGTCAAGCAGATGGGCCTTTCTCACGTCGTCATCACCTCGGTCGACCGCGACGATCTCGCCGATGGCGGTGCTGAACATTTCGAGAAGGTCATCTGGGCGATCCGTGCGGCATCGCCCAATACGACCATCGAAATCCTCACCCCCGACTTCCTGAAGAAGCCGGGCGCGCTGGAACGGGTCGTCGCCGCCAAGCCCGATGTCTTCAACCACAATATGGAAACCGTCCCGGGCAATTACCTCACGGTTCGCCCCGGTGCGCGCTATTTCCACTCCGTGCGCCTTCTGCAGCGGGTGAAGGAACTCGATCCCACCATGTTCACCAAGTCCGGCATCATGGTTGGCCTCGGCGAAGAGCGCAACGAAGTGCTGCAGCTGATGGACGACCTGCGCAGCGCCGATGTCGACTTCCTGACCATCGGCCAATATCTGCAGCCGACCCGCAAGCATCACAAGGTCGAGGCCTTCGTGACGCCGGAAGAGTTCAAGTCCTACGAGACCGTGGCTTACACCAAGGGCTTCCTGATGGTTTCTTCCAGCCCGCTGACCCGCTCCTCCCACCATGCCGGCGACGATTTCGAACGCCTGCGTGCGGCCCGCGAGAAGAAGCTGCTGGCAGCTGCGGAGTAAGGGGCAAAGGTTCGGCAACATAGGTTGCTGCATCGGGCGATATACGCTCTCTCCACCGTCATGCTCGGGCTTGTCCCGAGCATCTGCAACCTATCGATTGTACGATACGTGATTGGATCCTCGGGACAGGCCCGAGGATGACGTGAGTGGGAGGCGAGGCTTGTGAAATGGCTCCGCCGCCTGTTCCCGGCCTTCAACCGATCAAACCACAACCTTCTCCGGCCTATGCGCCCGCATGCACAAGATCACGCTCAGCACCACCGAACAGATCGCCACGATCTCGACAATGGTCGGCCCGCGTCCTTCCCATAGAAAACCGTAAAGCAGCGCAAACAGCGTTTCGAACAGGATCATCTGCCCGACCATGGTGAGCGGCAGAAGGCGGCTCATGCGGTTCCATAAGGCATTGCCGAGGATGGAGGCGGTGAAACCCAGCCCGGCTGCAACAGCCACAAAATGCAGCCAGTCGCCGGAATTATGGCTTTCGCCGCCAAAGCCAAAGGCCGGGATGGCGAGCGCGAGCGCAAGCCCGCCGGTCACCACACCGGTCATCATGTTCCAGTCATCGGCGCTGACATCGTGAAGGCGGGAGAGCCACCGGGCATTGCCAACCGCAAAGGCCGTCCAAGACGCCAGCGCACCGAGCGCACAGGCAAGCCCGATGACGCGAGAGACATCGAGCCCTGCATCGTTTTCCGTCAGCGACTGCCAGGAAATGCCGATAATCCCCATCGCGCCGAAGGCGAGCGACGGCCACAGCCGCTTCAGCGACACCGCGCCGTGATCGCGGCTGCCGATGATGGTGACGGCGACGGGCAGGAAGCCGATGATGATCGAGGTGAAGGCGACACCGCTCAATTTCACTGCGGTCGATATGAAGACATAATAGGCGATGTTGCCGATCATGCTCAGCCAGCCGAGTGCTATCCATTCCCGCGCGCCAAAATGCGCCGACACGCGTTTCAGGCGCGGCCCGATGATGATGAGGGAAATCAGCCCATAGGTGAGATAACGCGCCGTCGAGAGTTGCAGGGCGGAAAAATCCGGCACGAGTTTCGGGGCGAGAAAAATCCCACCCCAGAGCGCACCCGCCAGCATGCCGTAAAAAACACCGAGACCTGTTCTGTTCATGTCATGTCACATCCGCATTCACATTTGCCTGCGATGTGCCACAGCCCTCTGCGGCTGTCTTGACAAAAACTCCTGACCGGATGTGCTGGCGGTTTTAATGAATCCCGTAGGTCCGACGGTAGGCGGCGGGCGTTTCACCCACTGCATTGCGCATGGCGCGCGTCAGTGCAGTCTGGTCTGAAAAACCGGCCCGCAAGGCGATCTCGGCAATTGGCAGGGTGGAATTGCTGAGCAATGCGCAGACCTTGTCCATGCGCAACCCGGCCAGCCAGCGGTGAGGCGGGAGGCCGAATTCCTCGAGAAACAGCGCATGCAGGCGGCTGTCGCCGATCGTCACGCAGGAGGCCAGCATCTCGATGGTCCAGGGGAAGAACGGCTCCGCCCTGATAAGTGCAACGAGCCTGTGCAGGCGTTGGCGAATGTCGGCTTTCCCATTGGCAAGGCTGTCGACCAGGAGCGGCGCCCACAGGTCGGCAATATCGTCGCGACGCCCATCTGCCCCGATGACGCCGCGCATATAGGCAATCAATTGCCGCGTATCCTGCGCTATGTCGAGAAACGGCGAATGGGCGAATTTCTCGAGCGTTTGCTCGGGAAGGGCGCCTTCATCGATATCGACCACCAGCGAGCGGTTGCTTGCCGTCGCTTCCTGGGTGTGCGGCGCGTCGCGATGGATGAACGCGCCGCGTCCGGTCGACAATTCGTCCTGCCGTCCCGCCACATCGATCAGCAGACGCCCGGAGACCGGAAGAACGATCTGAACGAAGCCATGCCGTTCCTTCGGTCTTTCTTCCCTGTAGGTTCTGATATCGGCGGATGCGGCTGTCATGACGCTGTCGTTTCCATTGTGCAAAGAAATGGCCGCCTCGAAAAAGCGGCCAGTTCATTGTTTGATTATGACATCGTCTTGAAGATTGGGCCAGTCGGCTTTATCGGTCGGCTCTACGCGCCGGCAATTAACAGTCTTCCTTGGCGGTCGATTCGCCGCGTTTGCGTTTGCGCAGAACCGGCTTGTTCTCTCTCGCCTCGCATTTCGCGACGTCGATGAGATAGGCAAGCACCGGCATGCCGTTCATCGATGCGAGTTGCTTGGCGGATTCGAGAAGGTTGATGATGTTGGAAAAATCGTCCATCGGCTCACTCAGTGGCTCAAAGCGGTTATATGTCGGGTCTGAACCCAAGGATGAATACGCTGGGTGAAATCGGGAGCTTCCAGCGCCGTTGCATCCAATGGGTGTAATATTAGTCGCAAATAAATAGCAATCCCTGCGACGGGGTTACAATAGTCAATTTTCCGTAACTGTCATGCACGGCGAAGATATCGCTGCGGGGCGATGGCAGAAAAATCCAGCAGTCAGATGAGGTTTCTGAAATGCCAAACTATCTTCACAGGGTGGAAGACGCTGCTGCGATCATCGCCGGGGCGCAGCGAATCATGGTCGTGGGCTGTTCCGGCGGGGGCAAGTCGACGCTTTCGCAGAAGCTCGCGCGCAATTTCGGGCTTCGCTACATCTCCATGGATCGAGATGTTTTCTGGCTGCCTGGCTGGCAGGTGCGCCCGCGCGAGGAGCAGCGAGAGAGGATAGCCACCATCATTACCGAGGAGCGTTGGCTGATGGACGGCAGCAATCCGTCGTCTTTCGATATACGGTTGCCGCGATCCCATATCGTTTTGTGGGTGCGCATGCCGCGCTGGCTCTGCCTGTGGGGTGCCGTTAGCCGGGCGATCAAGGGTTATGGCAAGGCCCGCCCGGAAATGGCGGAGGGGTGCCCCGAAAGAATAGACATCGAATTCCTGCGCTATATCTGGAATTTCGAGCGGCGCCATACGCCGATCTTCGAGCAGAATTTCGCGCTTTATGGTCCTGATGTGCCGGTATTCCAGCTGAAAAGCCGAAAACAGTTTCGCCGCCTTCTTGATCTTCTGCGTGTCGAGGATTAACTGCCGCTCATGCCACAGTTCGAAACGCATCGCCACGTCAAACACTCGCCCGACCGCATGTACGACCTCGTCGCCGATGTGGAGAAATATCCCCAGTTTCTGCCCCTTTGCGAGGCGCTCACCGTGCGTTCGCGCAAGGAGCGCGATGGCAAGGTGCTGCTGGTGGCGGATATGACGGTGGGCTACAAGGCCATTCGCGAAACCTTCACCACGCAGGTGCTGCTGAACCCGGCCGAGCGCGCCATCGACGTGAAATATATCGACGGCCCTTTCAAATATCTCGACAATCGCTGGCGTTTCGAGGCCTCGGACGAGGGCGGATCGGCCATTCATTTCTTCATCGATTATGAGTTCAAGAACCGTCTGCTCGGCGCAGTCATGGGGTCGATGTTCGACCGGGCCTTCCGCATGTTCGCGGAAGCCTTCGAAACGCGTGCCGATAAAATTTATACGGACCCGGCCTGATTGAGGGCAATCAGCATCTCCAGCGCCGTCCTCACCGTCGCAAGCCGGATTTCGGTGCGGCCGATCTCACCATAACGCATTTCCTTATGCAGGCTGCCGCCATTGCGCGCCTTGGCGGCCAGATGCACCAGCCCAACCGGCTTGTCGGCGGAACCACCACCCGGACCGGCAATACCGGTTACCGCCACCGCAAAATCCGCCCGTGAACGAAACAGGGCGCCATGCGCCATCTGCAGCGCCGTCTGTCGGGAAACCGCGCCGAAATTCGCCAGCGTCTCGACGCTAACCCCCAGCATGTCCATCTTGGCTTCATTGGTATAGGTGACAAAACCACGATCGACGACAGCGGAGGAGCCGGCAATCTCCGTCAGGGCACCGGCGATCAGGCCGCCAGTGCAGCTTTCCGCGGTCGAGACCATGAAACCATGCGCGGTGAAATCGACAATGATCTGTCGCGCCAGCTCTTCTATGTCGGCGGGAAAAAGGCTCAAAGTGGTCTGCCCCTGTAAACGACGGTAGCGGTGGCGATTGCTGCGATACCCTCCCGGCGGCCGACAAAGCCGATGGTCTCATTAGTCGTCGCTTTCACCGAGCAGCGCTCAAGCGCGATGCCGAGCATGTCCGAGAGCGCTTCGCGCATGGCCTGCCGGTGCGGGCCGATGCGCGGCGCTTCCGCAATCAGCGAGACATCGGCATTCATGATCGTGCCGCCATTGTCGCGAACCACTTTGGCCGCGTGTTCGAGGAAGATGCGCGAGGCCGCTCCCTTCCATTGCGGATCGGAAGGCGGGAAGTGATCACCGATATCGCCAGCACCACAGGTGGCGAGCAGCGCATCCGTCAGCGCATGCAAAGCCACATCCGCATCCGAATGACCTTTGAGTTTCTGGTCGTGTTCGATGAAGATGCCGCACAGTGTCACGCCGTCGCCGGCCTCCAGCTGATGCACGTCGTAACCATTGCCGGTGCGCACGTCCGGCAATCCGTGGGAGAGCTTTTCATCGGCCATGGCGATATCCCGCTTGAGAGTGAGTTTTACATTGTCGACCGAACCTTCGGTCAGCGTCACCGTTAGTCCCGCCCATTCGGCAATCGAAGCATCATCGGTAAAATCGGACTTTCCGGAGGCGGCAGCCGCGCGGTGCGCGGCGAGAATATCGCCGTAGCCGAAACTCTGCGGTGTCTGCGCGGCATAAAGCCCCTGCCGGGAAACCGTCTCCACGACGCGACCATCCGAGCCGCGCTTCAGCGTGTCGGTGACGGAGAGGGCAGGCAGAACGCCACTGGCGCCGGCCCGGTGCAGGGCGACGATCCGTTCCAGCATGTCTACGGCGATGAAAGGCCGCACGGCATCATGGATCATCACATGCGTCAGCTCTTCCGAGGCGAGAGCTTCCAGCCCGGCAAGCACCGATTGCTGGCGTGTTGCGCCGCCCGTGACGGTAACGATCCGCTCTCCGGCATCAAGCCGCTGGAGGATCGGCGACAGCAGTGCCGCATCGTCTGTATGACTGACGATCACGATGGGGGAGGCATGATCCCAGTCAAGGAAGGTCGACAATGTATGCTCGATCACGGCCCTGCCTCCGATAGGGCGATATTGTTTCGGCCCTTCCTCGGGAGAGCCCGCTCTTTCTCCGCGTCCGGCGGCGACGATGACGATGCCGAGTTTCATAGTACTTTCCTGCATTGGTCTTATGCTTTGCGCGCAACCCTTAGCGGTTGACAGTCCTGCTCTAGCGTTTCAAAACCCGGATGGCCAGCCCGATAAGACGCGCATTCGCCCCTGCATGCCGCAGGATCAGCCGCCATTGCGTGTTCGAACCTGCACAAATTGCTGCCGACAGCAAAACAGGCAGGCAGTCGCCCAGCAAATAAAAGGTGCAACCCTCTAAAAGTGCTTGGCAACTGCACAAACACTGTCTAAAAATAATGCAAATAACCCTTCTGCATGAAAGATCATCAATTGCATCTTCCGGAGTTGTCAGAACCGTTCAGCATCGGCTCAGTCACGATCCGTAATCGTGCCGTGCTGGCGCCCATGTCGGGCGTGACGGATCTGCCGTTCCGGCAGCTCGCCTGGCGTTATGGCGCGGGCCTTGTCGTTACGGAAATGGTGGCAAGCCGTGAGCTCGTCGCCAACCGAGGCGAATCCTGGGCGCGGCTGAAAAATGCCGGCATGGTTCCGCATATGGTGCAGCTCGCAGGACGCGAGGCGCATTTTATGGCCGAGGCAGCGAAGATCGCGGCGGATAATGGCGCCGGCATCATCGATATCAATATGGGTTGTCCTGCCAAGAAGGTGACGGGCGGTTATTCCGGCTCGGCTTTGATGCGCGATCCCGATCATGCACTCTCGCTCATCGAGGCGACGGTCAATGCAGTCGACGTGCCTGTGACGCTGAAGATGCGGCTCGGCTGGGACGAAAACACCATCAATGCGCCGGAGATCGCCCGCCGTGCCGAAGCCGCAGGTGTTCAGCTGATCACCATTCACGGCCGCACCCGCATGCAGTTTTACGAGGGACGGGCGGACTGGGACGCCATCCGCGCCGTGCGCGAGGTGATTTCCGTGCCGCTGATCGCCAATGGCGACGTTGAAACGGCCGGGGATGCGCGCGAAATCCTGCGCCGTTCGGGTGCGGATGCCGTCATGGTCGGTCGCGGCGCGCAGGGGCAGCCCTGGCTACCGGCGGTGCTTGCCGGACATTCAGCGCCGCACCGCGACGATATTCCCGCCATCGCCATCGAACATTACGAGATGATGCTGGAATTTTACGGAAGGGAAGCCGGTCTCCGGCATGCCCGCAAACATCTTGGCTGGTATCTCGACCGTTTCGCGCCAGAGATCGCCACGACTGACAAGGCTGAAATCATGACATCGCGTGACACGGCGGAAGTGGCGGATCTGCTGCGCTCCGCCCTTAGCGAAAATGCGGGCGAAGAAGCCGCAAGGAAGGCCGCATGAGCGCTGACAAACACAGCCCGGCAGATGCAAACCCGCTCGCCATGGCGGTTCTGAATGCAGTGCAGAACCCCGTCATCCTGGTGGATGCGGAAGGTTTCATCGCCTTCGCCAACTGGGAAGCCGAAGCCTTTTTCGGGGCGAGCGCCTCCCATCTCGCGCGTTACCGCGTTTCCACCTTCATCCCCTTCGGCAGCCCGCTTCTGGCGTTGATCGATCAGGTGCGGGAGCGCCGCGCGCCGGTCAACGAATATCGCGTCGATCTGAGTTCGCCGCGTCTCGGCCAGGACAAGCTGGTCGATCTTTATGTCGCGCCCGTTGTCAGCGAGCCGGGATCGGTGGTGGTCGTCTTCCAGGAAAGATCGATGGCCGACAAGATCGACCGGCAACTGACGCATCGCGCTGCGGCGCGCTCTGTCACAGGCCTTGCCTCCATGCTCGCGCATGAGATCAAGAACCCGCTGTCCGGCATTCGAGGCGCTGCCCAATTGCTGGAGACATCGGTTGCCGATGAAGACAGGGCGCTGACGCGGCTGATCTGCGACGAGACCGACCGCATCGTCTCGCTGGTCGATCGCATGGAGGTGTTTTCCGACGAGCGGCCGGTGGATCGCGTGCCGGTCAACATCCATTCCGTGCTCGATCATGTGAAGGCCATCGCCAAGGCCGGCTTTGCCCGCAATATCAAGATCTCAGAGAATTACGACCCCTCGCTGCCGCCTGTTTATGCCAATCGTGACCAGTTGGTGCAGGTCTTTCTCAATCTGGTGAAGAATGCGGCGGAAGCCGTGGGCAATCAGCCGGATGGCGAGATCATCCTCACCACCGCCTATCGCCCCGGCATGCGGCTTTCGGTCGCCGGCAGCCGCGAGCGCATCTCGCTGCCGCTCGAATTCTGCGTGCATGACAATGGCCCGGGCGTTCCGGCCGATCTGCTGCCGCATCTTTTCGATCCCTTCATCACCACCAAGACGAATGGTTCGGGCCTCGGGCTGGCGCTTGTCGCCAAGCTGATCGGCGCCCATGGCGGCATTGTCGAATGCGACAGCCAGAACCACCGCACGACTTTCCGCGTATTGATGCCCGTCTCGCCGGAAGTGGCGCTCGACGACCGCTCTTTGCCGAACACGACAGGAAATGACCAATGACAGCTACGATCCTCGTCGCCGATGATGATGCCGCAATCCGCACGGTGCTGAACCAGGCGCTGAGCCGCGCCGGTTACGACGTGCGCATCACCTCCAATGCCGCCACGCTCTGGCGCTGGGTTTCGGCGGGTGAGGGCGATCTTGTCGTAACCGATGTCGTGATGCCGGATGAAAACGCCTTTGACCTGCTGCCGCGCATCAAGAAGGCCCGCCCGGACCTGCCGGTTCTGGTCATGAGTGCGCAGAACACCTTCATGACGGCCATCAAGGCCTCGGAAAAAGGCGCTTACGACTATCTGCCGAAGCCCTTCGACCTGACGGAACTGATCGCCATCATCGGCCGCGCTTTGTCGGAGCCGAAGCGCAAGCCGGCGAAGCTCGATGATGACATGCAGGACGGCATGCCGCTCGTTGGCCGCTCTGCCGCGATGCAGGAAATCTACCGCGTTCTCGCCCGCCTGATGCAGACCGACCTGACGCTGATGATAACGGGCGAATCCGGTACGGGTAAGGAACTGGTGGCGCGTGCGCTGCATGATTACGGCAAGCGCCGCAACGGTCCCTTCGTCGCCATCAACATGGCGGCTATTCCGCGCGACCTGATAGAATCCGAACTCTTCGGCCATGAGAAGGGCGCCTTCACCGGCGCGCAAAACCGCTCCACCGGCCGTTTCGAACAGGCCGAGGGCGGCACACTCTTCCTCGATGAAATCGGCGATATGCCGATGGACGCCCAGACGCGGCTGCTGCGCGTGTTGCAGCAGGGCGAATATACCACGGTGGGCGGTCGCACGCCGATCCGCACGGATGTCCGCATCGTCGCCGCCACCAACAAGGACCTGAAGCAGTCGATCAATCAGGGTCTCTTCCGCGAAGACCTTTATTACCGCCTGAACGTCGTGCCGCTGCGGCTGCCGCCGCTGCGTGACCGCGCCGAGGATATTCCCGATCTGGTGCGCCATTTCATCCAGCAGGGCGAAAAGGAAGGTCTGGAAGGAAAGCGTTTCGAGAGCGAGGCGCTGGAGGTCATGAAGGCCTATGCCTGGCCGGGCAACGTGCGCGAGCTGGAAAACCTGATCCGCCGCCTGATGGCGCTTTACCCGCAGGAAGTCATCACCCGCGAGATCATCGAACAGGAACTGCAATCGGATGTTCCCGACAGCCCGCTCGACAAGATGGCGGTTCGCACCGGTTCGCTCACCATTTCGCAGGCGGTGGAAGAAAATATGCGGGATTATTTCGCCAGTTTCGGCGATGGCCTGCCGCCGCCCGGCCTTTACGACCGCGTTCTGCGCGAACTCGAATATCCGCTGATTCTAGCGGCTCTGACCGCGACGCGTGGCAACCAGATCAAGGCCGCCGATCTTCTCGGCCTGAACCGCAATACGCTGCGCAAGAAAATCCGCGAGCTTGGCGTTTCCGTTTATCGCAGCTCCCGCCCAACCTGAGAATGTTGACAAGGTCGCATTTGTCGTTGCACTTTCGCCACATTGTGTTGCTTGAAAAACACTAGGAAGGAAAGAGATTCGCCAGCCTGAGGCGCGTCTTACCTGACTTCAGAAATGTGGTGCTGGCTGGCCAGCGATTGGGAGTAGTGCATGCGGAAACCCGCCGCCGAAAACGCCGTTGCCGATGAAGCAGCGGGCATGGTGGTTGCCGATCGCAGGATGTCTTTCGCTTTGCCGGGGCTGGTGCTCGCCGGCGTCGCTCTCGTTTGCGCCATCCTCACCCTGTTCGTACTTCTGGGTGTCACGCCAATCGCGCCGACATCGAACGTCGTCATCGCCTCCGTCGTCATCAATTCGATCTTCGTGATCGGCCTGATCTTCCTCATCGGACGCGAAATCAACCGGCTGCTGAAAGCGCGTAAAAAGGGCAGGGCTGCTGCTCGTCTGCATGTGCGCATCGTCGTGCTTTTCTCCATCGTGGCGATTACGCCTGCGGTGCTCGTCGCCATCTTCGCCAGTCTGACGCTGAATGTGGGCCTCGACCGCTGGTTTTCGCTGCGTACGCAGTCGATTGTCGATTCATCGAGCAATATCGCCCAGGCCTATATGATGGAGAATGCCGGTTATCTTCAGGGTCAGACCCTGTCGATGGCGACCGACCTCGACCGCAACCGTGCGCTTTTTTATCTGGATCGCACCGGCTTCGTCGATCTGATGACCCGTCAGGCCAAGGGGCGCGGCCTTCTCGGCGCGTTTCTGGTGCAGGAGGACGGCGATGCCGTTGCTCAGGCCGACATCAAGACCGAAAAACCACTTCCCGCCATACCGCATGACGCGCTTGAAAAGGCGGCCGCCGGCCAGCCGACGCTGATACCGCCCGGTATCACCAACCTCGTCGGCGCCATTATCAAGCTCGAAGGCATCAGCGGCACCTTCCTTTACACGGTGCGCGCCGTCGATCCCAAGGTGATGAGCGCAATGCGGCTGATGGAAGAGAACCGCGCCGAATACAAGGCGATGGAGGCAGGTCGCGCGCCGCTGCAGATCGCCTTTGCGATCCTCTATCTCGGTTTCGCGCTGATCGTGCTTCTCGCCGCCATCTGGACGGCGATTGCGGTGGCCGACCGTATCGTGCGGCCTATCCGTCTCCTCATCAGTGCGGCAGACAGTGTCGCCACCGGCAACATGCATGTGCTGGTTCCCGTCCGCGCCGTCGATGGCGACGTCGGGCGACTGTCGCGCACCTTCAACAAGATGGTCTCGGAACTGCGCAGTCAGCAGGAACAGATCATCGAGGCCAAGGACGATATCGATGATCGCCGCCGCTTCATCGAGGCCGTGCTGTCAGGCGTCACTGCCGCCGTCATCGGTGTCGATGAGAACCGCAGGATCACCATCGTCAATCCGTCGGGCGAAGAATTCCTGGCGCAGACCTCCGAGCAGCTTATCGGCGCGCAACTGTCGGAGATCGCGCCCGAAATCGAACAGGTCGTCAACGAGGCCAATACCTGGTCACGCGGCAATTTCCGCAAGCAGATCAACATCATGCGGCGCGGCAAGGAACGGACGCTGAATGTGCAGGTGACCCGTGAGGACGCCCGCGACAGCCGTGACAGCTACGTCATCACCCTCGATGACATCACCGATCTCGTCATCGCCCAACGTTCGACCGCATGGTCGGATGTGGCGCGGCGCATCGCGCATGAGATCAAGAACCCGCTGACGCCGATCCAGCTTTCCGCCGAGCGTATCAAGCGTCGTTTCGGCAAGCAGATCGACGAGAGCGACCGTGCCGTCTTCGACCAGTGTACGGACACCATCGTCCGGCAGGTCGGTGATATCGGCCGGATGGTGGACGAATTCTCGGCTTTTGCGCGCATGCCGAAGCCGACGAAGGAAAAGTCGGATCTGCGGGCAATCCTGAAGGACGCCGCATTCCTGCGCGAGATCAGCGCCGCCGATACGAAATTCTCAACCGAACTGGGCGATATCCCGCTGGAGGGCATGTTCGATGCCCGCATGCTGGGTCAGGCCTTCGGCAATCTCATCAAGAATGCGACGGAAGCCATCGAGGCGGTGGAAGGCGAAAAGCGGCCGGGTAAAATTCTGGTGCGCGCCGCTTTCGACGAGGCCAATTCGCGTTTCGTGGCTGACATCATCGACAATGGCCGCGGCCTTCCCGTCGAGAACCGTCACCGCATTCTCGAACCTTATATGACGATGCGGGACAAGGGCACGGGCCTCGGCCTCGCCATCGTCAAGAAAATCATCGAAGAGCATGGCGGGTATCTGGAACTCCACGATGCCCCGCCGGAGTTCGATCACGGCCACGGCGCCATGATCAGAGTGCTGCTGCCCTATATCGAGGCGGTCGGCGGCGAAAATAACAAGGAAGCAGCATATGGCGTCTGATATTCTGGTCGTGGATGACGAGGCGGACATTCGCGAAATCGTAGCGGGCATTCTTTCCGACGAGGGCCACGAGACCCGCATGGCGTTCGACAGCGACAGCGCGCTGGCCGCCATTTCGGAGCGCGTGCCGCGTCTGATCTTTCTCGATATCTGGATGCAGGGCTCGAAGCTCGACGGTCTGGCGCTGCTCGACGAAGTCAAGAGCCGCCACCCCGAAATCCCGGTGGTCATGATTTCCGGTCACGGCAATATCGAAACCGCCGTCAACGCCATCAAGCGCGGCGCTTTCGACTTTATCGAGAAGCCGTTCAAGGCCGACCGCCTCATTCTGATCGCTGAGCGAGCGCTGGAAAACTCGAAGCTGAAGCGCGAGGTTCAGGAACTCAAGAAGCGCACCGGTGACGCGGTTGAACTCGTCGGCGCATCGCTTGCGGTGTCGCAGCTTCGTCAGACCATCGACCGGGTTGCACCCACCAACAGTCGCATCATGATCCTCGGCCCCTCCGGTTCCGGCAAGGAACTTGTGGCGCGCATGGTGCACAAGAAGTCCTCGCGTGCGAGCGGACCCTTCGTGGCGCTCAATGCCGCGACGATCACGCCGGACCGCATGGAAATCGCGCTGTTCGGCACGGAAGGCCTGCCTGGGCAGCCGCGCAAGGTCGGCGCTCTGGAAGAAGCCCATCGCGGCGTGCTTTATCTCGATGAAGTCGGCGAAATGCCGCGCGAGACACAGAACAAGATCCTGCGCGTGCTGGTCGATCAGCAGTTCGAGCGCGTCGGCGGCGGCAAGCGGGTGAAGGTGGATGTGCGTATCATTTCCTCGACCGCCCATCACCTCGAAAGCCTGATCGCCGAAGGCCAGTTCCGTGAAGACCTCTATCATCGCCTCGCCGTCGTGCCGGTGAAGGTGCCGGCACTCTCCGAACGGCGCGAGGATATTCCTTTCCTCGTCGATATGTTCATGCGGCAGATTTCCGAGCAGGCCGGCATCCGCCCGCGCAAGATCGGCGACGACGCCATGGCCGTTCTCCAGACGCATGACTGGCCGGGCAATATCCGCCAGCTGCGCAACAATATCGAGCGGCTGATGATTCTCGCCCGTCCCGAGGGCGGCGAAGCGCCGATCTCGGCCGACATGCTGCCGTCGGATATTGGCGACATGCTGCCGAAGATTTCGGCGCAGGGCGATCAGCACATCATGACCCTGCCGTTGCGCGAAGCCCGCGAAATGTTCGAGCGCGACTATCTGATGGCGCAGATCAACCGCTTCGGCGGCAATATTTCGCGAACGGCGGAATTTGTCGGCATGGAACGGTCTGCACTGCATCGCAAACTGAAATCTCTCGGCGTATAAGGAAAGAAGGCGCTTCGCCGTAACCGATTATTCCGTCAGAGAGACAGCATGAAAGTCATCATTTGCGGCGCAGGGCAGGTGGGTTACGGCATCGCCGAACAATTGTCGCGGGAGGATAATGAAGTATCGGTGATCGATACCGCCGCGCCGCTCATCACCGCCATTACCGAGACGCTGGATGTGCGCGGTTATGTCGGCCATGGCGCGCATCCCGACATGCTGGCCAAGGCCGGCGCCGACCAGGCCGACATGATCATCGCCGTGACCTTGCATGACGAGATCAACATCGTCGCCTGCGAGGTGGCGCATGCCCTGTTCAGCGTGCCGACCAAGATCGCCCGCATCCGCGACCAGAGCTATCTGAAGCCGGAATATGCCGATCTCTTCAGCCGCGAGAACATGTCCATCGACGTGACGATTTCGCCTGAAGTCGAAGTCGGCAAGATGGTGCTCCGGCGCATCGCCTTTCCGGGCGCAACGGATGTGGTGCGTTTCGCCGACGACACGATCTACATGCTGGCCATCGAATGCATGGAGGATTGTCCGGTCATCAATACGCCGCTGCAGCAGCTCTCCAGCCTCTTTCCAGACCTCATCGCCACGGTGGTGGGCGTGTATCGGGATGGTATCCTCAAGGTAGCGCACTCTTCGGAACAGTTGCGGGTGGGCGACCTTGCCTATGTCATCTGCCAGCGCCAGCATGCCCGCCGCACCTTAAGCCTTTTCGGCCATGAGGAGCAGGAAGCGCAGCGCATCGTGATTGCCGGCGCCGGCAATATCGGCCACTTCGTCGCCCGCAAGATCGAGGAAATGCAGCAGAAAACGCGGGTGAAGATCATCGAGGCGGACCGCGACAGGGCGGTTGCCGCATCAGAACAGCTCAGCAATACCATCGTCATGCACGGCTCGGCGCTCGACCAGAAAATCCTGATGCAGGCCGATATTCAGGATGCCGATCTGATGGTGACGCTCACCAATAACGATCAGACCAATATTCTGGCGGCGGTGATTGCCAAGCAGCTCGGCTGCAAATCGAATCTGGCGCTTTTGAACAGTACGTCGTTCCACGACGTCGCCCGCTCTCTGGGGCTCGATGCCTATATCAACCCGCGGGCCGTAACGATCTCCCGCGTGCTTCAGCACGTGCGCAAGGGGCGCATCCGCTCAGTCTATGCCGTCCAGCGCGGCTCGGCGGAGGTTATCGAGGCGGAAGCGCTGGAGACGTCGCCGCTGGTCGGCCAGTCTTTCCGCGACATCGATATGCCGGAGGGTGTGCGCATCGGGGCGATCTATCGCGACGGCGTGGTGATCCGCCCGGATGGCAGCACGAAAATCAAGGCGAAGGACCGGGTCGTGCTGTTCGCATCCGCCGATGCGGTGCGCGACGTGGAACAACTTTTCCGTGTTTCGATACAATATTTTTGACTGTCCCGAATTGAAAATGTGGGTCAATACTCGTACTCATTCGGCTGTTTTGACCGTTGCGGAACGGAACACGATTTGATACCAGAGTTTGAGGTCGGCCAAGCGGGGGACAAGACTCGGCCGGCTTATTATTGATTGATTATTTTCCGGTATCCCTGCCGGCAAAAAAGAAAGAAGCGGCGCCATGGCGGAACGTTCTCAAAACCTTCAGGATCTCTTCCTCAATACCGTTCGTAAGCAAAAGATTTCGCTCACGATTTTCCTGATCAACGGCGTCAAGCTGACGGGCGTTGTCACCTCCTTCGACAATTTCTGCGTGCTTCTGCGCCGTGACGGTCATTCGCAGCTTGTCTACAAGCATGCGATCTCCACCATCATGCCCGGCCAGCCGATGCAGATGTTCGAAAGCGAAGAAGGCGCTGCCTGATCGGGCTCCCTCGACGGATATTCGACATAGACTGACCTGGACCGGGAACATTTCCCGTGCCGTCAGGTTAATCCCCATGGCCGCCCGCGCGGATGCGGTCGGCCGCAATCCTCTTTCTGGACAAGGCTGAACCCATTTCAACGCGCGACACCTCGAACGAATCGATTATTCCGGAGCAGGAAAAGCGCCGCGACGACATGCGTGCGGTCGTCCTCGTGCCGGTCCTCAAGCAGCGCGAAACGCGCGACGCGGCTGCCGGCCCGGCTGCCCCCGGCCGCTCGGTCGAAGCCAAACTTGAGGAAGCAAAGGGACTGGCGCTCGCCATCGATCTGGAAGTGACGCAGGGTCTCATCGTTTCGGTGAACCAGCCGCGCCCGGCCACACTGTTCGGAACCGGCAAGATCGAGGAAATCGGCCATCTTCTCGACGAGACCGATTCCGGCCTGGTGATCGTCGATCATCCTTTGACCCCGGTGCAGCAGCGCAATCTCGAAAAGCAGTGGAATTGCAAGGTCATCGACCGCACCGGCCTGATCCTTGAAATCTTCGGTCGCCGCGCCTCCACAAAGGAAGGCACGCTGCAGGTCGATCTTGCGCATCTGAACTACCAGAGGGGCCGCCTCGTCCGAAGCTGGACCCACCTAGAACGGCAGCGCGGCGGTGCGGGCTTCATGGGCGGCCCGGGTGAAACCCAGATCGAGGCCGATAGACGCCTGCTGCAGGATCGCATTGTCAAGCTGGAGAAGGAATTGGAGCAGGTGGTGCGCACGCGCCAGCTACACCGCGCCAAGCGCCGCAAGGTGCCGCATCCGATCGTCGCGCTGGTCGGTTACACCAATGCCGGCAAATCCACGCTGTTCAACCGCATCACCGGCGCCGGCGTTCTGGCGGAGGATATGCTGTTCGCCACGCTCGACCCGACCTTGCGCCGTATGAAGTTGCCGCATGGCCGCACCGTCATCCTGTCCGATACGGTCGGTTTCATTTCCGATCTTCCGACGCATCTGGTCGCCGCTTTCCGCGCCACTCTGGAAGAGGTGCTGGAAGCCGATCTCGTTCTGCATGTGCGCGATATGTCCGATCCGGACAATGCCGCTCAGTCTGCGGATGTGTTGCGCATTCTCGGTGACCTCGGCATTGACGAGAAGGAAGCGGAAAAGCGCATCATCGAGGTCTGGAACAAGGTCGACCGTCTCGAGCCGGAAGCGCATGACGCCATCATGCAGCGTGCCGAGGGTCGTTCGGATATCCGCGCCGTTTCGGCCATCACGGGCGAGGGCGTCGATGCCCTGATGGACGAGATTTCAAAGCGTCTTTCCGGTGTTCTGACGGAAACGACCGTTGTCCTCTCCATCGAACAATTGCCGCTGATCTCCTGGGTCTACAGCAATTCCATTGTCGACGGTCGTGAAGATCATGAGGACGGATCGGTTGCGCTCGATGTGCGCCTTTCGGAAGCGCAAGCGGCCGAACTGGAACGGAAGCTTGGTAAAGTGACTGTCCGCGAACGCGAGGACTGGGAGCGCTGAGCGCTTCTTGCATTGTCCCCAAACTCTCTCCGTCATTCCGGCCTTGAGCCGGAATCCAGCCACGGCGCGTCTGCGCCGTGAGAAGAGTCTTTTGCGATCAAAGACTTGATCGCGCTGGACCCCGGACTAAATCCGGGGTGACGGTTGCGGATGCTCCGCTGCTGCCAAGATGCATTCGGCAGTCATAACGGAAATGCTGTGCCTTACCGGATTCACCGCATATCCCTGCGATCAGGATGAAACCGTATCAAGCGAACGTTCGATGCGTTTCGCCGCCTGCCAGAGATCTTCCATTCTCTCGAGGCTCGCGTCTTCCAGCGTTTCGCCATTTTGGCTGAGCGACGTTTCGATGTGATTGAAACGCCTGCGGAATTTCGTGTTCGTACCGCGCAGCGCATCTTCCGGATCGGCTTTGACATGCCGGCCGATATTGACGAGGGCAAAAATGAGATCGCCGAGCTCGTCCGAGACCTTCTCCGGTTTTCCTTCCGCCAGCGCCTCACGCAGTTCGGCGATTTCCTCCTCGATCTTGTCGAGAATGGGAGCGGGGTTCGACCAGTCGAAACCGGCACGCGCTGCCTGTTCCTGTAGCTTCAGGGCCTCGGTCAGCGCCGGCTGGCTGCGCTGCACGCCGCCCAGAAACCCGGCCTTGAAATCCTCGGTGATGCCGCGTCGCGCGCGTCGCTCTGCTCGCTCGCGTTTTTCTTCCGCCTTGATGCGATCCCATTGCAGTTTGACGCCGTCCGGCGTGTCGGCGTCGGATACGTCGAAGACATGGGGATGACGGCGGATCATCTTCGAGGTCACGGCATGCACCACATCGCCAAAGGCGAATTCGCCCATCTCTTCGGCAATGCGGGCATGGAAAACCACCTGTAGCAGAAGGTCGCCCAGCTCCTCGCAAAGATCGTCCATATCCTTGCGCTCAATGGCGTCGGCGACTTCATAAGCCTCTTCGATGGTATAGGGCTTGATCGTCTCGAAGGTCTGCACGACATCCCAAGGGCAACCGGTTTCCGGCTGCCGCAGGGCTTCCATGATCTCGATCAGGCGGGAAATATCCTTCGAGGCTTCCATAGTGTCTCAAACCTTCGTTTTTTGTTTCTGCGCATCGCCCGGACGGAAAACCGCCACGCACGTCCTGCGGAAATGCTCTAGTTCAATGGAATGTCGTTGCCGCTCTTGGACGACTGATAGCTGGTGGAAAGATCGTCATAGGCGGCCTTGATGCGGGCCGTCTGCGCTTTCAACGTGGTTTTCAGCGGGTCTTCTTCACCTTCCACCAGATCGGCGATGAAATACGAATTCCAGAAGGCATTGTTGCGGCGATAGCCGCCCGGTTCCAGTCCGAAAACTTCCTTGAGGATTTTCAGGTCGTGAGGGATCGCGAAAGCGTCGCGGGAATCCTCGTGGCTGAAGAAGGAGTAGAAATTATCGAAGCCGGCCCAGGTGATGGCGGACATGCACATGGTGCAGGGTTCGTGGGTGGAGAGAAAAATCAACTCCTTCGTGTTCGGCTTTTCGCCCAGCTCGTAAAACCGCTTCAGCGTGTGCACTTCGCCATGCCAGAGCGGATTTTCCAGCTCGTTATTTGTCTCGGCGATTACCAGCGACATGTCCGATTTGCGCAGGATCGCCGCACCGAAAACCTTGTTGCCAAGGCTGACGCCACGCGCCGTCAAGGGCAGGATATCGTGTTCGATGACATCGAGAAGGCGGGCGGCGAGGGTGGGGCTGGTCAAGGGTCTGGTCCTTCGTGCCGCTTTAAGAAAAAGCGGTCTTCGCATGGGGAAATCGGCAGTCGATGGTCGCTCCTTGTTCGGCGCGAGGACCCGCTTTGTCAAGGGATTGCGAGGGGATTCTCAGGGCTTGCGAGGGTGTGGAAAAGCATCGCCGGTTTGTTTTCCTCCAAAACCGGGGTCTTCGAGAAATAAAAATCCAGGTGCCGGAAAGGCTTGAATTTCTGTTTCTTCAATCTTGCACCGCAATGCGGGATATATGTCCAATGCACAACGAACATGATTTTTCCGCTGCTGGCGACCGCCTTTCAACCTTCCCCGCTTTCTTCCGGGTCGAGGGGCGGCAGGTCGCTGTTTTCGGAAATGGCGATGAAGCCTTCGCGAAGGTAAGGCTTCTCGCCAATACCAACGCGCATATCGTTGCCTATGCCGACCAGCCGGACGCCGATTTTGCCCGTTATATCAGCGAAAACGGCATTGATCATCGGGCTTTGGCTTTCGCCGGTGAATTGATCGAAGGCGCCACGCTGGTCTTCGCCGCTACCGGCGATGAGGCGCTGGACCGTGAGATCGTCACCGTCGCGCGCGCCGCGAAAATCCCCGCCAATGCGGTGGATCAGCCGGAATTCTGCGATTTTTTCACTCCGGCGCTCGTCGCCCGCGCGCCCGTCGCCGTGGCTATCGGCACGGAAGGGGCAGGGCCGGTTCTTGCCCAGATGATCCGCGCCCGCATCGATCAGATGCTGTCGCCGTCGCTTGGCAAGCTTGCGCGCCTTGCCGTGCAGTATCGTGATGCGGCCGAGGAGAACGTGCCGAAGGGCGCCTTGCGGCGCAATTTCTGGCGACGGTTCTTTTCGGGTGCAGTGGCGGATGCCGTCGCCGTTGGCGACACGCTCTCCGCCCGTCAGGCCGTTGGCCGCCTGCTGCAATCGCCCGAACGCAGTGAAGGCCGTATCTGGCTCGTCGGCGCGGGACCGGGCGCTGAAGATCTGCTGACGCTGCGCGCGCAGCGCGTGCTGATGGAAGCCGATGTGATCGTTTACGATGCGCTTGTGCCGCAGGCGATTGTCGATATGGGCCGCCGCGATGCCGAGCGGCTCTCCGTCGGCAAGCGCAAGGGCTGCCACAGCAAGTCGCAGGATGAGATCAACCGCCTGCTGGTGCGCCTCGGCAAAGATGGCAAGCGCGTCGTGCGCCTCAAATCCGGCGATCCGCTGGTCTATGGCCGGGCGGGCGAAGAAATGGCGGCGCTGCGCGAGGCCGGTATTGCCTATGAAATCGTGCCCGGCATCACGTCGGCCTTCGCTGCCGCTGCGGATTTCGAATTGCCGCTGACGCTGCGCGGTGTCGCTTCATCGCTGATTTTCACCACCGGCCACGATCTGGCCGGCGATGTTCTGCCCGATTGGGCACGGCTTGCCGTTTCCGGCGCCACCATCGCCGTCTATATGGGCCGCAGTGTTGCTGCTTCGGTCGCGAGGCGGCTGATCGACGCGGGATTGGGTGTGGAAACCACGGTTGCCGTCATCGAAAACGCCAGCCGCGCGGATCGCCGCCTGCTGCATGGCACACTGAACGATCTGCCCGAGCTCGAACATCGCGATGAACTGACCGGACCGGTCATGGTCATCATCGGCGATGCGGTGGCGGGCGCCAATTTTGACAGGTCCGAGGCGCTTGCATCATCAGTGCGGCCGGCGGATTTCAAACGGGAGTATATAAATGGCTGACAAGGTTTTGACCGCCAACCGCCTGAGCGATGGCATCGCCGTCTGGCTCGATGCCAACGGGGAGTGGACGGAGAACCTGCAGGGCGCAATCGTTGCCCGCCATGCGGAGGCCGTCGCCTCGTTCGAGGAAATCGGCAAGCGGGATTTTTCCGCCAACAAGGTCGTCGATGTGGCCATCATCGATGTCATTGAGGAGAACGGCAAGCTTTGGCCGACGCGTCTTCGCGAACGCATTCGCGCCGCCGGCCCCACCGTGCACTATGCCACCGGCTTCAAGCCGGCCGATGCAGCATTCATCGCAGTCTGAGGAAGAATATGTACCGTTACGACGAGTTCGATCACGCATTTGTTGAAGGCCGCGTGGCGCAGTTTCGCGATCAGGTCGAGCGCCGCCTTTCCGGCGAACTGGCCGAGGATGCGTTCAAGCCGCTGCGCCTGATGAACGGCGTCTATCTTCAGCTGCATGCCTATATGTTGCGCGTCGCCATTCCTTACGGCACGCTGAATTCGAAGCAGATGCGGATGCTGGCCCATATCGCCCGCAAATATGACCGGGGTTACGGCCACTTCACCACCCGCCAGAACATCCAGTACAACTGGCCGCGCCTTTCCGATACGCCGGATATCTTGTCCGAACTGGCGAGCGTGGAAATGCACGCGCTTCAGACCTCGGGCAACTGCATTCGCAACGTCACCGCCGATCATTTCGCCGGTGCAGCCGCCGATGAGGTCGCCGATCCGCGTCCCTATGCGGAAATCCTGCGTCAGTGGTCTTCCGTGCACCCGGAATTCTCCTTCCTGCCGCGCAAGTTCAAGATCGCCGTCACCGGCGCCGAGCGCGACCGTGCCGCCATTCAGGTGCACGATATCGGCCTGCATCTGAAAAAGAACGACAAGGGTGAGATCGGGTTCGCCGTCTATGTCGGCGGCGGGCAGGGCCGCACGCCTATGATCGCCAAGAAAATCCGCGACTTCCTGCCGGAAGAGGACCTTTTGTCCTACACCACGGCGATCATGCGCGTTTATAACCTGCACGGTCGTCGCGACAACAAATACAAGGCGCGTATCAAGATCCTCGTGCATGAGACCGGTGCGGAAGAACTGGCCCGCCAGGTCGAGGTCGAATTCGCTGAACTCAAGAACACCGAGTTGAAGCTTCCGGATGCCGATATTGCGGCAATCACCGCTTATTTCGCGCCGCCGGCGCTGAAGGACCGGCCGGAAGGCTGGGAAAGCCTGGCGCGCTGGAAGCGGGCCGATGAAGGCTTTGCCCGTTTTGTCGAGCAGAACGTCGCGCCGCACAAGCATCCCGACTACGGCATGGTGACGATTTCTTTGAAGCCGATTGGCGGCATTCCGGGCGATGCGACCGATGAGCAGATGGAACTCGTCGCCGATATCGCCGCGGAATATGCCTTCGACGAAATCCGCATCAGCCATGAGCAGAACATCATCCTGCCGCATGTGGCGCTGGCCGATCTCGAGCCGGTTTATCGCGCGCTGGTAGGCGCTGGCCTCGCGACCGCCAATGCCGGGCTGATCACCGATATCATTGCCTGTCCCGGGCTGGACTATTGCGCGCTCGCCAATGCGCGCTCCATTCCGGTGGCGCAGGAAATTTCCACCCGTTTCGGTTCGCCGGAGCGTCAGGCGGAAATCGGTGAGCTGAAGATCAAGATTTCCGGCTGCATCAATGCCTGCGGCCACCACCATGTCGGCCATATCGGCCTGCTGGGTGTGGAAAAGAAGGGCGCGGAACTCTACCAGATCACGCTTGGCGGATCGGGCGATGAGAATACCTCGATCGGTGAAATCATCGGCCGTGGCTTCGAGCCGGAAAAAGTCACCGACGCCATCGAAACCATCGTCGACACCTATCTCGGGCTTCGCCTTTCGAAGGAAGAAATTTTCCTCGAAGCCTATCGCCGCGTTGGACCGCAACCGTTCAAGGATGCGCTCTACGGTTCCGCTGCAGAAGCCGCCTGAGGAGAATGCCATGACGAAAATCTGGAACCGCGACGGCTTCGTGGAAAACGATCCCTGGGTGATCGAAACGGAAGAAGTGAAAGCGACAGCGGAGCAGAAGCCGGTGCTGCCGCTTGCCGATTTTCTGGTTCGTGCCGCCGAAAGCAACGATATCGGCCTCGGCGTTCTGATCACGCCCGCCGACGATGTGACGCGGCTCGGCCCCTATCTCGACCGTATCGACCTTGTCGCCGTAAGCTTCCCGGCCTTCAATGACGGTCGCGGGTTCAGCCACGCCTCGCTGCTGCGCAGCCGTCTCGGTTTTGCGGGCGAGGTGAGGGCGGTTGGCGACGTGCTGATCGACCAGGTGCCGCTGATGCTGCGCACCGGCTTCACCAGCTTTGCGGTGACGAACGGCACGGCCATCCGCCGCCTGTCCGAAAATCGCCTGCCGGAAATTCCGGTTTATTACCAGCCGACGGCCAAGCCGGCGAGCGGCGGTGAGGCCTATAGCTGGCGTCGCCGTGCGTCTCTATGACACGTTGCGTGGAAATATGAGTTTTTGATACATATTTCCTACGCACATGGCAGTATTGACATTCTCATGCCTTCAAACCGGAGCAAAAATGGTATAATTGCCCGGTCGGAGAATGTCGCATCGAATAAGAATGGACGGAACCTGAAATGAACGCGCCAGCCAAGACGGAAGATTTCGCGATCAAGATACCTGACGGTGTTTACGCCGAGACGGTTTTATCGGTGGAGCACTATACCGACCACCTGTTCCGTTTCCGCATGACGCGCCCGGCCGGCTTCCGTTTCCGTTCCGGCGAATTCGCCATGATCGGCCTGATGGTCGGCGACAAGCCGATCTACCGCGCCTATTCCATCGCCAGCCCCGCCTGGGACGAGGAACTGGAATTCTTCTCGATCAAGGTTCCGAACGGTCCGCTGACATCGCATCTTCAGGCGATCAAACCCGGCGATACCGTGCTGATGCGCAAGAAGCCGACAGGCACGCTGGTTCTGGATGCGCTGACGCCTGGCAGGCGGCTTTACATGTTCTCCACCGGCACCGGCATCGCGCCTTTTGCGAGCCTGATCCGTGACCCGGAGACCTATGAGAAGTTCGAGGAAGTCATCCTCACCCATACCTGCCGCGACGTGGCCGAGCTGAAATACGGCTTCGATCTGGTCGAGGAAATCCGTAACCACGAATTCCTGAACGAGATCGTCGGCGACAAGCTGAAGCACTATGCGACCGTCACCGCGAGGACTACCCCTTCAAGGGCCGTATCACCACGCTGATTGAAAACGGCAAGCTGTTTGCGGATCTCGGCGTTCCGGCGCTCGACCCCGAAATCGATCGCGGCATGATCTGCGGATCCTCCGCGATGCTGAAGGACACCAAGGAGCTCCTGGAAAAGGCCGGCCTGAACGAAGGCGCCAACAACAAGCCCGCCGAATTCGTTATCGAACGCGCTTTCGTCGGTTGATCCCATAAAAAGCTACGAGATTTCAGGAGGCCGTCAGGCCTCCTTTTTGTTTGCGCCTTCAGTGCCGGTGGTGAGAGGCGTCGTCGTCATCCTGTTTCGGCGCTATCTCGTTGCGATAGAGAAGAAAAAGCCCGATGGCGATAGCGGCAATGCCGCCGCCGACGAGATGCGACAGCGAATAACCGCCCTTCGTCACCAGCCAGCCTGCGACGACATTGCTGAACGATGCGCCGATACCCTGAACCATCATGACGCTGGCAAGGCCGACATTAAAACGACCGGTGCCCTTCAAAATCCTCTCCACCGCAACCGGGGTGACGATGCCGAGCAGGCCGGCGCCAACGCCATCGAGAAACTGCACCGGGAAAATCACCCAGAAATCCGTGAAGGCTGAGGCGAGGAGACCGCGTATCGGCAACGCGATCAGCGCGATGATGAAAACGGTCGAGAGACCGAAACGGCGTATCAGCCATGGGGCCATTGCGGCAACGAAGATCATCGCGAATTGCGCGACGCCGGTAATGATGGCGGTGGTGCGGAAGGGCGTCTGCAGTTCGATGGCGAAATCCTGCGCGATCAACCGGCTCATCGGCGCGTTGCCGAAGTGGAAAACAAGCAGAATGATGGCGAGAAAGATCAGCCCGCGCTCCTGCAGCAGCACCTTGATGCCGGACGGGCCGGGTTCTCCCTTGTCTTCGGCGAGGCCGCGGGCGACGTTGTGGTCGATTCGATCAGGGTCGATGGCCGCCGTCGCGACCAATGCGCCTGCAGCGGTCAGCAGCATGAGGCCGATGATACCGTTCATGCCGAAGAAGGTAACCGCCACATAGGTCGCGAAAAGCGAGGCGAAATTGCCGCCGTGGTTCCAGAACTCGTTGCGTGAAATCTGATGGGAGAACAGGCGTTCGCCGACAAGGCCGAGTGTGAGGCCAGCAAGTGCCGGCCCGACCACGGCGCCGACGACGGCCGTCATGATCTGACCGGTCCAGACTATCCATGCATCCGGAAAGATCAGCGTGATCAGCGCGCCGATGGTCACGAGGATGACGGGAATGGCGATCAGCATCCTTTTCCACGTCGTGCCATCCACCAGCGCACCACAGAGCGGCGTGGCAAGCAGACCGACGAGGCCGCCCACCGTGGCAATCATGCCCAGCGAAAGCGAAGACCAGCCCTTTGTCGCTAAAAAGGCATCCAGAAACGGCCCAAGGCCGTCGCGGGCATCGGCGAGGAAAAAGTTCAGCGCTGCAAGGGCAAAAAGCGTGCGGTCTGAAATGCCGCCGCTGCGGGGCAGACCACCGGAAGGAAGGCTGCCGCGCGCTGCCGGAACGCCGATTGTCGTCATGAAATATGCTCCGAAAATATGCGCGAAAGGATGGGAAATTGATTGAGGCTGGCGAGAAACATCTCTGCCCGCATTTGGTTGCACCGACACAACGGAAATATTGGTCCGCCGATATTTTTGACGGTTGCAGAACAGGCCGAAGGAACGTTTGCCGGCGCGAGCGAGTTAGCCTTCGTGGAAAAAACGGATACTCGCCATGAAGACCAAGGCTTTTGCGATTTTATTTTCTGCCGGATTGCTCGGCGCACAGCCCGCGCATGCGGATGAACGCGAATTCCTCTCGTCGCTGAAAGGCACCTGGGCGGGCAAGGGAACCGTGATTACCCGCATTGGCACGCCGCCGATCAGCGTGAACTGTACGCTCAACTCCAATACCGGAGCATCTTCGCTCAACATGTCCGGCACTTGTCGGGGACTGCTTGTGGTAAAGCGCGCAATCGCCGCCGATCTCTCAGCGAAGGGTGGGCGCTATAGCGGCGCCTATATCGGCCCTTCGGGCCGCCCGTCTGCCCTTTCCGGCACGAGACAGGGAAATGCGATCAACCTGACCGTCCGCTGGAATCGCGATATCAACGGTGACCGTGTCGCCGCTATGACCATTGAAAAGGTTGGCGATAATGGCCTGCGGTTGCGCACCACCGACAAAGACGCACGGACCGGCAAAACGGTGGTGACGAGCGATATCCGGCTTGTGCGCTGAGACAGCCATGAGAAAATGGCCGTTGGGATGTTGAATCTTAGCGGAATTCGAGCAGCAGCGGGCAATGGTCCGAGACCTCAGGCTGCCTCACCACATCGAAGCGATCGACTTCTACAGCCGGATTGACCAGCATGTAATCCGCATAGCGGTTCGGTTTGGCATAATGCGAGGTTCGGGTATCGGTAAAGCCGCGCGTGGTGACAAGTTCGGTGAGATCCAGTTCCGTCAACACGGCGAAGGTTTCGCTCTCAGGCAGAACATTAAAGTCGCCGCAGACGACGATCCGGTCGCCATCCTCCGCAATGTTTTTCACAAGTTGGACGAGGCGTTTTGCCTGCGCCAGACGGGCGGCGGTATCGTGCTTGCCGTCGAGGTCGCGCAGCCCATGCATATGGGCGATGACGGCGGGCTGACCAGTCGTGAAGTCGAAAACCCTGATGGCGTGGCCCGTGCGTGAGCGTGGATGATCGCCATATCCATCCGCAGAGAAGGCGCCATGCACGAAACCCTGCGCCTGCGCAACGATGGCGATGGACTTGCGTACGAAGGTCGCCAGTCCCCATTGGGAAGGATATCGAGTCTCGCCCTGCCAGAGATCACCCTGCGCCGCGGGGCAGAATACTGCTACGTGATCAGGCAGCGCGTCCGCGACATCACGCAGTAAATTCGCCCTTTGCGGCAAGTCAACGCCGTGATCGCGATAACTCAGCCAGTCCTGCGTGGCGGCCGGTGTGTGCACCACTTCCTGCAGACATAAGATATCGGGATCGGACGAGGCGATATAGGGGACAAGTTTGTCGTGGAGCTTTCCGCCCCAGCCGTTCAGGCAAATCAGACGCATTCCCACTCCATCCCCATGTCGCAGCGTCATCTGTTTAACACGGGCTATGCCAGGATCAACCATGCGGAAGCGTGATCGCCAGATAACGAAAACCTTGCCATAACGAAAAAGGCCCGGATCGCTCCGGGCCTTCGTATGTCGGTTCGCACCGATGCCTTACTCAGCCGCTTCGGCATAAGCCTCCATCGGCGGGCATGTGCAGATGAGGTTGCGGTCGCCATAGACATTGTCGATGCGGTTGACCGGCGACCAATATTTGTCGATGCGGAAGGCGCCGGGCGGGAAGCAGCCCTTTTCGCGGCTATAGGGACGATCCCATTCGCCGACGAGGTCTTCCACGGTGTGCGGCGCGTTCTTCAGCGGGTTGTTGGTCTTGTCCGCACGGCCTTCCTCGATGTCGCGGGCTTCCTCACGGATAGCCAGCATGGCATCGCAGAAACGGTCGATTTCCGCCTTGGTTTCGGATTCCGTCGGCTCGATCATCAATGTGCCGGCGACCGGCCAGCTCATGGTCGGCGCGTGGAAACCGCAGTCGATGAGGCGCTTTGCGACATCGTCCACCGTCACGCCGCAGCTGTCTGCCAGCGGGCGGGTATCGATGATGCATTCATGCGCCACACGTCCCGTTTCGGACTTGTAGAGCACGTCGTAAGCGCCCTTCAGCCGTTCGGCGATGTAGTTGGCGTTGAGGATCGCCACCTTGGTCGCCTGCGTCAACCCTTCGCCGCCCATCATCAGGCAATAGCTCCAGGAGATCGGCAGGATCGACGGCGAGCCGAACGGGGCAGCAGACACCGCACCCTCACGACCGTCCGTCGCCGGATGGCCGGGCAGGTAGGGAGCAAGATGCGCCTTGACGCCGATCGGTCCCATGCCAGGGCCACCGCCGCCATGCGGAATGCAGAAGGTCTTGTGCAGGTTGAGGTGGGAGACGTCCGAACCGATATCGCCGGGACGGGCGAGACCGACCATGGCGTTCATGTTGGCGCCGTCGAGATAGACCTGTCCACCATGCTTGTGGGTGATCTCGCAGATCTCGCGAACCGTCTCCTCGAACACGCCGTGGGTGGACGGATAGGTGATCATGCAGCACGAGAGGTTTTCCGCATACTGCTCTGCTTTTGCGCGGAAATCATCGATATCGATGTCACCGTTATCCCGCACCTTCACCGGCACCACCTTCATGCCGACCATCTGAGCGGAGGCAGGATTGGTGCCGTGCGCCGAGGTCGGAATGAGGCAGACGTCGCGATGTGTGCCGCCATTGGCGAGGTGGTAGTTGCGGATGGTCAGAAGCCCCGCATATTCCCCCTGCGCGCCGGAATTCGGCTGCATGGAGAAGGCGTCGTAACCGGTGACCGAGCACAGCTTTTCGGAGAGATCGTCGATCATCTCCTTGTAACCGAGCGCCTGATTGGCCGGTACGAAGGGATGAATGTCGGAAAATTCCGGCCAGGTGATTGGCAGCATTTCCGCTGTCGCATTCAGTTTCATGGTGCAGGAACCGAGCGGGATCATCGAGCGGTCGAGCGCCAGATCGCGGTCCGAAAGCCGGCGGATGTAACGGGTCATCTCGCTTTCGGCACGGTTCATGTGGAAGATCGGATGCGTCATGTACTGGCTGGTGCGCAGCAGTTCCTTCGGCAGACGATAGTCCGGCTCGAAATCCGAGATCGAGAAATTGCCGCCGAATGCGCGCCAGACGGCCTCCAGCGTTGCCGGGCGCGTGCGCTCGTCAAGGCTCATGCCGATTTTGGTCGCGCCCACCTTGCGCAGGTTCACACCTTCCGCAACGGCCGAGCGCAGGATAACGCCCTGCATATGGCCGACTTCGACGGTAATCGTGTCGAAGAAGGTTTCCGGCTCGATCATGTAACCGAGCTTTTCAAGACCCTTGGCCATCAGCACGGCCTTCTGGTGGGTCTGCTGGGCAATCGCCTTGATGCCCTGCGGACCATGGAAGACGCCGTACATGGAGGCCATGACGGCCAGCAGCACCTGCGCCGTGCAAATGTTCGACGTCGCCTTTTCGCGGCGGATATGCTGCTCGCGGGTCTGCAGCGACAGGCGATAGGCGCGATTGCCGCGCGCATCGACCGAAACGCCGACCAGACGGCCAGGCATGGAGCGCTTATGCGCATCCTTGACCGCCATGTAGGCCGCATGCGGACCGCCGTAACCGACCGGCACGCCGAAGCGCTGCGAGGTGCCGATGGCGATATCCGCGCCCATTTCGCCGGGAGATTTCAGGAGCGTCAGCGCCAGAAGATCGGCGGCGACGGCGGCAATCGCACCCGTCTGGTGCAGGCGGGAAATCAGGCCGGAGAAATCGCTGACATGGCCATGCGTGCCCGGATACTGGAAGATCGCGCCGAACACGTCGACCGGATCGAGATCGGTGAACGGGTTACCGACAATCACCTTCCAGCCGAGCGGGGCCGCACGCGTCTCGATCAGCGCGATAGTCTGCGGATGGCAATTGGCGTCCACGAAGAAGGCGGTCGCCTTGGATTTCGCAACACGCTGGCACATCGCCATGGCTTCGGCAGCCGCCGTCGCTTCATCGAGCAGCGATGCGTTGGCAACATCGAGACCGGTCAGGTCGCACACCATCGTCTGGTAGTTCAGCAGCGCCTCAAGACGGCCCTGGCTGATTTCCGGCTGGTAGGGCGTATAGGCCGTGTACCAGGCCGGGTTTTCCAGAATATTGCGCTGGATGACCGGTGGCGTGATCGTGCCGTAGTAGCCTTGGCCAATCAGCGAGGTCAGCACCTGGTTCTTGTTGGCTGTCTCGCGAAGACGGTCGAGCGCCTCGCGTTCGGTCAACGCGGCACCCCAGGTCAGCGGCACCTTCTGGCGGATGGAAGAGGGAACGGTGGCCTCGATCAGGGCGTCGAGGCTCTTATAGCCAACGACCTTCAGCATCTCGGCCATTTCCGACGGTGACGGCCCGATGTGACGCCGGTTGGCGAAGTCATAGGGCTGATAGTCGGTAAAATGGAATTCGGTGGGCGTCGTCATTACGCGATCAGCTCCTTGTAGGCTGCCTCGTCAAGCAGCGTATCGGCATCTGCGGCGTTGGAAAGCTTCAGCTTGAAGAACCAGCCGGCGCCCTGCGGGTCGGAATTGACCAGCGAGGGATCATCGACGATGGCCTGGTTGATTTCCACCACTTCGCCATCCAGCGGACAATAGACGTCGGAAGCCGCCTTGACGGATTCAACGGTCGCCGCGTCGCCATCCTTGGAGAAGGTGGCGCCCACTTCCGGCAATTCGACGAAAACGAGATCGCCAAGCTGTTCAGCGGCGTGGCTGGTGATGCCAACGGTGGCGATATCGCCTTCGAACTTCAGCCATTCGTGTTCTGCGGTAAATTTCAGCATCGTATTCTCTCCGGAGATGGGATGAAGATTATCGTTTATAGGTGGGCTTGATGAAGGGCAGGGCGGCGACGGTGACGGGCAGATATTTGCCGCGCACTTCCGCAAAGACAGCCGTGCCGGGAGCAGCGTGGGAAACAGGCACGTAACCCATGGCGACGGGACCTTCGACTGAAGGGCCGAAACCGCCCGATGTCACTTCACCGATCTCCGTCTTGCCTTCGGCATCTGCGAAAAGCTTCGAATGACCGCGCACCGGCGCCTTGCCCTCGGGCTTCAGGCCAACGCGGCGACGCGATGTACCGTCGTTCAGTTCGCCGAGAATGCGCTCTGCGCCGGGAAAACCGCCCTCGCGGTCGCCGCCAGCGCGGCGCGCCTTCTGGATCGCCCATTCAAGCGAGGCTTCGATGGGGGAGGTCGTGGTGTCGATATCGTTGCCATAAAGACAAAGGCCGGCTTCGAGGCGCAGGCTGTCGCGCGCGCCAAGCCCGATCGGCTCACAATCGGGATGTTCGAGCAGCGCCTTGGCGATCTCTTCCGCCTTGTCGGCCGGTACGGAGATTTCAAAGCCGTCTTCACCGGAATAACCGGAGCGGGAGACGATGCAGGGCACGTCATGCAGCGGCACTTCCTGCACATCCATGAATTTCATTTCCGAGACGCCGGCCCAGAGTTCAGCCAGAACGGCCTCCGCGCGCGGTCCCTGAAGCGCGATGAGCGCCCGGTCATCGAGAAGCGTTATCTCGCAGGCATCGGAAAGATGCGCCTTCATATGGGCGACATCGGCATCCTTGCAGGCAGCGTTGACCACGACAAACAGATGATCGCCGCGATTGGTGATCATCAGGTCATCGAGAATGCCGCCATTTTCGTCGGTGAAGAAACCGTAGCGCTGGCGGCCTTCCTTCAGGCCGAGAATATCCACCGGCACCAGCTTTTCCAGCGCGAGTGCGGCATCTTCATTGTTGCCGGACTTCGCCTTCAGGATCACCTGACCCATATGCGACACGTCGAAGAGACCGGCGGAGGTGCGGGTCTGAAGATGTTCCTTCAGAACGCCGGTCGGATATTGCACCGGCATGTCATAACCGGCAAAGGGCACCATGCGGGCGCCAAGGGATAGATGCAGGGAATTGAGCGGCGTGATTTTAAGCTCGGCGGTATCGTCCAAGGACGCCTCCAGGGTTGCGCGAAACATCGCGCGGGCTCAGGTCATGACGCAAAAAAAACGCGCCGGGTTCAAGAGCCCCCTCTGTCCTTGTCGCCTGAGATTGTTATCCCTTCGGCGAGCCGTCCTTATGAAAGGTGGCTTCTCTCCAGAGTTCCGTCGTCACCGCTGGTCCTTTTGCCTGAGAGTTTCCGGGGCGGTTGCTCCTTCGGCACCGCAGTGAAGCGGTTTCTCCCAACGATGATGCGACGCTCATTATCTTCGAAGACCCGTTATTGGCAAGGACCAAATGACGCATCTGAACAGATTCTTGCTCCATCTGCGCCATCGGCTTAGCGATCCGGGGCGACAGATGGCCTCGGCAGCTTTCCTCAGTCGGATTTTTTCTCCGGCAGGCCCTTGCGTTTCGTCGATGCTAAATCCTCAAGTTCCTTTTCCGTCATGGACTTCTCCATGCTTTTTGAAGCACCTTTTAAACTGGATTTCTTCATTTCTCCGCGTTTGGCCGCCAGTGCGGCGCCCGCCGCTTTCTGCTGGGCTTTCGATTTGGCTGGCATGTCGGGCCTCCCTTGAACGATGGTTGCGGCAGGAAAATGCCGCCTGGCATCTATTGTTCCCTTGCGACGGTCTGGCCTGCGGCAAAATTCCCCTTTGAAATCGGAGAGAAACAGGGATATCGCCTAGAACATGGATGCAAATCGAAAAAGACGGCCGATGGGGATGGAGAAAATGCTTCGCATTTTCTGCGCGACCCTGATGTTGTCCCTCGGTTTCGCCCACAAGCCGGCACTTGCCGCAGCACCCGCCGTTGCGCTGGATGAGAGCTACCGGTTGCCGGACGGCACATTTGCGGAAATCTGCCTTGGCCATGGCAGCGGCGTCAATGCTTCCCATACCAAGGAAGGCCCCGCCCATTCCGGCGACGCCATCCTGTTTTGCGAGGCCTGCCTCCTCGCCTCGTCCATTCTTCTGCCGATGCCCGATACGGCTGGCTGGCTGAAGACTGAGTTTGCCTGGCTCGACAATCGCCTGCCTGCGGAATGGAGCTTCCGCTCCGTGCTGACGATCCAGAAGCCCGCCGCGCGCGGTCCGCCATCCCTGTCCGCCTGATTTTTCGTTTTACGGGATCATCGCCGCCTTTGGCGGCACGGAGCGGCTGCGCGGACCCAGAGGGATAGCAGTCGCAGGGACAAACAAATGAAAACCACCAAGATCATCGCCTGCAGCCTTTTCGTCGCCTCGGTTTCGACCGCGCAGGCTTTCGCCCACGCCACATTCGTTGACGGTTCGGCCGAACAGGAAAGCACCGTCGTTGCGGCCCTCCAGGTGCCGCATGGCTGCGAAGGCGGGCTCGCCACCACCGAAGTTCAGATCAAGCTGCCGGAAGGATTCATTTCCGCCAAGCCGCAGCCCAAGGCTGGCTGGGAACTGGAGGTCATCAAGGGAGACTACCAGAAGGCCTACAAGAACCACGGCAAGGAGATTAAAAGCGGCCCGGTCGAAATCCGCTGGAAGGGCGGCAACCTGCCGGATGAATTCTACGACACCTTCGCCGTGCAGGGAAAAATCTCCGGTATAGAGGCGGGGCAGGACCTGCCGTTCAAGGTAACGCAGCTCTGCGGCGACAAGGGCAAGGTTTCCTGGGACGAAGTGGCAGCGGCCGGCGTCGATCCGCATTCCCTGAAAAGTCCCGCTCCCACCATTCGCGTTGCCGCAAAAGCTGCGCATGCCGGCGGCCATGATCACTCCACCATGGATATGGATGTCGTGAAGGCCGGCAGCCTCGAAGTATCGGACGGAACGACCAAGGCCATGCTGCCGGGCCAGCCCGTGGGCGGTGGATACGTGACGATCAAGAATGCCGGCGATAGCGACGACAAGCTGATCGGTGTCGAATCTTCGTCCGCCGGACGTGCTGAAATTCACGAGATGGCCATGGTCAACGACGTCATGAAAATGCGCAAGCTGGATGACGGCATCGTCATTCCCGCCGGCCAGACGGTGGAGCTGAAGCCCGGCGGCCTGCATATGATGTTCTTCGATGTGAAGAAGCCCTTTGCCGAAGGCGACAAAGTGCCGGTAACGCTCATCTTCGAAAAGGCCGGCAAGGTGGAGATCGTGCTGTCCGCAGGCGCAGCCAAGGGCGGCGGCGACCACCAGCATAATTGACGGATGAAAAACGGCTACCGGAACGCGTGACAGGTCCGGTAGCCGTAAATTTTCATCTATCGTGTTTGTTCTTCAGCGCCGTGGCGGAAAAGGCAGGGTGGCATTCGCCCACGTGATTTTCCGGAACTCGGTCGAAGATTTCTAGAAGATCAGTCTGACACCAGGCTGAATGCGGGGATTCCGCCCATATGGCGAGAAACTGAATAAACCACATTAAAATATCTATATATCCACCTGATCTATAAATTTCTTTCAGATTTCGAAGGGAAGCTGTTTTCCTCGTAGGCCTCCACGGCCTGCTCCAGTGTCGCCTGTGGCTCCTGGCGCTGGCTGCTTGCTATCAGGAAATAGAGGGTGAGGGCCGGCGGCTTGATCGTCGTCATCAGGCCCCTGAGCTGGAAGTCATCGCCATGTTCGGCCTTGCGCGCCAGTTCGTGAATGGCCTCTTCAACCTCGCTCTTGCGCGGCACGCGTTGCGGCGGCTTCATGGCCTCCAGCGCATAGGCCGCTGTATTCGCGGAAACGGAAAGAACCTGTGTCATCGAACCTCCGGCCATCTTCGCCGACCCTGAAAAACCGTAGATTAACAGTTGCCCATTGTTGGAAGGCTAAATCGCACAGCTGCAATTTAATCGTATTTTAACAGCCGAAAGCGCCGGGCAAAGGGGTTTCGCCAGCGGTTCCCATGGTCTAAAAATGTCCTGGACCGTCCGGTCCGACGATTTCTTCCGGAGACACAATTCCCCATGATCAATATCGCCCTTGTCGCTGCGGGCGGCGCAATCGGTTCTGTGTTCCGTTATCTGGTCGGGGTTTGGAGCGTGCGGTTGGCCGGACCGAATTTCCCCTGGGGAACCCTTGCCGTCAATGTGGTCGGATCTTTCCTGATCGGTCTGCTGGTCGAGCTTGTGGCGCGGAGGCTGAACGCCTCGATGGAAATGCGCCTGTTTCTCGTCACCGGCGTGCTCGGCGGGTTCACCACATTCTCGTCCTTCTCGCTCGACGCGGTCGCGCTGTTCGAGCGCGGCGCGCTCGGGCTGTCGGCCGTTTACGTGCTTGCAAGCCTTGCGGTTTCCATCGCAGCGGTTTTCGCCGGGCTGGCCTTGGGCCGCAGTTTGTTCTAAAGGCTTGGTCCAAACGGCGCGCTGACGAATAGGGCGCGCGATCAGGACAGAAAGACTGGAAATTTCATGGCAGGTATCGAGCATATCAAGGTCGGGGCCGACGAGGCCGGTATGCGCCTCGATCGCTGGTTCAAGATTCATTATCCGGGACTTGGTTTCGGGCAGCTGCAGAAGCTTCTGCGCTCCGGCCAGGTGCGTGTGGATGGCGGCCGGGTGAAGACGGATGCACGCGTGCAGCCGGGACAGATGGTGCGCGTACCGCCGGTCGATTCCGATCTCAAGGTCAAGAGCGGCCCGATCGGATCGAAGGACCTCAAACATTCCGAAGACGGCGAGCTTCTGGCGCGCATGCTGCTGCATGAAGACGACAAGGTGTTCGTCTTCAACAAGCCGGCCGGCATTGCCGTGCAGGGCGGCTCCGGCGTCACCCGCCATATTGACGGCCTGCTGGAAGCCTGGACCAACCAGAAGGGCGAAAAACCGCGCCTGGTGCACCGCCTCGACCGCGATACGTCGGGCGTGCTGGTGGTTGCCCGCACCCGCGGTGCTGCGCAGAAGCTGACGGCCGCCTTCCGCGAACGCGATACCAAAAAGACCTATTGGGCGCTGGTCAAGGGCGTGCCGCGCAAGCATCAGGACAAGATTTCCACCTGGCTGGTCAAGGAACAGACCATGGATGGCGATCGCATGCGTATTGCCAAGCATGGCGAGGAGGGGGCCGATCACGCCGTTTCCTATTACCGTGTCATCGATACCGCCGCGCAGAACCTCGCCTGGCTGGAAATGGAACCCTATACCGGCCGCACCCATCAGCTTCGCGTGCACGCGTTGCATATGGGCCACCCGATCATCGGCGATCCGAAATATTATATCGACGATCCGAACTGGGATTTCCCGGGCGGCATTCAGAAGCGCCTGCATCTCCACGCACGCCACATCGACATCCCGCATCCGAATGGCGGCCGGCTTCGGGTCAGCGCCCCCCTGCCGCCGCATATGGTACAGACCTGGAACCTCCTCGGTCTCGACGTGGCCGATGGCGATAGGGAAGACTGAGAGCCCATGAAACTCGTTCTTTTCGATTGCGACGGAACGCTGGTGGATAGCGCCGGCCTGATCCATGCCGTCATGGCCGATACTTTCGCTGATTTCGGCAAACCGCGCCCCGATATCTCCGAAACCAAGGCGATCATCGGTCTGACGCTGGATATCGCCATCGCCCGCATGCTCGGCAAGGCGCATGTGGATGACGAAGCGAAGGCGATGACGGAGCGCTACAGGGAAATCTATCATCCCCTGCGGGAGCGGCCGGAAATGACCGTGCCGCTTTTCGACGGTATCGCCACGCTGATCGATATGCTTTCGAAACGCGACGATGTGCTGATCGGCGCTGTGACCGGCAAGGGCCGGCGCGGTCTTGCCCATATCCTGCAGACCCACGGCCTTGCCGATCACTTCATCGTTTCGCGCACGGCGGATGATTGCCCCTCCAAGCCGCATCCGGCCATGGTGATGGAATGCTGCCATGAAACCGGCATGGTTCCGGCCGATACTGTCGTTATCGGCGATGCGATCTATGACATGCAAATGGCCAAGGCTGCGGGCGCGAAAGCAATTGGTGTCGCCTGGGGGTATGCCTCGGTCGACGATCTCTGGAAGGCGGGCGCGGATGCGGTCGTCAGCGACCCAAGCGAAATTCCCGCCTATGTTCCCGCCGATATTCTTGAATAACCTTTTTATCCGACTGACGAGGACGTGCCATGCGTGATCTCCTGAATGACCTTTCGGAGGGCCTGAGCCATCCCGACCCGATCCTGCGCGCGCAGATCCAGATGCAGAAACCTCTGCCGAAGCGGTTCTACAAGGATGTCACTGTCGGCGAGGCGGAGGAGGGCGGTTTTACCATCCTTCTTGATGGCAAGCCGCTGCGCACTCCCGCCAAGAAGCCGCTGACCGTTCCGACGCGTGCGCTGGCGGAACTGCTTCGCGATGAATGGGATGCCCAGAAAGAAGTGGTCAATCCGGTGGTCATGCCCGTCTCTCGGCATGTGAACACGGCCATTGATGGCGTCGCCAATGATACTCAGGCGGTTTTTGAGGACATACTTCGTTTTTCCTCTTCCGATCTCCTCTGCTATCGCGCCGGCGATCCGGAGGCGCTGGTTGCGCGCCAGACGGACCATTGGGATCCGGTTCTGGACTGGGCGGCCAATGTGCTCGGAGCGCGCTTCATTCTCGTCGAAGGCGTGATGCATCAGGACCAACCGCGCGAAGCCATCGCGGCTTTTGCGGTAACGCTGAAGAAATACGACACACCGATTGCGCTTGCCGCTCTTCACACCATGACATCGCTGACCGGCTCCGCCATTTTGGCCCTTGCACTGGCGGAAGGGGAGCTGACGCTGGAGGAAGCCTGGGCGCTTGCCCATCTGGATGAGGACTGGACCGCCGAGCAATGGGGCGAGGACGAGGAGGCGCTGGAGCGCCGCGCCGTCAGGCTTGTCGATATGCGCGCGGCACTCAATGTTCTGGAGTCGCTGAAGAGCGCTTCTTAACGCTTTTCTAACCCTGATCGTCGAACATGCGGTTACCTCACGTTAGGGGAGCCGCAAATCATGAATACCACGCTGAAACGCCTTGGCACCATTGTGCTGGCGTGTTTCACGCTCATGTCTTTCAGGCTGGAACCGGAAGCGACCAATACCGACCGGCTGCTTTACGATGTGCGCGGCGCATTCGTTGCGGCACGCCCGGATGTCGCTCCGGCGCTGATGCAGTCCATTCATGCGCAGGTGCAGAATGCGATCAAAACCACGGCGCGTGGAGAAACCCGGCCGCGCGTGGTACTGACCATCCGTCTCGCATCCGTTACACGCGGTCCCTTTCTATTCGGGGAAAGGGCGTCGGCCAAAGTCATCGTCCGCGCCGCCGCCGTTGCGACGGGAGAGGTGATCGCGGAAGCCAAATTCACCGCCACCGTCGTCAGCTTCGATAATCAGTCGATAGAGCAGGAACTCGCCTATGGTGTCGCCGAACGCGTGATCCGCGAATTCAGGCTCAGCCGGCCCGGCCCGACAACGCTGGCGACGGCATTGTTTCCATAAGCGGGACACAAAAGGCGAGGGCGCGACGCCTATTCGTCCGCATTTCAGCTTCCGAAATATTTCAAGCTTCAATCAGGCGCATCTTCGGTGCTCTTAAATTAACATACGTCGCGTATATGTAATTGACATGCGGCGCGTATGTAACTATCTGGCATACGTAACGTATGTAAATGGGCGTCCGAAGCCTCTTTTAAAAAGAGCAACGCTTCTCGCGTCCATGACCACTCAGCCAAAAGAGAGATGCACAATGACCGCACGCGAAGCAATTTTCCCCGCTAACAGGCATGCGCTTTACGAGGAGCATGGCTATTCCGCAGCTATCCGATCCGGTGACCTTCTTTTCGTTTCCGGCCAGGTGGGCAGCCGTGCCGATGGAACGCCTGAACCTGATTTTGAACGTCAGGTCCGGCTGGCCTTTGAAAACCTCAAGGCCACGCTTGCGGCGGCGGGCTGCACCTTCGATGATATTGTGGATGTGACGACGTTCCACACGGATCCGGAAAACCAGTTCGGAACGATCATGGCCGTCAAGCAGGAGATTTTCAGCCAAAAGCCTTACCCGAACTGGACGGCCGTGGGCGTCAACTGGCTTGCCGGCTTCGATTTCGAGATCAAGGTCATTGCCCGCATCCCGTGATGTCAGGTTAGATAGCAGGTCGGCGGCGCTAACAGGGCGCCGCCGACCTGCTTCTCCGTCCTTATCCCAGCCGCTCCGCATGCCACTTCAAATGGTCATCCATGAAGGTAGAAATGAAATAATAGGAGTGGTCGTAGCGCTCATGCATGCGCAACGTCAGGCCGATATCCGTGCCCTTGACCGCTTCTTCGAACAGCCAGGGGCGCAGGCCCTTTTCGAGAAAACTATCGGCCTTGCCCTGATCGATCAGGAACTCGGGGAAACGCGCACCGTCCTCGACCAGCGCACAGGCGTCGTATTGACGCCATGCGGCCTTATCCGCACCGAGGTATTTTTCCAGCGCCGGCTCGGACCAGTCGGCCGAAGAGGGAGCCACGATCGGCGCAAAGGCGGAGCAGCTCTTGAAACGCCCGGGGTTCTTGAGCGCAATGGTCATCGCGCCATGACCGCCCATCGAATGGCCGAAAATGCCCTGGCGGCTCATATCCGCACGGAAATGCTGGCCGATGAGGGCAGGCAGTTCTTCCGTCACATAGCTGTACATCCGGTAGTGCTCGGACCAGGGCTCCTCTGTGGCATCGAGATAAAATCCGGCGCCCTTGCCCATCTGCCAGTTAGTCAATTCGTCCGGCACGTCGTTGCCGCGCGGGCTGGTGTCCGGGCAGACGATGATCAGCCCGAGTTCGGAGGCCATGCGACGATATTCGCCCTTTTCCATGACATTCGCGTGGGTGCAGGTGAGGCCGGAAAGATACCACAGGACAGGGCAGGGTTCATGGATCGCTTTCGGCGGCACATAAACCGCAAAGGTCATCTCAGATTTCAGGGTTTCCGATGTGTGCGAAAATACGCCCTGCATGCCGCCAAAGGCCGTATTTTGCGAAATAATGTTCATGAAGCCATTCCTTGTGAAATTTTCCGGTTCAGCCCGCAAGCGAGACGGCTGCATTGACCGCGGCCGCCACCAGAACCGTATTGAAGAAAAAAGAAACAATGGAGTGCAACAGCGTGACCTTGCGCATGGCGGTCGTGGTTATCCCCACATCCGACGTCTGCGCCGTCATGCCGATCACCACGGCGAAATAGAGAAAGTCGTAACCGCAGGGTTCCTTCGTGCCAGGAAAATCCATGCCGCCGCGATGCTGGCGTTTGCCGTCCACCACGGTCGGCCGCCAGTAAAGATGGGCGTAATGCAGGGCGGTCATGGTGTGGATGGTCAACCAGCCGAAGATCACCGAGGCGAAGGCGATGAGCAGCGCCCAGACTGTTTCGCCCGTATGGTTGAGGGCCTGAAACAGCGATACCACCGCGACGGCAACGGCAAGCAGCGTGACGGCGATGATGGCGACCGCAGGCAGATCGTCGCTATCGGCATGAGCCTTAAGGTGCTGCGCCGTCAGGCCCGACAGGCGAAAGGCAATCAGGGTGAGATAGGTCAGGAAGAACAGAACGGCCGCGATCTCGATCGCCAGCGGCGGTGCAAAAACCAGCGCCAGGCCAAGGCTCACGGCGCCGACCAAAAAGGCAATGACGAAAGGTTGATGGCGGCGATAGCTGTTGCTTTTCATATTGGCCGGGGTCATGGGCGGCACCTTTCCGTTGGCGCCGTCATTTTTTGACACGGCGGCAAAAGCGGTCAAGCGTCTCCAGAAAGGCGGAGCGGTCACGCGGTGAAAAAGCCGCATTATATCCTTTGCTTTCACCGGTTTCGCGCAGATGCGCGCCAAGATCGCGCATCGCTGTCGCCATCCCGATATTAGACTGGTCAAAAACGCGGCCCGTCGGCCCGGTCACCAGCGCACCCTTGGCGACGCAGCGGCCGGCCAGCGGCACATCGGCGGTGATGACAATGTCGTTTTCGGCTGCATGATCGGCGATCCAGTCGTCCGCCGCATCGAAACCGGCAGATACGATGACGTTTTTCACCATGGGATCGCGTGACGGGCGCAGACCGGAATTGGCAACGAAGGTCACTTCCAGCCTATGCCGCTCCGCCACCTTGAGAATCTCCGGCTTCACGGGGCAGGCATCGGCATCGACATAGATTTGCGGGTTTTGCGGCATGGACACTCTTTTCGGATAATTCCTGCCATGCTTCTAAGCGCAAACGCCGCGATTACCAAGCCCACCATTGCTGAAATGCGGGTTCGATGCCGGGCAGGGGGCGCACTTGCGACCACCCCAAAAATCGCTTATGTTCACTTTATGTTCCTATCCCGAAAGGTTTCCCATGCTGGAAGAGTTCATCGTGCAGGCCAAGTCCGCCACCTATGTCGGCGGCGGCAACAAATCCGCGACGCCGACGCGCAAGGGATCGCACGATCTCGGCTATCAGAGCGGCGACTGGCATTATATCGACAGCTATTTCGGGGGAACCGATTTCATCGGCCAGGAGGTCGTCTGGCATGAGGGGACGGCGGTGTGGGCGATGAGTTATTACGGCCGCATCCTCCGGCCCGACATGATCGACGGCGCCACGGCTGGCAGTGTCATTCAGCGGTCGCTTTCCACGCTCTATCGGGAGGGCCGGTTCCTTGGCGGCTTCACCCACCCGGTGGAAAATCTGGTCTATGTCGATACGAATGAGGGTGAGTTCCAGTCCTTCACCGGCATCGAGCGCATTTACCGGGGCCATGTCGAAACATACCGGCTTGACTATCATGGCGGGATCATAAAGCCATAGAGCGCAGGAAATGCCATGGACGGGATTTGCAATGGCAAATGGCGACACTCAATTTTTCAAGGCGACACTCTATTTCGACAGCGAACCCACGATCTCGGATTTGACGCTGACAGAAGCGTGGGGCGAGGAGGGATATGAATGTGAGCGGCTGAGCGAAAAGGGCGTGTTTGACGGCCTGCGCGGTTCGACGAGGGTCTTTGTCGGCACTCCCGAGCCGGTCGTAGCGGCGCCGGTTGCGCCGGCCCAATATCCGGCAGTCGCAGAGACCGGGGTTGACTGGTCAAAGACCTTTTGCGTTGACGCCAAAGCGGCATATGATGATTTCAGCCGCGCGACACATCAGTGCGAGTTCAAATTCCTCATCATGGCGGATGAGGACGATCCTGAAATCGCCCATAACGAGATCGCCTCAACCCTGCTCGGCATTCATCAGGTCGCTCCCATGCAGGCCGTTGCATTGCATTATCTCGACATGATCGTTGGCCGCGCTAATCTCGATGACTATCTGAACTATGCAAACAGCCATCTGGACCAACCGCAGCAAATGGCAACGATGCTGGCCTTCGGAACCTTCGTGACGGAGGAGGGGGAAAAGATCAGGGCCTGGACAACGGGTCTGGAACATTTCGGCCAGACGAATCTGCTTTTCGAGACCCCGGCTGGAGATGCGACGGAAGCGCTTCTCACCCTGTTCGGCCTCGGGCATCTCGTCGTCAACGGGCGACGCTTCGCTGCCGGCGAAGCCATAACATCTTTCGACCTTCTTGCGCGTTTCACGCCCGCCGAACTCGATGCCCGGCCCATGCTGCGCGTCGTCAGGCAGGAAGCCGGCTAGAGCCAGCTGTCGTACCTGGGAGCGAGTGGGACGATGATGTTTCACCGCCCCATCTCAGGTTTCAAATCAGCCCGGCTGTTTGGTCTTGCGCAGATAGGGAAGAACCGTGTCGTAGGAACCGAAACGGGCGATCGCATCTTCGTTGGAGACGGCGGCGGTGATGATGACATCCTCGCCCTGCTTCCAGTTGGCCGGGGTCGCCACCTGATGTTTGGATGTGAGCTGAATGGAATCGATCGCGCGAAGAATTTCCTCGAAGTTGCGGCCGGTGGTCATGGGGTAGGTGAGGACCAGCTTGATCTTCTTGTCTGGACCGATGACGAAGACGGAGCGCACGGTGGCGTTGTCGGCAGGCGTGCGGCCTTCGGAACTGTCGCCAGCGCCAGCGGGCAGCATGTCGTAAAGCTTGGCGACCTTCAGGTCCTTGTCGCCGATCAGCGGATAATCGACGTTGAAACCGGTCGCGGTGCGAATATCGTTCTTCCATTTTTCATGGCTTTCGACCGGATCGACCGAAATACCGATGATCTTGACGCCACGCTTTTCGAATTCCGGCTGCAGGCCGCCCATCGCGCCGAGTTCCGTCGTGCAGACGGGGGTGAAGTTCTTCGGATGCGAAAACAGGACCGCCCAGCCGTCGCCGATCCAGTCATGGAAGCTCACCGGACCATGGGTGGTCTCGGCGGTGAAGTCGGGTGCTATATCGTTGATACGCAGGCTCATCTGATGTTTTCTCCCTAATGATTTGAACTGAAAACTGATGGTTCTCGGCAATCCGTGTCCGGCGCTGGAGCTTAGAGTTTTTGCGTGAAATGGCCAGCCCTTTCATCGGGCTTGGGCGGTATTTGCTTCAGCCCCACAGAGATTTGATGGCCCCGCTTTTCCCTGTTTGTCGCGGTTGCACGTTGTCCGCCCGGTTGATTGTTTCAGGAGGACATGATTATTCCAGAGACGATCGGGGGGCCATCATGACGACTTCTTCTGCGCCTGTTTCCGCAACGGTTCGGGCGCGCATTCCAGCGACGGTCTGGGTGCTCGGCATCGTTAGCCTTCTGATGGATATTTCTTCGGAAATGGTACAGACGCTGCTGCCCTATTATCTCGTTTCCGGTCTCGGCGCTTCCGCGGTCACTGTCGGTTTCATCGAGGGCATGTCGGTTGCCATCGCCACCACAACCAAGCTGTTTTCCGGGATTATCGCGGACTGGACGAGGCGGCGGAAAATGCTCGCCGTGCTTGGATACGGTCTCGGCGCAATCTCGAAACTCGCTTTTCCCTTCGCCACCTCGCTTGGCTGGATCGTCGCCGCCAAGGCGGTGGACCGGGTCGGCAAGGGCATTCGCGGAACGCCGCGCGACGCCCTTATTGCCGATGTGACGCCGCCTGAAATTCGTGGCGCCGCGTTCGGGCTCAGAAAGTCGCTCGATACGGTGGGCGGCTTCATCGGCCCTCTGGCGGCCATCGGGCTGATGTTCGCGCTCAGCGAAAATGTGCTCGCCATTTTCTGGATCGCGGTCATTCCCGCTTTCCTTGCGGTGTTCATCCTCGTCGCCGGTGTGAAGGAACCGGATGCGCCCGCAAGACCGAAAGCCGAAAAGCCATTCCGGCTCGCCGATTTTGCGAAACTCAATCGGGCGGTTTGGATCGTCATCATCGCGGCGTCGCTCCTGACCTTCGCTCGTTTCAGTGAAGCATTCCTGTTGCTGAAATCCGAAGAGGCAGGCTTCCGGCCGGCTTGGATACCGATCACGATGGTCATCATGCATGCCGTCTACGGCCTGACAGCCTATCCCGCCGGCCGGCTTTCGGACAGGATCGGCCGCTCAGGGATTATCGCGGCGAGCGTGGCCGTGCTGGTGGCCTCTTATCTGACGCTCGCTTTTGCCAATTCCATTCCGTTGTTCCTGTTCGGCATTCTTCTGTGGGGCCTGCATATGGGCCTGTCGCAGGGTCTGCTCGCAGCCCTGATTGCGGAAACGGCGCCGCCACATCTCAAGGGAACGGCCTTCGGCGTCTTCAATCTGATGACGGGTCTGGCGGTGCTGGTCGGCAACGTCATCGCCGGCTTGCTGTGGGACCTCCATGGTTCCTTCGGCACCTTCCTGGCGGGCGCAGCACTGTCTTTTACCGCATTACCGGTGTTGATCTGGGTGTCCCGTCGAAAGCGCGCCGCCGCCTGAGCCTGTGCCGAAAACACGACGACGTTGTTTTCGCTCATCCCAGCGCATAGTGTGACGTAACGTCAGGCGACAGCATTCCGGGGTGGGGAGTGATGGAGAACAGCAATGACAATCACCATTACCGCTTTTGAACGTTCGCCCGATGGCGGCAAGGGTCTCGCCCGCGACATGCGCGTCCGCTGGGCACTCGAAGAAGTGGGCCAGCCCTATGACGTCCGCCTTCTTTCCTTCAAGGCGATGCGGGAACCGGCGCATCTGGCGCTTCAACCCTTCGGGCAAATCCCGACCTATGAGGAGGGTGATCTCGTCCTGTTCGAATCCGGTGCGATCATATTCCATATAGCCGAACGCCATGCCGGCCTGTTGCCAGAGGATGCGGATGCGCGGTCGCGCGCGATCATGTGGATGTTCGCCGCGCTCAGCACCATGGAACCACCCATTGTCGAGCATTTTGTCACCGGTTTTCTCGAAAGGGACAAAAGCTGGCACGGCGAGCGCCTGCAGATCGTCGATGAACGTATTCGCAAGCGGCTCGGCGAATTATCCCACCGACTGGGGAAGGCCGATTGGCTTGACGGCGCATTCAGCGCCGGCGATCTGTTGATGATATCGGTGCTGCAACGGATAAAGAGTTCTGGCATTCTCGATGAATACGCAAATCTCGCGGCCTATGTCGCCCGGGGCGAGGCGCGTCCCGCCTATAAACGCGCCTTTGCCGATCAGTTGGCGATTTTCAAAGCTGCATCGAACGGCTGAACCGCATCGACCGGAGAGACCCTCGCTGCGGACTGCCTGCGATCAAGCCGAGGTGCTGACGCGATAGGCCATTCCGAGCGACCTCGGCGCGGTCTCCTTGAAGCCGAATTTTTCGTATAGCCTGTTTGCCGGCACATCGGCGATCAGGCTGACATAGGCCGAAGCGGGAAGCTCGCTCTTCACATGGCTCATGAGCGCATCCATGACCGCCTTGCCCAAGCCCCGGCCCTGATGGGCGGGATCGACGGCAATATCCACGACCTGAAAAAAGCAGCCGCCATCACCGATCAGCCGGCCCATGCCAATGGCCGAACCTGCATGCAGAACCAGCACGGAGAAGACCGTGCCCTGCAAACCCTTCTCCGCCGCCTCCCGTGAGAAGGGGCTTAGCCCGGCCACGGCGCGAAGGCGCAGATAGTCCTCGACAGACGGGGTTTTCGCGACGATGGAATATTCGGGGGAATAATCGGGTTGGTTCATTCGACTCTCCTCTTGGCCGCGCTCTGAAAGCGCCGCCCAATATGTGGAGGAGAGTTCTACAGGAGCTTTACCGATTCTGAGGCGCAATTTTCAGCGCCTGAAGATCGTGCTGCGCGCGGGCGCCCATGAAGGCGACCGTTTCTGCCTGTTAGCGGCGGCCTTCCACGGCGGAACGGATATGCGAGCGGCTGACGCCGATGTCGGAAAGGCTTCTGTCATCGAGCGCGCTCAGTTCGGCCACGGCGCGACGGTTGCGGAAATAGTTTCGAACGGTTTCGTGAAGTTTCATTTTCATGGTTTCCAGTGATGAGATTGCATAAAATATGCCCATTCTGGCGCGAAAAATACAGGCATTTGCCTGCATGGAAGACATGCAAAAATCGAAACCCGACGTCTGGATAGGGGGAAACGACTGCCGGCATAAGGAAACGCTATAGCGGCAGAAAGGACTTGTGTTGGCAAAATATCCGGCGATGAACCTACTCTGCCTGAAAGATTAGCATGACGTTAATCGACAAGAACCGCAAAAGCGGCAAAAGCTCGCCCGGCCAAAGCCGGAACAGATAAATCCGAAAAGGAGTGGGAACATGAAAAACGGTATTACTCGCAGACTTCTACTGGTTTCCGCAGCGGTCGCTCCGATCCTGAGCCTGTCGCCGGCGCTCTCCGCCGCAGCTTATGCGGCCGACACGATAAGGCTCGGCCTCGTCGCGCCGATGAGCGGCCCGAATGCGCGCTACGGCGCTTTCTCCATGCATGGCGCGGAACTCGCGGTAAAGGACATCAACGCGGCTGGCGGCATCAACGGCCAGCAGATCGAACTCTTCAACGCCGACAGCCAGGGCACGCCGGTCGAAGGTGTTTCGGCCACCCGCCGCCTGATCGATCAGGACGAGGTGGATTTCGTCATCGGCGATGTCTCCAGCTCCGTGACGCTCGCCATGCAGCCTGTCGCAGAGGATGCCGAGGTTCTGCTACTGAACGCCGCGTCCTCCAACCCGAAGATCACCTATCAGGCGGGCGTCGGCGGTTTCAAATGGACGTTCCGCAATTATCCGACGGATGAGAACCGGGCCTTCGTCGTGGCGAAATACGCCGCCGAACAGCGTGGTTTCACCAAGTTCGCGGTGCTGTCGGTCGATAGCGACTACGGCCGTTCCGCCATCACCTTCACCAAGAAATATCTGCCCGACTTCAAGGGAGAAATTCTCAGCGAGGATTACTACAAGGAAGGCGAGGTCGACTTCCGCAGCGTGCTGGCGAAGATCCGCGATAACGGCGCGCAGGCGATCATCATGTACGGTCTCGCCGACACGACGCCGATTGTCGCCCGTCAGATGCTGGAACTCGGACTTGCCGGCAAGGTTACACTGATCGGCAATGGTGAATTCAACACCGAAAAGACGATCAAATCCGCACCGAAGGCCATGGAAGGCGCCGTGGAAGCCGCCGCCTGGCTGCCGCAGTTCGATAGTCCGGCCAGCAAGGCCTTCGTCGAGAAATTCACCGCCACCTACAAGGAAGCGCCGAACAACCATGCCTATGTGCATTGGGATACCGTCAACCTGCTCGCCCAGGCGATCAGGCAAGCCGGAAGCGCTGATCGCAACGCCGTCCGCGAGGCGCTCTCCAAGATCAAGTACAAGAGCCCGGTCGGCGAAGTGACCTTCGACGATCACAATCAGGCGCGCCTTCCGATGATCCTTCTCCAGATCGAGAACGGCAAGCCCAGCATCAAGGGCGCTTATACGGCGGAAATCCAGTACCCTGCGAACTGACAGACCGGGAGGGGTACAGCCATGTTCTCGACAATTCTCGAGCAAGTCGTAAACGGGATCGTCACCGGTTCCGTCTACGCGATCGTCGCCGTCGGCATGACCATGATTTTCGGGGTGCTGAGAGCCATCAACTTCGCTCATGGCGAATATTACATGCTCGGAACCTTCGGGGCGTGGTTCGCCATCGACTATCTCGGCCTTTCCTATGAGGCTTCGATCGTCGTCGGCGTTCTTTCCACCGTGGTCGTGGCCTATGTGGTCGGCCAGCTCGTGATGCGCAGAATGGTGGGGGCGCCGGCCGAGTCCGGCGTTCTCGCCACCCTCGGCATCGCGCTGATCCTGCAAAACACGATCATTTTCGTCTTCGGCGGCGGCTACAAGTTTTTCGCCGGCGGTTATATCGAGCCGATTTCCATCCTCGGCTTCACGCTGGCGCAGCAGCGCGTGCTCATTCTGGTCGTGTGTCTGATCGTCTTCGTCGGTCTGGAGCTGATGGTGACCTATAGCCGTCTCGGTATGGCGATGCGGGCGGTCTCACAAAATGTCGAATGCTGCGGCGTGGTCGGCATCGATGTCTCGCAGGTCGTATTGCGCACCTTCATCCTCGGCGCCGCGCTCGCCGCACTTTCGGGTGTGCTCACCGCGCCGGTCAATGTCAGCGTCTATGGCGGCATGGGGGAACTCATCACCTTCAAGACCCTGCCGATCATCATCATGGGCGGCCTCGGCAACGTGCGGGGAACCTTCTTCGCGGCCATGATCCTCGGCATCGCCGAAAGCCTCGTCGCCACCTATGTCGGGCTGCAATTCCGCGACACGGTGGGCTTCGCAACGCTGATCCTGATGTTGATGTGGCGTCCGCACGGCCTGTTTTCGACGCAGGCGCGCTTTTAGAAGCCGCGCCCGCCGGAATTTACTCGAATTTTGAGGACTAGACATGTCTCTCACAGACACCGTTCCCCAGGCACGCCGCCGCGATCTGCGCATTCCGCTCGCCGCCGTCCTGATCGTCGTAGCACTTGCCGCGCCCTTCATCGGCACGCGTTACGTTACCCACTCGCTCATTATCGCGCTCATCTTCATGCTGCCGGCGCACGGGCTCAACCTGCTTGTCGGCTATACCGGCCTGCTGTCGCTGGCGCAGGCGGCTTTCTTCGGCATTGGCGCCTATACAGCCGGTCTGCTGGCGGTACACTATGAAACGCCATTCTATGTGAACCTCATTGCCGCCGGCTTCGTCGCCGGCGCGCTTGCCCTGCCGCTCGGCATTCCGGCTTTGCGTCTTCGCTCGACATCCTTCGTCATGTGTACGCTCGGTTTCGTCATCATCGGCCAGGCAATCGCCAAGAACTGGATTTCGCTGACCCGCGGCGACATGGGCCTTTCCGGTATACCGAAGCCCTATTTCGAGCTTGGCCCGCTCTCCTTCACGGTCAGTGGAACCACCAGTTTCTATTATCTGGCTCTGGCCATCTGCGTTCTGGGAACGCTTGCCGCATGGGCAATCGTCCGCTCGCCGGCGGGCCGCAACATGGTGGCCATTCGCGAAAACGAAACGCTGGCGGAATCCCTCGGTGTTCCGACCTGGCGTTACAAGCTGATCGTTTTCATGCTGAGCGCCGTCTTTGCCGGGGTAGGGGGCAGCCTCTATGCCCATTACCTCACGGTGGTCAGCCCGCTGACCTTCCAGATGTATTATTCCACGACGATGCTGATCATCGTTCTTGGCGGTGGTGCTGGCATGATTTCGGGAACCGTGTTCGGCAGCCTGCTCTTCGTCGGACTGACGGAGGCGCTGCGCGTCGCTCCTGAAGTGCGGATGATCGCCTATGGTTTCTGCCTTCTCGTTCTCGTCTTCTGGTTCAAAAAAGGCTTTGCGCCCCTGATCAATCGCTTCTGGAACGCGATCGGAGGTTCGAAATGACAGCTCATCTTCCCATCCTTGAGATAAAGAACCTCAGCAAGTCCTATGGCGCGGTGAAGGCGGTCAACGATGTCAGCATGCATATCGATCGCGGCGAGATCGCCGGACTGATCGGGCCTAATGGCTCCGGAAAGTCCACCTTCTTCGATTGCAGCACCGGGCTTGCCCGGCCGGATACCGGCAAGGTGATACTGGACGGGCAGGATATCACCGGCTGGTCGCTCAACCGCATCGCCCGCGAAGGCCGCATGCTGCGCTCGTTCCAGAAGACAGTGACCTTCAAGGCGCTCGATGTGGAGGAGAACCTCATCATCGCCGGCCAGATGTTCACATTTCCCTCGCTCCTGTCGACATTCGGCCTTGGCGGCATGTCGCGCCGCCGCGTGGCCGGGTTGAGAGAGCGGGCGCGCGAGCTGATCAAGATGGCGGGACTGTGGGACGTTCGCCACCAGCCCGCCGGCAATCTCTCCGGCGGCCAGCAGAAACTCATCCAGTTCGCTTCCATGCTGATGCCGGAACCGAAGCTTATTCTGCTCGACGAGCCGATGGCGGGCATCAATCCGAAGATCATCGAGCGCGTGGTGGAGACGATCCAATATGCGAACAAGTCTCTTGGCGTGAGCTTCCTCGTTATCGAACATAATATCGATGTCGTCACCAGCATCTGCCAGCGTGTGGTCGTGCTCGATCAGGGAACGAAACTGGTCGAGGGCCTGCCGCATGACATCATTCAGGACCAGCGTGTGAGGGAGGCCTATCTTGGCGGCTGACAGCAATCTTTCCATCCAGGGCCTGCGCGCGGGTTACGGCAATCTCGATATCCTGAACGGCGTCGATCTGGATGTGCCGGCCGGGCAATTCGTGGCTCTCATGGGGCCGAACGGGGCGGGCAAATCCACCCTGCTCAAGACGCTTTACGGCATGACGACCATCAAGGAAGGCGGCATCGACTGGCGCGGCAGGAATATCGCCGGATTGTCGTCGCGCGCCATTCTGGGGGAGGGGATATCCTTCGTGCCGCAGGGCCGTTGCAATTTCCCGGTCATGACCGTCGATGAAAACCTGCAAATGGCCGCCTATACCATTCGCGATGCGAAGGTGAAGGCGGACCGGGATTATGTCTACGACCTTTTCCCGATCCTGAAGACACGGCGCTCGACGCTCGCGGGCAATATGTCGGGCGGCGAGCAGCAATTGCTCGAAGTGGCGATGGCGGTTCTGCAGCGGCCGAAGGTGCTGCTGGTGGATGAGCCCTCGGTCGGCCTGTCGCCGGCCGCAATCGGTATCGTCTTCGATGAACTCCTGCGGCTGCATGCAAATGGCATGACCATCCTGCTTGTTGAGCAGAACACCAAAAAGGCCATGGAGGTGGCCGAGCGCGCCGTCATTCTCCGTCTCGGCAAGGTGATCTGGGACGGCACGCCGGCGGAGATCACCCATGACGAACTTGGCGAATTGTTCCTGACCGGAAAGATGCGCGGCGAACTCGAAGCCGCGCACTGACTGGTCCAAAGCTTTAGATTGAGACGAGGAAAGACCATGAGCACTTTCGTGCCAGCATCACGCGTGTCGAAAATTAAGGTTTCGCCAAGCACAGCGGCGGCGGCCCGCGCCCGCGAATTGAAGGCCGCCGGCCGCGATATCGCCGACCTGACTGTGGGCGAGCCGGATTTCGATACGCCGGAAGCCGTCAAGGCGGCGGCGCATGCCGCCATCGACCGCGGCGAGACCAAATATACCGCTGTCAACGGCACACCGGCGCTGCGCAAGGCGATCATCGGCGACTTCCAGAGACGTCTCGGCATCACCTATGGCGATAGCGAAATCTGCGTTGGCGGCGGCGCCAAGCAGATCCTGTTTCTGGCGCTGATGGCAAGCGTGGAAAACGGTGCGGAGGTCATTATTCCGGCTCCCTACTGGGTGTCTTATCCCGATATGGTCATTGCCAATGACGGCACGCCCGTCATCGTCGCATGCCCGGAGGAAACGGGGTTCAAACTGACGGCCGAAGCGCTGGAAGCGGCGATCACCCCGAAGACGCTGTGGCTGATCCTCAACGCCCCCTCGAACCCGACGGGTGCTGCCTATAGCGAAGCGGAACTGAGAGCGCTAGGCGACGTATTGCTGCGCCATCCGCATGTCATGATCCTTTCCGACGATATTTACGATCAGGTCTGGTTCAGGGATGAGCCGATGAAAACCCTCGTTTCCGTCGTTCCTGAACTGAAGGACCGTGTGCTTCTGACCAACGGCGTTTCCAAATCCTATGCCATGACAGGATGGCGGATCGGTTATGGGGCAGGGCCGGCAGCACTCGTCGCCGCCATCAACAAGTTGCAATCGCAAATGTCATCCTGCCCGTCCTCGGTCAGCCAGGCCGCCGCCGCCCATGCGCTTTCCGGCGACCAGACATTCGTGACGGAAAGCGTTGCGGTCTATAAACAGCGGCGCGACTACGCCTGTGCGCGCCTGAACGCGATCCCCGGCCTCTCCTGCATGGTTCCGGATGGGGCCTTCTACCTCTATCCGAGCTGCGCCGGTGTGATCGGCAGGACGACGGCGGATGGCAAGGTGATCGAAAACGATCTCGATTTCGTCCTCTATCTCCTCGACAGCGTCGGCGTGGCGGCTCTCCAGGGCGCGGCCTACGGGCTTTCGCCCTATTTCCGCATCTCCTTCGCCACCTCCATGGAAGTGCTGGAGGATGCATGCGACCGCATCGAGCGTGCGGTGGCTGCGCTAAGGTAGGGCAAATCGGACCCGTAAACAGGCTCGCCTTTACAACGGTTTGTGCAGCTTTTCACCTCCCGTCATTCCGGCCTTGAGCCGGAATCCAGCCAGCCCAAGTCCTTGGGCTGAAAAGACTTGTCCCGCCGCGCCGACGCGTGTCGACTGGATTCCGGCTCAAGGCCGGAATGACGGAGGTGGGGATGTACGCGCACAGTTGCGTCGTGCACATATACCGAAAAACACCTATCCCATTGAAATTACGCGCCGTCCTCGCAGAAACCCATTCCTGTTTCCGCATCGATGCGCTAGGATTTCCCCAAAAAAGTGGGGACCGATGAGCGTCGATTTCAAAAAACTCAAGAGCTTCGTCAAGATCGTCGATACCGGCAGCGTTTCGCGTGCCGCCGGCATTCTTCGTGTGGCGCAGCCGGCGCTGTCGCAGCAAATCGCGTCGCTGGAACAGCATTTCAAACACCAGCTGCTGTTGCGCAGCAATGTCGGCATCGCGCCAACCGAAGCCGGGTTGATCCTCTATCGCCATGCGCAGATCATGCTGAAGCAGATCGAGCAGGCGCAGACCGATATCGACCGCTCGGCCCGTTCGGTCTCCGGCCGGGTCTCCATCGGGCTCGCTACCTATTCCTCCTCCAGCGCGCTGTCCTTGCCGCTCATCAAGGAGATGAGGGCGCGGTTTCCGGCCATCACGGTCCATATCAACGACAGTTTCGGCCATATCCTCAGCGAGCTGATCATGACCGGCAAGATGGACATGGCGCTGATCTACACCTCCGATCCCATCAAGGGCGTGACGCTGGAGCCGTTGTTCCGGGAAGAAATGTTCCTCGTCTCGCCCGCCGAGATGAGGCTGCCGGCCGAACCCGGTCAGCCGCTTCCGCTTTCGGCGCTGGATGGCCACGCGATGCTGCTACCGAGCAAGGCGCATTTCCTTCGCCGGCTCATCGATGAAGGACTGGCGCGGGCGCGCGCGAAGCCGGAGGTCATTTCAGAACTGGAATCCGTGCCTGCTTTGGGCGCTGCGGTACTGGACGGTCTCGGCTCAACGATCCTTCCAGCCTCCGTTGTTCTGGAAACCCCGAGCTTCAGCGGCGCGCAGCTGCACCCGCTCACAACCCCCGTCATAGACGCCACGGTTTCGCTCTGCGTCTCCGATCATATGCCGCTTTCCGAGCCGGCTCTGGCGGCGCGTTCCGTGCTTCTCGAGATCGTCACAAAGCTCAAGAGCGGCCACCACCCCGGCATTCGCGCCATCTGAATTCGCTATAAGCAAACCCTATGGCGGCAGACCGAGGTTGTGTTGGTAAAGGTGGGCTGAAGGCTTCAATTTTCCATCAGTGAACGGATTCAAATTTGGGTCCACAAGGCAGCCAAAGAGGCTGCATGGTCGCTCGAGGGAAACAATGGCAAAACTGGCTTTCGATACTGGCGGTACCTTTACCGATTTCGCGCTTCTGGACGACAGCGGCGAACTTCACCTCCATAAAGTCCTGAGCACGCCGAAAAATCCGGCCGAAGCCGTTGTTCAGGGCGTGTCGGAGCTGCTCGAAAAGCATGCGGACGCGATTGCCATCGAGAACCTGCAGGTGCTTGGTGCAACCACCGTCGTCACCAACGCCGTGCTGGAGCGCAAGGGCGTGGAAACCGGTTTCGTTACCACCGACGGTTTTCAGGACATGCTGCGCATCCGCAACGAGGGGCGTTACGATCTCTACGATCTGAACATCAAATATCCCGATCCGCTGGTCACCCGCGCCAACAGTTTTGGCGCCGAAGAACGTATCGCCGCCGATGGCGAGGTGATGACGGAACTCAAGGAGGAGACCGTTCGCGAGATTGCCGGACGGCTGAAGGAAAAGGGCATCCGCTCGGTGGCGGTCTGCCTGCTGCACGCTTACAAATATCCGCAACACGAACAGCGCGTCGCCGCCCTTCTGCGCGAGGAAGACCCGGATATCTTCGTGTCCTTGTCTTCCGAGGTCTGCCCGGAAATGCGCGAATTCGACCGCGCCTCGACAACGGTGGTCAATGCCTATACCCGCCCGCAAATGTCCGGCCACGTCGCCCATCTGCAGCGGGAGTTTGCTGAGAAGGGCATCGACCGGCAGGTGCTGTGGATGACCTCTTCGGGCGGTCTTGTGCCGAGCCGTCGCGCCGCAGAACTTCCTGTCCGACTGATCGAATCCGGCCCAGCCGCAGGTGCCGTTGCCGCCGCCGAATTCGGCCGCACGGCGGGCGAAGCAAGCGTTCTTTCCTTCGACATGGGCGGCACCACCGCCAAGCTCTGCCTCATTCCCGATGGCGAACCGAATGTCGGCACCGATCTCGAAGTCGCGCATTACCAGCGCTTCCGCAAGGGATCCGGTTTTCCTCTGAAAATTCAGTCGATCCAGATGATCGAGATTGGCGCCGGCGGCGGTTCCATCGCCGCGAAGAACCCGCTCGGTCTTCTCGATGTCGGCCCGCATTCCGCTGGCGCCATGCCGGGTCCGGCGGCCTATCAGCGCGGCGGAACCGAACCGACGGTGACCGACGCCGATATTCTGCTCGGTTACATGGGAACGGAATCCTTCGTCGGCGGCTCGTTCAAGGTGTCGAAGGACGCCGCCCACGGGGCGATGTCCAAACTGGCCACTTCTCTCGATGTGTCTGTCGAGCGCTGCGCCTGGGGCATCCATGATCTCGTCAATGAATCCATGAGCAAGGCCGCTGCCATGCATGCGACCGATCTCGGCGTCGATCCACGCTCTTTACCGATGGTGGCCTTCGGCGGAGCAGGCCCAGTGCACGCCTACGGCATCGCCCGCAAGCTCGGCATTTCGCGCATCATCTGCCCGACCGGCGCGGGCGTCAGCTCCGCCATCGGCCTGCTGATCGCGCCGGTCGCCGTCGATCTCTCCGCAAGCCATCCGATGGCGCTCGATGCCTGGGATATCGAGGCAATGAACCGCCTGCTCGATGATCTTTCCGCTCAGGGGGCGGAAGTCGTTTCGGCCGCCGGCGTTCCGAAGGAGACGATCACCAATCGTTATACCGTGGATATGCGCCATGTGGGGCAGGGACACGAGATCACGGTGGTGCTTCCTGACCGTAACCTGCCGAAAGACCTTTTCCTCGAAGAATTGCGCAGCAGTTTCTTCAAGCTCTATCGTGAATTGTTCGGCCGCACGGTGGCCGCGCCGCTGGAAGTCATCACCTGGCGTCTGCGCGCCAGCGGCGAGAAGGATCAGGTCACCCGGCCGCATGAAACCGTCGTTGCCGAAGCCCGCAAGGGCAGCCGGCAGGTCTATTTTCAGGAGGCGGGCGGCTATGTCGAAACCTCGGTTTACGACCATTACAAGCTGCCGGTCGGCCACGAGGTAAAGGGGCCTGCCATTGTGGAACAGCGTGAATCAACGGCCGTTGTCGGGCCGAGCGGCGCCTTCCATGTCGATGCCCACGGCAATCTCGTGATCAATATTCTCTAAGGGGCAGTCAGATGTCGAAACCCGAAACCGATTTCAACGATCCGATCAACCTTCAGGTCATGTGGAACCGCCTGATCTTCATCGCGGATCAGGCCGACAACGTGCTCGGCAAGACGGCATTTTCGCCGATCGTGCGAGAGAACCATGATTACGTTACGGTGCTTCTCGACAGTAAGGGCAGGGCGCTGGCGCAATGTACCTGGTCGATCCCGGTTTTCATCACCTCGCTGCCCGCAGCGGCGCAGAAATATTTCCTGCCGAAGTTTCCGGTCGAGATGCTGGAAGAGGGCGATGTTTTGGCCACCAACGATCCGGAAATCGGAACCGGCCACCTGCCTGACGTGACGATGATCACGCCGATCTTCAAGAATGGCAAGGTCGTCGCCTATGCGGGGTCCATCGCCCATCTTCCCGATATTGGCGGCGCGCCGCTGCATTCGGAAGCCAGCGACATTTTCGCGGAGGGCATCCGTTTTCCCATCGTCAAGCTGCTCAAGGCCGGCGTTCCGAACGAGGACGTGTTCGATATCATCGCAGCCTCCGTCCGCCTTCCCACGGAAGTGCGCGGCGATCTGGAATCGATGATCGCCGCCAACAATGTCATGGGCCGCGAACTGGTCAAATTCCTCGATGAATACGGGCTTGACGATGTCGATGGGCTGGCGGACGCCATCCACACCCGGTCGGAGGCGCAGACGCGCAAGGCGATCCGCGAATGGCCGAACGGCACCTATTCCGCCGAAGTCCTGCTCGACGGCTACGATGTCGACGTCAAGCTGAAAGCCTCGGTGATCGTCAGGGACGATTCCATTCATGTGGATTATACCGGCACCTCGGATCAGGTCCTGCACTCGATCAACTGCCGCACGAACTATCGTTACGCCCATTCGGTCTACGCGCTGAAATGCCTGCTCGATGCCGAAACGCCCAATAATGAGGGCTGCATCGTCCCGATCACCGACGAGGCGCCGCTCGGCTGCATTCTCAATCCGCAGGAATGGACGGCGGGCAATTCGCGCAACCTCATCGGCCACGTCATTCCCTCGTTGATCTTCAAGGCGCTGGAAGGCATCGTGCCGGAAAAGGTTCTGGGCGATAGCGGCGGCGCGCCGATCTGGGCGGCCAACTGCGTCGGCCAGCGTAACGATGGCACGCAATATGGTTCCGTGCAGAATTTCCATGGCGGGCAGGGCGCACGCGCCGAATTCGACGGGCGGACACGCTGAGTTTCCCATCCAACTGCAAGGTCACGGCCATCGAAATGTTCGAGGTCGCCGTTCCGGTGCTGACGGAACGCAAGGAACTGATCGCCGATTCCGGTGGCGCCGGCAAACATCGCGGCGGCCTTGGCCAGCGCGTCGTTCTGCGCAATCTCGGCAAAAACCCGATGAACATCTATCTGGCATCGGAACGCGTCCGCCATCCCTGCTTCGGCGTGGTGGAAGGCCAGAGCGGGTCCGCCGGCAAGGTGATGAAGCAGGGCAAGTCGCATTTCCCCAAGGGCAAGGTCGTTCTTCAGACCGGTGAACGTCTGGAAGTTCAGACACCCGGCGGTGGCGGCTGGGGCAGGGCCAGCGAGCGTTCGCGCGCGCTGATCGAACAGGATATTTCCGAAGGTCTGGTCACCGCCAAGGCGGCGAAAGAAATCTTCGGCTATTCTGGCGCCATTGCTGCCGCAGCCGAATAGGAGATGAGAATGGGACTGCTGAACGGAAAAATTGCGCTGGTAACCGGCGCCGGTTCAGGCATCGGCCGCGAAACCGCAATTCTGCTCGCGAAAGAAGGGGCGACGGTCGTTCTGACCGGCCGCCGCCTCGATCCGCTGCGCGAGGTTGCGGAACTGATCGAGAAGAAGAAGGGCAAGGCGATTGCCCGCACGCTCGACATCGCTTCGCGCGAGGCGATCTTCGCCACGGTGAAGTCGATCGGCGAGGCCGTCGGTCCCATTGATATTCTGGTCAATAATGCCGGTTCCGCCAGCAAGGTGCTCAACGCCCGCTTCATCGGCGAGGAGGAGTGGAACGCCACCATCAACGTCAATCTGACGGCCGTGTTCAACCTGACACAGGCGGTGCTGCCGGAGATGATCGCAAAGGGTGAGGGTACCATCATCACCGTCTCATCGCTTGCCGCCCTCAATCCCAATCTTCTGGGCGGCGTGGCCTATGGTGCGGCGAAGGCGGGCGTGAAGAACTTCATGGCCTTCCTGCACAATACCTATCGCAACCAGGGTATCCGCGCGACGACCATTCTGCCGGGCGAGACGGATACGCCGATCATGAACAACCGCGCGCGGCCGCCCCTCAAGGAAGAACGCGCCGTGATGATGGATCCGCATGACGTGGCCCGCGCCGTCCTGCTTTGCGCCAGCCTGAGCAAAAGCGCGGTCATTCCGGAACTGCACATCTGCCCGACCCATATGCGTGACACCTCGAAGGATATCGAAGTCGCGCGCTGGGTGGGCGCGCCGGATGACACGCCGGATATGCCGAAAAAGAACTAGGGAGAGACGTACATGAATGGAGCAAAGCTGCGCGCCCGTATTGCGGCGGGTGAAGCTATCAGCATGTTCACCCCACACCATACGTCGTCGGGCCTTTCCGCCCGGCTGGTGGAACTGGGCGCGGACGCGGTCTTCCTCGATTGCGAGCACGGCACATGGAGCTTTGAGGATGTGCGCGCGACCGGGCAGGTGGTGCGCTCCGTCGGTGGCGCTGCCATCGTACGCCCGCATTCGCACGAGCGGCCGCTCATCATCCGCTATCTGAATGCCGGTGCGGACGGGATCATGGTGCCCATGGTCGCTAATGCCGAGGAGGGCCGCGCGATTGTCGATGCGGTGCGTTACGCCCTGCCGTCCGATTATGAAAAGCGGCTGGTCATCGCCATGATCGAGACTGTCGATGCAATCGATGCTCTGGACGAGATGCTGACGGTCGAGGGCATCGACGTCTTCTTCATCGGCCCCGGCGATCTTTCGCAGGATATGGGCTATCCGCCCGCGCCGCCATTCGGCGAGCCGCGCCCGGAGGTGGTGATGGAGAAGGTCGCCATCGCTGTCGACAAGATACGCGCAGCCGGAAAAATCGCGGGAACGCTCGCGACGCTGGATGAAATGCCGCACTGGCGGGAGCGCGGCGTGCAATTCTTCTACGTCCATTCCGATCCGTTCCTGCGCCGCGGTCTCGCCGCGGTGAAGAAGGCGCTCGCCTGAGGCGGAGCAGGGGTTTTTAGGCTGAACGATGCCGCAAGCGAGGGCCTGAAGTTTCAGGCCCTCGCCATGCAGTTAGAATTCCGCCGTCACGGGTTTCCACAAATGCTCCGGATCGAAGCCGTCGCAGCGCGCGATCACAATCCGGGTGCCGTTTTTAACGCGCCGCCGCAAAAGATCGGAACGGTCGGACGGCGCCCGAAGCGAACCGTCATCCTGAAGCTTCTGCAGCATCGACCGAGAAAGCCCGAGTTCAGACGCCAGCAGACGATCAAGGCGTATGCCGGTCTGAAACGGAACCATGAGATCGATCTCCGCCATGGCCCAGTCGGGAGGTTCATCCCGGATCTGTTTCGCGATATTGAATTCGGGAAACTCGTCGACGCGTTGCGATTTGCGCCGCAAGGCTTCGAGGTTGAATGTCTCCGCCCTTATCCATTGCGGATCGTTGGACTGCAGCGCTTCGAGAACGGCAGGGCTGATGTCCCGGACATTCTGGCGCTCGAAAATCGGCCTGTTCCAGCTCTTGTCGCAGATTATGCATCTATAGATAAGCCAGGCATCCAGTTTGCGGCCATTGGCATTGAGCCGGATCTTGCCACGGGCCTGAAATGCCCTCAGGCCGCCGCATCCGCTGCATGCAAGCCAGGGCTGGGGCGCCGTTCGTGGCGTAATGGTCCATTGGACCCGAAGTAAGTTGCACATGGTCTCTTGGTCTTCCATTCGGAAGTCCACCAAGATGGTGCAGGAGAAAACCCTCGCGGGAACGGCATGGCGGTGTTCTGGGGTGGTGAAGAGCTGAGACAGCGGCGCTGCGCAGGGCACATTGTAACAATGCCAGACCGGTCTCTTGCCACCACCCGATGAACATGATCATACGCAGACAGCCTGTGGCTATCCGCAATACGGGTGAAACTGGATTGAGACCGGTATTTACTTAGGCAAAGTCTACCTCGATGCGCCAATGCTCTTCGGCGGCGACAATAACAAATGATCGCTCCGAAGCAGAGTCATCCAGTGCAGCGAAAAGGCGGAAAGCCGCTGCGATGCGACTTTTATGCAACGTCAGGTGACCCGCCCATTCTTCCCGGTTCAGATGACGTTGCGGACAGGCTATATCGTCATAAAAATAATGGAAACAAATACTTACATAACGGCTTATGCGTTTATTTCCGGGAATCGGAGGATTTATGCCTGCTATCTGCGGCTGTCGGAAACGGAAGCATACGTCGGAGAGTCGCGTCCTTGCGGATGAGATGGTGCCATAAAGCCGCCGCCACATGAAGAAAGACGATGGCTGCGGCAAGGTAGGCGAGGGTGGCGTGAACCTCGCTCCAGAAGGCCTCCGCCTGGTCGGAAATCATCAGAGGTAATCCCGGCACGACCACGAGGTCGAAGACGTAACTGGGGATTTGCAGAGGCGAGGTCGACGCAATTGCCCAGCCGGCGAGGGGAACGGCGAGCGTAAGGAACAGCAATGCGGCGTGAGCGGCCCGCGCGGCGAACCTCGATACCAGCCCTTCGCCTTCAGGAGCCTGCGGCTTTCTGCTGAAAACCGACCACAGGAAACGCGGCACGGCGAGGGCCAGCACCAGAAATCCTATCGACTTGTGATATTGGAACAGGTCGAACTGAAGAACCGGGTCGATATTGTCGCGGCTCATCAGATATCCCAGCGCAAGCTGCGCCAGGAAAAGCACCGCGATTGTCCAATGGAACGCGATTGCCACCAGTCCGTAAGATATGGACGTATTACGCCACGGCCGTTCCCGCGTCGTTGCGCTATCGGAATGATCCTCGAAATATCTCATCGGCTAGCTCAATTGTTGATAGGTATCTTTCGCGATGGCGTCCATGCGGTCGGATGGCAGGTTGCCGACCAAAGCACAGCGGATGGTTTCATCGTCCCAGGAGATGGCCTCCAGCGAACCGAGGCTGGACCGCCGCATGGCGGTGTCGCTCGAATCTGCCGCAGCCACGATATAAAGAGTGACGCGCTGCCCGCTTTTATCCTCATACATCAGCTGGGCGGCGGCGCCTTCGGAACTGGGAAGAACCCGGCCGCCGACAAGTGACAGACCGTGGCGGGTGAGGTCGGGAATGTTCAGTTTGCGGTCCAGCCGCTTCGAAAGCCATTTCGGCAGGCTGGAAGCATTCTCCGCATCGGCCCGGATTTCCACCGGATGCAGAACCTCGCTCGCAAACAGCTTATGCGCCTGCGTTGCATCCGCCACGATAGAGTGGGTCGGTTCCGCGACCTGGGACACCAGCCCGCGCCCGAACCAGCCGCCCGCCAAGCCAATGGCCAGAATGAGGATGGATGCCGCCGCCATGTTACGCCAATCGGCGCGCTGCGACCGCAGACGCCGCTCGATGCGGTAAACATCAAGACGCTCGGGCAGGGCGTCGGTATCAAGCGGACCGTAGAGAGCCGTCAGCGTCGCATTCTGCTGCTGCCACATCGCAACCTTGCGCGCGTCGGCCGGATTGGAGGCGAGGTGGGCACGAACGGCGTCACGCCGCGGGTCTTCGAGCTGCCCGTCGACATAAGAGATCAGATCGGCTTCGGTTATCTGCGGTTCGCTGCCGGTCATTTTATCACCTTGAGATTTGGCTGGTCTTCCTGGGTCATCCGGGCGAGAGCCGTTCGGGCCCGCCCCAGACGGGACATCAGCGTGCCCAGCGGAATTTCAAGAACATCTGCCGCCTCCGCATAACTGAGGCCTTCGACGACGACGAGGAGCAGGGCCTCGCGATGCTCGCCGGACAGTTTTTCAATGGCACGGGCCATTTCGGCAAGCGCAATCCGGCCCGTCTGCGCCGCCGGCACAAACAGCTGTTCCGCAACATCGTCGATCGGGATTTGCGAGGGCCGGCGATTGCGGCCGCGCAGATTGTTGCGATAAACGTTGACGAGCACCCGGTACAACCACGGACGCAACGGTCCCTGCGGTTTCCAGAGCGCCTTTTTTCGGATTGCTCTTTCCAGACAGTCCTGGACGAGATCGTCAGCCGTGTCACGATCATGCGTAGGCGCATTCGCGTAGCGGCGAAGCGCTGGTATGCAACTCGTCATCTCGTCCAGAAAATCCGGCATGGATACTATTCCTTGGCAATGTGCCAGACGCCGCCGACGCCATCGCCTGTGACATCGCCGGGCTTCCTGTCCATCTGCCAGCGATAGAGCGGCTTTCCGTCATGCGACCATTGCATCGTACCATCTTTGCGGGAGATTGGTTTATAGTCGCCATCCGCCTTGTCGGTTTTCGAGGCGGCGAGGGGCGGCCATTTCTTTGCGCAGCCATCGTAGCAGACCGATGCGCCATTGGTATCCTTGTCGAATGTATAGAGGGTCATGCCCTTGGCGTCGGTCAGGATCGTGCCTTTGGCCGTTGCCTTTTCAACCACGGCGCCACCGGCATAGGGTTCGGCAAGGGCAGCCGTGGCGGCAAGCGTTACTACGCCGGCCAGAACAAAAGGATGTGCACGCATGACGATGGTCCTTTGAAGGGTAACGGATCGGACGATATGCCCGATATTAGACAAACACCCGCCCGCGGCACTTAATCCCACCGCCGCTCGATTTTTTGATGCCCCGTCGCTTTATCTGATGCCCTTCAAATCGATGTCGAATGCAACCGTATTCGAATAGAGCGGCACTCCGACACCCATGCCATAGGGCAGGCGTGCGACATTGCCGGTGACGTGGAAGGTGACGGATCCCTTCTGCTGTTCAACGAATGTCGCGTGAAACGTTTCGGGTCTGGATATGCCTCTGGCTGTCAATATGCCTTCAACCACCGCGCTGCGCGGTCCGTCCTGCGTAACGCGGCTGGATCGAAACACGATCTGCGGATAAACGGCGATATTGAAAACCGCGCTGGATCGCAGGAAATTTTCCACCCGTTCCTGCCCGGTCTGGACACTGGAAGGGTTGAGACTGATTTCCACGTAAGATCTGGCCGGCTGGTCCGGGTCGATGTCGAAGCGGCCGGAAATATCAGGAATTGTGCCCTTGATCCCAGGGCCGGCAACCTGCGCAATTGAAAAGCGGATGTGAGAGGCAGGATCGATACGATAGCGTCCGGCCGCCGACGAGAACGGACTGGCAGAGACCGGCGAGCAAACCAATGTCAGGATAAGGAGAGTGATGGAGTGGGAAATATTTCACGGCGCAAGCTCCTTGATGAGTAGTCGCACTCAGGAGAACACCACAGGAAGAGGTTTAATCCGCACCACGCCGGCAGATCGTCAAAATCCCGTCCATAGGGGAAGACCAGCGTTCTCGGCGCTGGGAAAACACCCGTCAGGGAGCTAGATTCAATCCACAAACAATAATCGCATAAGATAGATTATGGAACTTATTTGATGGTGCAGTTCCGGATTTGTGCGGCTATTGCTGGTTACATACGTCGCCGCACGATCAAGCCATGGCAGGTTCAACGCCTCGAAAACCCGTGAATATCTTCTCCCACCGCAATCGAACCGATCATATGGTTCAGGGATTGAAAAGCACGAAGCGTTGAACCGAACCCAGCCCGTCAGATTGATTTTAGCGAAACACGTTTCTCAAGTTCATCTGCCAACTCTTTGCGTTCGCTATATCTATCTGTGAGATAGCTGGAAGCGTCACGCGTCAGCAGCGTGAATTTCACGAGTTCTTCGCAGACATCCACGACCCGGTCATAATAGGATGACGGCTTCATCCGGCCCTCCGCGTCGAATTCCTGATACGCCCTTGCCACCGACGACTGGTTGGGAATGGTGATCATCCGCATCCATCGGCCGAGAATTCGCATCTGGTTCACGGCGTTGAACGACTGGCTGCCGCCGGACACTTCCATGACGGCGAGCGTTTTACCCTGTGTCGGCCGTACAGAACCGATTGCAAGAGGAATCCAGTCGATCTGCGACTTCATGATGCCGGTCATCGCGCCATGGCGTTCCGGGCTCACCCAGACCTGTCCTTCCGACCATTCTGAAAGTTCACGCAGTTCCTGCACCCTGGCATGGGTGGCAGGCGCTTCATCGGGCAAAGGCAGGCCCTTCGGATCGAATATACGAACCTCGCAACCGAGCCGTTCGAGCAGCCGCCCAGCCTCGAATGCCAGCAGACGGCTATAGGACACCTCGCGCAGCGAGCCATAAAGGATCAGGATGCGTGGTTTATGGGTCGAAAACACCGGACGCAGAGCCTCCGGGTCAATGCTGTGCAGGTGATGCGCCTGCAACGCGGGAAACCTGTCAGACAATGCGCTTTCCTTCATTATCGAGGACCTGCTCGCCATCCTCCTTGAAGAACGGTCCTTTGAAAGTGTCCGGCAGAATATCCAGCACGGCCTCTGAAGGACGGGCGAGCCTGCTGCCGAGCGGTGTTACGACAAAGGGACGATTGATCAGGATCGGCCTTTCCATCATCGCATCGAGCAACTGGTCGTCAGTCAGGTCCGGATTGTCGAGACCGAGCTGGGCATAAGGCGTCCCCTTCTCGCGCATGGCTTCGCGCACCGTCAGGCCCGCATCCGCAATCATTCCTGCGAGCTTTTCGCGTGTCGGCGGTTCCCGCAGATATTCGATTACGGTCGGCTCGATCCCTGCCGCGCGGATCAGCGCCAGCGTATTGCGCGACGTCCCGCAGGACGGGTTGTGATAGATGGTGGCGTCCATGGTCACTGCCTTTCGGTCATTGTGGTTCGGAAAACGGCGGGCGCAGCCTCATACCAGCCCTTCGAGCGGTTCACGATCCAGACGACCGAAAGCATGACCGGAACTTCGATGAGGACGCCGACAACGGTTGCCAGCGCCGCACCTGACTGAAAGCCGAACAGGCTGATGGCGGCCGCGACCGCGAGTTCGAAGAAGTTGCTGGCGCCGATGAGTGCGGAAGGCCCGGCGACGCAATGGCGCTCACCCGTCATGCGGTTCAGGAGGTAGGCAAGCCCCGAATTCAGATAGACCTGGATGAGGATGGGAATGGCGAGCAGGCCGATGATGGCCGGCTGGGCGATGATTTGCTCGCCCTGAAAGGCGAAGAGAAGAATGAGTGTCGCGAGCAGCGCCGTCAGAGAAACCGGCTGCAGCTTTACGAGAACGCAATCCAGCATCCGTGAGGTTCCGTCAGTCATGAGCCGATGCCTGATCAGCTGCGCAAGGATGACCGGAACGACAATATAGAGCGCAACGGAGAGAACAAGCGTATCCCAGGGCACGGTAATGGCGGAAAGGCCGAGCAACAGGCCGACCACGGGAGCAAAGGCCACGACCATGATCGCATCGTTAAGCGCGACCTGCGACAGCGTAAACAGCGGCTCACCGCGTGTAAGGTTGCTCCAGACGAAGACCATGGCGGTGCATGGAGCAGCGGCAAGGATGATCAACCCGGCAACATAGGAATCGATCTCACCAGCCGGAAGATAAGGGCGGAACAGCCAGCCGATGAAAAACCAGCCGAGCAGCGCCATCGAGAAAGGCTTGACGGCCCAGTTGATGAACAACGTCACGCCAATGCCGCGCCAGAACATGCCGACCTGCGAAAGAGACCGGAAATCGATCTTGAGCAGCATCGGAATGATCATCAGCCAGATCAGGATCGCGACCGGAATATTCACTTTGGCGATCTCGGCCGCAGCGATGAGCTGAAAGACGCCGGGCATCAAGTGGCCGAGCGCGACACCGGCGACGATGCACAGAAACACCCAGACGGTCAGATATCGTTCGAACAAGGACATCAGGCCGACTTTCCTTCAGGATTGGTGGTTCCATCCAACGCACCGATCTGTCGAAGTTGCGTTTCCAGCGCCATTCGGTCGATGGATTGCAGCGGCAGGCTGACGAAAGCCACGATCCTGTTCTTGAGGAAACGCGCGGCCTGCGCGAAGGCGCGCTGAACCTCGATCTCCGAGCCGACCGCAGCGGCGGGATCCTCTATCCCCCAATGGGCCGTCATCGGATGGCCGATCCAGACCGGACAGGCTTCGCCGGCGGCGCTGTCGCAAACCGTGAAGATGAAATCCATCCGTGGCGCATCAGGCCCGGCAAACACGTCCCAGCTTTTCGAGGTGAGCCCGCTGGTGGGATACCCCAGCACCGCCAGTTCCTTCAGCGCGTGAGGATTTACCTCTCCCTTCGGCCGGCTGCCGGCCGAATAGGCATTGAACCTCCCCTCACCTTCCTTGGCGAGAATGGATTCGGCAAGAATGGAGCGAGCGGAATTGCCCGTGCACAAAAAGAGCACGTTATAGATCTTGTCGGTCATGGTTTCGGTCCGTGGTTAGATCGGTGGTCTGGCAAGCCCCGCGATCGAAGCAGAAGAGATGGCGGACACCAGCCCGGTGGCGTTCATGAAGGCTTCGCCTGCGGGCTGCAGCAGGGTGTCAGCTCGGCAATCAACGGCGCGCAAAGCTCGGTCGAACCACCGCAGCAATCCTTCAGCAGAAACAGGGTCAGCAGACGCAACCCGTCGAGATCGGCGCGATAGATGATAGACCGGCTCTGCCGCTCACTCTTGACCAGACCGGCCCGGGAAAGCGTGGCGAGATGCGCCGACATCGTGTTCTGGGGAACGTCGAGAAGACGCGCAAGCTCACCGGCCGGAATGCCATCCGGCTCGTGGCGCACGAGTAGCCGGAAGGTCTCCAGTCGGGTAGATTGGGCGAGCGCGCCAAGCGCGGTTATTGCACTACTGTTATCCATATATCCAGAATAATGGATATATTGAATGTGTCAAGTGACGGATATCGTCATGGTCGACAGGCCGGGCGAAGAAATTCCCCTCGCCCTGCCCTGAAAGCGCTTGAACCAGCTTCGCGTCATAAAGCCGCGACACGACCGTCCTTGAGACCGCAGTCCGGTTTTCCGGGACTATTCGGTACGGGCCTATGCCCCAGCCGTTGCCGGCGTCGGACATCGTCCGGTTTGATCCGCTGCATTGGAATATTGCCGTGCCGACAGGAAGCGGCCGATGATCAGATGCATCATCTCGGCCTCTTTCAGGGGCTGGAAATCGGGATCGACCGCCAGACGCGAGAAAACACCATCTATCAATGCGGCGATCCAGGTGGCGGCGCGCTCGGCGTCGAGATTGGCGTCGATCTGTCCCCGCTCCATTCCCTTGCGCACGAGATCGGCGAGGCCCGCGCGAATTTCCTGGTCGGCGGTGCGTACAATCGCATGAATGGCTGGATTGCGAATGGCTTCGGAAGCGATTTCCAGCACCAGCCGGGCATAGGTCGGATCGGTCGCAAGCTCCAGCGAGGCGTCGACGAAACCCAAAATCGCACCGAACTGATCGTCCGCCGCGCCGAGTTCGGCGAAATAGTCAGCGGTTTCCCGTCGCTCTTCGGCAACGATCGTTTCGATGATCGCTTCCTTACTGTCGAAATAATGGAAGAGATTGCCGGAGCTCATGCCGACCGCCGCGCAAATCTGCGCCGTGGTGGTCTGGTGAAAGCCGTTTTGCGCGAAGCAGGTAATGGCGGCCTCGAGAATCTGCTGCCGCTTGGCTTCATGCTTGGCTGGATCCAGCTTGCGGGCCATGATTGCTCCCATAAATTAATTGAGCACTTAGTCCATTAATTATATCATGATCGCCAGTCAATCCGCCTTACCCGTAAAAGGCGAATTGGGAGCGGAGAAGCACCCGTCCAGACCGGATTTTCGGCTGCCAGGCGTATACTCCGGCACACGAGCGGGTTTGATTGCGTCTCGAAGGAACAGGGGCCGCCCACTCATGGCGGCGATTTCGCCAGCGCGCGTGCGGCCGGGCTGAGGAAAACCCAGAACACCAGCAGGCAGAGCGTGGCGCTGAGCCCCCACAAGAACCAGACGGCGCCAGCGGCTTCGAGGCCGAAACCGGCGATCAGAACGGCAAGCGGCGTCGCCATCATCGCAATCGCCGCCGTGGTTCCAAGCACGCTGCCGCGGATCGCGGCCGGCGCGCGCTTCAGAAACATCGCATTGGCGAGCGGGCCGAGCGCGCCGGTGGAAAGACCGATCAGGGCGGCCGCGATGAGCAGCAAGGGACCGCTCTGAAGGAAAGCGATGAGGCCGATGGAAAACGTCGCGCCAGATATGCCGGCGAGCAGCACGGTCCGTCCGTTCCAGGAATGACCGCGAATGGCGAAAACCACCGCCGACAAAGCCGCCCCTGCCCCGGAGACCGAGAGAAACAGCCCGAGATCGAGGACATCCGCTCCGCTGGCCTTGAACAGCACCGGCAGGACAACGGCGTTGAGCGCCCCGAAAACAGCCAGCATCACCATGGCGACGATAAGCAGAAGACGCAGAAGCGGCTCCGTCAGCAGAAAGCGCAGACCCGCAAATGTCGCATCGCCGCTATCCTCACCGGCGGACTTGCGCCTATGACGCGGCAAACAGATCGCGCCGATCGTGGCAGCGAGCAGCGAACAGGCCGCCGTGATCATCAAGGCATATTCCATCCCGAAAGCGGCAATGGCGATGCCCGCGATCGGCGGGCCGAAAATCATCGCCGCATTTTCGAGCAATTCATCTATCGAGGTGACCCGCTCGATCGGCATCCGGGCGATGCGGGCAAGTTCCGGCCCCCTTGCATCATGGGCGATCATGCCCGGACCATCGAGCAGCGCCCCGACCACGATCAGGCCGAGCAGAAGGCCGATATCCATCTGCCCCGCCATCATGAGAAAGGGTATGGCCGCGACACTCAGGGCGCTGGCAAGATCGGCGGTTACCGCAACGATGCGCGAACCGAAACGGTCGACGATGGGGCCACCGCAGAAAGCGCCGATAACCAGCGGTATCATGCCCGCCGCCGCCGCAATCCCCGTCCAGGCGGCATTTCCGGTCAGGGACAGCACGATCCACGGCAACGCAACGGCCGCCACCGCATTGCCGAAAAGCGACAGGCCTCCGGCAAGGATGACGCCATAAAGCGGCGCACGACGATGCGGAAGACTAAGCCCGCGAAACCCGGCCCCCGAAACCGTTTCGAGTTCACCACAGGACATCGCAAGAGGCATCGTCTCAACCGTGCTGCTGTCTGAAGGCATCGCACTCTCCAAGTTTGATCGACTGCCGGCGCTGCCGGTAAGGATGAAGACGGTAAAATATCTCGCCACTCGGGCTTCAGGACCGGACGGGTGCGAACATGTCCGCCTCGCCTTCCCCGACTGGATCTTTTTCGGCTCAACATTTTATTAATTAAGTAGTCAGTCTATTTATTGGGGCGAATGTTTTTTTGTCAAGCGGGCACTGAGAAAAATGACATGACGGCGAAAAATGCCGTGCGGGATCACATGTTCAGTGCCGCCGGATGTTGGGTAAAAAGCTGACTTTGGTGGAGTTGTTGTGCATCACATACGCGACAAATTGGCTCCGCGGGCCGGAGTCGTTCCTCCGCCCTCGTTCCTGTGCCGGTCACAGGAATCCGGCCGACGCGCGTCTGCGCGGTGAAAAGACCGTTCCCGATCAAGGATTAAAAGCAATGAAAATAGATTATAAAAAATATAATTATATCAATAGATAAAACTGATAATCTCATGCAATTTCAAAACTCGCCTGACGCCTCCCGGCGTCTCAAATCCAGTTCTTCGCTATAGCGCCTCAGCGTATGGCTTTCGGTAAGCAATCCGACAGGCCGATTTTCGATCTTGTCGTTGACGACAACCAGCGCTTCGCTCTCCGCCGCATCGAAGGCTGCCGCCGCCTGGCGGGCATTCATGGTCGGCAGCAACACATCGTTCTTGTATTGCAGATAGGTTTCGAGGCTGATCTTGCTGGGGTCGCGATCCATCGGGTCGGCGTAAATTTCCGGCACGAGGACGATGCCGGCATAACGCCCGTCATCATGGGTCATGATTACCCGTTGCGTCGAACCGAGCGGGAACTTCTCCTTGAAGGCCGGAAGGCCCATGCTGACATTGGCCTTGCGGATATCGGCGCGCATCATCCTGCCGACCGTCAGGTCGCGAATCCAGCCGATATCATGGGCGCTGCGAATGCTCTCGCCCCGCAGGTGAAAACGCCAGGTGGCGAAGGAGTAACCGAAGGTGGTGCGCACCACGAGCGAGGTGGTGATGACGGCGGCAAGCACCAGCGCCGTGATCTGGAAGTCGCCAGTCAGTTCCAGCGCCAGAAACGTCGTCGTCAGCGGACCGCCGATAATGGCGGCGGCAAAGGCGCTCATGCCGATCACGGCATAGACGATGGGCGCTGTCGACCCATAACCGATATAGGGTGCGCAGAGCGCGAAAATCTTGCCCAGCAGCGAGCCCATGAACAGCGACGCGAAAAACAGGCCGCCGCGGAAATTCGAGCCGATGGAAATGGCGCTCGCCGCCGCTTTCAGCAGGAACAGCCCGGCCACTCCGTATATCGTCAGTTCGGCATCGATATTGAGATGCAGCGCACCATGGCCGCTCGAAAGCACCTGCGGTGAAATCAGCGCAAGCCCGCCCACCGCCACGCCGCCGATGGCAGGACGCAGCCAGCCAGGAATGGCGCTTTTGCGTGCGGTTTCTTCAATGAAGGACACCGCCTGCATCAGCACGATGCCGATGGCCGCACACACGACGCCGAGAAAGATGGCGGGCACATAATCCGCCGGTGTTACACGGCTGGCATCGACAATATCGATCGAGATACCATGGCCGCCGATAATCCCTATGACCGTCGTCGCCACCAGTGCCGAGACGATGAGCGGCGCAAGCGTCACCACGGTATAGGTGCCGATGATGAGTTCGATGGCGTAGAACGCCCCGGTCAGAGGCGCGTTGAAGGCGGCCGCAATCGCGCCCGCCGCGCCGCAGCCGACAAGGATACGCATGTCCCCTCGCCGCAGCTTCAGCTTGATGCCGATCTTCGAGGCGACGCCGCTGGCGATCTGGGTGTAACCGGCCTCAAGCCCGACGGATGCGCCAAAACCGTTGGAGACGATATTCTGCACGCAGACGATGATGCTGTCCGTCAGCGACAGCCGGCCGCCATGCAGCGCATTCGCCTCGATGGGGTCGACCATGGGTTTCTTGCGGGTCTTCGAAAGGATGAAGATGATCAGCCCGAGCACGATGCCGCCGATGATCGGGCCGGCAAGCACGATCCGTCCGGAAAGATCGCTGCTGCTTAGCCGCTCGACGCCGAAAACCAGCATATGCAACGCCGTGCTCAAGGCGCCGATCAGCGCCACCAGAAGGCCCGCCGCTATGCCGATGAGGACGGCAAGGAGCACCAGTCCCAGCTCGCCGCGCCGGAACATCGCCCGCAGGCGACTGGCGCGCAGATTGTCGAAGAAGCTCGCCATACTGGGTGCACGGAAAGGCTTGGTCGACATGCTGTTCCTTTTCAGGCGGCGTCAGGCTGCTTCGAACTCAATCTCGAAACGCATCTGGTCATAAGCCGGTTCGACATGATCAGGCGTTTCCCGCATCACCGTCTCATAATCGAGCGGAATATGCATGTGGGTCAAGATCGCCCTTTTGGGTGCGAATCTCTTGATCCAGCCAAGCGCCTGTTCCAGCGAAAGATGGCTGGGGTGATAACGGTGCTGCAGCGCGTCGATGACGAGGACATCGAGACCGGCAAGCTTCGGCAGGCTTTCTGCCGGAAAATCGCTGACATCGGTGCAATAGGCAACGTCACCGATGCGGAAGCCCAGCGAATGCACATCGCCATGCTGCTGCATGTGCACGTTGAATGGGATCGGCCCGCCTGCCCCATCGATGATCAGCGCCGCGTCGATATCGGCGATGATCCGCGGTTCGACGATGGGCGGATAGCTGCTGCCCGGCGGGGTCTCCAGGCAATAGGCGAAACCGTCCTTTATCCGCGCCATGGTAATGGGATCGGCATAGATCGGAATGCGGTTTTGCTGAAGGGCGAAATAGATGCGCAGATCGTCGATACCGTGCAGATGGTCGGCATGGGCATGGGTGTAAAGCACAGCATCCACCGCCTCCACCTTCGCCGCGATCATCTGTTCGCGAAAATCCGGGCCGGTGTCGATGACGACGGTCGTCCTGCCGCCATCCGGGCCGATCTGCTCCACCATGAAGGCCGTTCGCGTGCGCCGGTTCTTCGGGTTTTCGGGATCGCAGGCGCCCCAATCGCCGTTGATGCGCGGCACGCCGGGCGACGACGCGCAACCGAGAACCGTGAAGCGACGACGGTAGATTGCCACACCTACACCCTTGTCATCTTGGAAAAGCAGCGGAAGGCGTTTTCGGTGGTGATTTCGGCCATGCGCTCATAAGAAACGCCGTGCACCTCGGCCAGAACCTCAGCGGTATTGACCACATAGGACGGCTCGTTGCGCTTTCCCCGCCAGCGCTTCGGCGCAAGATAGGGCGCATCCGTCTCCACCAGCAGCCGATCCAGCGGCACGGTGGCGGCAATATCGCGGATGTCCTGCGATTTAGGGAAGGTCAGAATGCCGGAAAAGGAAACGTAACCGCCAAGCTCGACACCGGTTTTCGCCAGATCCGGACCGGCGGAAAAGCAGTGCAAAATGAAGGGGAATGGTCCCTTATCGCTTTCCTCGCGCAAAATCGCGGCCATATCGTCATCGGCGCTGCGGCTGTGGATGACAAGCGGCAGCTTCGTTCGTCTTGCAGCCTCTATGTGGCGAATGAGGCCGGTCTTCTGGTCTTCCGGCTTCTGCGTATCGTAGAAATAATCCAGACCCGCCTCGCCGATCGCCACGATCTTGTCATGGCTCTCCGCCAGCCGCACAAGCTCGTCGGCGGAAATATCCAGTTCCTCATCGGCATTGTTCGGATGCGTGCCGACCGAACAGAAGACCGACGGATATCTTTCCGTGATCTTCAAAAGTTCGGGCAGACGACGCACCCGGGTCGAAATCGTCACCATCTGGCTCACACCCGAAGCATGGGCGCGGGCGATGATATCGTCGCGCTCAGCCTCGAAATCGGGAAAATCCAGATGGCAATGGGTATCGATCAGCATGGGTCTCGCCTTCACGCTTCCGGTGCGACGTAACGCGGGAAGACCGGCTTCGGTGCTTCCAGCGGCGTGCCCGGAACCAGACGGCCCGCTTCGCCGAGTGCTGCAAAATCACGTTTGTCGGCAGGTGCCGCAACGAGATCCAGCAGCTTGTCGCAGGATTCCGGCATGAAGGGTTGCAGGAGAATGCCGATCTGGCGCACCACTTCCGCCGTAACGTAAAGCACGGTGCCCATGCGCTCGGGATCGGTCTTCTTCAGCGCCCACGGCTCCTGCGAGGCGAAATAGCGGTCGGTTTCCGAGACGACGGCGATGATGGCCGCAAGCGCGCGGTGGATGAGCTGCTTGCCCATCTCCTCACGGCAGAGCGCCAGCAGCCCGTCGGCGGAGCCAAGCATCGCCTTGTCTTCTTCGGTGAACTCACCGGGCGTCGGAATCTGGCCATCGCAATTTTTGACGATCATCGACAGCGAACGGCTGGCGAGATTGCCGATACCGTTGGCAAGATCGGCATTGATGCGGGTGGCGATGCCCTCTTCGCTATAGCTGCCGTCCTGGCCGAAGGAGACTTCGCGCAGGAAGAAATAACGGACCTGATCGAGACCGAAATGGTTCACCAGATTGGCCGGATCGACGACATTGCCGAGCGACTTCGACATCTTCTCGCCCTTGTTGAGCAGGAAGCCATGCGCATAGACCCGCTTGGGCAGCGGCAGCTTCGCGCTCATCAGGAAGGCGGGCCAGTAAACCGCGTGGAAGCGGATGATGTCCTTGCCGATGATGTGCACGTCGGCGGGCCAATATTTGGCGCGCGGGCCGTTCCTGTCTTCGATGTAACCCGTGGCGGTGAGATAGTTGGTCAGCGCATCGACCCAGACATACATGACGTGTTTCGGATCGTTCGGAACCTTGATGCCCCAGTCGAAGGTGGTGCGAGAAATCGACAGGTCCTTGAGGCCGGATTTGACGAAGGAGATGATTTCGTTGCGGCGTTCTGCCGGGCCGATAAACTCCGGGTTCTCCTCATAGAGCTTCAGCAGCTTGTCCTGATATTCGGAGAGCTTGAAGAAGTAGCTTTCCTCCTCCACCCACTCGACCGGCGTGCCCTGCGGCCCGTAGCGAACGCCGTCAGCGCGCACTTCCGTTTCGTCCTCGGCGTAATAGGCTTCGTCGCGCACGGAATACCAGCCGGCATAGCTGTCCTTGTAGATGTCGCCGCTGTCGGCCATCAGGTTCCAGATATTCCGCGAAGTCTCGTGGTGACGTTCTTCCGTGGTGCGGATGAAATCGTCGTTCGAGGCGTTGAGCAGCTTGCCCATCGCGCGGAACTGGTCGGAATTGCGCTCAGCCAGTTCTTCCGGCGAAATGCCTTCCGCCCGCGCCGTCTGCTGCATCTTCTGGCCGTGTTCGTCGGTGCCTGTCAGGAAGAACACATCCATTCCATCCAGGCGCTGAAAGCGTGCCATGGCGTCCGTCGCAATCAACTCATAGGCATGACCGATATGCGGCTTGCCGTTAGGATAGGAGATCGCGGTGGTGATGTAGAATGGTGTCTTGTCTGTCATGACGGTCTATCGACTTTACAGGCTGTTTTTTGGATAGACCGCTCTTAAACCATTGTTCGCAGCAGCGAAAGAAAAAGCGTACGTTTTGTACGACCGCTTGCAGACAAAGTGGATTTGGCGAGCGCTTGGCATCCGCACTACCGTCACCCCGGACCTGATCCGGGGTCCAGCGCGATCAAGTCCTTGATCGCAAAAGACTCTCTTCACGGCGCGGACGCGCCGTGGCTGGATGCCGGATCCAGTCCGGCATGACAGAGGAGAATTTATGCACCGTCGAATCCTACATTCCGCACGATCCCTCGCCTTCACACGCCGCGAATATCTTCCAGAATGGAAAGCACCATCTGCTTCTTGTCGAGATTATAGGCCTGCGCCACGGTGATGCGTTCCGAGAGCGCCGAGGAAAGCCGTGCATGTTTCTCCGCCGCCGCGATATCGCCCGCCATCGCCGCCGCCCTTGCGCGCTCCATCAGTTCTTCCGTCACATGCTCCATGAAGAAGCCGAGAACGATGTCACCATCCTTCTGTGCCAGAACCTCGGCGAGCTTATGCATCTGCTTGCGCACGCCTGGCCCTTCGGAAGCCATGACCTCCGCAAAGGCCTCGACAATGTCGGAGCCGCCGTAATTCATCAGCTTCAACGCCTGCGCCACGCTGCCCTTGGAGGCGGCAAGCAGGGCGTCGCGTTTTTCGCCTTCCGGGCTGATGCTGAGATGATCGAGAGATTGCACCATGGCCGCATCGGAAAGCGGCAGGAGCCTCAAGGGCATGCAGCGTGAGCGGATGGTCGGCAGCAACTTGCCCGGTGCGTGCGACAGGACGAGGAACATCGCCCGCTTCGGTGGCTCCTCCAGTATTTTGAGGATCGCATTCGCGGCGTTGCGATTGAGATCGTCGGCGGGATCGATGATGACGATGCGCCAGTTGCCGGTGCCGGAGGTCTGCGAAAAGAAGTGCCCTGCCCGCCGCACCTCGTCCACCGTAATGGCGGATTTCACACGGCCGGTCTTTTCATCCACCGGACGGGTCAGATGCAGCAGATTGTGCGAGGCGCCTGCGGTGATCTGCCGGCTGACCAGCGATTGCGGATCGGGATCGGCAAGAAAATCCGGCGCCAGCGAGGGATCGGGATGGCTGAGCACATGATTGGCGAAACGGAAGGCAAGCGTCGCCTTGCCGATCCCCTCCGGCCCTTCGATCAGAATGGCATGATGGCCCTTGCCGGAACGATAGGACTGCGCGAGGAAGGCTTCCGCTTCCTCATGCCCGAAAAGCTTCGTGTTCTGCTGCGGCGCAATCGCACCGTCGAGAACGCCCTGAACCTCACTCATGCGCCGCGCCCGCTGCTGTTTTCAGCTGTTCGAGCAAGGGCTCGACAAAGGACATGACATCCTCCGCCACTTTTTCTTCCGGCTGATCGGCATTGACGATCCGGCAACGACGCGGCTCGGCAAGCGCAATATCCAGATAGGCCTCCCGCCGCTTCTCGTGGGTCTCGATTTCCTCTTTTTCGAAGCGGTCCGGCGCAGCGCCTTCATCCGCGCGCTTTCTGGCGCGGGCGAGCCCCTTTTCGGCGGCGATGTCGAAAATCAGCGTCAGTTCCGGCACGACACCGTCAATCGCAATGCGTTGCAGTGTCTCGATGAAATCCGGCTCCAGATTGCCGGTCGTGCCCTGATAGACACGGGACGAATCGAGGAACCGGTCGCAGAGCACGATCTTACCGCGAGCAAGCGCCGGGCGAATGACCTCTTCGACATGGTCGTTGCGCGCCGCCGCAAACAGGATCGCTTCCATGCGCACCCCGAAGGATTCCGCCGCACCCGAGAGCAGAACATGCCGAACGGCCTCCGCACCCGGCGAGCCGCCCGGCTCACGCGTCACGACCACCTCGAAACCACGGCCGCGAAGCGCCTCGGCAAGCGTGCGAATCTGCGTCGACTTGCCGGCGCCTTCGCCGCCTTCGAAGCTGATGAACAATCCGGTCTTTTCGGCCAATGTCACGTCCTGCGAGGAATTCACGTAAATGTTGAAATGCCTGTTTACAGCATCGAACGGAAAAGTGTGAAGCGGTTTTCAGAAAATCCGATGCCTGAACAAAAGCATAGGAACAAGGCCGCCCGTGGAACAGGCTTTCAGAGCCAGAACAGCAGCAGTTCCTTCAGCGCGCCTGTCGCATTCTGGGTGAGAGACCCCTTGCCGACTGCCGCCTTCGTATAAAGCGGCACTTCCCGCAACAGGCGCTCGCCCGAAAAAATCTTAAGCGTTCCGGCATTTGCCCCGACGTCCAGCGGCGCATTCAGGGGCCAGCGATAGACGATGCGGCCGGAAATACGATCCGGATTATTGACCGGCACCAACACGCTGACATCTTCCTTCGGCGAAAGATCGATATGCGAAACATCGCCGCCATAAACGCTGACCGACCCGACCGCTTCGTCCTTGCTGAAGAGATGGCGTTTTTCAAAGGCGGTCAGACCCCAGTCCACCACGCGGCGGGCCTCTTCCTGCCGCGTCTTGTCGTCCACGATGCCGGCAAGCGCCAGATAGACCCGGCGGCCTTCCCGCTCGGCCGAAACGACAGCCGCAAAACCGCTGCCTTCCGCAAAACCGAGACCGAGACCGTCTATGCCGCTGCCGGGCATCAGGAGCGTATTCTTGTTGCGCTGGAAAATCCGGTTCCATTCGAAATCCGGCTTGGTGAAAAGCCCGTAACGCTCGGGATAGGTGTCACGCAGATGTTGCGCAAGACGCACCATGTCCCTCGCGGTCGTCCGGTTGCCGGGGTCGGGAAGCCCGGTCGAATTGGTGAAGGTACTGCTGCTCATGCCCAGTTCGCCCGCCCGCACAGTCATGCGCTTGGCGAAGGCGGCATCCGAACCCGCCATGCCTTCGGCAACGACGATGCAGCCGTCATTGGCGTTCTGCACGATGATGCCGGTCAAAAGATCGTTGATGCTGACAGAGGATTTCAGCGCCGCGAACATGGTCGAGGTGCGCGAGGGCGCGCCGCCCGTGCGCCAGGCATATTCGGAGACGGGGTAAGCCGTCTCTGACGTCACCTGCCCCTTTGACAGCGCATCCAGCACCACTTCCACCGTCATCAGCTTGGCAAGCGACGCGGGCGGAAAAGGTTGATTCTCATTTTGCGAAAGAAGCACCGTGCCTGTTTCGGCATCGATCATGTAGGCCTGTTCGGCCTTTGCAATGAAGGGGCCGGTCTGCGATTGCACCGGGCCTGCACTGAAAAACGCAAACGCTGCCGCTGCGACGACCGAACAATAGGAGCGATGAATGGCCTTGCGCATGAAACCGCCCAGTCCTGCCTGCCGTAACCGGCTGCCCGCGATAAAGGCGAGAGGCCGGCCGTATCCTTCAATCCGTCAGCGCGACTTCGCCTGCTGACGCTTCACATGGGCGAGTATCGATTGCTCGTTGAGCGCGCCACGGTCGACGAGCACGCTGTCGAAGGCGCTCGCGGTCCTGGAGACCGTAGCAGATTCTTCGGAATAGGCCGCCGCAAATTTGGAGGAAGGCGTCGGCACGCGCAGATAATTGCCGCCGGGCGCCGCCGGCTCACGCATGAAATTGCCTTCCGGACGCTCCGCCAGGATAGGGCCGATTTCCGGCAGTATCGCGAACTGCTCGAAAGCCGGCACCGGGCCGTTGACCAGCGGCATGGCCTGAAGCGCCGCATTCTTCTTGGAACCGACGAGCGCCGTCTGTGCGGAGCCGCCATAATTCGGGTTGGACGCGGGAGCCGGAACGAAATTCGGCGAGGCCGAAGCCACCATCACGCCCGTCGCGATCTGCCCTTCGGGCGCTACACCCGGCGAACGCGAACCCTTCGGAATATAGGATGCCATCAGATAAGGCATGTCGTGACCATCGAGCGGTGCCCGACCGGCATATTGTACCCGCACATTGGCCGTGCCGGTAGCTTTCATGTCGAGAAGATCGGCCGTTTTGCTGGAAACGTCGATCAGGCGGCCTTCGTGGAACGGTCCGCGATCGTTGACGCGCACCAGAACCGAAGCACCATTTTCCATGTTGGTGATGCGCGCATAGCTCGGCAGGGGAAATGTCGGATGTGCGGCAGAAAGATGTTCTTTGTCGTAAACTTCGCCATTGGCGGTCAGGCGGCCATGGAAGGCGGAACCGTACCAGGAAGCAAGGCCGGTCTTGTTGTAACCCGGCTCTTCCTTCGGGAAATAACGGCGGCCCTTGACGGTATAGGCATTGCCGATCAACTCGCGCCCGCCGCCCTTGGGAATGGCTTTGCCATCGGCCACACGCGGGCTGGCTTTGACGCCATATTCGGATTCGGAAAAATATTCCTTGCTGCGCTTGGGCTTAGGCTTAGTCTCGGATGTCGTGGAACACGATGCGGTGGCGGCGCAAAGCACGGAAATTGCAAGCCACTTCACGCCCGACCTGGCGTTGATGCCGAGTTTCTTGACCGGAGAATTCAAATCGTCTGCCCCACGCTGCTATTGGCTCGGAGAACCGCACCCTCACTTGCCTCGATTATTTGCCCCTGCCATCGAAGCACCTAACAGTCGCTTAATCTTGTGCATAACGTGGCGAAAATGCGAACGACTTCTGCAAATTCGATAAAATTGTAACGAACGTGGTTAATGATTTCTATCTTTTAAGCCCACCCGTCGGGCCGAATTTACCCGCCTCAGCATCTCCCACTCACCGCATCGGCAAGGAACAAATGGACGGCAACCGCGTTCTCTCCCCGCAAACAAACGAGCTTTCCGCCGGTTTCGGCTGAAGGAGGAAACATGATCAAGCTTATGAAAACCACAGCTCTTGCGATGGGCATCGCCCTGGTATCCTTCGCCGCGCCGATCCCTGCAGGTGCGCAGGACATGGAACTCAGAATCGGCCCCGACGGCGTTCGCCCCATCATCCGCGATCGTGACCGGGACGTAGACCGCCGCGGCCCGCCCCGCATGCGCGGCTGCAGCGAACGCGAAGCCCGCGCCGCCGCCCGTGAAGCAGGCCTGCGCGATCCAGAGGTCGTGCGCGTCACTCCGGGTCGCGTCGTCGTCGAAGGCTTCACGCGCCGGGGACCGGATCGCATCACCTTCGCCAATGAACGGGGCTGCCCGGAAATCTGATTGGATCAACAGCATGGAACCCGCCGCAAGGCGGGTTTTTCCTTACGGCGCTGCTAAACTGTTTCCAAACCGAACACCGGTGTCAGGACGACATCTGGTGTTTGATCGTTTTTTCCCAATTTGCGGATTGCGTATCCACCACGGTCAATGCCTTGTGGGGGACGTCCGACGAGAATAATGTGCAACGCTTAAGTCACCTCGCGGCTCTGCGTCTGACGTAGGCGATCGCAAAATACGCCGAGCCGAGCGAAACAACTCCCGCAAGGAAGCTCGTCAAGGCGAGGTATGCGGGACGGGATTTGAGCGTCGCGATTTGCTCGCCTAAAGTATCGATAATGAGTGTAACAGGCGAAGGCGACACGGGCCTCCACCCTTCCTCGATGCGGGCCAGCCTCGCGCCATAAACGAAAAGGCCGAGTTCCGGGGCGCCGGGGTCGAGGTTTTCAGCGGAAAGTCCGATTTCGGTATAGTTGAACGAACCGCCTCTCATGCCCTTGGTCCACTCGTCGCAGCGCCAGCATCCGCCCTCACCCTTGCTTCGCCAGTCTTCGATCCATTCCCAGACGTTACCGCCTTGCTGGCGCGTGCCGTAATAACTTTCCGACGCTGCAAAGGCGTCCACCTCGCTGACAAAATAAGGCATGCCCTCGCCAAGCTGGTCGAGCAGGGTATAGTTGGCTCCGGCAGGCATTTGCGCCGACGCGGGCTTCGGTGGCGTGTCTGACTTCGTTGGATATTTGAAATATCGACGATTCTCGGCGTTGTAATAAGCCGCCTTGTACCACTCGTCGTCGCTCGGAATAAAAAATCTGGCACCGAGGTTTCGAGAGGGCAAGCGGGCGCTGTCGAATGAAGCCTTTGGGGCGGGAAAGGCACGGGTATCATAGGCGCCGGTCTTTGCGTCTCCCTCCGTCGTGCCAAGCTCCTGCCTACCGGTTGCGGGGCGGCCGTAATGCAGCCAGTTTGCCATACGGGCGAGATCGAACCAGGAAACATAGGTTACCGGCCGTTTCTCCCAACCCGGCTTCGATCGATAGGTGGCTTTGCCGCCTTCGGATATTTTCTCCAGGCCGCCGACAACGCCGGTCTGCATATCGATTTTGAAGAGACCGTAAGCGTCGCCTTCGCGCGCGACCGCATTCAGAAATTCCGCATATTCGCGATTGGACAGCTCGTATTTTCCAATGTCAAAATCATATTCGACGCGACCCCGGCCTGTTCTCGGATCGACCGGATTTCCCTTGTCGGCGACACGGACAAAATCATACTGTTTGAACGGAACCTCGGGAAGATCGACGAAGCCTGGGGGCGATGGGGCAAGCCGTGACGCGACACGAAAACCGATGCTGGAAATGGTCACATCAGGATATTCCGTATCCACATATTCCGATTTGAGCGCCGCAGCAGGCAGCAACAACGATCCCCCCAGCGCCATGCGCTGGCCACCGGTCAGGTCTTCCACCCATTCCAGAACATTGCCTGCCTGTCCCAGCGTTCCGCTCGCAGACCGTGCCGTACCAGAGTCCTTTGCCGGTATCAGATGCGGGAAAGGCGCAGCCCAGCGGCCATCGAAGTAATTGACCGATGACGGCCCGATACCGGAGGGCGGCAATTCATGTCCGGTGACATATCGGCGCTGCCTGTTTTCGGCCGGATCGAAGAAAGCGGCCTGACGCCACTCCGCACAGCTCGGCAACCAATATTGCGCATCCCTGTTTCTCAACCATGTCGCGGTGTCATACGCGCCGTTGGAGGCATTCCCTTCCGTCACGCCCAGACCGGCAGGTTTCAACGGCTTGCCGTAATGCATCCAATTTGCATATCTCACGGCGGAGTACCAACTCACAAAGGTAACCGGCAGGTCAGCATATCCGGGCTTTGGCGCGTATATGAAGTTCCCGCGCTCGCCTTTTCTCGATATCCCTCCCCAGAAATGCGTCTCCATCATCGGTGAATACAGCCCATGGGGATCGTTTATGGCGGCCACCGTATTCAGAAATTCCGCATATTCAAGATTTGTGGTCTCCGACGTCGCCATCGCGAAGTCTCCACCAATCCGACCGCACGATGACGCATCGCCGCCGGCGCGTATCGTCACCATCTCGGCAGCCCGCACGTCTGGCCAGTTACTACCGATTGCCAAACAGAAAATGGCACCGAAGACTGAATATGAAAATATACCCATATATGTATTCATAAATATATCAATACTGATTTATTCAATAATCTAAAGAATAATAAGGTTCAATATTAAAGAATCAGTCCTCACTATGCTCAAAATCCGTCTGAGAAAACGCTATTGATAGTATCAACGCTGTTTGTCACGGTCAGTATCGAGCCGGTCGCATTGCGATTGGGGACTTATGACGCTTTGAGTTGTCGATATTATGAAGATATGGAAGGTTTTTCGAAACGTTATGTCGGTGAATGCGCCTTGCGTACCCGGTTTCGGGTTGGCACTTACCCGGTTTTACCGGGACGCCACGGTGTATTGCGGGAACCGGTGGAAACCGCATGAACCAGAATCCCCATATTAATCAAGGCCAAATGGGAAGATACAGGGGCATGCGGGAAGCTATGATGGCAGATGGGGTGGGATTCGAACCCACGGTACGCTCTCACGCACGCCGGTTTTCAAGACCGGTTCCTTAAACCACTCGGACACCCATCCATCGGTGGTGAGGCTTTATAGCGGTTTGAAAAAGGCCGTCAATCCCGCCCGGGCGAGCTGTGTCGCCCTTCTCTTATGGTTGGCAGATCATTGCCCCGGGGGCGTTGCCGGCGGCAGCAGGGATCCGTCGCCTGAAGGTATCGAGGGCACCTGCTGAGCAGTATCGAACAGCGTCAGGCTCAAAACGATTGCGACAAGCACCAGCAAAAGCGCCACGAAGAGGATTCCCGATTTATCCATGCGTCTGCTCATGTCACGTTATGTTAAAGGCGAATATGTGCAATTCGAGGCAATGCGAAGAATAAAGCGAAAGTCTGTCAAGTTGTCTTACAGATTTTCCGAACTCATCGTTCAAAAATCTGCTGATTGAGCGAAATTTATGCATAGGCGTACTGTTTGGGACGGAAATGGCCTATCGCGTCAGCACTATTGTCACTTATATCAACCCATCGCTCCCGGGCATTGCCCAACTTTCCCCGAGCGATCAACCTGCCCCGCCTCTTTGCGGGGCTTTTTTTCTTTTATGGCCCAGAAAACGAAGCGCGGCCAAAAAAGGCCAGCGGCTCTCTATACCGCCCTCGCCTCAGACGCCGATGCTCGGCCCGCCATTGCCATGCCGGCCGTCACCCCGGAGAATATCCTCAAACAGATTCAGCAGCGCCGGCGGCAAGGTATCGGACAATTCCGCGATGATTTCATTGGCGCGATTATAGGAATAAATGGCTGAAAGCGTCAGCACCAGCAGCACGATCCACGGCCAGATCGGCTTGCGCCTTTGCGGCGCTCCGTTCGGTTGTTGCGGTAAAGTCATGCCGGCACCTTCCCTTCAGGCCTTCACGCGCGGTTCGCCTCCGGGCGCATAGGCGGTTTTCTGCAGGAAACGGAATATATTGCCGCACTGGGCGCAGCGGATCATGAAATCCGTCGGATCGCCCGAGGCGCGCTCCGCGCGAAATCCACGCGGCATTTCATCGATGCGAAAATCGACGTCCCGACGGCTCTTGTCATCCGATTCCGACGCTTCGGCAAAACCCTGATGACCACATCTGGAACATTCGAGCTTCCGGGAATATCTGTCGCGCGCTGCCATATGCCGTCCTTTGCTTGGTCGTTATCAGGTAGCAGCGGCAAAACATCATTTCAATGCCGATCGCCTCGGGTTAAAGCTTTGCACGGCTATTTCCCGGCCGGAAACTCATCCGGTGGCCGGAACGAATATGGAAGCCCATGAACGACCAGAAACCCCTGCTTTCATCGTCACTCATGCTCCGGGCCGCTCTCATCGCCGGAATTCTTCTCATCTTTCTCGGCGCCCTCAATGTCGGCATCAAATGGTATGGCGAGCGGATTCTCCAGGCGGGCCATACAACGGCCACCGAGGAGGTGGAGATCGTCATCGGCAACGACCGGCTGAAGCTTGCCAAAAACACCCTGCGGGCGCCTTCCGAGCGCCTGGGCGGAGAACGCGAGCGCGTCGACCTCTATCTAAGCTGGCCTGACCTCAAGGGTTACGAGGAAGCGAATCGCGCCGTCTTCGACGATCCTGCGCAGGCGGCAGGGCTGATCTTCATCCAGCTTTCGCAAAGCACCATGTCCGAGGACATGTCCGGCCGTTTCGGGCCGATCTATTCACGGCTGACGGAGGGAGAGCCGGTGCCGTTGAAGCACGGCCTGCTGCTGCACCGCCTGCGCGCTGATTCCGGTTACGGCAAGGAAGTCATATTGACCGGCGAGCGCGAGGGCGAAAGCACCTATGTGGTGCGCTGCCTGCTGCCGCAAACGCCGCAGGCGGCCACCGGCAGCGATTGCCAGAGGGATATTCACGCCGGACAGGACCTCAGCCTGTTCTACCGTTTCTCATCCGCCCTGCTGCCGCAATTGCAAAAGCTGGACGCGGATGTGAAAAACTATATCGAGCGCCGCCTCGTAAAAGACGGAAATCGGTGAAACAGCACGGCACAGATTGCGTGCGAAAAGTCGCATTTTATGGAAGGCAGATACCTTTCATAAACCACTTGGTAACGCCATCCCGATAAAGTTTCTTCCCGGAGCATCGGGCGGGGCGTGTCCGAGCGGAACAGAAATATGCGATTGAAGAGTTCAGCAGTGTTGAAAAGTCTATCTGGGGCACATTCGCGCAAAGCGGGTGCGACGTCTTTCGTAAGGTTTATTGCGCTAACCCTTGCTGCGGCGTTCATAACCGCAACATCCGTTCAAACCGCAAAGGCCGATCCGAAATATGCGGGCATCGTCATCGATGCCAAGACAGGCAAGGTCCTCTATGGCGAGGATCCGGACGGGCTGCGTTATCCGGCTTCGCTGACGAAGATGATGACGCTTTATCTGACATTCGAGGCGCTCAATACTGGACGTATCTCGCTCGATTCCAAGGTGCCGGTGTCAGCCAACGCCGCCAAGGAGCCGCCATCCAAGCTCGGCGTGCGCGCCGGCGGCAGCATCACCGTGGAACAGGCTATCCTTGCACTCGTCACCCGGTCTGCAAATGATATGGCAACCGCGCTCGGCGAATATCTCGGCGGCTCGGAAGACCGTTTCGCCAGAATGATGACCGCCAAGGCCCGTGCACTCGGCATGACCCGCACGACCTATCGCAACGCCAACGGCCTGCCCAACACGGCGCAGATGACAACGGCGCGCGACCAGGCCCGTCTCGGCGTCGCGCTTCGCCAGCATTTCCCGCAATATTACGGCTATTTCTCCACCCGCACCTTCAACTTCGGCAAGCAGGTTATCGGCAACCATAACCGCCTCGTCGGAACCGTGAAGGGTGTAGATGGCATCAAGACCGGTTATACCCGTGCAGCCGGCAGCAACCTTGCCACATCGGCTCAGCTTGACGGCCGCTCCATCGTCGCCGTCGTTCTCGGCGGCCGCTCCAGCGCTGCCCGCGACGCCACCATGCGCAAGCTTGTCGCAACCTACCTGCCGCAGGCATCGCGTGGCGGCAACAGCAACCTGATCGCGCAGACCCGCTCAGCGCCGGTCGAAGAGCCCGTCGCCGTGGCCGCTGCTGTTCCTTCCGTGGCAGTTGCAGCAACCGCAGCCGGCCTGCCCAATTCCGGTCCAGTGCCGCAGACCCGTTACGAAGAAGCGCCGGTCACCGCCTTCGCAGGCTCCTCTTCCAATGCAGCCGTCAAGGCCATGGAAGCCGCCACCTGGCAGAAGGGCAAGGATCCAATCAATCAGGCGCCCGCTGCACCGGACCGCAAGTTGATCACCAACTCGACCAAGGTGGACAATATTGTCACCGCCTCCACCACGGCGCCTGTCCTCTCCGCCCCTTCGGTTTCGGCCAGGTCCGAGGCTCCGCAGGGCGGCTGGGTCATCCAGATCGGTGCATCTCCCGACGAGAACTCCGCACGCGGCCTGTTGCAGAACGCGCAGGAAAAGGGCGGCGCGGCACTGCGCTCCGCAAAACCCTTCACGGTCGCCTTCAGCAAGGACGGCTCCCAGATCTACCGCGCCCGTTTTGGCGGCTTCGATGGCCAGAACGCCGCGGTGAATGCATGCAATGCATTGAAAAAGAAAGGCGTCAGCTGCTGGGCGTCACTCCAGTAACAGACGTTTCCGCAGGCGGTGGTTCATGGTCGAAACATCGCCTGTCTCCTCGAAGTTTGTAATGTGTAGCGAGGCTTTCCAAGATGGCAGTCAACGAGAATTATTCGGACATTGCGTCTGGCAACGGGCATGGCAGCCTGTCGGTTCTGCATCCCATTCACGAAGCGGCGATGCGTATCGCCGATCTCGGTCTTAATCGTTCCAAGGCGAAGACACGCGATCTCGTAGCGCTGCTTCTGTCGCATGGCGCCCGCGCCTGGCGCTCCAATCAGCCGGAAGCGAACATCCACCTTCATGTCGCGAGCCGCTCGGGTCGCGCTCCGGTCCATATTCGCATTCGCTGAAGATCAAACACAGTCGATACGACACAAACAAAAACCCCGCGGAGCCTGAGCGCCGCGGGGTTTTTCTTGATTGGTAACCGAAGATAACGAGGCGGCTTACGCCTCGTTATCCGGTGCCTCCGGCGTATCAGGCAGATCGTCGGCGGCATCTTCGCCATTGCCGTTCTCCGCTTCGTCGTCGCCTTCCGGCTCGTTGATGCGCTCCACGGAAACCACCTTCTCATCCTTGGCGGTCGAGAAGATCGTCACACCCTTGGTGGCGCGGCTGGCGATGCGGATGCCGTTGACCGGCACGCGGATGAGCTGACCGCCATCGGAAACCAGCATGATCTGGTCGCCTTCGTCCACGGGGAAGGCTGCGACGAGTTCGCCGATCTCGTTGGTCTTCGAGGTATCGGTGGCGCGGATGCCCTTGCCGCCGCGACCCGAGGTGCGGAAGTCGTAAGAAGAGGAACGCTTGCCGAAGCCCTTTACCGAAACCGTCAGCACGAATTCTTCGCGTGCCTTCAGTTCCTGATAGCGCTCTTCGCTGAGTTCACCCTCTTCCGTCACCTCTTCGCCGACGAGCGCGATATCATCCTCATCGACGCCTGCGGCACGCCGCTCGGTAGCCGAGCGCTTCAGATAGGCCGCACGCTCCCACGGTTCAGCTTCCACATGGCCCACAATGGTCATGGAGATGATGCGGTCACCCTCGGCCATGTTGATACCGCGCACGCCGACGGAGTTGCGGCCGGCAAAGACGCGCACATCGTCCACGGGGAAGCGGATGCACTGGCCGAGCGCGGTCGTCAGCAGCACGTCGTCGCGGTCCGTACAGGTTTCGACGGAGAGGATTTCATCGCCCTCCTCGTCCAGCTTCATGGCGATCTTGCCATTGCGGTTGACCTGCACGAAGTCGCCGAGCTTGTTGCGGCGAACCGTGCCGCGCGTCGTCGAGAACATCACATCCAGCGTTTCCCAGGTCGTTTCGTCCTCGGGCAACGGCATGATGGTGGTGATGCGCTCGCCGGGCTCCAGCGGCAGCATGTTGATGAGGGCCTTGCCCTTGGACTGCGGCGTGCCGATCGGCAGACGCCAGACCTTTTCCTTGTAGACGATGCCACGCGAGGAGAAGAACAGCACCGGCGTATGGGTATTGGCAACGAAGAGACGGTTGACGAAATCCTCGTCGCGCGTCGCCATGCCGGAACGGCCCTTGCCGCCGCGACGCTGCGCCCGGTAAGTGGTCAGCGGCACGCGCTTGATATAGCCGAGATGCGAAACGGTAACGACCATGTCCTCGCGGGCGATGAGGTCTTCATCGTCCATATCGGGACCGCCCTCGACAATCTCGGACCGGCGCGGCGTGCCGAACTCGTCGCGGATGGCGACAAGCTCGTCCTTGACGATCTGCTGGATGCGCAGGCGCGACGACAGGATTTCGAGGTACTCGGAAATTTCAGCACCGATCTTGTTCAGCTCGTCGCCGATTTCATCGCGGCCAAGCGCGGTGAGGCGGGCAAGGCGCAGTTCGAGAATGGCGCGCGCCTGCTCTTCCGAGAGATTATAGGTGCCGTCTTCATTGATGCGGTGGCGCGGATCGTCGATCAGACGGATCAGGCTTTCCACATCATGCGCCGGCCAGCGCCGCGTCATCAGCTCTTCGCGAGCCGAAGCGGGATCGGGCGCATGACGGATAACCCGGATGACCTCGTCGATATTGGCAACCGCAATCGCCAGACCAACCAACACATGCGCACGCTCGCGCGCCTTGCGCAGCAGATATTTCGTACGACGGCTGACCACATCCTCGCGGAAGGCCACGAAGGCGCGCAGCATGTCGATGAGCGTCATCTGCTCCGGCTTGCCGCCGTTCAGCGCCACCATGTTGCATCCGAAGGAGGTTTGCAGCGGCGTGTAGCGATAAAGCTGGTTCAGGATCACTTCCGCATTGGCGTCGCGCTTCAATTCGATGACGACGCGATAACCCTGACGGTCGGATTCGTCGCGCAGGTCGGAAATGCCCTCGATGCGCTTTTCCTTGACCAGTTCGGCCATCTTTTCGATCATGTTCGCCTTGTTCACCTGATAGGGAACTTCGGTGATGATGATCTGCTCGCGGTCGCCGCGCATCGGTTCGATGGTGGCGCGGCCGCGCATGATGACCGAGCCGCGACCGGTCTCATAGGCCGAACGGATGCCGGAACGGCCCATGATCAGCGCGCCGGTCGGGAAATCCGGACCGGGAATGATCTGCATCAGCTCCGGCAGCTCGATCGCCGGATTGTCGATCATGGCGATACAGCCGTCGATGACTTCCGAGAGATTGTGCGGCGGAATATTGGTGGCCATGCCGACCGCAATGCCGCCTGCCCCGTTGACCAGAAGGTTCGGGAACTTCGCCGGAATGACGACCGGCTCCTGCAAGGTGCCGTCATAGTTGTCGCGGAAATCGACCGTTTCCTTGTCGAGATCGTCGAGCAGCGAATGGGCGGCCTTTTCCAGACGGCATTCGGTATAACGTTCTGCGGCCGGCGGATCGCCGTCGATGGAGCCGAAATTGCCTTGCCCGTCGATCAGCGGCAGGCGGAGCGACCAGTCCTGCGCCATACGCGCCAAAGCGTCATAGATCGCCGCATTGCCGTGCGGATGGAATTTACCCATCACGTCCCCGGTAACGCGGGCGCATTTGACGTATTTCTTGTTCCAGTCGATGCCGAGTTCGGACATGCCGTAAAGAATACGGCGATGAACCGGCTTCAGGCCGTCTCGCACATCGGGAAGCGCGCGGGACACGATGACGCTCATGGCGTAATCGAGATACGACCGCTGCATTTCCTCCATGATGGAAATCGGTTCAATGCCTGGCGGAAGTTTTCCGCCGCCGGGGGGGCTCTGGTCAGTCAAAACGGATCACATTCTCTGTTAAGAATCGGATGGATTTTTATAGCGGAAACAGCCACGTTAAGCCAATTTCCCGGCGAGTTTTGAACAGGCTTTTGCGTCATTTGCAAGACGAACGCCGCATTTCACGATTTAGCCCGGCAAAAGCGCCGCCGCTCCCTTTCAAAGTGCCGGCGACTTGCGTAGGCTCCGCCCTAAAAACAGATGAGACGGGGAAAGAATGGCCAGCAGCGAAACGCTCATCAACGCGCTTACCACACTTCTGGTCACGCTCGATCCGCCGGGCCTTGCCCCCGTCTTTCTGGCGCTGACCGCCGGCATGACGCGCGACCAGCGCAGCCAGGTGGCGCTGCGCGGCTCCATCATCGCCTTCGGCATTCTCGCCGTCTTCGCGCTCTTCGGCCTTGCCATCCTCAATCTTCTCGGCATCTCGCTCGGCGCTTTCCGTATCGCCGGCGGCCTGTTGCTGTTCTGGATTTCCTTCGAGATGATTTTCGAAAAACGCCAGGAGCGCAAGGAAAAGACCTCCGAGATCGCCATCACCAAGGACCACCTTCACAATCTGGCGGTCTTTCCGCTGGCGCTGCCCCTGATCGCCGGGCCGGGCGCCATTTCCGCGACCGTGCTACTTGCCGGCTCGATGAAAACCACCGTGAGATGTTGGTGCTCATCCTGATCCTCGCTTTCGCCATGGCCCTCGTTTATGCAGCCCTGATCGTCTCGGAGCGGATGGACCGTTTTCTCGGCAATACCGGCCGCGCGATCCTGACCCGTCTGCTCGGCGTGCTGCTTGCCGCCCTTTCCGTGCAGTTCGTGGTCGACGGCATAAAATCGGCCTTCGCTTTTTGAAAAGCCGACCCTTGGCGGTGCCTGCGCAATAAATTCCCGCCAACCGCTAAAACGCCGGAAAATCCTCCCTTTAAATCCGACCGCCGCTTCGGCTAAAAGACGCATGTTTTTTCGGATTTGAAAGTTATCTCCATGCGTTCCACGCTGCGTCGCCTCATCCCGGATGCCGCACCCGTCAGCAACAGGGAAAGGCTGCGCTCCGCAATCGGCGCCTTTGTCGGCATTCTGCTGACCGGCCTTCTGGGAAGTCTCGCTCTCAGTTTCGATCCCACCCTGCCCGCCATGATCGCCCCGATGGGCGCTTCGGCCGTGCTTCTGTTCGCCGTGCCCTCCAGCCCGCTGGCGCAGCCCTGGTCGATCCTCTGCGGCAACCTCGTTTCGGCCTTCGTGGGCGTAACAGTCGCACTGCTGGTTCCGGATCTATTTCTTGCCAGCGCGCTCGCCATCAGCCTCGCCATTGCCGCGATGATGGTTTTGCGCTGCCTGCACCCGCCAAGCGGTGCCGTGGCGCTGACCGCCGTTCTCGGCGGCCCTGCCATACACAGCCTCGGTTATGGCTTCCTGCTATGGCCGGTCGCCGGAAATTCGCTGATCCTTCTTGCCTTGGCCCTCGCCTATAACAATGCCACCGGCCGCGCCTATCCTCACGGCCTGAAGCTTGGCAAGGCCGCCCATGGCACTACCGATCCGACCCCCATCCAGAAAATCGGATTTTCCTCCAACGACCTCGACGAGGTGCTGAAGGAATATGACCAGGTCCTGGATATCGACCGGGACGAGCTCGAAACCATTTTACGCAAGACCGAATTGCGCTCCTGGCGTCGCCGTGCGCTGCATCTCGATTGCGCCAGCGTCATGTCGCGCGATGTCGTCGGTGTTGCGCCTGATGACAGTCTGCGCCATGCCCACGCGCTGATGCACAGCCACCATTTCAAGGCATTGCCGGTCACCAACGATAAAGCGGAGATCGTCGGCATCGTCACCCAGACGGATTTTCTGGAAAAGGCGAGCTGGAGAAACGGCCGCCCCTCCATCGATTTCCTGCAGCGGCTGCGCCTCATCCTCTCCGGCGCAAGCGCCCCCAACGATACCGTCAAGGACATCATGACATCGCCGGTCAGAACCGTACGGCCGGAAACGGCAATCGAGGAGGCCATCATCCGCTTTGCCGAAGAAGGACTACATTACCTGCCGGTGATCGACGCCAGAGGCAAGATGGTGGGCATCGTGTCGCAATCCGATGTCATGGTCGCGATGCTGGCGGACAAGGTCGCGGCATAGTCTGCCGCGACGCCGAAATACCTTCTCCCCTATCGGAGAGCCGGCAAAGCCGGATGTTAGCGCCTCGCCTTCAGGAGACGCTGCCATAGCGTGCCGCCAAAGAACCGGCCGAGCACGACAAAATATGCGATGATAAGCGCAAACGCGATAAAGGCAGGCACACCGTTCAAGGCAAAACCCTGTGGCGTGCGCCCGCCTGCAACCGCCGCCACGAGAAATCCGGCGGCGAAAAACGCCGTCCAGAAATCGAGGAAGAAGGCAAGAACGATGCGCCAGGTCGCCGGCTGTTTCGGTGCGGGCGCATCACTCATGCCTGTCTCCCGTTACGCTTTCCCGAATTCGCCATCCGCTCAGAACGGAATATCGTCATCCATATCGTTGGAGAAGCCGCCGGAAGGCTGGCCGCCGCCACGGGAAGAGCCGCCGCGCGGAGAGGACTGCTGGTCGTAACCGCCGCCATAGCTGGAGCCGCCGCCGCTGCCATAATCGTTGCCGCCACCGAAATCGCCGCCGCTACGGCCACCGCCCTCACCGCGACCATCGAGCATCGTCAGCGTGGAGTTGAAGCCCTGCAAAACGATTTCAGTGGAATAACGGTCATTGCCGGTCTGGTCCTGCCATTTGCGCGTCTGCAGCTGGCCTTCAATATAGAGCTTGGCGCCCTTCTTGACATATTGCTCGACGACCTTGCACAGGCCTTCGTTGAAGACGACGACGGTGTGCCATTCGGTCTTCTCACGGCGCTCGCCGCTGTTACGGTCCCGCCAGGTCTCCGAGGTGGCAATGCGCAGATTGGCGATGGGGCGGCCATCCTGCGTCCGGCGGATTTCGGGATCGGCGCCCACGTTTCCGATCAGAATTACCTTGTTTACGCTACCAGCCATCTCGTCATCCTGTCCGCCGGCCATCATGACCGGCAATTGCATTTCAAAAAATTCGCCACACAATAGCTGCCGCCGCCCGCAAAGGGCACCGCAAGCATGGAACTATCCACAAAGAATAATCTTAAGCTGCGGGAGCAGACATTCGCGCTTGCAATTCGTTCCTTTTTTGTTCTATTAAATCGCAGATTTCGAGTCAAGCATTCCGAAAAGCTGCGACCGATTGGGAATAGACCTCGACACATCCGGCTGCGTCACTACATAAGGACGCGCTGCCATCAAGCCTGTTATTTTTGTCCGAGCCTTGTCATGAGTGAACTGAAGACGATTTCCATCCGTGGCGCCCGTGAGCACAACCTCAAGGGCATCGATCTGGACCTGCCGCGCAACAAGCTGATCGTCATGACCGGCCTTTCCGGTTCGGGCAAGTCCTCGCTTGCCTTCGATACGATCTATGCCGAGGGCCAGCGCCGTTATGTCGAAAGCCTTTCGGCCTATGCGCGCCAGTTCCTGGAAATGATGCAGAAGCCGGATGTCGACCAGATCGACGGCCTGTCACCGGCAATCTCCATCGAGCAGAAGACCACATCGCGCAATCCGCGTTCCACGGTCGGCACGGTCACCGAAATCTACGACTATATGCGCCTGCTGTTCGCGCGTGTCGGCGTGCCCTATTCGCCGGCCACGGGCCTGCCGATCGAAAGCCAGACGGTCAGCCAGATGGTCGATCGCATCCTCGCTTTCGAGGAAGGCACACGTCTTTATATTCTCGCGCCAATGGTGCGCGGCCGCAAAGGCGAATATAAAAAGGAACTCGCCGACCTGATGAAGAAGGGCTTCCAGCGCGTCAAGGTGGATGGCCAGTTCTACGAAATCGCCGACGTGCCCGCCCTCGACAAGAAATACAAGCACGATATCGACGTGGTGGTCGACCGTGCGGTGGTGCGCCCGGATATGGCGGCGCGCCTTGCCGACAGTCTCGAAACCTGCCTCAAGCTCGCCGACGGGTTGGCGGTCGCGGAATTCGCCGACAAGCCCCTGCCGCCGGAAGAAACCGCCGCCGGCGGTTCCGCCAACAAGTCGCTCAACGAGACCCATGAGCGTGTACTGTTTTCGGAAAAATTCGCCTGCCCCGTTTCCGGCTTCACCATTCCGGAAATCGAGCCGCGGCTGTTCTCCTTCAACAATCCCTTCGGCGCCTGCCCGAGCTGCGATGGCCTCGGTTCGCAGCAGAAGGTGGATGAAAACCTGATCGTGCCGGAGCCGGCCCGTACCCTGCGCGACGGCGCCATCGCTCCCTGGGCCAAATCCTCCTCGCCCTATTACAATCAGACCTTGGAAGCGCTCGGCAAGGCTTTCGGCTTCAAGCTGTCGAGCAAGTGGTCGGATCTTTCGAAAGAGGCGCAGCACGCCATCCTGCAGGGCACCGATGACAAGATCGAATTCAACTATCAGGACGGCGCCCGCTCCTACAAGACTGTGAAGAATTTCGAAGGCATCGTGCCCAATCTGGAGCGTCGCTGGAAAGAGACCGACAGCGCCTGGGCGCGTGAGGAAATCGAACGCTACATGTCGGCGGCCCCCTGCCCGGCCTGCGCCGGTTATCGCCTGAAGCCGGAAGCGCTCGCCGTCAAGATCAACAGGCTGCATATCGGCGAAGTCACCGAAATGTCGATCCGCACCGCGCGCGACTGGTTCGAGGTGCTGCCGGAAAGCCTCAACGCCAAGCAGAACGAGATCGCAGTCCGTATTCTTAAGGAAATCCGCGAGCGCCTGCGTTTCCTCAACGATGTCGGGCTGGATTATCTCAGCCTGTCGCGCAATTCCGGCACGCTTTCCGGCGGTGAAAGCCAGCGCATCCGGCTCGCCTCGCAGATCGGTTCGGGCCTCACCGGCGTTCTCTATGTTCTCGACGAACCGTCGATCGGCCTGCACCAGCGTGACAATGCCCGCCTGCTCGATACGCTGAAACATCTGCGCGATATCGGCAATACCGTCATCGTGGTCGAACATGACGAGGATGCCATTCTGACGGCGGATTATGTCGTCGATATCGGCCCGGCCGCCGGCATTCATGGCGGTCAGGTGATCGCTGAAGGCTCACCGCAGGAGGTGATGGCCAATCCGAAATCGCTGACCGGCAAATATCTCTCCGGCGAGCTCGGCGTCGCCGTGCCGGCGGAGCGCCGCAAGCCCAAGAAGGGCCGCGAAATCAAGGTTTTTGGCGCACGCGGTAATAACCTGAAGAATGTCACGGCCGCCGTGCCGCTCGGTGTTTTCACGGCCGTAACCGGCGTTTCGGGCGGCGGCAAGTCCACCTTCCTGATCGAGACGCTCTACAAATCGGCGGCTCGAAGGGTGATGGGTGCGCGCGAAATCCCGGCCGAACACGACCGCATCGACGGTTTCGAATTCATCGACAAGGTCATCGATATCGACCAGTCGCCGATTGGCCGCACGCCGCGTTCCAACCCGGCCACCTATACCGGCGCCTTCACGCCGATCCGTGACTGGTTCGCCGGTCTGCCGGAAGCGAAGGCGCGCGGTTACGCGCCGGGCCGTTTCTCCTTCAACGTCAAGGGCGGCCGCTGCGAGGCCTGCCAGGGCGACGGCGTCATCAAGATCGAGATGCACTTCCTGCCTGACGTCTACGTCACCTGCGATGTCTGTCACGGCAAGCGTTACAATCGCGAGACGCTCGATGTCACCTTCAAGGGCAAGTCCATCGCCGATGTGCTGGATATGACGGTGGAGGAAGGCGTGGAGTTCTTCGCCGCCGTGCCGGCCGTGCGCGACAAGCTGCAATCGCTTTTCGATGTCGGCCTCGGTTACATCAAGGTCGGCCAGCAGGCCAATACGCTCTCCGGCGGCGAGGCGCAGCGCGTCAAGCTCGCCAAGGAACTCTCGAAGCGCTCGACGGGCCGCACGCTCTATATTCTCGACGAACCGACGACCGGCCTGCATTTCCACGATGTCAACAAGCTCCTGGAAATGCTGCATGCGCTGGTCGAACAGGGCAATTCCGTCGTGGTGATCGAGCATAATCTCGAAGTCATCAAGACGGCTGACTGGATCATCGACATCGGACCCGAAGGCGGCACGGGCGGCGGCGAGGTGGTGGCGACCGGTACACCGGAAGACATCGTCAAGGTCGAGCGCTCCTATACCGGTCACTTCCTGAAGGAGCTTCTGGAGCGCCGGCCGGCCGGAAAACGGGAGGCTGCGGAGTAATCCGCAGCTTTCGTCGCAAGGGTTCGATAGGCCGAAGGCCGGAGGAGGAACAGCATATGTCGACATCAGGCACGATCCGCACCGGTATCGGCGGCTGGACCTTCGAGCCATGGGAAGGCACATTTTATCCGGAAAAACTGCCGAAGAAGCGCCAGCTGGAGCATGCCAGCCGGCAGCTCACGGCCATAGAGGTGAACGGAACCTATTACAGCAGCCAGAAGCCGGAAACTTTTGCCAAATGGGCTTCCGAAGTGCCCGAGGATTTCGTCTTCTCGCTAAAAGCAAGCCGCTTCGTCACCAATCGCAGGATTCTGGCCGAGGCCGGTGAATCGATGACGAAGTTTCTGACACAGGGACTAACGGAACTCGGGTCCCACCTCGGCCCGATCCTCTGGCAATTCGCGCCGACGAAAAAATTCGACGCGGAGGATTTTGGCGCATTTCTGTCCCTGTTACCCGAGAAGCAGGACGGCATCCGTCTTCGCCATGTCGTCGAGGTGCGCAACGAGACATTTCAGGTTCCGGAATTCATCGATCTTCTCGCCAGGCACAAGGTCGCGGTCGTCTGCGCCGATCATCATGACTATCCGATGCTGCCGGATGTGACGGCCGATTTCGTCTATTGCCGCCTGCAGAAGGGCGAGGACGATATCAAGACCTGTTACCCGAAAAAAGACATTGACCACTGGGCCGAGCGGGTAAAGACCTATGCGAAGGGCGCCGTGCCGGGCGATATGCCGCTGATAGCGCCGGATCGGAAGGTTGAAAAGACACCACGCGATGTCTTCGCCTTCTTCATCACCGGCGGCAAGGTCAATGCGCCTGTTGGTGCGCAGGAACTGCAAAAGGCGGTCTGAACTCTTTCAGCCCGCCATGTCTTTCGTCGGGCTGAAATCGATGGCCGCGAAAGCTGCCTCGATCACCTCCGGGCCAGCGCCCGGCCGGGTGGCATCGCTGGAGAGGATTTGCCGGAAACGGCGCGCGCCGGGCATGCCCTGAAACAGCCCGACCATGTGGCGGGTGACGTGGTTGAGACGTCCGCCCGCGGCGATATAGTCGGCGGCATAGGCCATCATCGCGTCACGCAGCGCTATCCAGTCCGGCTGGCGGGCCTCGTCGCCATAGATGCGATGGTCGACATCGGCAAGAATGGACGTGTTGTGATAGGCGGCACGGCCGAGCATCACGCCATCCATATGCTGGAGATGTTCGCTCGCCTGATCGAGATCGGCGATACCGCCATTGATGCCGATAAAGACATCAGGGTTTTCCCGCTTCATGCGATAGACGAGATCATAATCGAGTGGCGGCACTTCGCGGTTTTCCTTTGGCGAAAGCCCCTGCAGCCAGGCTTTTCGCGCATGAACCCAGACCGCGTCCGCGCCTGCCGCAACAACCCGCTTCAGAAAATCCGGCAGAACCGCTTCCGGCTGCTGATCGTCCACCCCGATCCGGCATTTCACCGTAACCGGCACGCTGGCGACAGCCTTCATCGCGGAGACACATTGCGCTACCACCTCAGGCTCGCGCATCAGGCAAGCGCCGAAGGTGCCGGATTGCACGCGATCCGAGGGACAGCCGACATTGAGGTTGATCTCGTCATATCCGTAATCGCCGGCGATCCGCACCGCCTCGGCGAGCTTGGCCGGATCGGACCCGCCAAGCTGTAGCGCGACGGGATGTTCCTCAGGGTGATAACCGAGCAGCCTGTCGCGCTGGCCATGGATGATGGCGTCGGCGACGATCATTTCGGTATAAAGCAGCGCACGCTTCGACAATTGCCGGTGCAGAAACCTGCACCTCGTGTCGGTCCAGTCGATCATGGGGGCCACGGCGAAGATTTTTTCGCCGCTTGCAAGCGCTTGTCTGTACATGAATTAACCTCTTTGCGCCGGCTTCTACAGCAAAGGACCGTAAAAAGCCAGTTTTGCAGGCAGGGTCATTTTGAACTGGAAATCGCCCCGGAATCGCGGGACAAGAATTGCACCGAAAAAGACGACAGGAAATCGACATGGCCGCCACCGTCATCCCCGCTCCGAAACCCGTTCTCCTGCCTGTTGAAGGCACGGGCGATCTGTTCCCCGTCCGGCGGGTCTATTGCGTCGGCCGCAATTATGCCGATCACGCCATTGAGATGGGCCACGATCCCTCGCGCGAGCCGCCCTTTTATTTCCAGAAAAACCCGGACAATCTGCTGCCCGCCGGTCAGGACTTCCCCTACCCACCGCTGTCATCGAACGTGCACTACGAAGTCGAGTGTGTCGTGGTTCTGAAAAGCGGCGGTGCCGATATCCCGGCCTCCGAGGCGCTGGGCCATGTCTGGGGTTATGCCGTCGGCATAGACATGACCCGTCGCGACCTGCAGGACGGCCTGAAGAAGATGGGCCGCTCCTGGGAAGGCGCGAAGGCCTTCGAATATTCCGCACCGGTCTCCCCCATCGTCCCAGCAGACAGGATCGGCCATCCCGCTACCGGTGCGATCTGGCTCGACGTCAATGGCGAACGCAAGCAGACGGGCGATCTTGCCCAGATGATCTGGAAGGTGCCGGAAGTGATTGCCGAGCTTTCCAAGCTGTTCACGCTTACCGCCGGTGACGTCATCATGACCGGCACGCCGGCCGGCGTCGGCCCCATCGTGCGTGGCGACCGGATCGAATGCGGCGTCGAGGGTATCGGCACGCTGGGCGTCACGGTTGCCTGAGGCCGTCGAAGAACAAAAGGGAGGACACCACCATGCCGCTTTACCGCCTCGCCGACCGGGTGCCACAGACCCCTGCGCCTGATCGCTATTGGGTTGCCCCCGACGCCAATGTCATCGGCTCGGTGACGCTCGGCGAGGATGTCGGCATCTGGTTCGGCGCAACGCTGCGCGGCGATAACGAGCCGATCAGCATCGGGCGCGGCACCAATATTCAGGAGGGCGTGATGGTGCATAGCGATCCCGGTTTTCCCGCCGTCATCGGCGAAATGTGCACCATCGGCCACCATGCCATCGTGCATGGCTGCACCATTGGCGACAATTCGCTCATCGGCATGGGCGCGACGATCCTGAATGGCGCAAAAATCGGCCGCAACTGCCTCGTCGGCGCCAATGCGCTGGTGACGGAGGGCAAGGAATTTCCGGACAATTCCCTGATTGTCGGCTCGCCGGCGCGCGCCATCCGGACGCTGGATGATGAGGCCGCCGCGGGGCTTCGCCGCTCGGCGGAAAAATACATCGAAAACTGGAAGCGTTTTTCGAAAGATCTGGCGATCATCGAAGGATAGGAAACGGCGGGCATCCACGCCCGCCCTGCCGTGAGACTAAGCCGAGCAGGCGGCGCAGAGGCCGCGAATTTCAATGGTGGTCTTTTCCGCCTTGAACTTGCTGTCCTTCACCCAGCGCTCGAGGCGGTGGTCGATTTCATGATCGTGGAACTCCGTCACCTGCCCGCAGGATTCGCAGATGGCGAAAGCCACCGTGCCATGGTGGTGCGAGCAGCACTCCGCCTGCGTATGGGTGCAGGCAACGAAGGCGTTGAGACTCTCAAGCCGGTGCACGAGACCAAACTCAACCAGCTTTTCCAGCGCCCGGTAAACCTGCAGCGGCGCACGAAAACCCTCATCCCGTAGCTTGTCGAGGATCATATAGGCGCTGAGCGGCTGATGCGCGTTTGAGAGGGCATTCATGACCAGCGACTGGTTCTTGGTGAGGTTCTGCTGGGTCTGCGCATTCATGATTTGCCTCCTTCATCCGCGGCGCGGGAAAAACCCGGCGCCGGCAACAGGCTTATAACGAAGAGGATAACCGCGGCAACCACGATGGATGGGCCGGACGGCGTATCGTAACTGAGCGAGCCGAACAGGCCGCCGACAACGGCGACCGCGCCGATCAGCGAAGCCACCACCGCCATCACCTCAGGCGTCGCGGAAAAGCGTCTGGCGGTCGCCGCCGGTATGATGAGCAACGACGTGATGAGCATGATGCCGACCACCTTCATGGCAATTGCGATCACCAGCGCCATCAACAGCGTGAAGATCAGCTTTGCGCGCTCCGGGTTCAACCCCTCGGCTTCGGCCAGCTCCGTATTGACGGTGGAGGCAAGCAGCGACCGCCACAGGAACACCATTGAGACAATGACCACCAGCCCGCCGCCCCAGATCAGGGCGATATCGCTGCGGGTAACGGCGAGAATATCGCCGAACAGGAACGAGACGAGATCGATGCGCACCCAGCTCATGAAAGCGACGATGACGAGTCCTATCGCCAGTGCCGAATGGGACAAGATGCCAAGCAGCGCATCGGCGGAGAGCGCCTGACGCCGTTGCAAAAAGAGCAGCAGGATCGACACGGCCGACGCCACCAAAAAGACGCTGACGATGAGGTTGAGCTGCAACAGCAGCGACAGCGCGACGCCGAGCAGCGCCGAATGGGCCATCGTATCGCCGAAATAGGCCATGCGACGCCAGACGACGAAACAGCCGAGAGGACCGGCAGTGAGCGCAACGCCGATACCGGCGACCATGGCGCGAACGAAGAAATCGTCAAACATGGCGCTCTCCCTGTCCGTGCCTGGATGGCGTATGGCCCTCATGCTCATGGCCGCAGCCGCAGTCGTCATGGCTGTCGTGGTGGTGGCCGTGGTCATGCATATGATGGTGCCCATCCTCGGGGTGGCAATGATCGGTCACCGAACCATCCGCATGCTGCACTCGGCCATCGGGCAAATGGGTATGATCGTGATGGTGGCTATAGACGGCAAGCGCCTTGGCTGCGGCGCCGCCGAACAGCCGCATATATTCCGGGCTCTGGCTCACCGCCTGCGGCGTGCCCCGGCAGCAGACATGGCCGTTCAGGCAAATGACGGTGTCTGTTTCCGCCATTACCACATGCAGGTCATGCGATATTAACAGAATTCCGCAATTATTTGAATTTCTGATATTTTTTATCAGATCATAGAGCGCGATCTCGCCGGAGAAATCGACACCCTGCACGGGCTCGTCAAGAACCAGCAGATCGGGCTTGCGGGCGATGGCGCGGGCCAGAAGCGCGCGCTGGAACTCGCCGCCGGAAAGGTGCTGCACTTCCGCATTGGCGAGATGCGCAATGCCCGTCGCATTCAGCGCCGCGTCGGTTTCGCGGGCTGGCAGCGGCCCGGTCAGCGTCATCAGCCGGCGCACCGAAAGCGGCATGGTCCAGTCCACGGAAAGCTTCTGCGGCACATAACCGACCTTCAGACCGGCAATGCGCGAAACCTCGCCCTCGGTCGGCTTCACCACGCCGATCGCCATTTTCGCGCTGGTGGATTTGCCGGAACCGTTCGGCCCGATCAGCGTGACGATCTCGCCTTTGCTGACGGAAAACTCCACGCCGCGCACCAGCCAGCGGCCGTTGCGCTGCACGCCGGCATTGGCAAGGGAAACCAGTATCTCTTTGCCCCGATGGGCGGAATGAAGCATGGGATTGTCCGTTCGGCGATGTTGCTTACCGCTATTGCATACGTTATAGAGTTACGCAATAAATGTAATAACATAACTATACTTCTTCAAGTGGAGTGCATTTCATGAAATCGTTCCTGATCCCGCTCATGGCATCAGTGGCAATAGCGGCCGCCGCTTCCGGCGCCACCGCCGCGCCCGATGTCGTGGTCTCGATCAAGCCCGTCCATTCCCTCGTCGCCGCCATCATGCGGGGCGTCGGCGAACCGCAGCTCATCGTCGACGGCGCGGCTTCGCCGCACACCTATAATCTCAGACCGTCCAATGCCCGCAAGCTCGAAAAGGCCGATGTGGTCTTCTGGGTTGGGCCGGGACTGGAAGCATTCCTGGAAAAGCCGCTCGAAGCGCTTGCCAGCAAGGCAACCGTGGTGGAACTGGAAGACGCAAAGGGTCTGGAAAAGCTGCCCTTCCGCGAAGGCGGCCCCTTTGAAGCACATGACCATGGCGATGAAGGCCACGAGGCGCATGACGGCCACGCTGAAGAGGAAGGCGCGCACGATCATGGACACGACCATGCGGAGGGTCACGGGGACCATGACCTCGGCGCATATGACACCCATCTCTGGCTCGATCCCGCCAATGCCAAGGCCATGGCGCAGACGATAGAAACCGCGCTGATCGCGGCCGATGCCGGCAATGCCGCGACCTATCAGGCCAACACCAAAAAACTGATCGACGACCTCGATGCGCTCGACGCCGAACTCAGGGAAACGGTCAAGCCGGTGAAGGACAAGCCCTTCATCGTCTTCCACGATGCCTATCAATATTTCGAGCATCGTTACGGCGTGAAGACGGCGGGGTCGATCACCGTCAGCCCCGAAACCCTGCCAGGTGCTGACCGCGTCAAACAGATGCAGGAAAAGGTTCGCCAGCTCGGCGCAACCTGCGTCTTCGCTGAACCGCAATTCGAGCCGAAGCTGATTTCGGTCATCACCGAAGGCACCGCCGCGAAATCGGCGACGCTCGATCCGGAAGCAGCGACACTGGAACCCGGCCCGGACCTCTATTTCAAGCTAATGCGCGGCATTGCAGGCTCGCTGAAGGATTGCCTGTCCTGATGCACATTGCCGCCTCTAACGCCCCGGTTCCGTCATTCCGGCTTTGAGCCGGAATACGGTCGAGGCGTGAATTATCGGAATAATATATATTTTAAAACAGTTACTTGCGGTTGAAATATAAAGTACTGCATAAGGAAATGAAGCGCGACAATCGCTGGTAGAGACGTCGCGCCATTAATCGCAAAGCAACTCATTACGGCTTCGGTGCCATCGAAGACCAGACAGGGCTGCTGATGCTCTGCAAGGTTTCCGGCGGCGCGCCGTTGATGCGCGCCAGAAGGGCCTTCGCAAGCTCCCTGCCCGCCAGCTTGATATCCTCATTGACGGTGTGGATCTGCGGTTTGATCCAGTTCAGGAACTCGGCGGACTGTTTCGAGACGATATCGATATCTTCGCCGATCCTCACACCTGCCGCTTCGAAACCCGCCACCAGCGCAATGGTGCTGCTGCCGCTGATCGAAACGATGCCGTCGGGACGGTCATCCGATTGCATCAGCCGCTGGCCGAAATCGCGGATTTTCTCGAGTGGCGTTTCGATGGTGATGGCATCCAGCGGAAATTCGCTAAGGCCGAAATCCCTGATTGCCCTCAAGAACCCCTTGCGGGCGTGATCGTGGAACGAAAACCGCGATGGCGGCACGACGACGGCGATCCTTTTACGCCCGCATTGCGCCAGCCGCTCGACCGCCTCATAGGCATAGGCCTCATTGTCGAAATCATGAAAGGCATGGTCGATGCCCATATCGGACCGCCCATGGGTGACGAAGGGCATGTTGCGCTCCGTCATGAAACGAACGCGCGGATCGTTGGGCTCGATCTTCGAAATAATGACCCCATCCGCCGAACCGGTATCGAGAATATAGCGGATCGGCACCATGGAATCCTTGGCATGGATGTGGGGCGTCACGACCAGATGATATTGTGTCGTGGAAAGAACCTCGGTGATGCCGAAGACCATCTGGCTGGTGAAACCCATCAGTTCTTCATCGACGCTCAGCACAAGGGCGATCACATTGGTCTTGCCGGTACGAAGGCGCACCCCGGCGCGGTTTGGCTGGTAGCCGATCTGCCTTGCGATCAGCCGCACGCGCTCCTTGGTTTCAGCGCCGATATCGGGCGCATCCTTCAGTGCGCGCGAGACGGTGGTGATGCCGAGACCCGTCATATAGGCGATTGTCTTCAAGGTCGGACGTTCGCCCGTGGTCGCGGGTATGTCGTCCCTGCCGGATTTGCCAGTATCGTTCATGTCATTTCGCCACGCTTTACCGAACGGTAATCATAGATAGCTTTTGCTCCGTTGCAAAGGCAAAGGTCTGCGGTCTTGTCCGGCTATCGGCCAATTCAGCTAAAACGATATAGGTCCGGAAAATATTTCCCGACTGCGATCCTTTTCTTACGGGGCCAAAAGTCCGAATATCATGGAATAAAAATCCTCATTATACAGATTAAAAAACTTACATAAAATACTAATATAAAATGATAAATATAACGAGTTACTGAGCGAGAAAACGTCATTATCAAGACCCGGCGTTCCCCGGATTTTTTCATGTTACTGATTCCCACTCAAAGGAATGACGGAACGATTGTTTTACGGTAACGTTGCCGAAGGGAGGAAATCGCAAAGCCGGATAAATGTGAGGCAGCCGCTTTGCGAGCGTCCATTCTCCCCAGATTCTGACACAAGCCTGCACCATGATGCAGGCCAGTCTTCTTCGAATTCATATTATGCAGGGTCCGATTATGATTTCTTCTTCCTCGCCCGAAACCGTCATCGATCTGGCCGGGTCCTGGCGCCTGACCTCGATGGAAGGAGACCACGCCACCCAGCTTTCCGTCCCGGGCGATGTTCACACCGCGCTCAAAAATGCGGGCATCATTCCAGATCCCTATCACGGCGCCAATGAGAAGGCGGTACAATGGGTCGCGCAGCAGGACTGGATCCTCGAGCGCACATTCATTCTCGATGAGGCGGATGCCAGCTGGTATCTCGATATCGATTACCTCGACACCGTCGCCATCGTCTTCGTCAACGACATCCCCGTCCTGAGCGCCGACAATTGTTTCCGCCGTTACCGCCCGGATGTTTCGCGGGCTGTGCGGCCGGGTGAAAACACCATCCGCATCCATTTCCATTCCAACATCGCGGCCGGCGCGGAACGGCAGGCGCGGCAGCCTTTTTATATTCCCTATCACCCCGGCAATTCGCCGATTGCCAATGGCAACATGCTGCGCAAGCCGCAATGCCATTTCGGCTGGGACTGGAATATCGCGATTGCGCCGCTCGGCCTTTACGGCAAAATCCTGCTGAAGCGCCTCGATACAGCCCGCATCGAACATGTCGTCACCTCGCAGCACCATGTCGAAGGCGGTGTGGAACTGCATGTGGCCGTCACGCTATTTGCCGAAGGCCCCGCGAGCCTACCGGTCTATCTGTCGCTGAATGACGAAAGGCTCAGGCTCGATTGCGGCGTCGGCGCCGGCGAAACGGTGGTGCGTCACGTCTTCTTCGTGGAAAATCCGGAGCTCTGGTGGCCAGCCGGCAGTGGCGAACAGACGCTCTACGGGCTGACGGTGGAATTGCCCGATGAGGCCGTGACCCGCCAGATCGGCTTCAGGACCATCGAGCTTCTGACGGACAAGGACGAGGCAGGCAGCCGCTTCGCTTTCCGCATCAACGGCCGGGAAATCTTCTGCCGCGGCGCCAACTGGATCCCCGCCGATGCGCTTTATTCGCTGACCAGCCGGGAAAAGACCGAAGACCTTCTCTGCTCTGCGGTCGAGGCCAATATGAACATGATCCGCGTCTGGGGCGGCGGGTTCTATGAGGAAGACTGGTTCTACGATCTCTGCGACCGCCTCGGCCTGCTGGTGTGGCAAGATTTCATGTTCGCCTGCAATCTCTATCCCTGCAGCGAGGACTTCCTCGACAATGTCGAACACGAGGTCGATTATCAGGTGAAACGCCTCTCCTCGCATCCCTCCATCGCGCTCTGGTGCGGCGATAACGAGCTGGTGGGTGCGCTGACCTGGTTCGATGAATCCCGCAACAATCGCGACCGTTATCTCGTGGCCTATGACCGCCTGAACCGCACCATTGAGCGGGCGCTGAAAAAGGCCGCTCCCGAAGCGCACTGGTGGCCATCGAGCCCCGCCTCCGGTTATCTCGATTATGGTGATGCCTGGCACGCGGATGGTTCCGGCGACATGCATTATTGGTCCGTCTGGCACGAGAACAAGTCGTTCGACAATTACCGCTCCGTGAAACCGCGCTTCTGCTCCGAATTCGGTTTCCAGTCCTATACATCCATGCCCGTCATCCGCACCTACGCGGAAGACCGGGACATGAACATTGCCTCGCCGGTCATTGAGCTGCACCAGAAGAATGTCGGCGGCAATGAGCGGATTGCGGGCACCATGTTCCGTTACTTCCGCTTCCCGAAGGATTTCGAGAATTTCGTTTATCTCAGCCAGGTGCAGCAGGCGCTGGCCATCCGCACGGCCGTCGATTACTGGCGCTCGCTGAAGCCCCATTGCATGGGCACGCTTTATTGGCAGCTGAACGACACCTGGCCGGTCGCCTCATGGTCGAGCCTCGATTATGGCGGCGGCTGGAAAGCGCTGCATTATGCCGCCCGCCGTTTCTTCCAGCCGGTTACGGTCTCGGCCATACCTTCAGAAGATGGACGCCGGGTGAGCTTCTCCATGGTCAACGACACGGCGGAGGATGTGGAAATCGACATGAACATCGTTGCCCTGACCATGGACGGCAACCGCGTGCCGCTGAAATCGGCCAACGGCACCTGCGCGACCGACAGGGCCGCCATGCTGACCGATATCGACATGGACAGCCTGCCTGACGGCGCCGTCCTTGCCTGGAGCTTCATCGCGTCTAACGGAATGACCGGCGAAGGCCACCATGTGCGCGACACCTATAAGGCACTGGAGCTTCAGCCCGCCGGCCTGACATTCACGACCAACACACTGAAAAACGGCCAGTTCGAAATCGATGTTACCGCCACGGGTCTCGCCCTCTTCGTCATGCTGGAGGCAGATCAGCCCGGACGTTATTCCGACAATCTCTTCGATCTTGCCGCCGGCGAAACGCGCCGTATCATCTTCACCCCGAAGGCGGACGGCCCCCAGCCGCATTTCCGCATCTTCGATCTTCATACCTGCCAATCCTCGCCCAATCCCGGCATTGAAACCATGCGGAGAAAGGCATAACCATCCCTCTCGGGAATGACAGGTGAACCCACGCCTGTCTTCATCGGTTCAAAAGGTTGCCGGGTTCTCCGGCAGCCAGTCATCAGCAAGCGGAGGAAGACCCATGGTTTGGCAACCGGCCGAAAACCGATATGCATCCATGAAATATAATCACTGCGGCAAGACCGGCCTGAAGCTGCCGGCGATTTCGCTCGGGCTCTGGCACAATTTCGGCAACGACACGCCGCACCAGACCAAACAGGCCATTTGCCGCCGCGCTTTCGATCTCGGCATCACCCATTTCGATCTCGCCAACAATTACGGCCCGCCGCCCGGCAGCGCTGAAACCGCCTTCGGTGAAATCCTGAAGACGGATTTTGCCGGCTATCGCGACGAGATGATCATCTCCTCCAAGGCCGGTTACAACATGTGGCCCGGCCCCTATGGCGAATGGGGCAGCCGCAAATACGTAATCGCCTCCTGCGACCAGAGCCTGAAGCGCATGGGGCTGGACTACGTCGATATTTTCTATTCCCACCGCTTCGACCCCAATACGCCGCTTGAGGAAACCTGCGGCGCGCTGGACCAGATCGTGCGCTCGGGCAAGGCGCTTTATGTCGGCATCTCGTCCTACAATTCGAAGCGCACCCGTGAGGCCGCCGCGATCCTGAAGGACCTCGGCACGCCCTGCATCATCCATCAGCCGAGCTATTCGATGATCAACCGCTGGATCGAGGAAGACGGGCTCGTCGATACGCTGGAAGAACTGGGCATCGGCTCCATCGTCTTCTCCCCGCTGGCGCAGGGCATGCTGACGACGAAATATCTCGGCGGCGTGCCGGACGGCAGCCGTGCCGCGCAGAGCAAGTCGCTCAACCCGGCTTTCCTCAACGAGCGCAATGTCGAGAACATCCGTGCACTCAACAGCATTGCCGAGCGGCGCGGCCAGACGCTGGCGCAGATGGCGATTGCCTGGGTTCTGCGCGGCGGCCGCATCACCTCGGCGCTGATCGGCGCAAGCCGTGTCGAACAGGTCGAGGATTGCGTGAAGGCGCTCGACAAGCCGGATTTCACGGCCGAGGAACTTGCCGAAATCGACCGTTACGCCAAGGAAGCGGATATCAACCTCTGGGCAAAATCCGCCGAACGGGTCTGACGGAGGAGAGACCGCCCGGTTCCGCCGGGCGGTCTGCACATTGCAAAAGCCGGGCCAAAAATCTCAAAACAAAAGATTAACTCCCACCCCTAACCGTTAACAACCATTACATAAATGTAATTTTAAATTCAGTTTCCGTTCATTCGTTTATTCGTAAGTTCTCCTCATCGAAACACGAGAGGAAACTTCCATGAAAAAGTTCGTCACCATTCTTCTGGCCGCTACCGTTCTCGCCGCTCCGATGGCTCAGGCCCAAAGCCGCCACGACGATCGCCATCGCGGCGTCACCGTCGAGCGACAGGTCACCACCAAAAAGGTCATCGTCAAGAAGCACCGCTGGGATCGCGGCCAGCGCCTGTCTGCGGGTGAACGCCGCCACGTGATCGACCGCCGCGATTATCGCCGCTATCGCCTTGCCGAACCGCGCCGCGACCAGCGCTGGGTGCGCGTCGACAACCAGTTCCTGCTCATCAACGCCGTCAGCGGCCTGATCGTCGGCCTCGCCGCCGCCCGCTAATCCAGGCATAGATGAAATGAAAAAGGCCCGCTCGTGCGGGCCTTTTGTCGTTTGTCGTTTCAGCCGATCAGAAAATGTCGGCGCCGCTGCCCCAAGGGCCGTGCGGCTTGTCCACACCGTCGGTACGTTCGAAACCATGCGCGCCGAAGAAGTCGCGCTGCGCCTGAATGAGGTTGGCGCTGCCGCGGCCGCGACGATAGGCGTCGAAATAGCCGAGTGCCGACGCCAGCGCCGAAACCGGCAGGCCCGACAGGACGGCGTAGGAAACGACGCGGCGCAGCGGCGCGTCGGTATCCTTGACGATGCCGGCAAAGGCAGGCGTCACGATGAGGTTGGCTACATGCGGGTCCTTGGTGAAGGCCGACGTGATCTCATCGAGGAATTCCGAGCGGATGATGCAACCGGCGCGCCAGATGCGGGCAATCGTCGGCATCGGCAGGTTCCAGTTGAACTCCTTGGAAGCGGCCGACATGATGGCGAAGCCCTGCGCATAAGCACCGACCTTGGCGGCCAGAAGCGCGCTTTCCAGATCGGCGATGAAGGCCTTTTTGTCAGCCGGTGCCGCTGCAAGGGTCGGCAGGCCGAAGATCTTCTCGGCAGCTTCACGCTCATCCTTCTGCGAGGAGAGAATACGGGCAGCCACAGCCGCCTCGATGGCGGTTGCGGCGACGCCCATGTTCTGTGCCTCGATGACCGACCACTTGCCGGTGCCCTTCTGACCGGCCTTGTCGAGGATCAGATCGACCATCGGCTTGCCGGTGATCGGATCGGCGGCGCGCAGAACCTTCTCGGTGATTTCGATCAGGTAGGAATTCAGGCGGCCCTTGTTCCATTCTGCGAACACATCGGCGATTTCCACGGCACTCATGCCAAGGCCGTCACGCAGGATGCCGTAGATTTCGGCGATCATCTGCATATCGGCATATTCGATGCCGTTATGGATGGTCTTGACGAAATGGCCGGCACCATCATTGCCGAGCCATGCCACGCATGGATCGTTGTTGTACTTGGCGGAAATGGAAGTCAGCACCTTCTCGACGCGCTTCCAGCTGTCCTCGGTGCCGCCGACCATGATCGACGGTCCATGGCGCGCGCCTTCTTCACCGCCGGAAACACCCATGCCGATAAAGGTCAGGCCGCTATCCTTCAGATTGTCGAAACGACGGATCGTATCGCGGAAATTCGCATTGCCGGCATCGATCATGATGTCGCCATTGGACAGATGCGGTTTCAGGATTTCCATCTGCTGGTCGACCGGATCGCCGGCCTTGATCATGATGATGATCGGGCGCGGAGGGCGAATGGCGGCGACGAATTCCTCGATGGTTTCGCAGGGGATCAACTGTCCCTGCAAGTCCCCAGCCTCGGCGTAGAATTTTTTCGTCGCTTCAGGGGTTCGGTTGAATACGGCAATCTTGTTGCCCTTTTCCGCGATGTTCAACGCCAGGTTCGAGCCCATGACGCCGAGACCGATCAAACCGATTTCTGCCTGTTCCACGGATGTGCCTCCATCTTGCTTTTTGGTGGTCGTGTTGTGGCACTGTAATGAACAAACGGCAAGGCTAGCCGGGACTGAAACGATTAAATTTTGATGACGCAAATCAGCTTTGCATATTTGCGACAGGTCGAGGCCGGTTCAAAACGCCAAGCCCGCCTCGCCTCTTATGATCGTCGGGGCCGGTCGTCACCGTCATCCAGCGCCCGCCAGGCGGCCCCGTCCATATCCTCATATTGGCCCGAGCGCACCGACCAGAGGAAGGCGAAAAGGCCAAGCGCTCCTAAGAACAGAGCGACGGGAATGAGATAGATCAGCATATTCATGCCAGTTGCACCCCCTCGCCTGCAAATCCGGTCTTCGCTTGGTTCTGAGGACTGACGGTTTCAGCCGCACCGGCAAGCCGCAGGGCATTGGCGACAACGATCAGCGAGGACGTCGACATGGCGATGGCCGCGATCATCGGCGTCGCATAACCGGCAATCGCAATCGGCACGGCGATCACATTATAGCCGATGGCAAGCGCGAAGTTCTGCCGGATCAGCCTTCCGGCCCGCTGCGATGTCTCGATTGCGAAAGGCGCGGCATCGAGATCCTCCTGCATGAACACGAAATCGGCGGCCTGCCGGCCGATATCGGCGGCGGTGGCGGGCGCCATGGACACATGCGCGGCGGCGAGCGCCGGCGCGTCGTTGATACCGTCTCCCACCATCAGCACCCTGCGCCCCTCTCCGGCAAGCTCGGCGCAGCGCGCCGCCTTGTCCTTCGGCGACAGATCGGCACGCCAGTTGCCGATCCCCAGCCGCTGCGCCATGGCGCTGACGGCTGCTGCCCGGTCACCCGAAACGATTTCCTGCATCAGGCCCCGCACCGACAGGCTGCGCAATGCCGCAACAGCCCCCGCGCGCGGATTATCCTCGAAACCGAAGCTCGCCAGATGCCTGCCATCGAGGGACAGCACCACTTCCGACCGCGCATCGCCATTGTCGACGCTCGGCTCATCCGGGCACGCGAAACGGCGATTGCCCAGCCGGTAGGTTCCGGCTTCCGTCTCCGCCTCGACGCCGGAGCCCGGAATTTCCCGCACCGCCTCATAGGTCGGCACAGCGCCGCTATAGGCAGCATGCAGGGCTTTCGACAGGGGATGCCGCGAATGGGCGGCAAGCCCCGCTGTAATCGCCATGGTGGCGGGCTTCACATCGCCAGTCTCGACCAATCTCGGTTTGCCGATAGTCAGGGTGCCGGTCTTGTCGAACAGCACGGTATCGATTTCGGCCAGCCGCTCCATCGCCGAACCTTCCTTGACCATGATGCCGTGCCGGAAGAGCCTTCCGGCGGCCACAACCTGCACGACGGGAACGGCAAGGCCAAGCGCACAGGGGCAGGTGATGATGAGAACCGCGATGGCGATCAGCATCGCCTGTTTCCAGTCACCGCCGAAAATGCCCCAGCCGAGAAACGTCACCAGCGCAAGAAGATGCACCACGGGAGAATAATAGCTCGCGGCACGGTCGGCGATGCGCCGATAACGCGCCCGCCCGCCTTCGGCCGCTTCCATCAGCCCGATCACTTCCGAGAGGAAGGAATCCTTCGCCGATGCAGTCACCCGTGCAGTCAGCGAACCGGTGAGATTGAGCGTACCGGCCTGAAGGCTGTCGCCTTCCGCAACGCGACGCGGCGCGCTTTCACCGTTGACGATGGACATGTCGAGATCGCTGCTGCCGGAGACGACCACGGCATCCACCGCCACGCGGTCCCCGGCCGCAATCGCAATCGACATTCCGGGTTGGACATCGGCAAGCTGGCGGTATTCCCGCGTTCCGTTCTCACCGATCACCGTTGCCCCGCGCGGCGAAAGACGGGCAAGCCCGGCAATGGCCGAACGCGCCTTGTCGCGCATGATATGGTCAAGCGTCCGGCCAATCAGCAGGAAGAACAGCAGCGAGACGGTCGCATCGAACCAGGCATGTTCGCCGTGATGGATCGTCTCCCACAGGGAAACGGCATAGGAAAGCGTGATGGCAAGCGCGATCGGCACATCCATATTGGTGCGGCCATGTTTCAGCGCGTTCCAGGCCGATTGATAGAAGAAACGCCCGCCATAGATCAGCGCCGGCGCGGCGATCATCGCCGAAATCCAGTGGAACATGTCGCGCGTCGCCGCATCCGCCCCCGACCAGACGGAGACGGACAGAAGCATGATATTGGCGGAAGCAAAGCCGCACAGCGCCACCGCCCTAATCAGCTGCGAACGCAAGGCGTCCGAGGCATCCTGCCCACTGGCGAAAAGATGCGTGCGATATCCCGTCGCAAGAATGGCGCGGGCAATCTCGGCGGGATCGGTCCTGACGCCATCGACTTCCTCTTTCCAGACGACCGCCACACGTTTGGACGACAGGTTCACGCGCGCCCGCTCCACTTGGCGAAGACGGCCGAGCGCGGTCTCTATGGTGGCGATGCAGGCGCCGCAATACACATCCGGCACGCTGAGATCGGTCTGGCGCAACCCCTGCCCCAGATCGCGGCTCGCCAGCATCAACTCCTCCGACGATGGTGGATTGATCGGCTCGCCAAGTTGCAGCGAACCTTCCGTTCCCGGTGCGCAGCAGCTCATTTGCGCCCCCTGATGACAGCAATCCGCGTGCCCTCATGCACGATGATCCGGCCGTCCTTGACGGCGGTAACCTCGACGATCCATTGGCCCGGCAACATGTCATGCGGTCCGGTGAAGACACCGGTGGAAACCGGGGTCAGTTCCATGTCGAAATTCTGGCGTTCCCCCACAGGCCGGCGAAAATGCGCCGTCACCTTATCGGTATCGACCGGGCCGGTGTCGGGATGAAACACCTCGTAACGCACCGTCTTTTCATCCACGATGAGCTTGCCCTTGATACCGGTCGCAGCCCTTGCCTTGGCGGCTTCCGCCTTGGCGTTGAACTGCTGGCTGGCCACATAGGTATTGGGCACGACGAGCCCGCTCCAGCTGTTGACCGCGTTCCAGGCCATCACCATGTTGACGGTGATGACGGTGCCGAAAAACAGCAGCATGACACCCAGCATGTGCCAGCCGGTAAAAGTGAAACCGGACGTCTGGTGATTGTTCACGGTCATTTTTTCACTCCCGGAGCGTTGAAGACAGCATCGTAGCGGGCCGTCTCATGGCCGCCCGTATCGCTGACGATGAATTCGAAATTTTCCGCCGTACGCGCCACATCCTCGCCCGGCAGGGTGACGAAGACCTTCAGCGTCGTCGCCTCGTCCGGCTCCACCGTCACCTCGAAGGTGCGCGCGGCCGTATCCGGCATGCCGTTGATCTTCATCACCGCATTCGGAATGCCCTCGATGGTCAGGCTCATCGTACGCGGCTGCGGCACCATGTTGAGAATGCGCACCGTATAGCCGTTGCGAATGGAGCCGTTCGATTCCAGCACATATTGTGGATTGCGGTCATGCAGCACATTCAGCGCCAGCCGCTCGCGCGTCACCAGCGCAAACAGCATGCCGATACCGACCGCCGACCATATGGCCGTGTAAAGCAGCGTGCGCGGCCGGAAAACGATGCGCCAGTTGAAGTGGCGGATGCTCTTCCTGAAGCTGCCGTCCTCCTCGCGCACATTGGCGGGGCGGATGTCATGCTCACCATTACCGGTCGCCAGCGCCATGTTGGACTGGTATTCGGACAGCGTCGCATAGGCGATCAGCCCGCGCGGCTTGCCGATCTTGTCCATCACCCCGTCGCAGGCATCGATGCAGAGCGCGCAGGTGATGCATTCCAGCTGCTGCCCATCCCTGATGTCGATGCCCATGGGACAGACCGCGACGCAGGCATTGCAATCGACGCAATCACCGATGCTCTCCCCTGCCGCCGCAGCCTTCTTGGCATGCCGCGAGCGCGGTTCGCCGCGCCAGTCATTATAGGTGACGACAAGCGAATTCTCATCCAGCATCGCCGCTTGAATGCGCGGCCATGGACACATATAGGTGCAGACCTGTTCCCGCATCAGCCCGCCGAAGACATAGGTGGTGGCGGTGAGGATGGCGACGGTGGAATAGGCGATCATCGGCGCCTGCCCTGTCATGAACTGCATGGCCAGCGTCGGTGCATCGGCGAAATAGAAAATCCAGGCGCCGCCGGTCAGAACACCGATCACCAGCCAGATCGCATGTTTCAGCACCCGCTTGCGCAATTTACCGAATGTGAAGGGCGCTGCATCCAGTTTCATGCGGGCGTTCCTGTCGCCCTCTATCGCCCGTTCGACCACCAGGAACAGGTCGACCCAGACGGTCTGCGGACAGGTATAACCGCACCATGCGCGCCCGACAGCGGAAGTAACGAGAAACAGCCCAAGCCCGGCCATGACCAGTAATCCGGCGACGAAGAAGAACTCCTGAGGCCAGATTTCGATGAAGAAGAAATAAAAGCGCCGGTTGGCGATATCGATCAATACCGCCTGATCCGGCGCATAGGGACCGCGATCCCAGCGCAGGAACGGCGTCAGATAATAAATGCCGAGCGTGACCAGCATCACCAGCCATTTGAACCGCCGGAACCGACCTTCCGCGCGCTTGGGGAAAATCTTCCTGCGCGCTTCGTAAAGCGGTTTGCGCGTTTTTGCGGAATTGACGGCTTCCGCCTCCAGCCTTTCGACGGGCTGCTGCGGAAGGTCCTGTCCGGCGCGATAGATGTTCATGATAGGAGTCCGTTTTTATCTCCTTGCTTTCTCCCATCTCCCCGGTGAAACATCCTTGACTTGCATCAAGTGACGACAAAGTGGCGCAGTATGGGAACGCGCCGCCACGGGAGGATGAAATGCCTGTCATGCAGTCGAGAATCATTCATCTGTCGATCGAAAAACCCTGGAGCCATGTCTACGACTTCGCCTCCGACCCGCAGAACATGCCACACTGGGCGGCAGGTCTTGGCGGCGGGCTGAAGCCTGACGGCGAAGACTGGATCGCCGAGGGCGGGCCGCTTGGCGAGGTGCGCGTCAATTTCGCGCCCGCAAACGAGTTCGGCGTCATCGACCATGTCGTGACATTGCCGGATGGCGTGAAGGTTTATAACGCGCTACGGGTAACGCCGAACGGCAGCGGCACGGAGGTGAGTTTCACCCTGCTTCGCCTTCAGGGCATGACGGACGAGGATTTCGAGCAGGACGCAAAAGCGGTCACGGCCGATCTCGAAACGCTGAAGGCGCTGCTCGAAAAGGATTGATGGAGGAAGCATGACCACGAATACGAACGACCGGCGGATCGACTATGTCGAATTCAACGTCGCCGATATCGAACGCAGCAAGGAATTTTACGGCGGCGCCTTCGGCTGGTCCTTCAAGGATTACGGTCCGCAATATTGCGAATTTTCCGATGGCCGGCTAACCGGCGGTTTCACCACCACGGCGCCGGTCTCGGCCAAGGGGGGACCGCTCGTCATTCTCTACGCCGCCGATATCGAGGATGTGCAGCGACGCGTCGAAGCCGCCGGCGGACAGATCAGCGTTGCGATCTTCGCCTTTCCCGGTGGCCGGCGTTTTCATTTCGCCGATCCGGATGGATACGAACTGGCCGTCTGGTCGGACCGATAAAGAAAAAAGGGCCGCATAGCGGCCCTTTGAGTGTGATGGCAGAGCTTCTTTACACTCGACGTCATCCTTGGGCTTGTCCCAAGGATCTAATCACGTCCAATTCAATCGAGACGTTGCAGATGCTCGGGACAGGCCCGAGCATGACGGAAGAGAGCTTTCAGGCCGCTATCATCTATCCGGGGGCCGCATGACACAGCCCTTTCCATTTCCTGTCTTTGCTATCACTCACCGCCGCCAAGCGAATGCACGAAAATCGCCAGCTGCTTGACCGTCGTATCGCCGAGACGCTCCCCCCAGGCGGGCATGACGCCATGCTTCGGCGACCGTATCTGCGAGACAATCCCCTCTTCGCCCTGCGACTTTAGCCAGATCGCATCGGCAAGATTGGGCGCGCCGAATTCGCGATTGCCCTTGGCGTCTTCCCCGTGGCAGGAGGCGCAATTGTCGGCAAAGAGCTGCTTGCCGGGCTCCACCTGCGCCGGGTTGGAGGGGGTGCCGGTGAGACTGACGACATAGGCGGCAACCTCGCGGATTTCATTCGACTGGAGGATATCGCTAAAGGCCGGCATTTCCGAAGCCCGCGTATCCGCATCGTCGGCAAAACGAATGCCGTGCTTCACCGTCGTATAGATGTCGTCGACGCTGCCGCCCCACATCCAGTCGTCATCGTTGAGGTTGGGATAGCCCTGCCCGCCTTCCGCGCCCGAACCGTGACACTGAATGCAATTGACCTTGAAAGCGGCAGCGCCGCCGGAAAGGGCAAATTGCATCAGGGTCGGGTCGGCCTGAATTTCGGCAAGCGACGAATTGGCGATCCTGTCGACAAAGACGCTCTGCGACTGTTTTGCATCGGCAATTTCGGCGGCAATATCGCCACGGCTGTTCCAGCCGAGCAACCCTTGCGTCGCCCCATTGATCAGCGGCCATGCCGGATAGGCGATGGTGTAGCCGATGGCCCACAGGATCGTGAAATAGAAGGTCCAGACCCACCAGCGCGGCATGGGATTGTTCAGCTCGCGGATACCGTCCCATTCATGGCCGGTGGTTTCGACGCCGCTGATGTCATCAATGTGTTTTTCGGACATATCCTAGTCCTCCTTGAGCGGAATGCTGGCGGCATCGTCCGCGGCTTGTCTGGAGCCGGGGCGAAGGGTGAAAACGACGACGCCGGCAAAGAACAGGGTCATGGCAAGCAGACCCCAGCTATCGGCGAAGTGGCGCATGGCCGTGTAGGTTTCCATGGCTTAAACCTCCTCACCGGTATCCGGCGGCATCGTCATAGGTCGAGAAATCGACCAGCGTGCCGAGCATCTGCAGATAGGCGACCAGCGCATCCATTTCGGTGAGCCTGGCCGGATCGCCGTCGAAATCGCCCACCTTCGCCTTCGGGTAACGCGCCAGAAGTTCCGACGAATCCGCATTCGGATCGGCTTGGGCGACAAGATCAGCCGCGGACTTCTCGATCATCTCATCGCTATAGGGCACACCAACGGCGCGGTTGGCCTTCAGCTCCATCGAGATGTCGGTGATCTTCAGCGGCGTCGTCTTGAGGAACGCGTATGACGGCATGATCGATTCCGGCACCACCGAGCGCGGATCGGCCAGATGCTGCACATGCCATTCGTTCGAATAACGATCGCCGACGCGCGCAAGGTCCGGCCCCGTGCGCTTGGAACCCCATTGGAACGGGTGATCGTACATGGATTCCGCCGCCAGGCTATAATGCCCGTAACGCTCCACCTCGTCGCGGAACGGCCGGATCATCTGGCTGTGGCAGACATAACACCCCTCGCGGATGTAGATGTTGCGCCCGGCCAGCTCCAGCGGCGTGTAGGGCCGCATGCCCTCCACCTTCTCGATGGTGTTCTCGAGATAAAAGAGCGGTGCGATTTCAACGATGCCGCCGATGGAAACGACCAGCAGGGAACCGACCAGAAGCAGCGTCGCGTTGCGTTCGATGACGGCGTGTTTGTCAAGAATGGACATGGGGCCCCTCCTTATTCAGCAGGCTGCAGCGAGGGTGCCGCGCCTTTGCTGGCGCCCTCCTCGCGTTGATGACCGAGGATGGTCATCGTGACGTTGTAGGCCATGATCAGCGCGCCGCTGAGGAACATCAGGCCGCCCAATGCACGCATCACGTAATAGGGGAACAGCGCCGCGACCGATTCCGCGAAGGAATAGACGAGGAAGCCTTGGGCATCGTATTCGCGCCACATCAGAGCCTGCTGGATGCCGGCCACCCACATGACGGCGGCGTAGACGACGATACCGAGCGTGGCGAGCCAGAAGTGCCAATTGACCAGTTGCAGGCTATAGAGACGCTCCCTGCCCCAGAGTTTCGGCGTCAGGTAATAGATCGCGCCGAAGGTGATCATGCCGTTCCAGCCGAGAGCGCCGGAATGAACATGGCCGATGGTCCAGTCGGTATAGTGGCTGAGCGAGTTGACGGCCTTGATCGACATCATCGGGCCTTCGAAGGTCGCCATGCCGTAGAAGGCCACCGCCATCACCATCATGCGCACGACGGGATCGGTACGGATCTTGTCCCATGCGCCCGAAAGCGTCATCAGGCCGTTGATCATGCCGCCCCACGACGGCATCCACAGCATGACCGAGAACACCATGCCGAGCGTCTGCGCCCAGTCCGGCAGCGCCGTATAGTGCAGGTGGTGCGGGCCGGCCCAGATATACATGAAGATCAGCGCCCAGAAGTGGATGATCGACAGGCGGTAGGAATAGACCGGGCGGTTCACCTGCTTCGGGATGAAGTAGTACATCATGCCGAGGAAGCCGGCCGTCAGGAAGAAGCCGACGGCGTTATGGCCGTACCACCATTGCGTCAGCGCGTCCTGCACGCCCGAGAAGGCCGAATAGCTCTTGATCCCAAGGAAGGACACCGGCACCGCCAGATTATTGACGATATGCAGCATGGCGATGGTGACGATAAAACTCAGATAGAACCAGTTCGCCACATAGATATGCGGCTCCTTGCGCGTGAGGATCGTGCCGAGGAACGCAAGAAGATAGGCGACCCAGACGATGGTCAGCCAGATGTCAACATACCATTCCGGCTCCGCATATTCGCGTCCCTGCGTGATGCCGAGCAGATAGCCGGTGGCGGCCATGACGATGAAGAGGTTGTAGCCCCAGAACACGAACCAGCCGAGATTGCCGCCGAACAGGCGCGCCCGACAGGTTCTCTGCACCACGTAAAAGGAGGTGGCGATCAGCGCATTTCCCCCGAAAGCGAAGATCACCGCCGATGTGTGCAGCGGTCGCATCCGGCCGAAGTTGAAATAGGGCGCGATATTGAGATCGGGAAAAGCGAGCTGAAGCGCCACCACGACGCCGACCAGAAAACCGACGACACCCCAGAACACGGTGGCGATGACGCCGTATTTCACCACCTCGTCGAAATATTCCGACTTGAGGCGGGCACGCGCGGCTGAATCGACAGGCGCGAAGGAGACACGGCGCAGCAGAAGCACCGTGCTGACCAGAAGCGTAAAGAACAGCACCCACATATGGGCGGCGAAAAGACTGTCATGGGCAAAGGCTGCCCCGAGCAACGCGAGAAAGGCGCCGAGCGCCACGATCGCGGTTTCTAACGTGTAATTCATTGTTGGTTTCCCCCAACGTGCAAGCCGACCGACGAAAGGCACGGCACGCGCCTGGGAGAGCGGAAACGCGCCTTTGCGTCGGTTGGAGCATTGCCACCGGCAGGGCAACGCCACCTTGATCCAGATCAAGAAAAAGAACCCGGAAAAAATATGAATAATACAATCATGTTTTTATTGCCTTTTCATGTGGCAATGCTATTTCGTCTGGGAAACTGCGGCTTTAACTGGATTGGCAAAATATTATAATGAGTTCGAAGCCGCCGATCGAAGTATCTCCAGAACGTTTTTCCGACGAAAGGCGTCCGCTGGACATGTCTATTGAACGTTATTACAGGGAGATAATTCAGGCTGTCAGTCGAAAAGGTATCGATCAGTCCCTGTCGCACGATGTCGTGCATGATCTTTATATAAAGCTTGCAACCAGTGACCATCGGCTGGAACACAAATCCAGTATAAAAGCCTTTCTCATTCGGGCGGCCGTCAATCTCGGTTTCGACAGGATGAGAAGAGCCGCTTTCGAAACACGGCTTTTCGCGCAGCTTGACCGATCCGCAGAAGCAATCGCCACCCAGCAGCACGCCCCCGGACAAAATCTTGATCTCCGCAAGCGGCTTACGGCATTGCGCGAGGCAATCCAGGCTTTGCCGCCGACATGCCGCCGGGTGTTCATAGCACACAGGGTGGGACAAATACCGCGCGAGGATATCGCCGCCGCCATGGGCATCACACGTGGATCGGTGGACAGGCATTTGCGACATGCCGTGCTCCATTGTCTGGAAAAGATGGATCAGTTCGACTAGCCGCATTCGGCGCCCAATTCCGCAACCCCGATTGAACGCGATGGAAACGTGAAAGCATGACAGACAACAGCAAGCGCATCCGGCAACAAGCGGTGGATTGGGCGCTCTGTCTTTCGGAAACCGGAAGCCCGGCCGAAAAGGAAGAATTCGACCGGTGGCTCGCGGCCGATCCCGCGCATGCGGAAGCCTATCGTCGCGTCGCTGCCGTGCTTGATCAGACGCATATCGCGCTGGCGAAAGAGCCGGCTTTCACGAGGAAGGCATTTCGCCGCGGCAAAGGGCCTGGCAAAATAATCGTGGCCGTCCTTTTGCTGACGGTTTCAGGTAACCTCATTGCCGTCTTGGATGTTCCGACCCAGCTCAGGGCCGACCTGATGACGGCGAAGACGGAACTGCGAACCGAAAAGCTGCCGGACGGTTCGACCATACATATGAATTCCGATACCGCGATTGCACTTTCCTTCTCCAACGGACGCCGAAGGATAGATTTGCTGAAAGGCGAAGCCTATTTCGAGGTGGCGCGGTCCGATACGCTCGGCGCTTTCGAAGTCGCCACGCCGGAGGGCGCCGTCACGGCGCTCGGAACGGCTTTCGACGTCAATCTTCTGGGGAACGGCTTTGAGGTAACGGTGACAGAAAGCAGGGTCGCCGTCCATTCCGACGCCACGAAGCAAAGGGTCGTCCTGGATCCGGGAAAACGCATCATCGTCGATGACGCGGGCATCGGACCTGAGGAAACGGTTCCAGCGGAGTTCCAGACACCCTGGCGCAACGGTCGCCTCGTCTTCGACGATCGCCCGCTATCCGAGGTGGTCACCCAGATATTCCGTCATATACCCGGCCGCGTCATTACGCTCGATCCCCGTCTGAACAGGAAAAGGATAACCGGTTCGTTCAATCTGACGGATGGAAACCGCGCACTTGACGATTTCGCCGATGCTTTCGGTCTGCGGATCGCCCGGACCGGCAAATTCCTGACTATAATTTACTAGTTTTTCTTCACCGGACTGCAGAAACCCCGATGCTCATTCGTCTAGCTCCCCGACAAACCTTTTTTATCGGATTTGCTGGGGATTGGGGACATGAAGAGAAAGATCGTTATGCGCGGCATGCTGGCTGCGGCCCTTTATAGCGGCGCGAGCCTGTGCGTGATGCCGCCTGCGACCGCGCAAACGCCAGGTAAAGCCATAACAGTCGAAATTCCCGCCGGCAAACTATCCACGGCTCTCAACGCGCTGGCAGCACGCCTCGGTTTACAGATCGGCATCGAAGCTTCGCTCGTCAGGGAAAGAACCACATCCGGCCTTTCGGGTTCCTTCACACCCTCGCAAGCCATAAGCCGTCTTTTGCGGGGCACCGGACTTCAATACCGTTTCCTGAATGACAAGGTCGTCACCATCACCGCCACACCCCAGGCATCGGTAGAGGCGGAAGGCACGGAGCTCGAACCAATCATTGTGTCAGGCGCAGGATTTGGCCGCTTCAACGGGGAAAAAACCGCGGCCTATGATCAGGCGCAAAGCGCTTACTTCGTGGATGAGGAAACGATCAGCCGGCTGACCGGCTCCAGCCCTTCCGATATTCTGAAAGGAATTCCAGGCGTCTATACCGGCGAAGCGCGGACAGGCGGAGGCATCGATCCCAATATTCGCGGCTTGCAAGGGCAAAAGCGGGTCAAGGTAACCGTGGACGGCGCGGAAAACAGCATCGATGTCTATCGCGGTTATGCCGGGCGTCAGGAAAGAAACTATATCGATCCGGATTTGATAAGCTCGGTCAGCGTCTTCAAAGGCCCCTCTCCCGCCCTTGACGCCATCGGCGGCACCATCGCCATGTCGACGATCCGCCCGCAGGATATTCTGATAGAGGGCAACGAAATCGGCGTGAGGCTCAGGGGAAGCGTCGCTTCCAACAGCGCATCGTTGCCCGATACTTTCAATGCGCCGGAAAATACCGACAGAAACTCGTTTTTCGAACCGCAAACGGGAAATGGAAGCGCAGCCTTCGCACTCAGCCAGGAAAACTTCGACGTGGTCGGCGCCTATGCCAAACGTCACAACGGCAATTACTTCGCCGGCAGCAAGGGCCGCGACAAATATCGGATATTCCAGGATGGAAGAGAGGAAAACTCGGTCGCAAAGCTCTACCCGGATAACGGCGAGGTGTTCAACACCTCAAGCCAGACGGAATCCGCCCTGTTCAAGCTGACATTGCGTCCGTTCGAGGATCACACACTGGATCTCGGCTATCGCTATTTCAACGGTCGCATGGGCGAGATCATGAGTTCGCAAATATTGCGAAACTCAACAGGCTCCATCCCGCAATGGGATCCCTCGACGGTCAAAAGCGATAGCGTAACGGCACGATACAGGTGGAACCCACAAGACAACGACCTCATCGACCTGACAGCCAATTTCGCCTATTCGCATCTGGCCTATGACGGCTATCTGACGCTATCGAGCCAGACGCCCAGCGACCGGCCCGCATGCAACGACGATCCTTTCTCGGAGCGGTGCTACAAACGCTTTTACGGCGCGTCACGTATCATGGAGACGACTTCGGTTGATATCGCCAACACATCCAAAGTCGACACCGAGATTGGACAGTTCAAAATCAACTATGGTGCGGCGCTGCGCTTCGAGAAGCTTTTCCCGCCCTCGGACGCCCCCAGCGAAGCCAATGGCAGACAGGTCAGCGGAAACTTTCATCAGCAGGCGGACCGTGAGCAGTTCGATAGCTTCGGCACAGTGACCTGGGAGCCGGACGAGCGCCTGGACATCAGCCTCGGCGGCAGGTTCACCAAATTCAAGACCTACGATCATAACAAAAGACGTGAAGAAGAGACTTATACGATCAACCGTAAATCGCTCTATTTTTACAAGAACGAAACCGAGTACGACTTCCTGGTTGATGGCGACGGCAACCTGGTTCCGGACGGCAACGGCTGGTACCTGTATGATTATTCTCTTCCGCTAGAAACACGCCCAGTGCCGCGCGGCAATGCGTTCTGGTATTCCGATGCCCAAGGGAACTATACCGATGCCACCGATCCGCGAAAGATGCCCGATGGCAAAGGATATCCCGTTGGACACGCGGGGGATGACAGTGAAATGACATCTCTTTCTTCTTTGGACTTTGATGACAGTCTCACTTTGGTCGAGAGTGATCAATGGTCCAGCGAGGGTAAAAGAACCATATATTATGACAATCTGCGGCGTCGCAACTCAGGCTTTGCGCCCAGTCTCAGCGGCAGCTACGAAGTTTCGATGGCTGGAAGCTTCACGCGGCCTATACCCACGGGATTCGCATGCCGAGCCTCACGGAATCCATGGTCGGCAACGCTTCGGCCGCGGTGCCTGCCGATCTGAGACCCGAACAGGCCCGCAACCTCGAATTCGGCGTGTCGACCAAAATGGAAAATCTTCTGGAGGGCGGCGACAGTTTCATGGCCCGCCTCTCCTACTTCAACAACAAAACCAAGGACTACATCACCCGACACGAATATTATAATGAGGGCTCCTACAGGGATCCGGCGCTCAGAAGACTGGCGCGCCAGTACAATAATGCGTTCTACAATGCCGATTCCTTTACCGTGAAGGGACTGGAACTCCAGGCGACATACGACGATGGAGCGTTCTTCACGGATGTTTCGGCCACATACAATCTCTCGGCCACAACATGCGCACCCGATGTAGCGCAATTCATGAGGAAAATGTCCTCCGACAGCCGGCTGAAAAACATACCCGGATGCGTCGATGGCGGGTTCTCCGGCTCCTTCACGAACGCGCAAAACCCGCCCCAATACACATTGACCGGAACCTTCGGAGCGCGTTTCCTGGATGAGGCTCTGGAAATCGCAACCAGAGTGACCCACACGAGCGCGCCGATCACGAAACTGGACAAGCCCTGGAACAATTTCGGAGGCGTCGCGACACAGCTATTCTACCAGCCGGTGACGCTCTTCGATTTATCCGCATCCTACAAGATAAGCGAAAACGCCACCGCCGGATTCAGCATCGAAAACGTGTTCGACCGCTACTACATCGATCCGCTGTCGCTCAGCATGATGCCGGGTCCAGGACGGACATTCAAAGCGTCCCTCACCATGAAGTTCTAAGCGCAATTAGCCCTTCATCTTCAGGGGCAGACCGGCGGCGACAAAATAGACCTCACCGGCAATCGCGGCGATTCGCTGATGCAGGCGGCCGGCGTGATCGCGAAATTCGCGCGCCATGCGGTTTTCCGGCACGATGCCGAGACCGACTTCGTTGGAGACGAAAATCAGCCTCGCCCGAGCCGATACAATCGACGCCTCAAGCGCCGCAAAGGCAACCTCGATATCGGCATTCTCCATCATCAGATTGGTGAGCCACAGGGTGAGGCAATCGATGAGAACGACATTTTCCGGCGCATCGAGCTGCTCCAGCACGGCGGCAATATCGACGGGCGCTTCATGGGTGGTCCATTCGCCGCCGCGCCGCGCTTGATGATGGACGATGCGGTCGCGCATCTCGTCATCCCATGCCCGGCCGGTGGCCAGATAATGCAGGCTTCCACCGGACTTGCCCGCAAGCTCTTCCGCAAAACGGGACTTGCCGGAGCGCGCGCCGCCAAGAATGAAAACGGAGCGGTTTTTATCTGTCATCTAAAACCTGAAGGAAGAGAATGAAGCGGACCGGCATCTTCGCCGTGTTGCAAGCCAGGGACAGGCAGACATGAAGGGAACGATTCGTAGAAAAAGGCGTCCCCCGGTTGCTCATGCCGGACTGCCGCTGATACCGGGCCGGAGAAAACAAGACCTGCCTGCAGGATGCGGGGCATATCAGCCTTGGCGACTCCGGATACCGGAAACACCGGTCCTGATGAAAGGCTAGGTGCGAACGGCCATCCTGTCAATCGGTCCCTGCCGTTAGCCCAAAATCAGGCGGAACCGGGACGCAAAACCTTAATCCGGAACCGGCAGACCTGTCGTCCGCGACTGGATTGATAAAGCGACTTGGTTACCGGAAAGTTAGCGAAAAACCGAATGATGAAACCGCAACGCCAAAGGAGAATATGGAGTGACGGCAGCCGCCGCCATTGCCTTGCCATGGCCTTCAAATCAATATGCTTTCGAAGATTCGCAAACAGCAAGGTGACCTGCCCGTGATGACCGTCATGGACTATATCTCGATCGTCGTTTTCATCCTGTTATGGGCCGTCTATACCCATGTCACGACGGGAACGAGGCTGTTTTCGAGAGCCAGCCTCAATCAGGCCATGGCCGAGCGCCGCCGCGACTGGATCATGAATTCGCTGAAGCGCGACCTGAAGATGATCGACACGCAGATCATGGCCGGCCTGCAGAACGGCACCGCCTTTTTCGCTTCCACCTCCATCTTCGCCATCGGTGGCTGTTTTGCGCTTCTGGGCGCGACCGAACAGGTTGAATCGGTGTTTCGTGACATGCCTTTCGTGCATTACGCCGGACGCACGGCTTTCGAACTGAAGGTTATCGGGCTGACCTGTCTTTTCGGTTATTCCTTCTTCAAGTTCGGCTGGTCCTACCGCCTGTTCAACTATTGCACGATCCTGTTCGGCGCCATTCCCATGGTCCACGACGTCGGCGCCGATCGCGAGGCGGCGGAGCGGGCGGCCGAAAACGTCATAAAGATGAACATCATCGCTGCTAAGAACTTCAATGACGGCCTGCGGACCATCTTTCTGTCCATCGGTTATCTCGGCTGGTTCATCAGCCCTTATGTCTTCATCGCCAGCACGGTCATCATCATCGTGGCGCTGTTACGCCGCCAGTTCTTTTCCGAAGCGCGACGCGCCATCATGGAAGAAAACAGGCCTTGAAATAGCCGCACTTCAAGGGCCAAGCCCAGCGTGATACCGGCCTCCCCGAAAGCTTGAAAAACGGAAACCATGGACACGAACGCAGCCGCAAACGAAAACCGCCGCAAAGGCCGCATAGGCGGTCTCGACACCCTGCGCGGGCTGGCCCTCTTCGCCATGGCGTCCTACCACTTCACATGGAATCTGGAATATTTCGGCTATCTCGAACCCGGCACGGCGACGACCGGTCTGTGGAAGCTCTATGCGCGCGGCATCGCCAGCTCGTTCCTGTTTCTGGCCGGTTTCAGCCTGTTTCTCGCCCATGGCAAGGGCGTGAACTGGCCGTCCTTCGGCAAGCGTTTTGCCATGGTGGCCGGCTCGGCGCTGCTCATTACCGTCGCCACGTATTTCGCCTTTCCGGACAGCTTCATCTTCTTCGGCATATTGCACAATATCGCCGCCGCAAGCCTTGTCGGACTGTTGTTCCTGCGAGCACCCGCGGCCGTGACGCTGCTTTTTGCAGCGATCGCTTTCATCCTGCCGCACTATCTGCAATCCGAACTGTTCAACGCAAAATGGCTGGCCTGGATCGGTTTTTCCACCATGCCGCCCCGTTCGAACGATTATGTGCCGCTTCTCCCCTGGCTTGCGCCCTTCCTTGCCGGACTTGCGGTCTCGCAATTCGTCACGCCCCGCGACTGGCTCGACCGCTTTCGAAGCCCGAGTTCGCCTCGCAACCTGATCGCAGGCGCCGGCCGTCACAGCCTTGCCTTTTACCTCATCCACCAGCCGGTGCTGATCGGCCTCGTCTACACGCTGTCGCTCATCGCCCCGCCCCCGCCTGTCGATCAGGTCGAGCTTTACAAATCGAGCTGTGAAAAGAGCTGCGTCGAGCAGGCGAACGGGCTGGAACTGTGCCAGCGTTTCTGCGGCTGCACGCTGGAGAAGCTGCAGGCGGAAAACCTGTTCGACACGATGATGGAAGGCAAGCTCAGCGCCGATCAGCAGACGAAGGTCAGCGAGGTGGCGCAACAGTGTACGGTTGAGGCGCAGTAGGTACGAGTGGGCCAAATCGAGCCGACGTTTTCGAGCGTTCCCATCCGCACTAGGCGTCATCCTCGGGCTTGTCCCGAGGATCTATCCCCGTTTCCAAAATTGAACCGTAGCAGATCCTCGGGACAGGCCCGAGGATGACGGAGGAGACATATTAATTCTTAAACGATGACCCAGCGCGAATATCGCCCGAAATTTCGTTCACGTCCCAACGCCGATTTCGGCAAGCCGCGTCAGACAGGCTTCTTCGACATTGTCGAGTTCCGCCAGCGTCTCTTCGATGTCCTTGCGTTTTTGCCGAAGCTCGGCGCGCTTTTCATCGACCTTCTTCATCAGAAGCACCAATTGGCCCGATTCGCCCGGCGGTTCCTTGTAGACGTGAATGATTTCGCGAATTTCGGAGATGGTGAAACCGATACGGCGGCCGCGCAGGATTTCCTGAATGAGGCGGCGGTCCGCAGCCCTGAAAAGCCGTGTGCGCCCGCGACGCTCAGGGTGAATCAGCCCCTCGTCCTCGTAAAATCTCAAGGTACGGGTTGAAACACCGAATTCGCGTGTCAGTTCGGTTATGCTATAATACTTATCCAAGGGCCTATCCGATTCATAACCGGATGATATTATTTGACCTTCACGTAAAAGTCAATTTTCGCCCGCGTGGCCCTACCCGGAAATACCGTACCACCAGGTCGCGATCCCCAGAAAGGCGAAAAAGCCGACAATATCGGTGACCGCCGTGACGAAGACCGCCGAAGAGACCGCCGGGTCCGCTCCGAACTTGTCGAGCACCAGCGGAATGAGAATGCCCGCCAGCGCCGCCGCCAGCATGTTGAGACACATGGCCGTGGCGATGATGCCGCCGATATGGATATCCTGAAACCACATACCGGCGACAATGCCGATGGCGCAGCCGAACAGCATGCCGTTCAGGATACCCACACCCGCCTCGCGCCGGATGATGCGCGCGGCGTTGTGAATATCGAGGCTTTTGGTGGCGAGTGCGCGCACCGACACCGTCATGGTCTGCGATCCGGCGTTGCCGCCCATACCGGCCACCGCCGGCATCAGGATCGCCAGCGCGACGATCTGCTGGATCGTCGCATCGAACAGGCTGATGACGGAGGCGGAGAGAAAGGCGGTGATGAGATTGACCGCAAGCCAGGGCACGCGTGAACGCGACGTGCTGGCAATCGAGTCCGACAGTTCTTCGTCACCGACACCGCCAAGGCGCAGCAGATCCTCTTCGGCCTCTTCCTGAATGACGTCCACCACGTCATCGATGGTCAGCACGCCCACCAGTCGGCCGTTGTCGTCGACCACGGCGGCGGAGAGAAGGTCATATTGCTCGAAAAGCTGCGCGGCCTCTTCCTGGTCCATTTCGGCCGGAATGGAGTGGTTGGTCTCGTGCATGATCGTTTCGATCTTCACCTGACGCTTGGCGCGCAGCACCTTGTCGAGATCGAGCGCGCCGACCAGCTTGAAGGTGGGATCGATGACGAAGATCTGCGTGAAGGAATCCGGTAGCTCCTCCTCCTCGCGCAGATAATCGATGGTCTGCCCCACGGTCCAGAACGGCGGCACGGCCACGAATTCCGTCTGCATGCGGCGGCCGGCCGAGCTTTCCGGATAATCCAGAGCCCGCATCAGCCGCACACGTTCGGTGAACGGCAGTTGCGAGAGAATATCTTCGCGGTCCTCGTCGTCGAGGTCCTCGAGAATATAGACGGCGTCGTCCGAATCCAGCTCGCCGATACCGGCAGCGATCTGCTCGTTCGACATCTGATCGACGATATCGAGGCGGATGCCCTCATCCACCTCGGTCAGCGCCGTCATGTCGAAGTCGGAACCGAGAAGGCGCACCAGCGCATGGCGCTGTTCAGGCAGGATGGATTCCAGCAGGTCGCCGAGTTCGGATTCGTGCAGCCGCGCCACATTCTTGCGCAGGAAAAGCAGATCGCGGTCAGCGATCGCGGCACCCACCATCGTCAGAAAATCCGAGCGGACGGACCCGTCTTCTGCGTAAATATCGGAGGGCGCTTCCGCAGGCTTCATGTCCTCGGGCGCGACAGGATCGTCGTCACGGTCTGTCATCTGGCGTCCCCTTGTATTCAAATGCCGCAGTGCACGGATGCGCAGGCAGAATGGCGTTAAAAGGTTTATTGTCAACAACCGGATAGCGGCAAATAAACAAGCTCTCCGGCTGCGGCGAAAAATCCATTCAACATTCCTCTTCCGGTTCGCAGGCTTAGCCACGGCCAGCGGCTATAGGCATGTTTAGCCAAGCTTTGCAGCTTGTTTTGCGACAACGCCCACCCCCTTTACGCCGTTCCCGTTTTAAATGTCGAACGGGCGAACAAAGGTTTCGCCGCAATGCACAATTAAGACATTGACAGGCAGCGTGGAACGGCGCTTCTGGATAGGCATTTGACAAACGGCAAACGCCGGCAGGCGGGCACGAGAAGACAGTTTCCGGGAATCAGGACCATGAGCAAGACGGACTTCATAGGCAAGGCATCGACCGCCGCAGGCGGCTGGGGCGCACTCAAAAGCGTCGGCAAACGCCTTCTTGAATCCGGTGCCCCGATTTCCGGCGCCCGCACACTTTTGAAGACCAACCAGCCGGACGGATTCGACTGCCCGGGCTGCGCCTGGGGCGACCCGGAACACGGCTCCTCTTTCGAGTTCTGCGAAAACGGCGTCAAGGCGGTGTCATGGGAGGCGACGGAAGCCCGCGTGCCGCCGGACTTCTTCGCCAGCCGCACCGTCTCGGAACTGCGCAGCTGGTCCGACTACGATCTGGAAAAACAGGGCCGCCTCACCCACCCCATGCGTTATGACCGGGCGAGCGACAGATATCTGCCCGTCTCCTGGGACGATGCCTTCGCCGAAATCGGCCGTATCCTCAACAGTCTCGACAGCCCGGACCGAGCGGAGTTCTACACCTCCGGCCGCGCCTCCAACGAGGCTGCCTTCCTCTATCAGCTGATGGTCCGGCTTTACGGCACCAACAATTTCCCCGACTGTTCCAACATGTGCCACGAAGCGAGCGGCGTCGGCCTGAAGGCTTCGATCGGCGTCGGCAAAGGCACCGTGCTACTTGAGGATTTCGAGCAGACGGACGCCATTTTCGTCATCGGGCAAAATCCCGGCACCAACCATCCCCGCATGCTGGGCGACCTGCGCCGCGCCGCGCTTCGCGGCGCCCGCATCGCCGTCTTCAACCCCATCCGTGAAAAGGGGCTGGAGCGCTTTGCCGACCCGCAGGACAAGGTGGAGATGATTACCGGCGGCAGCACCCGCATCGCCACCAATTATTACCAGCCGCGCCAGGGCGGCGACATGGCGGCCGTGCGCGGCATGAGCAAGGCGGTCTTCGCCGCCGACGATGCCGCAAGGGCGGCGGGCGAACCCGCCATCATCGATTACGACTTCATCGCCGAACATGCGGCGGAGTTCGAGGCCTATCGCGCCGCCGTCGATGCGACGAGCTGGGAAAGCATTCTCGACCAGTCCGGCCTCACCCGCGCGGAGATCGAGGAAGCGGCCCGTATCTACATGAATGCCGGTTCCGTCATCGCCACCTGGGCCATGGGCGTCACCCAGCACAAGCATTCGGTCATTATCGTTCGCGAGATCACCAATTTCATGCTGCTGCGCGGCAATGTCGGCCGTCCGGGTGCCGGCCTTTGCCCGGTGCGCGGCCATTCCAACGTGCAGGGCGACCGCACCGTCGGTATCGACGAAAAAGCCCCGCCCGCACTTCTCGACGCGCTGGAAAAGGAACTCGGCGTCCCGATGCCGCGCAAGCCCGGCCACAATACCGTCGAAGCCGTCGCTGCGATGCTGGACGGCGAGGCTCAGACTTTCATCGCGCTCGGCGGCAATTTCATGCGCGCGACGCCCGACAGCCCACTGATCGTCAAGGCTTTCGAAAAGCAGAAGCTGACCGTCAACATCGCCACCAAGCTCAACCATTCGCATCTGGTGCCGGGCGAAACCTCCTTCGTGCTGCCCTGTCTCGGCCGAACCGAAATCGACCGCAATTCGGCCGGCCGCTCGCAGATCGTCACGGTGGAAGATTCCATGAGCATGGTGCACGGTTCCGGCGGCATCAACCCGCCGGCCTCGGATGAGCTGCGTTCGGAAGTCGCCATCGTCGCCGGTATCGCCGAGGCGACGCTTGGCAATGCCCAAGTCGACTGGAAGGCGCTTGCCGATGATTACGATCTCATCCGCGACATGATCGAGCGGGTCATTCCCGGCTTCGATAATTTCAACGAGCGCGTCCGCGTGCCGCGCGGTTTTCATCTGCGCAACGCGGCAGCCGAACGGGAGTGGAACACGCCGGCGAAAAAGGCCACCTTCTATAGCGGTCCGCTGCCCGAACAGACCGAACACCAGCAGGCGCTCACGCGCGATGACCTGTTCGTATTGCAGACCTTCCGCAGCCACGATCAATACAACACCACGATCTACGGCATGGATGACCGTTATCGCGGCGTCTATGGCGAGCGCCACGTCATTTTCATGAATCCGAAGGACATGGAAGCGCTCGGCGCCCATTCCCGCCAGCGCGTCGATGTCATCGGCGAATATGGCGACGGCGTGGAACGCATTGCGCGGAATTTCCGGCTGGTGCCCTATAATATTCCGCAGGGCAGCGTCGGCGGTTATTATCCGGAACTGAACGTGCTGGTGCCGCTGTCGAGCTATGGCGAGGGCAGTTTCACGCCGACATCGAAATCGGTGCTCGTCTCCGTTCGCCTGCGCCCGGATGCCTCCTGATGGAAGAGGAGCAATCCACTGCGGCGTTCATGGCGGCGGTGGAGCGGGTTCAGGAAAGCGCCTCACAGGCGCAGACCGCCACGGGTGCAGCGATCCTTCTTTCGGTTTATCTGAACATCGCCGCTGACAGCCGCAGCATCGCCAACCGGCTGGGGCTTGCACACGCCCTCATTCTGCGCGAAATCACTGCCCTGTCGCCACGTTTCGTACGGGTGACAAAACGCGATGCCCGCACCCAGCGCAGCTTTCTGGAGGCAACCGAAGAAGGACAGGCCCTTGCGGCGGCGTCCCTGCGGATTTGAAACGAACGGAGCATTCCTTGGCAACCAGGCCGATCCTGCCCTACCCCCATCCCGGCTTGTCCGAAATCTGTCCGCCGGTCACGGCTTTCGACGGGCAATTGCAGGAGCTGGTGACGGACCTGATCGACACGATGCGCGCCGCGCCCGGAGTCGGCATCACCGCCGCCCATATCGGCGTTAAGCAGCGAGTTTTCGTGCTGGAGCTGACACCGGGAACCGTGCTTACCTACATCAACCCTGAAGTCGTCAGCCAATCCACGCAGACCATGCGCCATGTGGAGGGCAGCGTCTCCATGCCGGGCTTTACCGACGAGGTGGAGCGGCCTTACGAAATCGAGGTGAGATTTCAGGACATAGCCGGCGGCGAACACCGGCAGACCGCCGAGGGATTTCACGCCATCTGCATCCAGCACGAGATCGACCAGCTGGACGGCATTTTCTGGCTGAAGCGCCTCTCGAAGCTCAAGCGCGACCGGCTGGTGAAAAAATGGGAAAAATCCCGGAAATCCTGATGGTCAGCCGGTAATCGACAGCGCAAATTCCGCATCGCCCTTCAGCGTGTTGCTGACGGTGCAGATATCCTCGGCCATATGGGCGATGGCGCTGCGCGTGGCCTCATCGAAATCCCCCTTTATCTCGATCCGGACATCGAAATGCACGATCCGCGACGGCTCCTCCTCAGCCTTTTCGCCGGATACATGCACCGTAACCTTTTCGAACCGATCGAGCACGCCCATGCGGCTCGCCGCAATCCGGGCGCTGAGCGCCAGACAGGCCGACAGCGACGAATAAAGAAGATCGAGCGGATTGAAACCCGGCTCCGAGGCCGCCGTCACCACCGTCAGAGCGCCTCCGGTGGCCGTGACGACATCGGGATGCCCGAGACGGCCAAGAGTGACGACAGCGCCCGTCGGCCGCTTTTTAACCCTGAACTGATTCATGCCCGACCTCACACCGCGATTTCACCCGATGGAACCAAAATTAGCCTCGCGCTTTTACTCACGCAACGGTGAACGACCGTTGAGTATTGATTGAAAAGGGAGCTGGGACATATGGTTACATCTACGCTCGTCAGCATTCTGATCACCTTCCTGGTGATTGTGCTCGTCTTGTGGCTTATCGCGCGACTGCCGGTCGGCGGCGGTGCGAAACAGATCGCACAGGTGATCGTCATCATCATCGGCATTATTTCGCTGCTGAAATATCTCGCCGTCTTCTGATGTCCCCGCACGGTGCAGACGAAAAAAGGCGGCGAAAGCCGCCTCTTTTTATGCGCGGTTTTCACCCCGTCCGGTCGCTATTGCCGAGGCTCGAACTGATAGGTTTTTTTCAGGGTAATATCCCGAACGCTGCCAATGCCCAGAAACGGCGTATTGTCGGCATCAAAAATCGCCCTGCCCTTCGCCACAATCCACCGGTCCGACCCGTCCGGCAGATTGACTTTGTAGCGCTGGTCGAAAAACACACCGGTAGTGATGCTTTCAAAAATGGCCTGCGCCACCTGATCGCGCATCTCGACATCGATTCTTTCGAGAATCTCCTCGATCGTCACCCCGCGTGACGCAACCGGCTCCGAAAACCCGTGGCATTCCGCAGTGACCGCATCCATGATCAGCCTGTTGTCGGAAATGCTCCACATGTAATAGCCAAGCGCATTGTCTGAATCCGTTTTGTCCCCCAGCACGAAAACCCCCAGACATATTTTCCTGACAAAAGCTAACATCGGACCTCTAATATTCCACCCCTCGTTTTTGTAGGGGGGAACCGCACGACTACTGCAGCGTGCATCGATATCCACCGAAATTTGACGATGGCCGAATCCAGCTAGAGCATTTCCAGTAAAAGTGCGTAGCGGTTTTACGTCTGGAAATGCGAAAAAACAAAGCGATGGAGCATGTCCGACGATTCCGTTTTGACCGGACGTGCTCCAGGGTTCCGAAATGGACGATAAATTTCAAAGAGGCATCGCAAAACCACCTGGCTGCGCCTACATGGCTTATGATGACATGTCGAAGGAGTTCAATATGGTGCGAGCCGCCCTCACTTTCGGATTGCTGACCGCAACCGTCTTTCTGGCCGGGTGCCAGACGTGGCATAGTCCATATCGTGGAAACGAGTGGCGCATGGATCAGGTCATGGACGGTGACCCCTACCGTGTCGGTGACGGCCAGCGCAACCGACGCTGATCCACCTCGTCCATTCAATTCGAACGGCGGCAGGTCGATAATTTGCCGCCGTTAATTCATGGCGCTCTGGCCGCGGGCTAAAGCAGATTGGCGTGGCTTGGGGCACATCCAATACGGTCCAACGAACCGGGGACAGGAAACAGAAGGCAAGCTAAACGGCTGGCCAAAAAAGAAAAAACCCGCCGAAGCGGGTTTCTTTGGTGCGGTCGAGAAGACTCGAACTTCCACGGGTTGCCCCACAGCGACCTCAACGCTGCGCGTCTACCAATTCCGCCACGACCGCATCGTGGTAGGCGTCGACTTGCGCCGACGGGGGTGCATGTAGCAAAAGGATTTTCGGTGCACAAGAGCGTCGTGACAGTTTTTTGAAATTAAAAATCGCACCGCACCATCCTATATGCAGGAAGCCCGGAAATGCTGGGGTTGCGGCCTTGTCGCCATTTTGCGAGAAGGCTGTGGAAAGGACTTTTTCATGCTCACACGCACCGATATCGAGACAAACATGCTGCCCGCCGCCGGATCACCGCCCGTACGCTGGCGAATCTCGGAAGGCCTCGTCCCCTATGAACAGGCGATTGAGGAAATGGAGCGTGAAGTCGCCGCCATCGCCAGCGGCGAGGCCGACGAACTCGTCTGGCTTCTGGAACACCCGCCGCTCTATACCGCCGGCACCAGCGCCGACGCCGCCGATCTTATAGAGCCGGAGCGTTTCCCCGTCTTCGCCACGGGTCGTGGCGGCGAATATACCTATCACGGGCCGGGACAGCGGGTCGTCTATGTCATGCTCGACCTGAAGCGGCGGCGGCAGGATGTCCGCGCCTATGTGGCGGCGCTGGAGGATGTCATCATCCGCACGCTCGACAAGATGAATGTGCGTGGCGAGCGGCGCGAGGATCGCGTCGGCGTCTGGGTCAGGCGTCCGGAAAAACCGCTGCTTCCCGATGGCGGCATGGCCGAAGACAAGATCGCGGCACTTGGCATCAGGCTGCGCAAATGGGTGAGCTTCCACGGGCTCTCGATCAACGTCGATCCAGACCTCTCGCATTTTTCCGGCATCGTTCCCTGCGGCATCAGCGCCTATGGCGTCACCAGCCTTGTCGATCTTGGATTGCCGGTTATGATCGGCGACGTCGACGTTCTGCTGCGCGAGGCCTTTGAGGAGGTGTTTGGCGAGGCAGTGTCCGAAACCGGCGCAAGCGGCTGATCCCACCGCAACCTTTGCCGCAGGCCGGTGTTTCCAGCATCGATCACCACAAGAGGAGGAGCGATCATGTTCACAACGTCCGCCTATGCCTGCGATGACGGTTCTTCGCCGATGAAGCTCGCGACCATCAAGCGTCGCGATCCAGGTCCGCGCGATGTCGAAATCGAGATCGAATTCTGTGGCGTCTGCCACTCCGATATCCACACTGCCCGCAGCGAATGGCCGGGCTCCCTCTATCCCTGCGTTCCCGGCCACGAAATCATCGGCCGCGTCGGGCGGGTGGGCTCACAGGTCACCCGGTTCAAGGCGGGCGACCGCGTCGGCGTCGGCTGTATCGTCGATAGCTGCCGGGAATGCGCAAGCTGCGCCGAGGGGCTGGAGCAATATTGCGAAAACGGCATGACCGGCACCTATAATTCGCCCGACAAAGCGATGGGCGGCGGCGCGCATACGCTCGGCGGTTATTCCGCCCACGTCGTCGTCGACGACCGTTACGTCCTCAACATTCCCGAAGGCCTCGATCCGGCGGCGGCAGCACCCCTGCTCTGCGCGGGTATCACCACCTATTCGCCGCTGCGTCACTGGAATGCCGGACCCGGCAAGCGTGTCGGCGTCGTCGGTCTCGGCGGTCTTGGCCATATGGCGGTCAAGCTCGCCAATGCCATGGGCGCAACCGTGGTGATGATCACCACCTCGCCCGCCAAAGCGGAAGACGCGAAAAAGCTCGGCGCCCACGAGGTGATCGTCTCGCGCGATGCCGAGCAGATGAAGAAGGCCGCTTCGAGCCTCGATCTCATCATCGACGCCGTGGCCGCCGACCACGACATCAACGCCTATCTGGCGCTGCTGAAACGCGATGGCGCGCTGGTGCAGGTGGGCGCACCGGAAAAGCCGCTCTCGGTTATGGCCTTCAGCCTCATTCCCGGCCGCAAGACCTTTGCCGGCTCGATGATCGGCGGCATTCCCGAGACGCAGGAAATGCTGGATTTCTGCGCCGAAAAAGGCATCGCCGCCGAAATCGAGATGATCGATATCGATCAGATCAACGACGCTTATGAACGCATGATAAAAAGCGATGTGCGTTATCGTTTCGTCATTGATATGAAGAGCCTGCCGCGCCAGAAGGCCGCCTGACCCCGGAAGGGGGGCGACCTTTCGGGCGTCCCCTCTCCCGTTGGACCTTTTGGTCGAAAGCGCAGCCTGACCCATGACTCCCCGATCCATGACCAGCCAGACCGGTTTCAACGATATCGCCAAGGGCATGACCATCATGGCGGGTTGCATGCTGGTGCTGCCGGTCATGGATGCGATTGCCAAATATATGGCGGTGAGCGGCGGCATGTCGCCGGCGCAGGTGACCTTCTACCGCTTCTTTTTCCAGGTGCTCTGCACCCTGCCGCTGCTGCTCGTGGTGTCGCCCAGGGCGCTGTTCAGCGCCAAGCGGCCGTGGATGAACTGCCTGCGCGGCGTGCTGCACGCCTCGGCCAGCCTGATGTTCTTCGCCGCCGTTAAATATATGCCGCTCGCCGATGTCTTCGCGATCTATTTCGTCGAGCCTTTCATGCTGACGATGATGTCGGCCCTCTTCCTCGGCGACAAGGTGGGCTGGAAGCGCTGGACGGCGATTGCGGTCGGGTTCGGCGGCGCGCTGATCGTCATACAGCCCAGCTTCGAAATCTTCGGCTGGACATCGCTTCTGCCGGTCGCATGCGCCTTTCTTTATACGCTCTACCTCTTCCTGAACCGCGCCATCGGCGATGCCGACAGCCCGCTGGTCATGCAGACAATGTCCGGCATTGCGGGGACCGTGTTCATGGGGGCCGCACTTTTCGCCGGCGATGCGCTGGGCGACAAGGATTTTGCCGTCTCGCTGCCGCAATCCGGCTTCGCACTTGCCCTGCTCGTATTGTTGGGGTCGATATCCGGCTACATGCACCTGTTGATCGTCAGGGCCTTCCGGCTGGCGCCGCTCTCTCTGCTGGCGCCGTTCCAGTATTTCGAGATCATCTCGGCGACGATTCTCGGTTATGCGCTGTTTTCGGATTTCCCGACGCCGTCGAAATGGCTCGGCATCCTCATCATCGTCGCATCCGGCCTGTTCATCATCTGGCGCGAGCGCCAGCAGGCCGGTGCGACCCCACCGCTTGACGGGCAGTGACAGCCGACACCTGACATGCCTCAACCGTTCGAGGGCAGCGGCCCTTCGTCGTGATGGTCCTGCGCCTCCACGAGACTGCCGAGCAGCCAGAGGGAAACCTCGGCCGCCTCTCCGGCCGATTTGAAGCGGTATGAGCCGCTATATTTCGGCATGTCGAAAAAGGTGACGACGAAACCGTCGCCGCTCTCAAGACTTTCGACCCGGATGCGCTCGGGATCGATCATCACGCACACATAATGCGATCCCATATTGCGCATGAAGCCGGCCTTGTTGTCGTGCAGCCGCACGAAGGCCGCGCCGCCATCCGCCGTCATATGCAGACTTCTGATCGCCTCATTGGGAAACGCGCGGGCGAAATCCATGATCGCCTGCCCCACATCATGACTGTTATCCTCATCCGTCGCCCGCGACATGCGCCAGGCATAAACAGCGAAGACCGAAAGCAGCACGAAAACGATAATCCAGATCGCAATACTCATCCGGGACGCTCCCTCAGCATCGAAACATCAAGATTCGCGAATCGAAACGATGCGAACCCGGTTCAGGTTCATATAGACCGAGGCTTGTGTGAAGTGTGGCTTTGCGGGATCGACGTCGTTTCACCGCCTGGCGCGATCCGCGCCATCAGAAACGCTTGAGGAAGGAAGCCTTTGCCAGCAGCCATTGCCGGCGAAGCTGCGACAGTTGCAGGTCGCCGTCGAATACGCCGCTCCCCGCCTTTCTGGCAGCAGCGATGACCGGCCCGGACAGGGCGACGGGAAGATAGGCGGCAAAGACATTTTTCGAAATCTTCGAGCGTCTCGCCTTCTCGATATGATCCAGCGCATGGGCCGCGAAAATTTCGATGGCGATGCCGATGCGTTGCCTGTCCTGCCCTTCAAGAAAGGTCTCGCGGTCGAGCCCGGCCGCAGCCAGCATATCGGCGGGAATATAGACCTGCCCGCGACGCCGGTGCAGCGGCATGAGCAGCAGCATGCCGGCCATGGCCTGCGCTACGCCCGCGTGACCTGCCGCCTCCGCACTGGATGCGGCGTCTTCAGCGGAAAGGACGAGACTTGCAAGCTGGATCAATGCGGATGCGGTCTCTCCGGCATAACCTTCCAGTGCATTGCGATCCTCGAACAGGTCGTCATAGAGATCGAAGATACGCGCCTCGATCATATTGGCCAGAACCGGGCGCGGCAGGCGATAGTGCTCGATCGTCGTTAAAAGCGCTGCTGCCACCGGGTGCGACTGGCTGTCGCCGTGCGGATTGCCGTCGAGAAGATCGCGCCACCATTGCATGCGCACCTCGCCGGGCAGCGCTTCGCGCACGGAATCGCGGATGCGGGCGATTTCGGCATTGAAGGCGTATAGCGCGGCAAGCGCATTACGCCTGTCGGCAGGCGACAAAAGACAGGCGAGATAGCGGTCGCGATCGGTATCGCGCAGCGTCGCGAGGCAGACGTCGAGATTTTCTGTGGGTGCCATGGTTCCCCGCGCGAAACGTCCTGTCAGCCTTCGACGGCAATCAGCGCCGCAGCCACGGCGCGCGATTCCGACAGCATGATATTATAGGTGCGCACGGCGGCGCCCGTGCTCATCGGATCCACCGAAATGCCCGCCTCCTTGAAGGCGGTGCGCAACTCTTTCGGCAGGACCCGCATGCCGTCGCCCGTGCCGATCAGCAGCACTTCGATATCCTGCGCTTCCGCCAGAACCTTTTCGAAATGTCCGACCGTCAGTTCTTTCGCATCGACAGGCTCCCACCCATAGATGCCGGAAGGCAGGAGCAGAAGCGAACCGCGATGCGACATGTCGGCAAAACGGAACCCGCCATTGCCATAGGCATCGATGGGCGCCCGGCCGGGAAAATGGGCCGGGCGTATTTCAATCCCGCCGGCCATCAGACGGCAGGCTTGCCGCCAATGGCGCCGGTGTTGTTTTCTTTCTTGTCGTCCTTCTCGTCTTCCGCATCCTTGCTGTCAGGACGCAGCTTGAAGGCGATCAGCACCGGAGCGGCGATGTAGACCGAGGAGAACACGCCGATACCGACACCGAACAGCATGGCGAAGGTGAAGGAACGGATGACCTCGCCGCCGAAGAGATACAGTGCCAGCAGTGCCAGAAGTACGGTCAGACCGGTAAGGATCGTACGCGACAGAGTCTGGTTCAGCGACACGTCGATGATCATGGAAAGCGGCATCTTCTTGTATCGCCTAAGGTTTTCACGGACACGGTCGTAGATGACCACGGTATCGTTCAGCGAATATCCGATGATCGTAAGGATCGCCGCGATACTGGTCAGATTGAACTCTATCCCAAGGAAGACGAACAGGCCGATAGTGAAGACCACGTCGTGCACCATGGAGATGACCGCGCCGAGTGCAAACTGCCACTCGAAGCGAACCCAGATGTAGACCATGATCGCCGCCATGGCGAGCATAACGCCGATGGTGGAGGTAACGGTCAGGTCGCCGGAAACGGCAGGACCGACGACTTCCACGCGGCGGAAGTCGTATTTGTCCTCAAGCTCGCCGCGCACCATGGTGATGGCGGACTGCTCGGCATTTTCGCCGCCGTCCTGCGCCTGGATGCGGATGAGAACATCCTGCGGCGTACCGAAGTTCTGCGCCTGGATTTCACCGAGATTGAGCTGGTTCAGACGATCGCGAATATCGGCGAGATCGGCTTCACCCTGCTTGGCGCGCACTTCGATGACCGAACCGCCCTGGAAATCGATGCCGAGGTTCAGACCCTTGGCCACGAAACCGCCGACGCAGGCGAGCATGATGGCGCCGGTGATCATGAACACCACGCGGCGATAACGCATGAAGGGAATGTCACGACCGTCGAACATGGCGGTGCGGACACCCTTCGGCAGGTGTTTCGGACGGCTGCGGCGAACCCAGTAGCCGAACATCCACGCCGTCAGCGTATAGGCCGTAAAGACGGTGGTGATGATACCGACGGCCAGCGTGACCGCAAAGCCCTTCACCGGACCAGTGCCCATGTAGAACAGCACGCTTGCCACGATCAGCGTCGTCAGGTTGGCGTCGATAATGGTCGCAAAGGCGCGGGTGAAGCCGTTATCCAATGACTGGATCAGCGGTTTACCGCTCTTCACCTCCTCGCGTATTCGCTCATAGATCAGAACGTTCGAATCCACGGCCATGCCGATGGTCAGGACGATACCGGCAATACCCGGCAAGGTCAGCGTCGATCCGATCACACTCAGCACAGCGAGCAGCATGATGACGTTGACGATGAGGGCGATATTCGCCAGCAGGCCGAAGAAGCCATAAAAGACGAACATGAAGATGAGGACGCCGACCGCGCCGATGGCGCTGGCCGTCAGGCCGGCGGTGATGGAGTCGTTACCGAGGCTCGGGCCGACGGTGCGTTCTTCAACCACGGTCAGCGTGGCCGGCAGCGCGCCGGCGCGCAGCAGAACCGCGAGATCGTTGGCGCCCTGTACCGAGAAATTACCTGAAATCTGTCCCGAACCACCGATGATCGGCTCGCGGATGACAGGTGCTGAAATGACCTGGTTATCGAGCACGATGGCGAAGGGCTTGCCGACATTCTGTTGCGTCGCCTGCGCGAAGCGCTGCGCGCCGCGGCTGTCGAAGCGGAAGGTGACGACGGGTTCGTTGGTCTGCTGGTTGAAGCTTGCCTGCGCGTCGACGAGATTATCGCCGGAAACGAGCGCACGGCGCTCCACCAGATAGGGAACCGGCGGATCGTCCTGCGAATAAAGAACTTCCGACGTTGCGGGAGGACGGCCGTTCATGGCTTCCTGTACCGGCATCGTCGTATCGACCATGCGGAAGGACAGCTTTGCCGTCTGGTTCAGAAGCGATTTCAGGCGCTGCGGATCCTGAAGGCCGGGCACCTGCACGATGATGCGGTCCGAACCCTGACGCTGGATAAGCGGCTCGGTGGTGCCGACTTCGTCAACGCGACGGCGCACGACTTCGATGGATTGCGAAACGGCGGATGACAGGCGGTAGTCGATGCCTTCATCCGTCAGGTTGAGCCTGAGCAGATTGTCGCCGCCGTCATTCATCGTCACTTCGGTGATGGAGCCGCCGACCAGCGTGCCGGCGGACACCGGCTGCGTCAGGTCGCGAAGCGCGGTCTTGGCGGCTTCCACCTGAGCGGGATCGCTGATGCGGACCTGAATCTGCTGGCCGTTGCCGGTAAGCCCCGAATAGCGGATGTTGGCGTCGCGAAGCTGCGTGCGCACATCGCCGACGATCGTTTCAAGCCGTTCCTTAACGATGTCGGAACGCTCGATCTTGAGCATGATGTGCGAACCGCCCTGAAGGTCGAGACCGAGCGTTACCTTGTTGTCCTTGTACCAGGCAGGCATGCCCTCCAGCTGTTTGTCCGTAAACAGGTTGGGAGAGGCGATAAAGACGCTTGCCAGCACAAGCAGCCAGATGAAGACTGTTTTCCAACGGGAAAAATGAAGCATTTCGATCTCGGTCAGGGTTGGGGTCGCGCTGTGCGCAACCCGTCAAAATTCGCAATCGGGCATTCGATAATCCGGCAGGATCAGGAAGCGGCTTCCGTCTTGACCACTTCGCCCTTCACACGCACTTCGGCAATGTAGGCACGGGCGGCACGGATTTTCACGCCTTCGGCGATTTCGACTTCGAGTTCATTGTCATCGATGACCTTGGTCACCTTGCCGACGATGCCGCCGCCAAGAACGACCTGATCGCCACGGCGAATATTGGTCAGCGTTTCCTGGCGCTTCTTCATCTGCGCGCGCTGCGGGCGGATAAGGAAAAAGTACCAGACCACCATAAGCGGCGCAAACAGGAAAAGCATTTCAAGGCCGGAACCGAAGGCCGATGCGCCGCCCGCTGCGTCCTGGGCAAAAGCTTGACTAATGAACATATAAAACTCCTCAGAATTACGGCACGACCTTGGATGCCGCCCCAGCTTTCAAGCCGCCGGAATATAGTGGGGAACGCCGGGATTGCAACAGATGCAGGGCCCACGCCGTACCGATTCCGGACCTCTTAACCTTTATGGGCCTGAAACGCCATGCTAGGCCGGGCGCAAAACAGAGTTTTGAACACCAGACAAGCGGAAGAAACACCATGATTCGAGAAGAAACGGCCTCCCTGCTTCTTTCAGAACTGCGCCGGCTCACCATCGCCGTGGAACGTCTGGCCGGGCCGGCGCCCGCCGTAAACGACTGGAATGCGGCCGATTGTTTCGTCTGGGCGCCAGTCAACTCCTTTATCCAGCCGGTTCCCCGCCCCAACCGTATCGCCCTGAAGCTGATCCGTGGCGTCGATCATGTCCGCGACATTCTCCACGAAAACACGCTGCGTTTCGCGGAAGGTTTTGCCGCCAATAACGTGCTGTTGTGGGGCGCGCGCGGCATGGGCAAATCCTCGCTGGTCAAGGCCGTTCACGAAGATGTGCGCGCGGCAAGCGGCGTTTCGCTGAAGTTGGTGGAAGTGCACCGCGAGGACATCCACACCCTGCCCGCTTTGCTCGATATATTGAAAGCCTCCGGCCATCGCGTCATCGTCTTCTGCGACGACCTCTCCTTCGACCATGACGATACGGCCTATAAATCGCTGAAGGCGGCGCTCGACGGCGGCATCGAAGGCCGGCCGGACAATGTGCTGTTTTATGCGACCTCCAACCGTCGCCATCTTCTGCCGCGCCACATGATGGAAAACGAGCAGTCCACCGCCATCAACCCTTCGGAAGCGGTGGAGGAGAAGGTTTCGCTTTCGGACCGTTTCGGCCTGTGGCTCGGTTTCCACAAATGCGGCCAGGACGATTATCTGACGATGATCGACAGCTATGCGGCGCATTTCGATCTGGGTCTGGACCGCGAAACGCTGCATCACGAGGCGCTGGAATGGGCGACCACGCGCGGCGGCCGCTCGGGCCGTGTCGCCTGGCAATATATTCAGGACGCCGCTGGCCGCCTCAGAAAACCGCTCGACAGATAACGCCACCGTGACATCGGGCGAAACGCGGTGTCGTTACGACCACACCGCGTGTCGTATTCCCGAACGCCACATCTCCCCTCACATGGTTTGCTGCACCCATGGAGTCACCTGTCTGCGGAGGAGCGGACAGGTACGGTGTTCAAACCATGGAGGAGATGGATATGAGCAGGAACAGAGGCGTCGTCTACATGCGGCCGGGTCAGGTCGAAGTTCGCGATATCGATGACCCGAAGCTTGAGGCGCCGGATGGACGCCGTATCGAGCACGGCGTCATTCTCAAGGTGATTTCCACAAACATCTGCGGCTCCGACCAGCATATGGTGCGCGGCCGCACCACGGCTATGCCGGGCCTCGTCCTCGGCCATGAAATCACCGGCGAAGTCATCGAAAAAGGCGTCGATGTCGAGATGCTGGAAATTGGCGATATCGTCTCGGTGCCCTTCAACGTCGCCTGCGGCCGCTGCCGCTGCTGCAAGTCGCAGGATACAGGCGTCTGCCTGACGGTGAACCCGTCCCGCGCCGGCGGCGCTTACGGTTATGTCGATATGGGCGGCTGGATCGGCGGACAGGCCCGTTATGTCACCATCCCCTATGCCGATTTCAACCTGCTGAAGTTCCCGGACCGCGACAAGGCGATGTCGAAGATTCGCGACCTCACCATGCTGTCCGACATTCTGCCGACCGGCTTCCACGGCGCGGTCAAGGCGGGCGTCGGCGTCGGCTCCACGGTCTATGTCGCGGGCGCCGGCCCGGTCGGCCTTGCCGCCGCCGCATCCGCCCGCATTCTGGGTGCTGCGGTCGTCATGATCGGCGATTTCAACAAGGATCGCCTTGCGCACGCGGCAAGAGTCGGTTTTGAACCCGTCGATCTTTCCAAGGGCGACCGGCTGGGCGACATGATCGCCGAAATCGTCGGCACCAACGAGGTGGATAGCGCCATCGACGCCGTCGGCTTCGAAGCGCGCGGCCATGCGGGCGGCGAACAGCCAGCCATCGTTCTCAACCAGATGATGGAAATCACCCGCGCCGCAGGTTCCATCGGCATTCCGGGCCTCTATGTCACCGAAGACCCCGGCGCAGTCGACGCGGCGGCGAAACAGGGCAGCCTGTCGCTGCGCTTCGGCCTCGGCTGGGCAAAGGCGCAATCCTTCCACACCGGCCAGACGCCGGTGCTGAAATATAACCGCCAGCTCATGCAGGCGATCCTGCATGACCGCCTGCCGATTGCCGATATCGTCAACGCCAAGATCATCGCACTCGACGATGCGGTGCAGGGCTATGAAAGCTTCGATCAGGGCGCGGCCACCAAGTTCGTCCTCGATCCGCATGGCGATCTGCTGAAGGCTGCCTGATACTTCAGCGGCATATGGCTGATCATCGTAAAAGCGCCCGCGACGGATATCGTCGCGGGCGTCCCTGTTTTCCAGCCATATCACCGCCCGGTGAAACCTACGGCTCCCCTACCAGCAGCGCTTCCAGCTCGGCTTTCGCTTCCGCGGAGAGATAGGGTCTGAACAGGCTTGAGACCTGCTTCAATCCCCAGTCCAGCTGCGGCGGACCGAACTCGGTGATGCCTTCCTGAAGATTGAGATAGGACGCCCAATAGGTGGAGACGATCCAGAGGTTTGTCAGAACGGCAGGCCGCTCTTCCTCGGGAATCGCGGCGAGGCCGGCTTTCTCCATGCGCGCGACGATATCGCCGACGGCAAGGCGCATCGCGGCGCTTATGGTTCGCACGGGCTCCACCAGCGCCGGGGCGGAAGAGACAAGACCGACCAGATCGCGAAACAGGAAACGATAGTCCCACACCAGCGAAAACCAGAGCCGCAGAAAACCGGCATAGGTTGCCGCCGCCCCTTCGTCGGCCCCGTCAATCTTTCCGACTATTGCCAGCGCATCGGCCTCGAACCGGGCAAACAGCGCCAGAACCAGCGCTTCCTTGGTGCGGAAGTGATAATAGAGATTGCCCTCATTGATCTCTACCGCCCTTGCGATTTCGGCGGTCGTCACGTGGTCGGGCCCGCGCTCGTTAAACAGAGTGAGAGCGGCGTCGAGAATTCTCTGGCGTGTGGGGCGTGCCGCCGTCCGCCCGGTACTGCTTTTCTTCATTGATTTCGAACCCGACCATTGAAATCTAAGGTATACACCTTAAATACTCACAATAAGGTATACACCTTAACAGGAAATGTAAGTGTTCAACGCGGACAAAGGACCTGTAAATGACCGGAACCGACCTTCGCACCGCCTCCCCGGATACGCCCGGAATCGCTCCCGTCTCCAAATTCGCAACAGCCCGCGTCGCGCTGTCGCTCATCCGCAATCCGCTGAAGGCTCTGCCACCGGAGATTTTCAGCGAGCCGGCGGTCTTTACCCGTCTCGGCGGCGTCATGCGGGTTCATCTTGCCGATCCCGCGCTTATCCATGAGGGGCTGGTCAAGAACGCCCATCTGCTCGGCAAGGGGGAAGATGTGCGCCGCGCCCTCGGCCCCGCGCTCGGCCAGGGGCTTCTGACGGCCGATGGCGATCACTGGAAGTGGCAAAGGCAATCCGTTGCCGCAGCGTTCCGGCACGAGAAGCTGCAGGAACTGCTGCCGGTCATGATCGACGCCGCGCGCCGCGCGCAAGAGCGCTGGCGCTCATCGCCTGCCGGCGACATCGATATCGGCCATGAGATGATGCGGACGACCTTCGACATCATCGTCGAAACCATGATGTCCGGCGGCCATGGGATCGATATCGGGCGTGTCGAGCAAAGCATCACCGATTATCTGAAACCCACGGGCTGGACCTTCGCACTCGCCATGCTGGGGGCACCGGAATGGCTTCCGCATCCGGGCCGTCGCAAGGCGCGCGCGGCGGTGGATTATCTTCGCTCCAGCCTTGCAACCGTCATTTCCGAAAGGCGACAAAATCCGATCGAGAGGAACGATCTGGTTTCCATGCTGCTCGAAGCGAAAGATCCGGAAACCGGGCGCATGATGAGCGACACGGAAATCATCGACAATCTCCTGACCTTCATCACCGCCGGGCATGAAACCACGGCCCTCGGCCTTGCCTGGACCTTCCATCTGCTCTCGCAAAACAGCGACGTGGAGCGCAAGGTCATCGACGAGATCGAAACCGTTACCGCAGGTGAACCGGTCGCGGCCGAACATATCGCCCGTCTGACCTATACCAGACAGGTATTTTCGGAAGCGATGCGGCTTTACCCACCCGCCCCTGTCGTGACACGCACGGCATTGCAGGACTTCAGGCTCGGCGAACACGATATCCCCGCCGGCACCGTTCTTTATGTGCCGATCTACGCCGTCCACCGGCACACAACACTGTGGGAAGAACCCGACCGCTTCGACCCCTCACGCTTCGAGCCCGAAAGGGTCAAGGCGCGCCACCGCTATGCCTATATGCCCTTCGGCGCTGGCCCGCGCGTCTGCATCGGCAACGCCTTTGCCATGATGGAGGCTGTCGCAATCCTTGCCGTGCTTTTGCAGAACGACCACCTCAGGAACAAAAGCCCGGCAAATACCGAGCCGCTGATGCGGGTCACCTTGCGGCCGGAAAACCGCCTGATGATGCAGGTGAGCAGCCGAAAAAACAAATCGCCCGCGGCGTAACCGCCACGGGCGACTGGTTCAGTGCGAAACTCCATCCGTCACCGGATGGTGACGATCACAGATCGACGTCGAGGATCGCCATGGAGAAGTTGTAGGAGCGGTCGCCGTCTTCGTCATCGATATAAACGACGCCGAGAAACTCTTCGCCAAGATACACTTCGGCGGAATCGTCCTTGCGCGGACGCGCCTTGACCACCATCGTCGGGTTGAAGGTGCGCTTGAAATAGGCGTCGAGTTTTTTGATTTCGTCGGCTTTCACCACTATTCTCCTGTGCGGTTCGCGTTGGCCCGCTTTTGGCATGGGACAAAGGCCAAAGTAAAGTGAAAGCGGCAAGTCATCCGTGTCTTCCACACGGACGACCGTGAAAATGCCGGCCCCATCGGAGCGCGGCAGGGCCAGTCAGATATCGGCCCCGATAAGCTGGTCCATCAGGCGCGAGGGTTCGGAACACCCTGCTTCTCCCACCACGCGCGCCGGCACGCCGGCAACGGTCGTCTTGGGCGGAACCGGCTTCAGCACCACCGAACCGGCAGCGATGCGCGAGCAGCTGCCGATCTCGATATTGCCGAGGATTTTCGCCCCGGCCCCGATCATCACGCCGTTTCCGATCTTCGGATGGCGGTCCGCCCCTTCCTTGCCGGTGCCGCCGAGCGTGACGCCGTGAAGGATGGAGACGTTGTCGCCGATCACGGCCGTCTCACCGACCACCAGCCCGGTGGCATGATCGAGGAAGATGCCCTTGCCGATGCGCGCGGCCGGATTGATATCCGTCTGGAAAATGCTCGAGGAGCGGCTTTGCAGGTAAAACGCGAAGTCCTTGCGGCCCTTCTGCAGCAGCCAGTGGGCGAGCCTGTGGGTTTGGATGGCCTGGAATCCCTTGAAATAGAGGAGCGGCTCCATGAAGCGCGTGCAGGCGGGATCGCGGTCGTAAACGGCCTGAATGTCGACACGCAGCACGCTTCCCCATTCCGGCCAGTCATCCAGCATGTCCTGGAAGGTCTGGCGCAGAAGCACGGCCTGCATGTCGGGATGATCGAGGAGTTCGCAGATGCGGTAGATCACACATTCTTCGAGAGACCGGTGATTGAGGATCGTCGAATAAAGGAAGGCCGAAAGCAGCGGGTCCTGCGCCGCGGCGCTACGGGCTTCATTGAGCAGGCTGCCCCAGATGGGATCGACGATCGCCAGCTGTTCGGGCTGACGGGCCTCGGTACGTGCGACCATGAATGGTCTCCTCGTTTGCAGTGGTCGTTCTTTATACAGAAAAAGACGTGCATTAGAAATGGGATTCGAATGACGACTTTAAAGGCGGCAAGGCTTCAGTTTTTCTTCATGCAGCATGAAAAACCGTTTCTTGCTGTCCTCAGCGTTGCCGCATTTCCGGACGGAAAACCGGGCTCCGCTTTTCCCGGAAATGCTCCGGGTCAAAGCGAGCGGTAAAATTCCAGCACCGCCGCCTTGAACACCCGGTCGCCCACGGCCAGCATGTGGTCGCGGCCGGGAATGTCGATGGCCCGCGCATGCGGCATGATCGCGGCAAGCTCCGCGCCGGAACCGGCGATATCGTCCTTCGTTCCGACAGCGATCAGCGTTGGAGCATCGATTTTCTCAGCCTGTTCGCGCGTGACGAGAACCCGCGACGTCTCAATACAGGCGGCCAGCGCCAGCCGGTCGCTTTTCGTCTGGTCGGCAAAGGCGCGGAACATGCGGCCGCGCTCATGGGTGACGACATCGAGCGAAGGTGCGAGAAGCGCCTCGGCAATCGGATCCCAGTCGCCGACACCTTCGACCATGCCGATGCCGAGCCCGCCGAAGACCAGCGAACGCACGCGCTCCGGATGCGCCATGGCAAGGAAGGCGGAAATGCGCGCGCCCATGGAATAGCCCATCACATGCGCTTCGGCGATCCCGAGATGGTTGAGCAGCGCCACCGCATCCCCGGCCATGACGGGCGGATAATAGGCTTCGGAATCGTGCGGCTTGTCGCTTGCGCCGTGGCCGCGATTGTCGATGGCGATCACCCGGTAGCCCGCTTCGCCTAGCGTCTTCAACCAGCCGGGATGCACCCAGTTGACATTGGCGCTGGAGGCGAAGCCGTGGATCAGCAGAACCGGTTCGCCCGCCGGATCGCCCTCGTCGAAATAGGCAAGGCGAAGGCCGTCATGGGAAAAATCGGAAAACTGCGGCGTGTTGAGATTCATCAAGGACATCCTTTTTGCCGGACCATATGGCAGGAATTAGCAATGTTGAACATGTTTTGCTGACGATTTTTATGGAGATGCAATGCGTTTGAGGCTACATATCCGCAACGACGAGCCGGCACGCGAAGACGGATTGCGGCTCGATAACGATATTGCATTTGGAGACGAACATGGCCGGGCATTCCATTCCCCACTTCCAGAACGATGGCGGACACCGCATGATCGAGATCGGCGTCAAGGAATTCATGTGCACCGGCGCTTCCGTGCCCTACGATCATCCGCATATCTTCATCGATATGGGCGACGACAACGAGAAGGTCTGTTCCTACTGCTCCACCCTTTACCGCTACAATCCGTCGCTGAAGGCCGAGCAGACCAATCCTCCGGGCTGCGTCTTCCATGTGAAGGCCGCCTGACCTTCCACTTTTCCTGATCGGGGCGCACCAATGCCCATCAAATCCGTAGCCATTGTCGGTGCCGGCATCGCCGGTCTCACCGCTGCCCTTTCCTTTGCCCGGTACGGGATCGACTGTGACATCATCGAGCAGGCCGGTGAGCTGACGGAAGTGGGCGCAGGCCTGCAACTCTCGCCCAATGCCGCCCGCATTCTCGCCGAACTCGGCGTGCTGCCGGAAATCGAAGCGCGCTGGACCGAACCGGTCAGCGTCGAACTCGCCTCCGGAAAATCGCTCGCCACGCTGCTCTCGCTGCCGATGGGCGCGGTGGCGCGCACACGCTGGGGCGCACCCTATGGCGTGCTGCACCGCTCGACGCTGCAGAATGCGCTTCTCCAGGCGGTGACACGCAACCCGCTCTGCCGCCTGCATCTCGGCAAGCGCATCGAAAACGCGACGGCGGATGTGATTGCCGCAACCACCTTCCGTGACCATGATCTGATCGTCGGCGCGGATGGCGTCTGGTCGGCGGCCCGTTTCGCGGTCCCTTCCGCTCCCGCAGCCACTTTCTCCGGCAATATTGCCTGGCGCTTCACCGTTGCCGCAAACGACGTGCCGTCAGCCATCAATAAAAGCGCAGTGACCGCCTATCTCGGTTCCGGCGGCCATATCGTCGCCTATCCGCTGAAGGAAGTCGGCGGCTTCAACATTGTCGCCATCGCGCTCGGTGCCGATCCCGGCGCAACCTGGCGGGCGGAATCGAGCGGGCGGCAGAAAGCCATGCTGCTGGAACAGTTTCGCGGCTTCAGCCCGGATATCGTCCGATTGCTCGATTCATCAGAGAATCCCACCTTCTGGCCGCTCTATCAGGCCGGCCCGGGCCGCTGGCACGATGGTCGTGACACGGTGCTGATCGGCGACGCGGCGCATGCCATGATGCCCTTCGCCGCACAGGGCGCGGCGATGGCGATAGAGGATGCTTTCGAACTTGCGGGAGCGACGGCGGGCGGCAATGCCGAAAAGCCCCTGCCCTTGCCGCAGGCCCTTACCAGCTTCGAGGCCCTGCGCCTGCCGCGCATAGAAAAGGCCCGCAAGCGGGCCTCTCTCAATCGTTTTGCCTATCACGCCACGGGCCCGGTGCGTATTGCGCGGGACTTCGTGTTTTCCACGCGCCCCACCGACGCCTTCCTGAAGGACTTCGACTGGCTCTACGGCTATCGCGCCAAAGGCTGAGGTTAAACTCCGGCCGCTGCCGCAAACCCGGCCTCGAGGTCCTTCTTGAGATCGGCGATATCCTCGAGCCCGATCTGCAGGCGGATGACCGGCCCTTCCGACGGGCCCTTGGCAATGGTCCTGTCGACAAGCGAGACCGAAACGGCAAGCGATTCGTATCCTCCCCAGGAATAGCCGAGCCCGAAGAAGGTCAGCGCATTGAGGAAGGCGGCGGCCGCCTGCTTGTATTTGCCCTCTTCCGCCTTCAGCACGAAGGAGAAGACACCGCTTGCGCCCTTGAAATCGCGCTTCCAGAGTTCGTGCCCGGCAAAGCTCGGCAGCGCCGGATGCAGCACGCGGACGACGTCGTCACGGCTCTCCAGCCATGTGGCGATATCGAGCGCGCTTTTCTGGTGGTGCTCCAGCCTTATTCCCATGGTGCGCATGCCGCGCAGGATCTGGTAGGCATCGTCGGAGGTGACGCAGATGCCGAGATTGGTATTGGCCTGATAAAGCGCCTTCCAGTGCTTTTCATTGGCCGAAACGAAGCCCATAAGCACATCCGAATGACCCGAAGGATATTTGGTGGCGGCGTGAATGGAGACATCGACGCCGAAATCGAGCGGCTTGAAATAAAGCGGCGTCGCCCAGGTATTGTCCATCGTCACCACGCAATCATACCGGTGAGCGATATCGGTGATCAGCCTTACATCCTGAATCTCGAAGGTGTTGGAACCCGGCGCTTCCAGATGCACCAGCTTCGTGTTCGGCCGGATGAGAGCCTCAATGCCCTCCCCGATTGCCGGGTCGTAATATTCCACCTCGACACCGAGCTTCTTCAGCATCGTATTGCAGAAACGGCGCGTCGGAAAATAGACGGAATCGACGATCAGCGCGTGATCGCCGGCGCCGAGATAGGCAAGGAACGGCACGGTGATGGCCGCAAGGCCCGAGGGCACGAGAATGGTTCCGGCAGACCCTTCCAGCTCGTCGACGAGATTGCACAAAGCATCCGTCGTCGGCGTGCCGTGGGTGCCATAGGTATATTTCTGGTTTTCGGTCGAAAGCGTCTCCGCGTCTGGAAAAAGCACGGTCGAACCGCGCACGATGGGCGGATTGACGAAACCGAAACAGTCCGCGGGATCGTTGCCGCCATGGGTCAGGCGCGTATTCACACCTGCGGCGGAAAGCAGGTCATTTGTCTTGGTCATTTCAGATCAGCTTTCGAAGGAACATTGACGCGTGCGACAATGCTAAGACCGCAACGCAAGGTCAAGTCCCGCAGGGACGCCTGAGCAGGTCGGATTGATCCATCGCCAACCAGAATACAATAAGTATACAAATACTGTGCAAGTGCAAATTTCCGCAAAAATATGCTTATATTTTCACCCTTTGCACACTTCCCGACCAAAATTTGGAAAATTCCGTTTTATAGGCACAATTATTGCCCGTACGTCTTGACCCCGCTGCCAATTGTGATTGTGATAGAAAAAGCGGATCGAAAAAGATCTCGCTGAAGGGGGAGCTGGGGAAGACAAACATGCCGGTCCCCTTCCAAGTGACGATAACAAACAAAGGTTGGGAAAAATGAAAAAGGCAATTCTGTCAGCCGCCATCGGCGCAGCAGTTTTGGGAGGAGCCTCGGTCGCTTCGGCTGCGACGCTTCAGGATGTGAAGGGAAAAGGTTTCGTCACCTGCGGCGTCAGCGCGGGCATTCCGGGATTTTCCAATCCCGATGACAAGGGCGAATGGTCCGGTATCGACGTGGACTATTGCCGTGGTATTGCCACCGCGGTTTTCGGTGATCCTTCGAAAGCCAAGTTCGTCGCCCTTTCGAGCAAGGACCGCTTCCCGGCTCTCCAGTCCGGTGAAGTCGATGTTCTGACCCGTAACACCACCTGGACGATCAGCCGCGACACGTCGCTCGGCTTCAACTTCCGCACCGTCAACTATTATGACGGCCAGGGCTTCATCGCCAAGAAGAGCCTTAACGTGAAGTCCGCTCTCGAGCTCTCCGGCGCCGCCGTCTGCGTTCAGACCGGCACGACCACCGAGCTCAACCTGGCCGACTACTTCAAGACCAACAATCTGCAGTACAACCCGGTCGTTTTCGAAAAGGAATCCGACGCAACCTCCGCCTATGATTCGGGCCGTTGCGACGTTTACACCACCGACCAGTCGGGTCTGTATGCAATCCGTCTGAAGCTGAAGAACCCGGACGAAAACGTCGTTCTGCCGGAAGTCATCTCCAAGGAGCCGCTTGGCCCGGCCGTTCGCCAGGGTGACGATCAGTGGTTCGACATCGTGACCTGGGTTCACTATGCGATGGTCAACGCCGAAGAGCTTGGCGTCACCTCCAAGAATGTCGATGAGCAGAAGAACAGCGCCAATCCGGACGTGAAGCGCCTGCTCGGCACGGAAGAAGGCACCAAGATCGGTACCGATCTCGGCGTGACCAACGACTGGGCCTACAACATCATCAAGCTGGTGGGTAACTACGGCGAAGTCTTCGACCGCAACGTCGGCGCTGGCTCTCCGCTGAAGATCGAGCGTGGCCAGAACGCGCTGTGGACCAAGGGCGGCCTGCAATACGCACCGCCGGTCCGTTGATCGGCCCCATTACCGGCTAGATCATAAGGAGGCTGGGCAACGCCCGGCCTCCGCTTCAAATTATATAAATAAGCTCGCAAAGAGCACATAAAAGGGAAAGGTGCCTATGGCAGGCAACGCGGTCAGTTCGCAACGATCGCGCGCGCAAAGCGCGTCGTCACTTATCTACGATCCACGCATACGCGGCATTTTTTATCAGGTCCTGACAGTCGTCGTCCTGGCCGCCTTCGTCTGGATCATCGTGACGAATACGATCACCAATCTTCAACGGTCAAACATCTCGTCCGGCTTCGGCTTCCTCAACGGAAGAGCCGGTTTCGATATCGGCCAGTCGCTGATCGCTTATACCAGCGACGCGACCTATGGCCGGGCATTGCTCGTTGGCATTCTCAACACGATCCAGGTTGCGTTTTTCGGCATCATCGCCGCCTCGATCATCGGTTTCATCGTCGGCATCGCCCGGCTGTCCAACAACTGGCTGATTTCGAAACTCGCGCAGGCCTATGTGGAAATCTTCCGCAACATCCCGCCGCTGCTCGTTATCTTCTTCTGGTACAAGGGCGTCATCTCGGTTCTGCCGCAGGCGCGCGAGTCGCTCGAGCTTCCGCTTGGAACCTACCTCAACAATCGCGGCTTTTTCTTTCCCAAGCCGCTGTGGGGAGAAGGCACCTGGCTCGTGCCGCTCGCCTTCCTCGTCGCCATCGTTCTCAGCGTCTTCGTTTACCGCTGGGCGAAGGCCAGACAGGAAAGAACCGGACAGCAGTTCCGCACCGGAATAACGGCGACGCTTCTCATCATCGGCCTGCCGCTGGCGACATTTCTGGCGCTCGGGGCGCCGCTGACATTCGACTATCCGATTGCCGGGCGGTTCAATCTCTCGGGCGGCGCAGTCGTCGCACCTGAATTCATGTCGCTGTTCCTGGCGCTTTCCTTCTACACCGCCTCCTTTATCGCCGAAATCGTTCGCGGCGGCATCAAGGCCGTGGCGAAGGGGCAGACGGAAGCTGCGGATGCGCTGGGACTTCGCTCCAGCACCACGACGCGCCTGATCGTCGTTCCGCAGGCGATGCGCATCATCATCCCGCCGCTGACGAGCCAGTATCTCAACCTGACCAAGAACTCCTCGCTTGCGGTCGCTGTCGGCTTCGCCGACATCGTCTCGGTCGGCGGCACGATCCTGAACCAGACGGGACAGGCGGTCGAAGTCGTTGCAATCTGGCTGGTCATCTATCTCTCGCTGTCCCTGCTCACGGCCGTGGTCATGAACTGGTTCAATGCGAAAATGGCCCTGGTGGAGCGATAACGATGACGATCAGCAATCACGCATTCGTGCGACAGACCATCGAGGACGCCAAACCCGCGCCCTCGAGCGCCGTCGGCTTCGGCCACTGGCTGCGCACCAAACTTTTCGCCACGCCGAAGGACACCGTCCTGACGGTTATCGCCCTTGCCCTGCTCGCCTATCTGGTGCCGCCGATCATCAAGTGGCTGTTCATCGACGCGGTATGGACCGGCAGCGATCGTATCGCCTGCCTGACCGCTTCACAGGGCGGCGCGCTGCCGGACGGCCAGTCCGGTGCGTGCTGGGCCTTCGTTTCGGCGAAGCTCGGCCAATTCGTCTTCGGCCGCTATCCGATCGACGAACGCTGGCGTCCCATCCTGGTGATGGTGGCGTTCGCCATCCTGCTGATACCGATGCTGATTCCAAAAGCGCCATTCAAGCGACTGAATGCGCTGGCGCTTTTCATCATCCTGCCCTTCATTGCGTTTTTCCTGCTCATCGGCGGCGTCTTCGGCCTGCCGAAGGTGGAAACGCAGCTCTGGGGCGGCCTGATGGTGACCCTCATCCTGTCGTTCTTCGGGATCACGGTGTCGCTCCCCTTCGGCATTCTTCTGGCGCTCGGCCGGCGGTCGAACCTGCCGGTGATCAAGATGCTCTGCGTGCTCTTCATCGAAGTCATCAGAGGCATTCCGCTGATTACCGTCCTGTTCTTCGCCAGCATCATGCTGCCGCTGTTCCTGCCCGACGGCTGGACCTTCGACAAGTTCCTGCGCGCGCTCGTCGGCGTGTCGCTGTTCTCCTCGGCCTATATGGCGGAGGTGATCCGCGGCGGCCTGCAGGCCATTCCGAAGGGACAATATGAAGGTGCGGATTCGCTCGGCCTGAACTACTGGCAGAAGACGAGACTGATCGTGCTGCCGCAGGCGCTGAAGCTCGTCATTCCGGGCATCGTCAACACCTTCATCGGGCTGTTCAAGGACACGTCGCTGGTCTCGATCATCGGCATGTTCGACCTGCTCGGCATTGTCACACTAAACCAATCGGATGCGAACTGGGCCACGCCCGTCACCGCCATGACTGGCTATATTTTCGCAGGCTTCGTATTCTGGATATTCTGCTTCGGCATGTCGCGTTATTCGCTGTTCATGGAACGGCACCTCGACACCGGGCATAAACGATAAGGGACGCTCAAATGGCAGAAACCCAAGCAAAAAAACTGACCGTCTCGACAACGGCGTGGCGATCGAACTCATCGGCATGAACAAGTGGTATGGCGACTTCCACGTGCTGCGCGATATCAACCTGAAGGTCATGAAGGGCGAACGCATCGTCATCGCCGGCCCTTCGGGCTCCGGCAAGTCGACCATGATCCGCTGCATCAACCGGCTTGAAGAACATCAGTCGGGCACGATCAATGTCGATGGCATCGAGCTCACCAACGACCTGAAGAAGATCGATGAGGTGCGTCGTGAAGTCGGCATGGTGTTCCAGCACTTCAACCTCTTCCCGCATCTGACGATCCTCGAAAACTGCACGCTGGCGCCGATCTGGGTTCGCAAGATGCCCAAGAAGGAAGCCGAAGAAGTGGCGATGCACTATCTGAAGCGCGTCAAGATCCCCGAGCAGGCGAACAAATATCCCGGCCAGCTCTCCGGCGGCCAACAGCAGCGCGTGGCGATTGCCCGCTCGCTCTGCATGAAGCCGAAGATCATGCTGTTCGACGAGCCGACCTCGGCGCTCGACCCGGAAATGGTCAAGGAAGTGCTCGACACCATGGTCAGCCTTGCCGAAGACGGCATGACGATGCTGTGCGTAACCCACGAAATGGGCTTCGCCCGCCAGGTGGCAAACCGCGTCATCTTCATGGACCAGGGCCAGATCGTCGAACAGAACTCGCCCGCCGAATTCTTCGACAATCCGCAGCACGAGCGCACCCGGCTGTTCCTCAGCCAGATTCTGCACTGATCATTGAAGAGGCGTCCGGAACGGACGTTTTCAAATTGCAAACCTAAAAACGGGACCTCACGGTCCCGTTTCTTTTTTTAAACTGAAACCGAGGGCCGCAAGTGAAACCGGAGCCTCTTTATTATTTTATTGTCGACCCAAGCAGCAATACTTGAACTTCTAACTGGCCAGCCTGATATAGTCGTAGCGATAATTTGATCGCGGCCTTGGACATGTTTGCGATGGATGGTTTGCTTGTATTTCTAGGAGACATATTAAGCGGCTTGATATCCGGCAGTCCCCCGAAATCAAATTTTGTGCGGTGGATGGCATATGCGATCAATGCAATCATAATAATACTCTCTGGCCTGCTGATATATGGAAAATACCTGACTTGATTTTCGCTAGCCCGCAGACTTGAGAAACCACATGTTTCGCAAGGCAATTGAAGCCGAGCCATATCACTCACGCAAAACAGCAAACTCCGACCGTTTAACCATTTGTTACGAAACAAGAATCCTTGTTTTTCAGGGCTTCTGGCTGCCCATGTCATTTTTTTGTCAAATCATGCATTTTTCCGCTTGCAGACCTTCGGGAGCCTGACTATAAGGGCGCCACACCAC